>JAHLKT010000002.1:0-600000 GCA_020444545.1 Desulfarculaceae bacterium | reverse complement strand
CTGGCAGTTCCTGGGGATGTTGCCCCTGTACGACCCGCCCCGCGAGGATTCGGCCTCCACCATCGAGCTGGCCCAGAAGCAGGGCATCGAGGTGAAGATGGTCACCGGCGACCACCTGGCCATCGCCCGGGAGATCGCCCACCAGTTGGGCATGAAGTCCAATATTCTCTCGGCCGAGGAGATATTCGGGCAGAATGCAGACCCGGAGCAGATTTCGCGCGACCTGGGCGAGAAGATCGAGCAGGCCGAGGGGTTCGCCCAGGTCTTCCCGGAGCACAAGTTCGGCATCGTCAAGGCCCTGCAGCAGCGGGGCCACCTGGTGGCCATGACCGGCGATGGGGTCAACGATGCCCCGGCCCTCAAACAGGCCGACGTGGGGGTGGCCGTGTCCGGGGCCACCAATGCGGCCCGGGCGGCGGCTTCGCTGGTGCTGGCCGCGCCGGGGCTCTCGGTGATCGTCAAGGCAGTGGAGCAGGCTCGCCAGATTTTCGAGCGCATGAACTCCTATGCCATCTACCGCATCACCGAGACCATCCGGGTGATGTTCTTCGTGGTGCTGGCCATGCTGGCCTTCAACTTCTACCCCACCACCACGGTGCTGGTGATCCTGTTGGCGCTACTCAACGACCTGCCCATCATGACCATCGCCTATGACAACACCTGGCTGGACCCTCAACCGGTGCGCTGGCGCATGCGCCGGGTGCTGACCATCGCCACCACCCTGGGACTCATCGGGGTGGCGGAGACCTTCCTCCTGCTCTGGCTGGCGGTCTCGTATTTGAACCTGAGCGTGCCCCAACTTCAGTCGCTGGTCTATCTGAAGCTCACCGTGGCCGGGCACCTCACCCTGCTGGTGGTGCGTTCCCGTCAGGCCTTTTACAAGCCTCCCCTGCCCGCCCCGGTCTTGCTCCTGGCCCTTTTGGGCACCCAGGTGGTGGCGGCCATACTGGTGGGCTTCGGCATCCTGGTGGCCCAGCTTCCCTGGAGCCTCATCGGCCTGGTGTGGCTCTATTGCCTGGCATGGCTGTTCATCGAGGACCAGGCCAAGCTGCACCTGATCCGCCATTTAGGCCTGGCCGACAAGCATCACTTACGCTTTATCAAGCGCCTCAAGCGGGCCCTGTAGCCGGCAGCGCACCGAAAAGAAAGCCCCCGCCCGAATCCGGGCGGGGGCTTTTTGTTTACTTGGTGGGAGCGGGGTCTAGAAGGCCCAGCTCACGCCGACGGCGGCCACGGGGTAGTACTGCAGGAAATCCAACTGGCTCTCCAGGTCGCTCTCCTCGCGCTGCAAGGACTGCTTAAGGCCGGGCACCACGGAAGACATGTTGGAGCTGAGGTTGACTTGCGGTGCGCCCCAGAACATCACGCCCAGCTCGCAGGTGAAGGACAGGCGCTCGTAGGCCCGCCAAACCCCGTTGTAGCCGATGCCCAAATATGGGGCCAGGGTGTTGAAGTCTGCCTTGGCGTCCAGGGTGCCCAGGGCCGCGCCGGGATAGGTGGTGCCGCCGATGTTGTAGCTCTTGTCCTTGGCCGGGGTCACCGAGGAGTTGATGTCGTGGTTGTTGACGATAACCCCGGCGCTGACCCGGAAGCCGCCGGCCATGGGGTGGTAGTCCACGAACCCGCCCAGGGTGTAGAGGCTCATGTCGAAGTTGTAGTCGATGTCGCTGACGTCCGCCGAAAAGCTCCACTTGGGCATGGCGCCCACGCCGATCCTGGCATCGAAATACTTGTTGATGTTGGCGGTGAACTGGCCTTGCAGGCCCAAGGTGCCGATCT
The DNA here is from genome assembly GCA_020444545.1 of Desulfarculaceae bacterium. Lineage (NCBI taxonomy): Bacteria > Pseudomonadati > Thermodesulfobacteriota > Desulfarculia > Desulfarculales > Desulfarculaceae > Desulfarculaceae bacterium. The sequence continues at coordinate 598,221 of JAHLKT010000002.1, read as the reverse complement.
GGCCGGTGACGGCCACTTCGGCCGCGGCGGGGCTGGCCAGGAGAAGGAGCAGAAGGACGGGGACTATCAGTCTGGTGAACCGAGCAAAGCGGTGCATCTCAACCTCCGGCGCGCCGCACCCCCGGCACGTGAAGAAAACAGGTTAAGACCCCAACCGAATTGTCATTTCACCATGCCTTGCCCACTGGCAATTGCGGGCAGACTAAAGGCAAGCCAAATGCCTTGTCAACCCAAATCGTCATAAAAAACGGGCGCGTCCGCTCCCTGGAGCGGCGCGCCCCAACATGTTGTGTCCTAGGCCGCCTAGGCGGTCATTTTGGCCAGATCTTTTCCGTATCCCTGGGCCATGGGCACCCCGCCCTCCAGGTCCACGGTCTTGAGCCGCAGGCAGTCGCCGCCCATATTCATCTTGAAGATGTTCTTCATGGTCTCGAAGATGCGCGGGGGCGCCTCGCCGCTCCAGCCGTAGGAGCCGAAGGAGCCGCCGCACTTGCCTTCCAGCTCCGCCTTTTCGGCCAGGAACAGGAACTGCTTCATGGAGGGCATCATCTCGCCATGATAGGTGGCCGAGCCGAAGACGTAGGCGTCGTAGCCGTTGAGCTGGGCCGCGTCCTTGATCTCGGTGACGTTCTTGAGGGTTACCTCGCTCCCGTTCATGCGCAGGCCCTCGGCGATGATCTCGGCGATTTTCTGGGTCTGGCCGCTGCGGGTGGCGTATACGATCAGGGCTTTGGACATAGCGAAAATCCTTTCCTTGGGGGGCGGCTACTCGCCGCTTGCGACGATCTGCCGTCCCAGAGCGCGGGCCTGCTCCAGGAGTCCCTGGTCGCCGGCCACCTGGCCCCTGGCCTCCACGCCGGGCACCAGAAGGCCGCCCTCGTAGGTCATGTCCAGGGCGTCGTAAAAGTAGCGGGCGGTCAACTCCATGCACTCGAACATGCGCTTGCCCTTGGTGGCCCCCACCGCGATCATGTAGCCCTTGCCCGAGTCATAGGACTTGCGCGCCTCGGGCGTGGTCTTGGCCAAAATGCGGGCCGACCAGCAGGCCTGGCTGCGGTCGATGAGCGCCTTGGCCTGGGCCGGAGGGCCGTAGAAGTACACCGGCGAGGAAAGCACCACCGCCTTGGCCAGTTGAATGTAGGGGTAGACCGCCTGCATGCCGTCGTCCAGCACGCACATGCCCGTGTCGTCGCAACCGCCGCAGGCGATGCAGCCCGACATTTTCAGGCGGCGGCAGTAGACCCGCTCCACCTCGGCCCCGGCCACGGCCGCCTCGTCCAGGGCGGCGTCCAGGAGCAGGTCGGTGTTGCCGCCCTTGCGGGGGCTGCCGTAGATGCCCAGCACCAACATGGGCCGGGCCTAAACCAAACGGTCGTCGCTACCGGTGCCGCCGCAGTCCGGGGTGTAGCAGCTCACATCCACGAACTCGCACTTCTCATTGCAGGAGGGGCAGGTCTCGGGGGGCCGCTCGGCGCTGAAGGTGTAGCCGCACTTGGTGCACTTCCAGGTGATCATGGGAATCTGGCTCATGTTATCGCTCCATTGAGTGGGATGGTCGTCCGTGCCCCGGCGGACGCGGCATCGCGGCGAGCCGGGGTTTGTATCCTAAATCTAAGGTTGCCTCATTTGGCCGCCCCGCGCAATGCGCCCTAGGCGGCCTGCTCTTGCCCGGGCCGGGCGGCCAGGGCGGCCAGTCCGTTAATGAGGGCCGGGTCGAGCCCCTCCCCCGCCGGGATCAACCCTATCTCGGGCACGCCGCCCGCCAGTTGGCAGGCCCGTTCCAGGGCGCGGTCGGGCCACACCGAGGGCGGCCCCTCCCGGCGCAGAGCCTGGGCGCTCAGTCCGGCCCCCACCCCGCCCAGCATGCCGGCCACGAAGTGGTTGGCCAGATTGGCCACCACCTGGCTGGCGTTGGGGTCGTTGTAGAACGCCTTGTGCCGGGCGGGAGCCTCTTGCCAGTTCAGGGCCAGCCAGGCCAGGGAGATCATGTCGTGGGCCACCAGAGAGCGCGAGGCGATGACCAGGCCCTGCTCCGGCTGGGCCACGTAGCCTTTGTCCGGTCCGAAGGTGGTCAAGACCTTGTCCGCCGCGGTGACCACCAGGCGAAGCTTATTCCGCAAGGTGGCCACGGTGTTGGCCTCGGCGGTCTTTTCCTGGATGCTCCGGGCCTGGTGGTGATACTCCAGGCGAGTGTCGAAGCGCATGTAGCCCACCACCGCCTTTAGCCCCAGGGTGGCGCCCAACAAAACGTGACGTCCGCAGCGCGGCATGAGCACGATGTGCGCCGCCTCCTGCAAGACCTTGGGCAGCATCAGGCCGCCCTTCCAGTGGGAGCCCGGCGCGGGCCGCTCTTCAAAAAAACCGTCCCAGCCCAGCTCCTCGAAAAACACCAGCTCGGCCCCGGCCTCGCGGGCCGCCGGAGCCAGGCCGTTGTTTTCGGCCAGGGCCCGGGTGCTGCCCTTCACCCCGCCGGGCCGCTGCTTCACATGCTCCACCCCGCCCATGTCGCCCACGATCACCCGGCCCGCCCCGCGTTCCCGGAGCAGGCGCACCATGGCCGCCAGGGCCGTGGGGCTGGTGGTGGAGGGATGGGGGTTGCCCGAGTTGATCACCGGCTTGATGAACACGGTGTCCCCTGGCTTCAGCCAGGCCAGGTCGTCCACGGCCAGGGCCGCCTCGCGGGTGGCCGTGGCCACTTCTTCGGGCGTGGGCCCCTGGTTCAGGGGAGCGAGGCTCACCAGTTCGCGGCGGGCATGGTCTGGTTTTCGGTCTTGCGGCATGTCGCATCCAAGTAGGAATAGCTATCGATAAACTAGGGACAGGCGGGCTGCCTGTCAAGCGTATCACGGCGTCCGGGGAAATGGTTATCATTCATGCTAACACCGGGCCCCGACAGAGGTGTTAAATCCATATTTACACTCCGCTGCGAGGAGGAAATTAATTTACACTTAGTAATGATTGTTTTATAAATTATAGCCACATATCACCGCATTAAATTAGGCATTTTAACCCTTTTAATTTCATAGTGATTTGCGCCTCCCCTTTTGAGATTTCCACAATAGCCGTGAACATTTTTTGTAAATATTTTAATTTGTTGACTATTGCCTTTTAATTGCGCGCGCTCTCATAATAAGAGGAATCAAGCCATGCGCCGGCGCTAAAGCGCGGCGCCAACCTGACGAGGGGTAAGGGATGGCTGATTCTCCGCTAGGCAAAATTTGGCGCGCCCGCTGGTTCAAACCAGTTTTTTTCGTGGTGCTGGGCCTGGTCCTGGCCTTCCCGGTTTTTAGTGTCAGTTATTACAGCATGTACCGGACCTCCACCCCGGAGTTCTGCTCATCCTGTCACGAGATCATGCCCGCGTACAACGACTGGCGCACCTCCAGCCACGCGGTGAACGACAAGGGCTTCCGCGCGGTGTGCATGGACTGCCATCTGCCCGCTCCCCACGAGACCTTCGATTTCTTCTACGCCAAGACCTTCCACGGCATCAAGGACGTGGTGGCCCACTTCCTGGGCGGCAAGTACGACCGCCAGAAAGCCCGCGAAAAGGCCTGGGCGGACATCAACAACGACCGTTGCCTCAAGTGCCACGGCAACATCCTCTACCTGCCCAAACAGCGCGGAGCCATGCTGGCCCACCGCAGCGTGCTCTACCCGCGCCCTGGTTATGAAAAACGCTGCCTGGACTGTCACAAGCCCCTGGTGCACAAGCCCAAGGCGCTCTACAACTACGGCAGCTGACCTTTGAGAGATTCGGACCGGAAACACCAACGGAAGGGATGGAGGGAGATGAAAAAGGCGATCACCCTGGCGGGCATGGCCTTGCTGCTCGCGGCCTGGTGCCTGATGCCCGGCGCGGGCCTGGCTGCGGAACAGGCCGCCCCCAACCAACCCAAGGTAAAAGAGTTCCGCATCGTGCGGGGCATGTCCCCTCAGGCCCGGGCCTGTATCGAGTGCCACAAGCTGGTCTCGCCGGGTATCTTCGACGACTGGGCCAACAGCCGCCACGCCAGCGCCAACATAAGCTGCGCCGACTGCCATTTGGCCAAGGAGGGCGAGGCGGACATCAGCCAGACCCACTACAAGGTCTACGAGAAGGGCGACAACAAGTGGGCCACCAGCCAGTACCGGGCGCCGGTGGCCGGGGTGGTTACGCCCAAGGACTGCTCCCGCTGCCACCCGGACGAAGCCAAGCAGTACTCGGTGAGCAAGCACGCCAACACCTTGCAAATCATCTGGACCATCGACCCCTGGCTCAACTACGGGCTCAACAGTGACCTGGAGCGCACCAGCGGCTGCTTCCACTGTCACGGCACGGTGCTAAAGGTGGACAAGGACGGCAAGCTGGACCCGCTTACCTGGCCCAACGTGGGCGTGGGGCGGCTCAACCTGGACGGCTCCAAGGGCTCCTGCGCGGCCTGCCACACCCGGCACCGCTTCGCGGTGAGCGAGGCGCGCAAGCCCGACACCTGCGGCCAGTGCCACCTGGGCCCGGACCACCCCCAGATCGAGATCTGGGACGAGTCCAAGCACGGGGCCATCTACCGCTCGGCCGGGACCACCTGGAACTTCAACGCAGCCCCCGGCACCTGGACCCCCGGAGTGGACTACCGCACCCCCACCTGCGCCGCTTGCCACATGAGCGGCTCGGGCAGCGTGCTCACCACCCACGACGTTACCGAGCGCCTCTCCTGGGAGCTGCAAGCCCCCTTGACCATCCGGCCCCAGGACTTCAAGCCCTGGCCGGCCAAGAGCTCCTGGCAACAGGAGCGCAAGAAGATGCAGGCCGTCTGCTTGCAGTGCCACAGCGAGCAGTGGGTGCTCAGCCACTACGCCCAGTTGGACGGCGTGGTGCGCGACTACAACGAGGTGTACTTCAAACCCACCAAGAAGAAGCTGGACGAGCTCTACGCCAAGGACCTCATGCCCAAGGACGCCTTCTTCAAGAGCCCCTTGTGGAACGAGTTCTATGAGCTGTGGCATCACGAAGGCCGCCGGGCGCGCATGGGCACGGCCATGATGGCCCCGGACTACGCCTGGTGGCACGGCTTCTACGAGTGCAAGAAGCGCTACGTGAAGTTCCATGAGGAGGCCGACCACCTCATCGCCACCCACAAGAAGGCCTATGTGGCGCCCTACTTCCCCGGCGCCACGGGCAGCACCAAGAAGCCGCCCCAGATCTTCGGAAACAAGAAGTAGCCGATCACCATATAACCGTCCCCCCGCCTTGCCCAGCGCAGGGCGGGGGTTGTATTTTGGAGCCATGAGACCTACCCGCCTCTTGCTGGCTGCCTTGGGCGGCGCAGTGTTGCTGCTGATTCTGGCCGCCTTGCCGGCCGGAGCCACCCCCTATTTCTCGGCCCAGACCGGCCAGTCCTGCGCCTTTTGCCACGAGAACCCGGACGGCGGCTCCACCCTCACCCCTCAGGGCTACGCCTTCCGGGCCCGGGGCTACAGCCTGGACCCGGCGCTCAAGCCCGCCCTGTGGCGCGAGGCCCTGTCCCTGGGCGCGGGCTTTTTGCATATCCTGGCCGCGGTGATCTGGTTCGGGGCCATCTTCTACATCCACCTGTTCATCGGCCCCCGCTCCCTGAGCAAGGGGGTGCCCAAGGGCGAGCGCATCCTGGGCCTGGCCGGGATGATCACCCTGGCCATAACCGGCGCGGCGCTCACCTGGCTCCGGGTGCCCACCTGGGCCTCGCTGGTCAACACCACCTTCGGCATCGTGCTGCTGATCAAGGTGGGCTTGTTCCTGGTGATGCTGTTCATCGCGGTGCTGGTGAACACCTATATCCACCGCCATCTCAAGCAGGACGCGGACCAGGCGGCCCAGGCCCCCTCCCCCGGCGCTAGCCACCCCGAATGGCCCACCCACCTGATATACGACGGCCAGGCCTACGACGTATCAAACAGCAAGCTGTGGCCCGGCGGCGAGCACATGCGCCGCCACCAAGCGGGAGAGGACCTCACCGAGGCCCTGGCCGCCGCGCCCCACGGCCCCGAGGTGTTGGAGCGCCTGCCCAAGCTGGGGCCCGTGGCCCCGGCCGAGGCCAAGGCAGGCCCCGAGCTGGGACCCACCGCCCGGCTGCTGGTGGTGCTCTCCTACGTGGTCCTGGGGGCCATGGTGGGCGTGCTCCTGTGTCTGGCCTGGTGGAACTGGGGCCCGCCCCTGGCCAACGCGGCTCAGCCCTTTAGGCCCGACGCGGCCAAGGCCTGCATCGAGTGCCACAAGAAAGCCACCCCGGGCATCTACGCCGACTGGGTGCGCTCGCGCCACGCCTCGGCCAAGGTGAGCTGTTTGCACTGCCACCAGGCCGAGGCCAGCGACCCGGACGTGGACCAGGCCCACTACAAAGTCTACGCCAAAGGCGACGGCCCTTGGGCCCAGGGCCGCTTCCGCGCGCCGGTCAGCCCGGTGGTCACGCCCAAGGACTGCTCCCGCTGCCACCCGGACGAAGCCAAGCAGTACGCGAGGAGCAAACACGCCGCGACCCTGAAGATCATCTGGGCCATCGATCCCTGGCTCAATTACGGCCTCAACTCCGGCCTGGAGCGGGCCACGGGCTGCTTCCACTGCCACGGCACGGTGCTCAAGCTGGGCGCGGACGGCAAGCTGGACCCTCTGACCTGGCCCAACGTGGGGGTGGGACGCCTCAACCTGGACGGCTCCTGGGGCTCCTGCGCGGCCTGTCACACCCGGCACCGCTTCTCCCTGGCCGAGGCGCGCCAGCCCGAGACCTGCGGCCAGTGCCACCTGGGCCCGGATCATCCCCAAAAGGAGATCTACGCCGAGTCCAAGCACGGGGCCATCTACCGCTCGGCCGGAACCACCTGGAACTTCGACGCCGCGCCCGGCGCCTGGACGCCGGGGGTGGACTACCGCGCGCCCACCTGCGCCGCCTGCCACATGAGCGGCTCGGGCAGCGTGCTCACCACCCACGACGTGGGCGAGCGCCTCTCCTGGGAGCTGCAAACGCCCCTGACCATCCGGCCCTCCGAATTCAAGCCCTGGCCCTCGCCGGTGGCCTGGCAAAAGGCCCGTGCCCAAATGCAGGCCGTGTGCCTGCAATGCCACGGCGAGCAATGGGTGCTCAGCCATTACGAGCAGATGGACGGAGTGATCAAGGACTACAACCAGGTCTACTACGCGCCCAGCAAGGCCAAGCTGGACCAGCTCTACGCCCAGGGCCTCATGGCCCGGGACGCCTTATTCCGGAGCCCCCTGTGGGTCGAGTTCTACGAGCTGTGGCACCACGAGGGCCGCCGGGCCCGCATGGGCACGGCCATGATGGCCCCGGACTATGCCTGGTGGCACGGCTTCTACGAGTGCAAAAAGCGCTACGTGAAGTTCCATGAGGCGGCCGACCGACTGCTCGCGGAAAAGCGCAAGGCCTTCGTGGCTCCCTACTTCCCGGGAGCAACGGGCAGCCGCACCCCGCCCGCCGCGCTCAAGGGGCCGGTGCGCTGAGCGCGCCGAAATGCGGCCCAACCTTTTGTGCCCCATAGCCCGCCTCGCGTACAATCTAGGCATGGACAAGCGCGAATCAGCCAAAATCACGGAGGCCGCATGTCTCAGCGCCTGGTGCTAGCCGGAGCGGGCCACGCCCACATGATGGTGTTGCAGAGCCTGGCCGAGATCGTCGGCCAGGGGGTGAAGGTAACGGTGATCGGGCCGGGAGCTCGCCACTATTACTCGGGCTTGGGCCCGGGCATGTTGGGCGGCACCTACCAGCCAGAGGACATCAGCTTCCCGGTGCAGGCCATGGTGGAGCGGGCGGGCGGGGTGTTCCTGCAAGACAAGGTGATCGGCATCGACCCCCTGGCCAAAAAGGTGCTGACCCAGAACAACGGCGCGGTGCCCTACGACGTGCTCTCCTGCAACACGGGCAGCTCGATCCCCGACGAGACCGTGGAGCGCGAGGCCAGGGTCTATAGGGTCAAGCCCATCGAAAATCTGTTGGAGGCGCGCTGGCGCATCGAGGAGCTAGCCCGCGACCGGATGGTGGACATCGGGGTGGTGGGCGGGGGCCCGGCCTCGCTGGAGATTGGGGGCAACGCCTGGGCCGTGGCCCGCAGGAACGGCGGCAAAGGCGCGGCGGTGCGCATCTACGCGGGGAGCAAGTTCCTCAAGCGGGCGCCCTCGGGCGTGGCCTCCCGCGCCCGCGAGGTGTTTGCCCAACGCGGCATAGAGATCATCGAGGGCAGCTACGCCAAGCACGTGGGCTCGGCCCGGGTGGAGCTGGACGACGGCCGCGCCTTTGAGCACGACATGGTGTTTTTGGTCACCGGAGTAAAGCCCCGCCCCCTGTTCGGGCCCTCGGGCCTGCCCGTGGGGCCGGACGGCGGGCTCATGGTCAACCGGTATCTGCAATGCTCGGACTACCCCGACATCTTCGGCGGGGGCGACTGCATCTACTTCGAGCCCCGCCCCCTGGACAAGGTGGGGGTGTTCGCGGTGCGCCAGAACCCGGTGCTGCTCCATAACCTCAAGGCGCGCCTGACCGGCGGCGAGCTCCAGGACTTTGAGCCCCAAGGGGCCTATCTGCTCATCTACAACCTGGGCGGCGGGATGGGCATCCTGCACAAGTGGGGCTTCATCGTGCAGGGCAAGCTGGCCTTCGCCTTTAAGGACTATCTGGACCGCAGCTTCATGAACAAGTTCAAGCCGGAGTGGGACACCTAAGACGGGAGACGAAGCGATGAAGCTTCTCAGATGCGCGGGTTGCGGACAGGCGATCGCCCCTGGCGAGGAGTATGGCCACCAGGGCCGCACCTGGTGCGCGGAGTGCTGCCTGGAGCAACGCATGACCCGGCCCCGCAAGACCCACTGGCAATACATCACCGCCATCAAGAGCCAGTATCTGCAAGAGGCGGCGGAAAAGCCGGCCACCCCCAAGACCTAGAAAGGCCTCCCCATGCCCATACCCGGCAACCTGTTGACCACGGCCATGGCGGTCATGCCTCACAAGGACGTGGACCGCGCCCTGGAGCTGGCCCTGAGCCTGGACGTGCCCTTCTGGCCCCAGCTGCCGCACGTCAGCTATTACGAGGACATGTACGTGCAGGCCTCGGAGCACTTCCCGGGCATCGTCCTGGACATGGACAAGCAGACGCTCGCCTTTTCCATGGACAAGTTCCTGGCCGAGTTCGAAGAGACCATGGCCCACATGGACCAGCCGGAGTACTTCGACATCACCGGGCCCTATTCGGCGGTGTATCACCGCTTTCTGGAGCTGGACCTGGCCGAGCGTCCCGCCATCCGGGGGCAGCTGGAGGGGCCCATCAGCTTCGGGCTCAACGTGAAGGACCAGGACGACCGGCCCATACTCTTTGACGACACGGTGCGGCCTTTCATGCTGGAGTTCATGGCTCACCGGGTGAACACCCAGCTGGCGCGGCTCAAAGAGGTGAACCCCAACGCCTTCATGTTCATCGACGAGCCGGGCCTCCAGTTCATTTTCAGCGGCCTGTCGGGCTACAGCGACGTGCAGGCGGCCACGGACATGGCGGCCTTTTTCGAAGCCATCGAGCGGCCCCGGGGGGTGCATCTTTGCGGCAACGTGGACTGGGACTTCCTGCTAAAGCTGGATATCGACGTGCTGTCCCTGGACGTGTACTCCAACGGCGAGGTGTTCACCTCCTACGCGGGGGCCATCAAGAAGTTCCTGGAGCGCGGCGGAACCTTGGTCTGGGGCATCACCCCCACCAACATCGAGCCCTTCTCGGCCGAGAGCCTGGACAGCCTCTACAACATGCTGCTGGATCTGTGGAGCTTTTTGGAGCGGCGCGGCCTGGACCGCGAGCTGATCCTGGCGCAGGGGCTGCTGTCCCCGGCCACCTGCTGCCTGGTCAACCCAGACGGCGGGGCGACCGTGGAGAAGGCGTTTGAGTTGATCAAGAAGTTGAGCGAGCGGCTGCGGGGGGAGCTGGGGTTGGAGTAATCGGGCGCGGATCAAGCAGCGCAAAAAGCAGGTAATGAAATAGTGGGGTGCCGCCTGGCGCCACCAAAGGTGGCTGTCAGTCGGAGCCCCCTTTTGCAGGCAGAGATTGCCGCGTCGCGGCAAGGCCGCTCCTCGCAATGACAACCCCTGTCATTGCGAGCGCAGCGAAGCAATCTCTGCTCAAAGCGGGTGACTATAAAAAGTTTCAAAGCCTATTCTAAAAAAGCCAACCGTTCTTTCATTAACCGCTCTTAAAACCTCCTTGCCTCCGCTTTGATTGACGCCCCCTCCCCCCTTGGGTATATTGCTTGTTTGATTCGTAATCCGCACCAGGAGGACCAGGCAAATGCGCGTTCTTTCGGGGATTCAGCCCTCGGGCACCCTTCACATCGCCAACTACTTCGCCATGATGCAGCGCATGATCCAGTTCCAGCGCGACCACACCCTGTTCTGCTTCGTGGTCAACCTGCACGCCCTGACCACGGTCTACGACGGCCAGCGCCTGGCCACCGACACCATGAACGCGTGCCTGGATTTCTTGGCCCTGGGCCTGGACCCGGACAAGGCCTTCTTCTGGGTGCAGGGCGATGTGCCCGAGGTGACCGAGCTCACCTGGATCCTGAACAACCACACCCCGGTGGGGCTCTTAGAGCGGGCCCACTCCTACAAGGACAAGATCGCCAAGGGCTTCCAGCCCCACAACGGCCTGTTCTCCTATCCGGTCCTCATGGCCGCCGACATTCTGCTCTACCAGGCCGACGCGGTGCCCGTGGGCAAGGACCAGAAGCAGCACCTGGAGATCACCCGCGACATCGCCATCAAGTTCAACAACGCCTATGGCGAGACCTTCACCGTGCCCGAGCCCTGGATCGAGGACGACACCGCGGTCATCCCCGGCATCGACGGGCAGAAGATGTCCAAGAGCTACGGCAACACCCTGGAAATCTTCGCGCCGGAGAAGTACCTCAAGAAAAAGGTGATGAAGATCGTCACCGACTCCACCCCGGTGGAAGACCCCAAGGACCCGGACAAGTGCAACGTATTCGCCCTGATCAGCCTGTTCCTCACGCCCGAGGAAAAGGCCGACTTGACGGCGCGCTACCGGGCCGGCGGCCTGGGCTACGGCACGGTCAAGAAGGAGCTCTTCGCCCGCATGTGGGAGTACTTCGCGCCTTACCGCGACAAGCGGGCCGAGCTGGCGAACAACCTGGACTATGTGCGCGAGATCATGGCCAAGGGCGCGGACAAAACCCGGGCCGAGGCGGTCAAGACCCTGGACCTGGTGCGCTCGCGGGTGGGTTTGAGCTATTAGTCTGAGTAAGTTTCCCTTCAGCCCCCGCCGCTGGAAGCAGCGGCTGCAGAGCCTGGCCGAGGAGTTGGCCGCGCCCACGCAGGCCCCGGCCCGGGCCCTGGTCGCGCGCATCGACGCCCGGCTGAAGCTGCCCCGCGAGGTCTTCGCGCGCCACTGCCCCTCCCTGTGCCCCAAGTGCTCCCGCCCCTGCTGCGTGCGCATCAGCCGGCGGGGCCTCATCGACACCAGCGACCTGATCCTCATGGCCGCTCTGGCGCCCGAGGGCCTACCCTACCCCAGCGCCCGGATGCGGGGCTGCCCTTTCCTGGAAGTTGGCGGCTGCGCCCTGCCTTGGAACGCGCGTCCCTATGCCTGCTTGCACTACGTGTGCCCCCATCTGCGGCGGGCCATGACCCATGCCGAAACCATGGCCGTGGAGCAGGCCCTGGTGAAGGTGGGGAATCTCAGGAGCGAGCTGGTGGGCGCCTACTCGGAAGGAAAGCGCTGAGCCTGCCACGCCTCACTATTTGTGCGCAGACCCATCCACACATTGGACAACTTCTTTGACGCTGCCGTTAGAGGAGTAGTTGATTAATTTATCTTCATAAATTTTCACGTACCCGTGAGCATCGATGTTGTAGACATCGCATTCCATGAAAGGAAAGTGCTCTGTGTCGATGTAGGTGACTTTGAGAGTCCCGCCCTTGCTGGGACGGCAATCGTGCTCACCCACGCCCATGGACCAGGTGTTGATGCAGCCCCAGCCGCAGATGAAGGAGGCGGTCACCCGGTGCTTGGCGTCATTGTAGGCACACATGGCCTGGGACACGCTTGGGGCCATTAGTAGCAACCAGGATAATAATATTCCCCAAGCGATGGCTTTTTTCATGGACTCACTCCTCTTTTGCAAGTATGGCGGGCAGTTGCGTCCCCTATGGACTTGGGAGGCGGACCAGAGCCTGTATCGCTGATGCCTAAATCGGTTTCCCGCTGAATAGAAATCCCTCAAATTTATTGGTGGTTGCTGGCAATATAGCCGCCCGCGGCTTCCCCGGTCAATCGGCCCCGCGCGACCCCGCCTTGGGCAAATAAATCCCGCCCGTGCTTGACACGGACGGCCTCGCGGACCACAATCGGGATGTGAGAGGATTTCCAAGAAAAGACATGCGCTTAGCCTTACACATAGCCCTGTTGGCCATGGTGTTGAGCCTGCCGGCCGCCGGCGCGGCCCGAGCCGACTCCTTCCAATTCAGCGTGGCTGATTTGGCCTCGGCCATAACCTCGTCCTGGAACGTGGTATCCACCAGCGGCAACCAGGCCCGCTACTCCGGCCCCACCAGCCTCAACGGCAACTTGGGCGGTTTGCAGTGGAGCCTCACCGCCTATTACCAGGGTCAGGAATCCTCCCTGGTCTACGTGGACTCGCGGGGCCTGGGCAGTTACGACCCCAACAGCGATGGGCTGGGGTTCGTGGTCAACACCGGCACCGGCTACGGGGCCATGGACAAGAACAAAGGCTACCTGGAGTTGGCCTTCGGCCAGCCGGTGCGCCTGGACTCCCTGGATTACACCCACCTGGGCAGTGACGAGCGCTGGGCCTACTCTCTGGACGGCGTAACCTGGTCCACCGGGGTGGGCGATAGCTTTATCAGCAGGACCCAGGGCTACGGTTCGGCCCAGGTGGGCCTGGAGTTGACCTCCATTCGCATAACCAGCGGCGGCACCACCGGCACGGGCGGGCTCATCAGCTTCCAGGGCTTCAGCGGCTCCACCCTGCCCTCGGGGGCCGCCCCGGAGCCGGGCACCCTCCTGCTCACCGCCTCGGCGGGCGGCCTGTTCTGGGGCCTGCGCCGCCGCTCCCGACGCGCCAAACGGGCCTAGCCGGCCGCCTCGGCCCGGCCGCCACGCACCGCGATCAGCTTGGCGTCCAGGAATTCTATTTCCTCGATTGAATGGCTGACATAAACGATGGGTATGTCCAGCTCGCGCGGAAGGCGGGCCAGGAAGGGCAGCACCTCGTTCTTGCGCTCTTGATCCAGAGAAGCCAGGGGCTCGTCCATCAAGAGCAGCTCCGGGCTGGTCAAGAGGGCCCGCCCCACCCCCACCCGCTGCTTCTCGCCGCCGGACAGGGTGGCGGGCCTGCGCTCCAGCAAGTGCCCGATGCCCATCAGCCCCACCACCTCGTTCAGCTCCAAACGGCGGCGCTCCGGCGGCACCAGCTTGTGCCCGAAAAGCAGGTTGGAGCGCACGCTTAGGTGGGGGAACAAACGGCCGTCCTGGAACACGCAGCCCACCCGCCGTCGCTCGGGCCGCAGGTTCACCTTGGCCTGGGAGTCGAAGAGCACCCGCTCGCCCAGCACCACCCGGCCCGCGTCGGGCTTCAATAAGCCCGCCAGAATGTTGACCATGGAGGTCTTGCCCGCGCCTGAGGGGCCGTACAAGGCGGTGATGGAACGCGGCTTGGCCGTGAAAGAGGCCTCCAGGTCGAACGACCCCAGCTTTTTGCGGGCGTTGAAGCTAAGCATGGTCAGCCCTTCAGCCGGGCGGCCCAGCGCCGGTTGATGAACTCCGAGACCAACAGCGCGGCCAGGGAAACCAGCACCGCGATGATGCACAGGCGCAGCGCCCCCTGCTCGCCGCCGGGCATCTGCACCAGGGAGTACAGGGCCAGGGGCAGGGTCTGGGTCTGGCCGGGGATGTTGGAGACAAAGGTGATGGTGGCCCCGAATTCGCCCAGGCTGCGGGCAAAGGCCAACAGCGCGCCGGTGAGCACGCCGGGCAACACCAGGGGCAGCGAGACTTTGAAGAAGGTGCGCACCGGCCCGGCCCCCAGGGTACGCGCCGCCTGCTCCAGGCCCTGGTCTAGGCTCTCCACGGACAGGCGCACCGCCCGCACCAGCAGCGGCAGGGACATCACCGCCGCGGCCAGGGCCGCCCCCTTCCAGTTGAAGGCCAGGGAAATGCCCAGGGTGTCGTGCAGCCAGGCCCCCACCGCGCCTTTGCGGCCCAGGAGCAACAGGAGCATGTAGCCGGTGACCACCGGGGGCAGCACCAGGGGCAGATGCACCAGGCCGTCCAAGAGCGACTTGCCCGGAAAATGGCCCCGGGCCAAAAGCCAGGCCAGGAGAATGCCCACCGGCAGGCTGCCCGCCACGGCCCAGCCCGCCACCTTCAGGCTGAGCCTGAGGGCCTCTGTCTCGAATGGGGTCAGCAAATCAGCTACTTCTTGTATGCCTCGAATCCAAAGGCCGCGAAGGCCTCCTTGGCCTGGGGACCGCGCAGGAACTCCAGATAGCGCTTGGCCGCCTGGCTGTCCCGTTCCTTGACCAGGGCCACGGGGTAGACGATGGGCTTGTGGGTGTCGGCCGGGAACACGCCCACCACGTTCACCTGCTGGCTGATCTTGGCGTCGGTGGCATACACCGCGCCCAGGGCCGCCTCGCCCCGCTCCACCAGCATCAGGGCGGCGCGCACGTTGGCGGTGAGGGCCAGGTGCTTGTCCAGCTTGGGCCACCAGCCCAGAGTGATCATGGCCTGCTTGGCGTAAGCCCCGGCGGGCACGTGACGCGGATCGCCCATGGCCAAAAAGCCGCCCTTGCCCAGCAGCTTGAGCGGGTCGGTGGCCGGCTTGACGGCCACGCTTTGCACCGGCGACTTGGCGGGCGCGATGAGCACCAGGCGGTTGCGCAAAAGGTCGGAGCGGGTGCCCGGGGCCAGGCTGCCGCCTTTGTCCAGATAGTCCATCCACTTCACGTTGGCCGAGAGGAACACGTCGGCCGGGGCGCCGTTGGCGATCTGCTTGGCCAGGGTGCCCGAAGAGGCAAAGGAAGCGGTCACCTTGATGCCCGTGGCCTTGGTAAAGGCCTGGTTGATCTGGTTCACCGCGTTGGTGGTGGAGGCGGCGGCGAAAATGAGCAGCGGCTGGGGCGCGGCCAAAACCGGCGCGGCCCCGGCCAGGAGCAGACTGAGGCCCAACAGGATTGCCAAGCAACGGCGCATGACTTGTTCCCTTTACTCAAAGGGTTGCTGATTTAGCGAGGCGCAGGCAGCCTCGACTGTATTTTAAAAATAACGTTATACCCTTTGCAGAATAACGCAAGCCAAATAAAAAAGGCCTGCCTGGCCCTAGTGCTTCTGGGCCTCGATCCACTCCTGGAAGCCGCCGACCAGGCTCCAGAACTCGGCCACGGCCTTTTCGCCGGCCGGGGTCAGCCAGGCCCCGCCGCCGCCCTTGCCTCCGGCCTGCTTGTCCACCAAGGGCTCGGGCGCCAGGGTGTTCATGCTCTCCACCAGTTGCCAGGCGTGGGAAAAGCTCATGCCCATGGACTTGGCTGCCGCGGAGACCGAGCCCTTGTCCTTGATGCGCTCCAGGAGCACCACCCGGCCCCAGGAGAGGTAGGTCTGCCCGTCGCGCTCCAGCCACAGGCGGCCCTTGAGCTGCTGGCCCTGCTTGGCCTGGCCCACGGCCATGGCGTTGTTTTCCTGCTTGCGCTTGGTCTTGGGCATGGGCCCCTTTCCGTTGAGGTAGTATTCCTACCCTTGATACCAACTCGGTTGGCTGATTGGCAAGCCCGCCGCATGATTCCCGCCCCAGTCGCGGCCGTCCGCCGCCCACAAGCCGGGTCAGCTACGCTTGCCTTTGCTTTTCATGACGTCTTTGACCATCTTGCCGAAGGATTTGTCCTTTTGCCGCTTTTCAAAATAGGACATCTGGTTGTGAGACGATTCCCGGACCATCTTCATGTAGTTCTCATAGCGCTTCACGGACAAACTTTCATCGCGCAGCGCTTCCAGGACGGCGCAGCCCTTTTCCGTGGTGTGGGTGCAATCCCGGTAGCGGCAGGTCTCGGCCAACTCTTGGATTTCCCGAAAGGTCTCGCTCAGGCCCTCGTCCACCGAAAGCCCCCCCACCTCGCGCATGCCCGGAGTGTCGATAAGCACCGCCCCGCTGGGAAGGCGCATCAGATAGCGCCGGCTGGTGGTGTGACGCCCTCTTTCGTCCTTGATCCTCACATCTCGCGTGGCGAAACCCCCCTCACCCAGCATGTTGTTCAATAAGGTGGTCTTGCCCACGCCCGAGGAGCCCAGCAGGCAATAGGTGGTCCCGGCCTTCATCAGCCCCAAGACCTCGTCCAGGCCCTGTCCGGTCAGGTTGCTGAAGGCCATGATCCGGGCATCCGAGGCGTGGGCCCGTATCTCCTCCGTCTTGGCGGCCACCTCTTCGGGCGAGAACAGGTCGCTCTTGCTCAACAGGACCACGGGCCTCACCCCGCCCTGGTTGGCCATGACCAGATAGCGCTCCAGCCGGTTGGGGTTGAAGTCCCGGCCCAGGGCCTGCACCACGAAGGCCACGTCCACGTTGGCCGCGATCAGCTGAAAATCCACCTTCTTGCCCGAGGTCTTGCGGGCCAGGCTGGTCTTGCGGGGCATGATCTGGTGGACCACGGCAAAGGAGTCGTCATCCAACAGCTGCACATAGACCCAGTCCCCCACGCAGGGGTAGTCCAGGGAGGAATCCGCCGCCCAGAGCATCTTTCCGGTAAGCTGGGCCTGCACCTCCTTGGTGCCGGTGTTGACCAGGCAGGAGTCCTTGTCCACCGCCGCCACGCGGGCCAGCGAAAAGCCCCCGGCCAGCCCGGGGTCGAGCCTTTCCCGGAACCAGGGCCCCAAGCCCAGCGCCTCCAGCGCACCCTCAAGTTCATGCATGATGCGATACCTTGCCCGGGGCCACGGGGGCTGGGGCTTAAGCTTTTTGCTTTTTCAGTTCCTGGCCGCAGCCCAGGCCCTGCTTGCGCCCCACCTCGAAACACTGGTTGCAGGAAATGCAGGTGGCCTGGGTCTCCCCGGCCTTCCAGCGGTTGGCCAGGTCGGGCTGGCGGATGAAGGGCCGGCTCATAGCCACGGCGTCGATCTGGTCCAGGGCCGCCTCCACCCGCGCCTTGGAGCGCCAGCCGCCCACACAGATCACCGGGCAGGAGACCACGTTTTTCACCGCCACCGCGTTGTCCAGGAAATAGCCTTCCTGCTCCGCCTTCTTTACCACCCGCGAGGGCGAGAGCTTGCCCGAGGCCGGGGTGCCGCCGCTCACCTCGATGGCGTCTATGCCCCGGTCGCTCAGACCCTTGGCCACCACCAGGGCGTCTTCCAGGGTCAGGCCGCCCTCCAGCGCGTCGGTGGTGTTTAGCTTTATGAACACCGGGTAGTTGGGGCCCACCGCCCGGCGCACCTGGTCCAGCACCTGGTAGGCGAAGCGGGCCCGGTTGGCCAGGCTGCCGCCGTAGTCGTCCTCGCGCTGGTTGGTGATGGGGCTCAAGAACTGGTTGATCAAATAGCCGTGGGCCCCGTGCAGCTCCACCGCGTCGAAACCGGCCGCCTTTACCCGCGCCGCCGCCCGGGCGAAGTCGTCGACGATGTCCTCGATGCGGTCCCGGCTCATGCCCTTGACCTGCTGCTCATAGGCCGGGTTGAAGTAGTCCGAGGGACCCACCGGCTGGAGGCCGTTCATCCATTCGGACTTGGTCTGGCCGCCCGCGTGCACGATCTGCATGGCCACCAGGCCGCCTGACTTGTGCACCGCGTCGCTGACGCGGGTAAGGGGGCCCACCAAGGCGTCGATGTGCACCCCGCTCTGGCGCATCAGGCCCACCCCGTCGGGCGAGACATAGGCGTAGCCGGTGATGATCAGCCCGGTGCCGCCCTCGGCCAGGGCGGCGGTGGCCAGGATCAGCTCGTGGGTGGGCTCTCCGTCCGGGCCGGCCAGGCCCTCCCAGGTGGCGCTGCGCACCAGACGGTTGGGGATGGTGAGGTCCTTGATCTGCCAGGGAGTGAAGATGTCGGCCATGATTTTCTCTCTATGGTTATGAGGCCCGCTCTAGCGGCCCGCCCAGACCAAGGGCAGGCCGTAGGCCAGCATGGTTATGAGGAAGGCGAGGCTCAGGAGCAGCGACACGGGGTGAACCATGCGGAAAAAGCGCTGCTGCAAGGCC
Organism: Desulfarculaceae bacterium; assembly: GCA_020444545.1. Taxonomy (NCBI): domain Bacteria; kingdom Pseudomonadati; phylum Thermodesulfobacteriota; class Desulfarculia; order Desulfarculales; family Desulfarculaceae; species Desulfarculaceae bacterium. The sequence continues at coordinate 580,000 of JAHLKT010000002.1, read as the reverse complement.
AGGCGAAACAGCCAGAAGGCGGTGAACACGGCCAATAGCTTGCGCCCCAAGGGGGTGCCCAAGAGCTCCGGCCCAAAGGCCAGGGACAAGTAGGCCGCCACCGCGAAGTAGAAGGTGAGACACAGGTTGATGATCTGCATGATGCCCCGGTTCACCGGGTCCAGGGGCTCCAGGGCCTTGGCCCACTTGAACACGCGGGGAAACAGCAGATGGAACACCGCCCAGCCTATGTGCAGCACCCCGCCGGCGTAGACGAAATACAGCGCCTTGTTCATGGGGCTACAGCTCCAGCTTCTCGTCGATCATGCGCGAAACGATCCACTGGGCCCCGTGCTCCACGTGGTGGCGGGCCAGCTTGGCCGCCCGGGCGCCTTGGCCCGCCTTGATCGCCTCCAGGATCTCGCGGTGGTCCTCGGTGGACCAAAGGCCGGCCTCCATGTTGGAGATAATGGCCCGGGAGATGCGCTCCACGATCTCCTGCAACTCGCCCAAGAGGCGCAGCAGCAGCGGCGAGCCCGCCGCCTGGTAGAGCAGCACGTGGAACTGGCTGTTCATCTCCAAGAGGTCGGTCTCGTTTTGCTCGGCCAGGGCCCTTTCAAAGCCCACCACGTTTTCCTCGAGCTGCTCGATGGTGCCCGGCGGGGCCTGGCTGGAGGCCAGCTCGGCGCAGTAGCCTTCCAGCACCGAGCGCACCCCCAAGGCGTCGCGCACCTCCTCCGGGGCCAGGGGACGCACCTGATAGCCGCCCCGGGGGCGTTTGGTGAGCACACCCTCCTGTTCCAGGCGGTGCAGGGCCTCGCGCACCGGGGTGCGGCTGATGCCCAGCTCGCGGGCCAGGTTCTCCTCCACCAGGCGGTGGCCGGGCTTGAACTCGCCCCGCACCACCTGCTGTTTCAGATGCAGGGTAACCTCCTGCCCCAGGGAGCGCCGCCGCTTGAAAGTGCTCTTGCCGTCCTTGCTCACCTTGCCCGACTCCCCGGCGGCCTTGGCCAAGCCGCCCGCTGTCTTGTATCTCGTATACAACGAAATTAGCGCGGCGCCATCCGGGTGTCAACCCTTGGCGCGGGATAGCGGCTCAGCCTAATATTCTGCCTGTTTTTATATTGATTTGTGGGATGTTAACTTTTTTTATTAATGTCAAATATTATCTTTTATTGATTACCCATTGTTATTTATTATTTTATCCTCAGCTTCCCTGGCCAGGCTGCCCACGGTGGTCTCCCACAGGACTCCTTCTCGCCACAGCTCCACTTCGGCGGGGTCTTCGGCCAGCTCGGCCAGGGCCTCGGCCGCCCCATGCCCCTGCCCCAGGTTGCCCAAGGCCCAGGCGGCTGTCCCCCGCACGGCCGCCGAGTCGCTGCCCAACAGGGACATCAGGCTCTCCCCGGCCCCGCGCTCCCCGGCTAGGCCGGGATGAGCCGAAGCCAGGCGCCCCACTCCCCACACCGCCCCGGCCAACAGCGGCTCCCAATCCAAAAAATTGTGCCCCTCGGGTTGGATGTAGGAGATCAGCAGGTTGGCGTACTCCTGGGCCAGGGTGCGCGAGTTGGCCAGAATCTCGCCTAGGGCCTCGGCCACTCCCCAGGGCGAGGCCCCGCACTCTTCGTTGAGGCACCAAAGAAGGCGGCGCAGGAACTCCCGCGCCGCCTCCAGGTTCTCTGTGGGCAGCCCAGCGATCACCGCGCCCAGGGCCGTGACCGCCCGCCACTTTGTCTCTGCCTTGCCCGCGGCCAATGCGGCCTGCAAGTGCTTGAGCGCCCGCTCGGGAGGCAGCTTTTTAATCTCATCCAAGGCCGCGGCAAAATCCGGCTGCTCCAAAAGGCGGCGCACCTGCCGCCGGGAGCTGGCCGCCGGGGCCATCGTAGCTCCGCTAATCCCCGCAGTAGATGGCGCGGCAGGAGGCGGGCAGATTCTGCTCGACCACCATGCGCCCGATCTTCGTGCCCAACTCGCGGCAGGGCTTGAGGGTATCGTGGTTGGGCACCCAGTTCACCCTGACCGGGTCGCCCACCAGCTCCAGCTTCATGGCCTCCAGCTCGGCGGCGATGAGCTTGGACGCCTCGCCGCTCCAGCCGTAGGAGCCGAAGGTGCCGCAAATCTTGCCCGTGGGCTTGAGGCCCTTCATGTAGTGCAGCAGGTCGGCCATGTTGGGCATCATGCCGTTGTTCAGGGTGGCCGAGCCGAAGACCAGCGCGTTGGCATCCAGCACCTCGGTCATGACCTCGGAGCGGTGCACCTTTTCCAGGTTGAGAAGCTGCACCGACAGCCCCTGGTCCAGCAGGCCGTCGTAGACCGCCTTGGCCATCATCTCGGTGCTGTGCCACATGGTGCTGTAGATGACCAGGGCCTTGGCCGTGGTCTTCTGCTGGCTCCAGGTGTCATACGCCTTGAGGATCTGGCCCGGGTTGCCGCGCCAGATAAGGCCGTGGTCCGGGGCGATCATGTCGATCTCCAGGCCCATCTCGCCCACGGACTTGATGAGCTTCTGGATCAGCGGCGAGTACAGCAACAGGATGTTGGCGTAGTACTTGGCCGCCTGGCGCATCAACTCCTCGTTGTCCACCTCATCGTCGAAGCGCTCGCTGGTAGCCCAATGCTGGCCAAAGCCGTCATTGGAGATCAGGAGCTTCTCCTCGGGGATGTAGGAGAACATGCTGTCCGGCCAGTGGACCATGCGCGTCTCCAAAAAGTGGATGTTGCGCGCCCCCAGGCTAAGGGTGTCGCCCGTGCCCACCGCTTCCACCGGCCAGTTGTCGATCTTGTAGTGGGCGGCCATGGATTTGGCCCCCATCTTGGACGTGTAGATCTTGGAGGGCTTGACCGCCTCCACCACCTGGGGCAAGGAGCTGGAATGATCCATCTCCAGGTGGTTGACCACCAGGTAGTCGATCTCCTGGGGGTCCATGAGGTTGTGGATGCGGTGCATCAGGTCCATGTAGAAGGGCTTCTTCACGGTGTCGAAGAGAGCGACCTTCTCGTCCTTGGCCAAATAGGCGTTGTAGCTGGAGCCCTTGTAGGTGGAATAGCCGTGGAAGTCACGGATGTCCCAGTCCACCGCGCCCACCCAATAAATGTCTTTTTTGATCTCAACCGGTTTCATGACAGCATCCGCTCACTGAGTTAGACACGCCTAATGGCGAAAAGCAAAACAAGGGCCGGACCACGGGCGGCCCGGCCCCTGGTCGGGAACTAGTCCTCGGGGGAGAACTGGTCCTTGGAGGCGCCGCAGACCGGGCAGGTCCAGTCGTCGGGCAGGTCCTCAAAGGCGGTGCCGGGGGCCACGCCGCTGTCGGGATCGCCGGCCTCGGGGTCGTAAACGTATCCGCAAACGCCGCACACGTACTTTTTCATGTGGTATCTCCTAAATCTCTAGATTAGGCGCTGGCTTTCCAGTGACCGTGGAGGTTGCAATACTCTCGGGCGGTGACCCCGGAGGCGTCCACCAGGAAGGTGGCCTCCGGCGCCTGGCCGGGGTTCAAAAACTCCATGTAGGCCTTGTCTCCGGCGACCAGCTCGATCCACTGGATCCAGTGCTTTTCTTCCATGGGATGGGGCACGCTGCCCACCGTCACCTTGTAGCCGCCGTCGATCTTCTCGATCACCGGCACGTGCTTTTCCTGGGCCGCGTCGGTGGTGTTCTCGCTCTGCAGCTTCATGGGCTCGCCACAGCAGACCAGCTCGCCGCCGCCGACCTTGATCAACTCAACTATATTGCCACACACGTCGCATTTGTAAACCTGAAGCCTGTCGGCCATGATTCGCCTCCTTGGGCAAAGAAGATTGGTTTCAGTTTTTCACGCTTTTTATATGGTAAGCGACTGCTACCAATTTTCGCAAATGAGCGCGAAGTGGGCCTGGGGATGGGCGCAGGCCGGGCACTCAAGAAGAGCCTCTTCACCTTCGTGCACGTAGCCGCAGTTCATGCAGCGCCACACCACCGGGCCGGGGCGCTTGAACACCAGGCCCTGCTCGATGTTGCCGGCCAGGGCCAGGTAGCGCTTCTCGTGGAACTTCTCGGCCACGGCGATGGACTCCAACACTCCGGCGATCTTGCCAAAGCCTTCTTCCAAAGCCACTTTGGCGAACCCGGGGTACATTTCGGTCCACTCGTAGTTTTCGCCGGCCGCCGAGGCCTTGAGGTTGTCCAGAGTGGGGGCGATGATTCCGGCGGGGAAAGCTGCGCTGATCTCCACCTCGCCGCCCTCCAGCAGTTTGAACAGGCGCTTGGCGTGTTCCTTCTCCTGGTTGGCCGTCTCGGTGAACACCTCGGACATCTGACGGTAGCCTTCTTTCATGGCCACCGAGGCGAAATAGGTGTAGCGGTTGCGGGCCTGAGACTCGCCGGCAAAGGCGGTCAACAAATTCTTCTCGGTCTGGCTGCCTTTCAGGCTGGCCATGCTGTCACCTCCAAAAAGGGGAACGTGAACGTGAGAATCGCCGCGCGGCGTCGCCTAGCCTTTGAGGGCCTTCTTGCCGGCGGCGGTGATGCTGTACTTGCAGCGGACCGGGCTTTCCACCAGGCCCTCTTTCTTCAGGGCGCTCATGGTGCCGGAAACCTGCTTGCTCTCCAAGCCGGCGCTCTCGGCCACCTGCTTGTTGCTCATGGGCTCCTTGGCCCCGGACAGCGCTTTCAATACTTTCTTGTCGTCAACGGACGCCATGAGTGTCGCTCCAAATTTTCATAAGCCGGATTTAGTGGCTGGGGCCCCGGCCCTGGCAGGCCTCGCAACGCCCCACGAACTCCAGACGATGGCCCAGCACCTCGAAGCCCGATTCCTGGGCCAGGCGCTCTTCCACATCGGACAGCAGGTCCATCTCCACGTCGAACACCCGGCCGCACTCCAGGCAGCGCAGGTGGTAGTGGTTCATGGTGTTGCCGTCGAAGCGCATCTCCTGGCCGGCCACGTCCAGTTTCTGGATCATGCCCGCCCGGGAAAGGATGTCCAGGTTGCGATACACCGTGCCCAGGCTGATACGGGGCAAACGGCGGCGCACCATCTGGCAAAGCTCCCCAGCGGTGGGGTGACTCTTGACGCTCTGGAGCTCCTCCATGATGACCTGCCTCTGGGTGGTCATGCGGAGTTTTCCTGGCGTTTCCATTGTGGCTCTCCTTGATAATGATTCCTACAACCCATTCTAGCAATCAGCAAAGGGTTGTCAAGCCCAACCGCTTGGAATGAGGCAGAGAGTGAAACGCCCCGGACGGGCGCTTCAGCGGCAGTCTTAGTCAAAAATTTGACCATTTGCCCCGGCAAATGTCAAGGCGCGCCCGGCAATTCCGGCTTATTTGGGGGGCTGTTTGGTATTTCAGAGCCGCGCCAGGGCCTGGGCGTAGGCGTCATAGGCCGCTTGGCTGAACAAAACGAAGCGCACCCGCTGGAAAGAGCCGGGATTGGCCTCGATTCCCTCCTTGACCGCCTGGAGGGCCACCTGGGCCGCCTCGGCCAGGGGATAACCGTAGGCCCCGGTGGACAGGCTGGGGAAGGCTACGCTTTTCAGCTTGTACTCGGCGGCGAGCTTCAGGGAGCTCCGGTAGGCCCTGGCCAGCAGACGGGGGTCCTCGGGGCGGCCCTGGTAAATGGGCCCCACGGTGTGGATCACCTTCTTGGCTTTTAGCTTGCCCGCGGTGGTGATCACCGCCTCGCCGGTGGGGCAGTGCCCGATGGCCCGGCCCTCTGCCATGATCTCCGGGCCCCCCGCCTGGTGGATGGCCCCGTCCACGCCCCCGCCCCCGGCCAAGGCGCTGTTGGCCGCGTTTACCATGGCCTCCTCGTCGGCCTGGGTAAGGTCCCCCTGGCTCAGGATCAGCCGGGTCTCACCGATCATCTTTTCAACCGCCATGGTTCACCTGCCCATCAGTTCCTTGGGAAAAAAGAAATACATGCGCCCTGGGTTCTTCATGCGCCCTGCCAGGGCCCCGGCTTGGGGCCCGGAGCCGAAGAACAGGTCCAGCCGCCCCGGCCCCCGGATGGCCCCACCCGTGTCCTGGTTGAACACGAAGCGCGAGAAGCGGCGCTCCCCTCCCCTCTCGGCGGGCATGGTGCCGTCAATGAAGCCCAGGGCCAGGCCCGGGAAGAGCCGCCGGTCCGTGGCGATGCTGCGCCCGGCGGTCAGGGGCTGCTCGAAGCAGCCCAGCGGCCCGCCGGTGGGCGGCAGGGGCCGGAAAAACACATACGAGGGGTTGTGGGTGAGCACCTTGCGCCGCTGCTCGGGGTGGGCCTCCAGATAGGCCTTGATTTCCTGCATGGACATGGAGCCGGGCTCCATGAGCTTTTCCTTGAGCATCATGCGCCCGATGGAGCGGTAGGGCTGGCCGTTACTGGCCGCGTAGCCCACCCGGAGGCGGGAGCCGTCGCCGAACGCCAGCTGGCCCGATCCCTGGATGTGCAAAAAGAACACCTCCACCGGGTCGCCCACGTAGCCCAGCACCTCGGCCTTGCCCTCCAGGACCTGCTTGAAGTCAATGGCCTCGCGATCCGGGTAGGGCCGCACCTTGTGCCCGCTCACCTGCCCCACCAGGCGCTTCTTGGGCAGCTCCGGGTTGAACAGGCTGAGGTCGATCCACACCAGGTCCTCGGGCAGGGCGTAGATGGGATAAACGAAGCTGCCCTGCTCCATCTTGCGGGCGGTGAGCACCGGCTCGTAATAGCCGGTCATAAGCACCTCGCCCTCGCCGTCGCGGCCCACGGCCTCCAGCAGGGCGTACTTGCCGCGCAAAAACTCGCTGCGCTTCACCGGGTCGGGCTCGCGGTAGAGCAGGTCCTTAAGCTCCTCCAGCATGGCCGCCATCTGGGCGGCGGTCATGTGGTAGGGCCCGAAGCTGAAACGCTTGTTTGGCTTGACCCGGCGCAGATAGCCCAGGGAGGACTCGGCCGCCGCGAAGAAGCTCTTGGCCTCCAGGTCGTCCAGCAATAAGGGCCAGTCGGCCTCGGCCACCAGGCGCAGGGAGTTGACGGCCGTGGGCTTGGGCGGCGGGCCCGGCTTGCCGCAGGCGCTCAGCAGGGCCAGGACGCTCAGAAGCAGCGCCAGCCAGAGAATTTGGCGATGGTAAGTGGCGGGTTTTTTCATGTCAGCATGGTAACCCCGGCCGGGGTTGGGCATCAAGCGGCCGGCAGATACAGGGCCACGCCCTGCCCCTTGCCCGCGCCCGCGCTCCGCGCGATGGCGTCGCATTTGGCCAGGAACAACAACAGCAGGTGCCAGGGAGCCGCGCCGCGTTCCAGCATGCCCCCGGCCACGGCCAGGGTCTCGTAGTGCCCCATGCCTTTGGCGATGACCAGGTCCGCCTCGTCCAGCAGGTCTTCCAAACGCGGCGGCATTGCATGCGGGTCCAGTCCCACCGCGGCCGGGCTCCAGGCCAGCACCTCGCCCAGGCCGTGAGCCTGGTTGGCCGCGGCCAGGTCGGCCAGGGTCAGGTCGTTCTGGGCCGGGCCGCTTTTCACCACATAGGACACCGCGCAGCCCCGGTTCTCCAAATGCTCCACCAGCAGACGGTCGAAGGACTGCTCCCCGCAGTTGTCGGCCAGGATCACCACCGAGGCGCCGGGGCGCAGATGCATCTCCGCCCGGGCCAGGTCGTCGCGCCCCAGCTCCAGGCCCCCGCCCTCTTCCCACAGCCGGCTGGTATCGGCCAGGAAGAAATGGTCGATGGCGTTGCCCAGGATGGCCACCCGGGCGCGGGCCGAAAAGGTGTCTGGCTGGTCGCCCAGCTTGGCCGCCGCTTCCTGGGCCGCCGCGAAGTCAGCCGCCTTTTTCTGGGTGAAGGGATCGTCCACCCCGGAGCGCTCCCGGGCCAGGGCAAAGAAACCGCTGGCCACCTGGGCCGGGGCCAGTCCCCTCTCCAGGGCGTCTTGGGTGTAGGCCGCGATCTCGGCGCGCAGGGCCTCTTCGGCCACGGGCTCCAGGTTGGAGCCGGTAATGGTGGCCTCGATGAGCCCCTGCAGGCAGGCGGCGCATTGTTCCCCTGGGATCAAAGACTGGGACATGAACGATTCTGCCTAACTATCAAATGATGTGGGGCATGGCCCGCCCGCGCGGACAGGCCATGCCCCGTTTGCTTGCTAAATGGCCCGCATCACATAGAACACGTTGCTGTACCAATCCTGATACCGGCGATACAGCTCCATCTCATGACGGGACCGCTGCATAACCAGCTCCAGGGCCGGGTCATTGCCCCCCTGCTTGCTCAGCTCGTCGATGCGGGCCGACAGGGGGCCGAAGTAATTATCCCACCAGGCCGAGGGGGCCTGGATGAAGTGATCCACCACCTCATAGCCGGCGGAGCGGATCACCTCCAGGTCATCCTGGATCTGGCCGATCTCCGGGTACATCTGGTCCCAAAACTGGGCTATCTCCCGGGGCGGGTTGGGCCGCAGCCAGGAGCACTCGCTCACCACCACATAGCCGCCTGGAGCCAGCCAGGGCCGCCACATGCGCAGCCCCTTGGCGAATCCCAGGATAAATATGGCCCCTTCGCACCAGATCAGGTCCCAACTGGCCGGGGCAAACTCCAGTTGCTGCATGTCTCCATGCACGGCCCGCACCAGCCCGGCCAGGCCCCGCTGCTCGGCGTCCGCCTCCAGCTGGTCCAGAAAGGGGCGGTAAAAATCCACCGCCATTACCGACACGCCCAGCTCCTCGGCCAAAACCAAGGTCTGCTTGCCCGGCCCGCAGCCTATGTCCAGGACCCGTGGCGAGGTTGGAAGGTCCTCCAGCCTGCTCAGGGCCCGCCTGGTGTAGTCGTCGCTACCCGGCCCGCCCCGGGGCAGGCCTTGGTGCATGGCGCAAAGCGCTTCTATTATCTCCTCTGGCTTAATCTCTCTGTCTTGCATTGTCCTTGTTTCCGTGGGGGTTCAGTTGCTAGGGGCCGGGGTTATCGAACGCCGGCCCTGCCTGAACTAGTCTTTTCCCCAGGGCACAAGAACCCAAATGCGATGGCACAAACTAATGCGCAAAAAACCCTCCGAGTTAATTCCGTGATGCCGTTGCATCCTTGACCTGATCCATGATCTTGAACGTGCTCAGCACAGTCACGAAAATCATGGTGAACACCCAAATTAAGGTCATACTCCCATATATGTCCGCGGTCCACCATTGCTGATGGTCCATGGAGGTGACTGTCTTGTTGGGCCGGGTCAGGGCCAAAAAGGGCAGCTCCAGCAAGATGGTTCCGTACATGAATCCCGGCAGCAGCCAAAAGGAGCGTTGGCCAAACAAATCATGGCGCGACGGCGTATTCTTGCCCCGCATGTACCAGGCGAACAACTGGAAAATCGTGTAAACGCACAGGAACCAACCAGCGTAATTGGTCAGGGGAATACCAAAGTAAGGCCCGCCCTGCTCCCAAATCCATTGCTTGGCGATGGTCGCCTTGACCGGGTCCAGGCAGACGTCCCACAGCACCATGACAAAGCTGGCCACCAGGGGCGCGAAGAACAGGTTCTTGCCCTGCAAGGGGCTCTGGTAGTTGCCCAGCAATACCTGGGCCAGGGTCCAGGCCAGATAGCCCACCGCCGCGTAGGCCCCCATGATGAACACCGGCACGTGCCAGAGCTTGGGGCCCAGCACGGCGGTGTAATAGTAATGGCCAAAGGGGAAGCCGGTTATGATGCTGCAATTTTCATAGAGCCAGCTCACCACAAAGGCGATGGCCAGGAACACCGCGAAGTTCTTGCCGCCATAGAGGGCTATGCCGTGCAACAGGGCAAAGCCCACCAGCAGGGCCAGGAACAAAAACGGCCCCAGCTTGACCACGAGCTCCGCCTGGCTGCCGCCCGTGAGGCAGCGCAACAGGATGAAAGCCGCCAGGATCAGCCATCCCGCAATGATCAGACCGCTTGACTTTTTCGCGGTGCTTGTCATGTCTCCCCTCCTCTTTGGCGTTCCCCGTCTCACAGCCCCAGCTTGTCACGGATGGCCCGCCAGGACCAGTCCACCGGGATGCGCAAACGCTCGCCGCCCTTGCGCTCATAGAGCAGATAGCCCTCGCGCTGGCCGAAAAGGAACAAATCGCGGGTCAGCTCCACGTCGGCCTGGCAATAGGCGGTCAGCTCCTCCATGCGCCCTTCGTTCCACCACTCCACCGCTTGCAAGCCGTCCGCCGTCTTGGCCGCGCCCAGGGTGGCCCCGGCCAGGGCGTCCAGGCTCAGGCGATGCCCCAGGGCCTCCTGCACCTCCAGGAGCAGGTCCAGATTGGGCAGGCGGCGCAGATCCTCGCCGGTGTAGCCCGAGAGCACCCCGTAGTCGAAGCGCATCTGGTTGAACCCGATGACCAGCTCCAACTCGTTTAGACGCTTGATGAGCTGGGGCACCTGCTTTTCCTGGTACGCGATGCACTCGCCGGCTTCGGAGTCGTAGAGCACCCCCACGCTGACGCGCATGAGGTGGGTGTTGCCCCAGCCCCCCACCTGGGCGGCCAGCTTCTGGGTCTCCAGGTCGAACACCCCGAAGCTCAGCGGCGCGTCGCGGCCCTGGTCCTTGGGCGGGGTGATCATGGGCCGGGCCTCGGGCTCCACCTCCACCTGCACAAGCTCCTCCTGGCCCAGCAGCAGGCGGGTCAGGTGCAAGGAGCCCGCCTTGTCCAGGGGCTTGTTGCCCGAGCCGCACTTGGGGCTGAACACACAGGCCGGGCAGCCGTCCTCGCAGGCGCAGTGGTCCAACAGCTCCACCACCCGCTCCAGAAGCTCCTCGATGATGTCAAAGCCCTTTTCGGCCAGGCCCACCCCTCCGGGCACCCCGTCGTAGATGAACACCGCCGCCTTGCCGGTCTGGGGGTGCAGGGGGATGGAGATGCCCCCGATGTCGTCGCGGTCGCACAGGGCGAACAGGGGGAACATGCTGATGGCCGCGTGCTCCAGGGCGTGGATGGAGCCCATGAAGTGGCGGCCCGCCTTTTCCAGGGCCGCGCGCAACAGGTCCTCGATGTCGATCCACAGGCCGTGGGTCTCAAAGGTCAGCTCGGGCAGGTCCAGGGGATAGACCCCCATGAGGTCCCCGCCCGAGAGCCGCCGCCGTTCGTACCCGGTCACCTGCTCGGTAACCTTGAGCCGCCCCTGGTGCACCAGGAAGTTGGCCACGGGCCGGCGGCCGGTCTCTTCCAGAATCTCGGTCTCTTTTTCGCTGCGCGCGTGGGTGTAGTAGTCGACCCTGACCGGAGCCACCCGCACCTTCTTGTGCTCCAGGTCCAGCTCCTTGACCTGATAGGTGCGCCCCCGGTGCAAGTAGATGGCTCCGGGATAGCCCTCCTTGTACACCCGCACCCCATCAAAGGAGCCCACCACCTTGCCCTGGTGGTCCAGGATGGCCAGAGACTCGCCCGCGCCGCGCAGGTCCACCTCGCGCTGGGGCCGCTTGCGCGGGGTGAAATAGCGTGTCCCCTCCGCGTCCAGCAACAGTTGCCCGTCCTGGCTGGCCCGGGCCAGGGCCTCGGGGTGCTCGCTGGGGTGGAAAAACTCGTCGTCCGCGGCCAGAGGCTCCTCGGCAGCCGCGCAGATCAGGTGCTTGCTGAGTATCTGGGGGTTGGCCGTGTCCAGCACCGCCGATTCCACCGGCCGGGCGAAGAACTCGGCCGGGTGGGAGATGAGCCACTGGTCCAGGGCGTCGGGCTTGGCCACCAGCACCACCGCGCTGTCGCGCCCGGCCCGCCCCACCCGGCCGCCCCGCTGCCAGGTGTTTATCTGCGAGCCGGGATAGCCCACCAACACACACAAATCCAGGCCGCCGATGTCGATGCCCATCTCCAGGGCGCTGGTGGTGATCACCCCGGCCAGACGGCCCGCAGAAAGGTCATGCTCGATCTGCCGCCGCTCCTCGGGAAGGAACCCGGCCCGGTAGCCTGCCACCAGGTCCTTGAGCTCGGGATGCGCCCGGGTGACCCAGGTGTGGATCAACTCGGTATGGATGCGGCTCTTGGTGAAGCAGATGGTGGCCAGGCCCCGCTTTACCGCCGTGGCCACCAGATGGCTGGCCGTGGTGGAGGCGGCCCCGCCGGGGTTCACCAAGGCAAATAAGCGCCCGGCCGCCGGCGCGCCGCAGAAGTCCACCACCTGGTCCGGCGCGAACTCCCGGCCGGTTAGGGCAGCCGCGTGCTCGCCGGGGTTGGCGATGGTGGCCGAAGAGAGCACGAAGCCCGGGCGGCTGCCCCGCTTGGCGGCCAGGCGCAGCAGCCGCCGCAACACCGCCGAGACGTGGCTGCCGAACACCCCGCGATAGGCGTGCACCTCGTCGATGACGATGTAGCGGAGCCGCGCGAGGAAATTGTCCCAGGCCGAGGGGAAGGCGCACACCGCCTGGTGCAGCATGTCCGGGTTGGAAATCAGGATGGGCGGCGGCTTTTGCCGGAGCTTGCGGCGCTGACCGTCCGGGGTGTCGCCGTCGTAGATGGCAGCCACCGGCCCCAGGCCCGCGCTAAGGGCCAGGTGGTTGATCGCGGCCATCTGGTCCTGCTCCAGGGCCTTCAAAGGGAACAGGAACAGGGCGGTGCCGTCCGGATCAGCGACCAGACGCTCCAGCACCGGCAGGGTATAGACCAGGCTCTTGCCCGAGGCGGTGGGGGTGGCCACCACCACGTCGCGGCCCGCGCGCACCAGGTTCAGCGCGGCTGCCTGGTGGGAGTAGAGCTGCGTTATGCCCTGGGCGGCCAAGGCCCCGGCCAGGCCCTCGGGCAGGGGCGGGTCGATACTCGCGTAATGGGCCGGGCGGGGAGGTATCTCCTCCACGTGCACCACCTCGCCGGCCAGGTGGGTGCTCCGACCCAGGGACGCCACGTATTTTTGCAGCTTGCCGCCCATGAGCCCAGGTGTACCATGTAGCGCAACAAGTGTCTAGGTGCGGCCATCGGGCCCATGGCCAGGGCCTCAAAAGGGCCTTGTGTCCTTGACAGAACCCGTGTGGTTTGCTATCAAAGCTAGTTAAGTTACTCATGAAGCGGCAAGGCGAAAAGCATGGCTGCAAACCAAGGTCCCGGCAACCTTGAGCCGGGGCAAATAGGTGGATGGGCCTCCACACCCCTCGCGGTGAGTGGGGGTTTTTTTTGGGCTGATTCAGGGCCGCATGGCCCGCACAGGGAGGTCAAGTGAGCCTGTCGCGCCGCAACCTGCTGGGCCTGGAAGGGGTCTCGGCCGAAGAGATCACCACCATTCTGGATACCGCCGAGTCTCTAAAAGAAATTAGTTACCGGCCCATCCGCAAGGTGCCCACCCTGCGCGGCAAGACCATCGTGCATTTCTTTTACGAGGCCTCCACCCGCACCCGAACCTCCTTCGAGTTGGCCGCCAAGCGCCTGAGCGGGGACACGGTGAGCCTCTCGGCCTCCACCAGCAGCCTGACCAAGGGCGAGACCCTCATCGACACGGCCAAGAACCTTCTGGCCATGAGCCCGGACTGCATCGTGATGCGCCATTCCCAGTCCGGCGCGCCCCATTTGCTGGCCAAGCACATACCCATATCCATCATCAACGCCGGGGACGGGGCCCACGAGCACCCCTCCCAGGGCCTGCTGGACATGCTGACCATTCGCCAGGCCAAGGGCCATCTGGATGGCCTCAAGGTCTCCATCATCGGCGACATCACCCACTCCCGGGTGGCCCGCTCGGACCTCATCGGCCTGACCACCATGGGCAGCGAGGTGACTTTCTACGGACCGCGCACTCTCATTCCCCCGGCGGCGGACACCCTGGGAGCCAAGGTGGCCACCTGCATGGAAGAGGCGGTGGAGGACGCGGACGTGATCATCATGCTCAGGGTGCAGCAGGAGCGCCTCACCGACGTGCTCTTCCCCACCCTGCGCGAGTACGCCCAGCGCTTCGGGTTGGGCATGAAGCAGATGCGCGCCGCCAAGAAAGACGTGGTGGTGATGCATCCCGGGCCCATCAACCGGGGGGTGGAGATGTCCCCCGAAGTGGCCGACGGCCCCTGGTCGCTGATCCTGGATCAGGTGGCCAACGGCGTGGCGGTGCGCATGGCCCTTCTCTACCTCTTGATCGGACCGGAGGCCGCATGAGCGCCCCACGCCCCATATTGCTCAAGGGCGGCCGGCTGCTCTGCCCGGCCAGCGGACTGGATAAAAAAGGCGACCTGCTCCTGGCCAAGGGCCGGGTGGAAGCCGTGGGCAGCAAGATCGACCCGCCCAAGAGCGCCAAGGTCATCGACTGCTCCGGCAAGGTGGTGGCCCCGGGGTTCATCGACCTGCACGTGCATCTGCGCGAACCTGGCCAGGAGTACAAGGAGACCATCGCCAGCGGAACCGCCGCGGCGGCGGCCGGCGGCTTCACCGCCGTGTGCTGCATGCCCAACACCGACCCGGTGAACGACAGCGCGGCGGTGACCGAGCAGATCCTGGAGCGGGCGGCCAAGGCGGGCAGCGCGCGGGTCTACCCGGTGGGGGCCATCACCCCGGGCCTGGCGGGCAAGGCGCTCACTCAGATGGCCGAGCTAAAGGACGCGGGCTGCGTGGCGGTGAGCGACGACGGCCACCCGGTGAGCGACAGCCGCCTCCTGCGCCGAGCCATGGAGTACGCCTCGGGCTTCGACATCCCGGTGGTGTGCCACAGCGAGGAGAAGAGCCTCTCGGCCGGCGGAGCCATGCACGAGGGCCCCACCTCCACCCGCCTGGGCCTGCCGGGCATCCCGGCCCAGGCCGAGGTGATCGCGGTGGAGCGCGACCTGGCCCTGGCCGGGCTCACCGGAGCGCGGGTGCACATCTGCCATATCTCCTGCGCGGGCAGCGTGGAGGCCTTGCGCCGGGCCAAGGAAGCGGGCTGGGCGGTGAGCGGCGAGACCGCGCCGCATTATCTGGCCCTGTGCGACGAGGACGTGGGCGAGTACGACACTCACCGCAAAATGAACCCGCCCCTGCGCTCGGCCGCGGACCGCGAGGCGGTGCGCCGGGGCCTAGCCGAGGGCATCATCGACGCGGTGGCCACGGACCACGCCCCCCACTCGGTCCTGGAAAAAGAACTGGAGTTCGGGCTGGCCGCCTTCGGGGTCACCGGCCTGGAGACCGCCCTGGGCATCATCCTGGAGCTGGTGAACGAAGGCCTTATGTCCCTGAGCCAGGCCATCGAGCGCCTCACCGCCTCCCCGGCCCGCATCCTGGGACTGCCTGGCGGCAGCCTGGCCAAAGGCGGCCCGGCAGACGTGTGCGTGTTCGATCCAGCCGCGCCCTGGGTGGTGGAGCCGGAAGCCATGCTATCGATGTCCAAGAACACCGCCTTTGCCGGCCGCACCCTGCCCGGCCGCGCGGTCTTGACCATCCGCGGCGGCAAGGTGACCCACCAAGCCAAGGAGTAGTCATGAGCGCCTATCGCAAGCTGGTCAGCTCCGAGGCCATCGCCCTGTTGGCCGCCCTGTGCATAGTGGCCATCTTCGTGGGCTCCCACTACCAGCGGCGCATGGACAACCAGGACGACAAGGCCCTGAAGGTGGCGCAACAGATCTATCAGCTCCTGAGCAAGGCCCCGGCCGCAACCCCGGCCTCGGCCCAGCCCAACCAGGCCGCCACGCAAACCAGCCAGGTCACGCCCACTGCGGGCCCGGCCCAGATCACCTTGCTCAAGCTAAAGGCCCTAGGGCTGAGCGACCCCGCTCCGGTGCAGGTCAAGCTATTGGACGCCAGCCCCACTGCCTGGAAGATCGAGGTGGAGCACCCTCTGGGCGTCAAGCGCTACCTGGTCACCCCCAGGGGGGTCACGCAAGAGGTGCGCTGATCGCCGCCTGATTCGCCATGCCCAAGCGCCAATCCCAAAAAGAGGACAACCTGGTTCGAATGCTGCGTTACGCCCTGGGCGTGGCCCCGGCCGAGTTCGGCCTGTATCCCCTGGAGGACGGCTGGGTGCCGGTGAAGGAGCTCCTGGCCGCCCTGCACCAGGAAGAGGGCTGGCGGCACCTGCGTGGCAGCATGATCGAGGACGCGGCCAACCGGGTGGACCCGGAGCTGGTTGAGTGCGACGGCAAGCTGGTGCGGGTGACCCAGCGGGACTACCCCGGGCCCGACTACGGGGCCACGCCTCCGGCGCACCTGTATTTGGGCGCGCGGCGCAAGGCCTGGCCCGCCCTGCACCGCCGGGGCCTGGAGGCCGGGCACGACGGACGGCCCTGGCTCCTGGCCACAACCAAGGAAGCTGCCCTCAAGCTGGGCCAGCGCCGGGACTCCGAGCCTGTGCTGGTCACGGTGCAGGCCCACCAGGCAAGCGACCAGGGGGCCATGTTCCCGGCCTGGGGCGAGTACTTTTTGTGCGACTGGGCCCCGGCAAGCGCGCTCATGGGCCCGCCCATTGACGAACAAACCCGGCCCGCCAAAAAGCCCAAGCCCAAGGCCAAGCCGCCCGAAAGCCCGTCCATGCCTTCAGCCGACTCTCCGCCCGGCTCCTTCACCCTCATGCCAGAGGAAACCGAAAAGCCCTACAAGCGCAAAGGCATCAAAAAGGACATCGCCTGGAAGCGTGAGCGCCGCAAGGACCGCCGAAGCAAATAGCCCCCCGGCTTTCGGTTACTTTTCCGCCTCAGCTCTGAGAATCACCTTTATTCCCTAGACAACTCCGGCCTTTGCCTTTAGGCTTTTCAATAGAACTATGTATTTCGCATGGCTTATCCCAATGCTTAACCCTCAGGTGGAGACACCCGTATGCCCAAAGAGCAAAAGGCCGGATGCGCCCGGCCCACCGGGGGAGTGGTGGGGGATCAACCCTCTCCCCAGGAAAAAACTAGTCAAACCCCCGCCGCGGAGGTGCGTCCCATGGTGCGCGTAGGAACCAAGGCCCCCGACTTTACCGCCCCCTGCTTCTATGAAGGCAAGTTCGCCTCTGTGCAGCTCAGCGAGTACCTGGGCAAATGGGTGGTGCTCTGCTTCTACCCCGGCGACTTCACCTTTGTCTGAGCCACCGAGATCTCGGCGGTCGCCGAGAAGTATCCGGAGTTTCAGAAGCTGGGCGTGGAGGTGCTCTCCATGAGCGTGGACTCCATGTTCGTGCACAAGATGTGGGTGGATCACGAGCTATCCAAGATGGTGGAGAGCGGCATCCCCTTCCCCATGATGAGCGACGGCGGCGGCAAGGTGGGCGAAGTCTACGGCGTGTACGACCCCCAGGCCGGAGTGGACGTGCGAGGCCGCTTCATCATCGACCCGGACGGCGTGGTGCAGGCCATGGAGATGCTCACCCCGCCGGTGGGGCGCAATGTGGCCGAGACCCTGCGCCAGATCCAGGCCTTCCAGCTGGTGCGCGAGAGCCAGGGAGCCCAGGCCACGCCCAGCGGCTGGCGGCCGGGCAAAAAGGTGCTCACCCCGGGCGAGGACCTGGTGGGCAAGGTGTGGCAGGAGTGGAAGGTGGAGGACGCCTTCAACTAAGCCGCGACTAAATCTAAATCAGAGGGGCGCTTCGGGTCTTACCCGAGGCGCCCCGCCGCGCATTGACTGGTTCGGCAGAGCCTCCCATACTTTGTAAGTAGGCAATGGAGGCCCCCCGCACATGACCAAACCCGTCCGCTTCTTATTCTTGCTGCTCATTATCCCGGTCCTGCTGGCCGCGCCCGCCACCGGCCTGGCCAAGGTGCGCGAGTATCATCTGACTATCGCCCAGGGTAAGGTTAACCTCACCGGCCAGCCGGCCGCGGCCATGACCGTCAACGGCTCCATCCCCGGCCCCACCCTGCGCTTCGTGGAAGGCGACACGGCCCGCATCCAGGTGACCAACAAGATGGACGTGGACACCTCCATCCACTGGCACGGCCTCCTGGTGCCGCCGGGCATGGACGGGGTGCCGGACATCAGCTTCCCGCCCATCGCGCCGGGGGCCACCTTCACCTACGAGTTCCCCATCCGCCAGAGCGGCACTTACTGGTACCACTCCCACACCCGCTTGCAGGAGCAGAGCGGGGTTTACGGCTCCATTGTCATCAAGCCCAAGGATTACAAGTCACCGGCCGACCGCGAGCTGGTGCTGGTGCTCTCGGACTGGACCAACGACTCGCCGGGCTACGTTATGCAGGCCCTCAAGCGGGGCAGCGAATTTTTCTCGGTGCAAAAGGGCTCGGCCCAGAGCCTTATCGGCGCGGCCCGGCTGAGCCGTTTGGGCGACTACACCATGCGCGAGATGGTGCGCATGCCGCCCATGGACATCGCGGACGTGGCCTACGACCGCTTCTTGATCAACGGCAAACCCATGCAGAAGATCGACGCCCAGCCGGGCCAAAGCTTCCGGTTGCGGGTAATCAACGGCTCGGCCTCCACGTTTTTCTACGTGGAGTTCGCGGGCGGGCCCCTGACCATCCTCTCGGCCGATGGCCAGGAGGTGGAGCCCATCAAGGAAAAGCGCCTTTTGATCGGCGTGGCCGAAACCTACGACCTGCTCGTCAAGTTGCCTGGCAAAGGCTCCTACGAGTTCCGGGCCACGGCCCAGGACGGATCTTCCTGGGCGGCGCTGTGGCTGGGCAAGGGAGCACCCCACCCCGCTCCGGCCATCCCCCGGCCGGACCTGTACCTCATGCACGGCACGCCCTCCTTGGGCCGCATCCTGGCCCTGACCCCGGCGGGCTCCATGGGCATGCCCGACAGCGCGGTGGCTGCGGGCAAGTTCGACAAGCCCGGCATGGCGGGCATGGGCCAAATGAATATGGACCATGGCAACATGAAGGACATGGCCATGGGCCAAAGCCAGGACAAGGCCATGGACATGGGCGGGCACGGCGGCATGAAGATGCCCGCTCCGGCCATGGCGCAGGGCAAGGCCATGGAAGCCATGGGCCCGAGCCCTCCGCCCAGCGGCAAGCGCTGGTCCTATGACTTAGCGCCCCTGGCCGGCGACGTGAGCGCCTCGCCTTCCCTGGCTAAAGACGGCGGCCCGGAGCGCCCCTGGCCGCCCTATGCCAAGCTACGCGCCAAGCACTCCACCGCCCTGGCCAAGGGCAAGCCGGTGCGCGACATCCGCCTGACCCTGGACGGCGACATGGAGCGCTACGTGTGGCTACTCAACAACAAGCCTCTGTCGGCCAGCGACGTGATCCGCATCAAAAAGGGCGAAACGGTGCGCTTCATCATGATCAACCGCACCATGATGCACCACCCCATGCATTTGCACGGGCATTTCTTCAGGGTGATCAACGGCCAGGGGGAGCGCGCCCCGCTCAAGCACACCGTGGACGTGGCCCCCATGAGCACCACGGTGATCGAGTTCAAGGCCGACGAGTTCGGCGACTGGTTCTTCCATTGCCATTTGCTCTATCACATGAAGGCGGGCATGGCCCGGCTGGTGCACTACCAGGGCTTCGTGCCCCCCGCCGCAGTGCAGGCGGTGCGGCCCAGGCTCTACACCGAGTCTTGGTACCCCATGGTGGAGGGCAGCATCTTAAGCAACATGAGCGAGGGCAAGGCGCAGCTCGCCTCCACCCGCAACGTCATCGGGGTGGAATGGGAGGTGGGCTGGCAGCGGCGCAGCAAAGCCGAGTGGGAGGCTATCCCCACCTGGGCCTATCATGTTAACCGCTTCTTCTCGGCCTTCGCGGGTGCGCACCTGGAGGGCGAGTCCGGCACCCTGGACAAGACCCGGGGCATCGTGGGCATCAACTACCTCTTGCCCTACAACCTGCACTCCATGTTCTGGATGGACACGGACCTGGGTGGGCGCGTCGAGCTGGCCCGGGTGTGGGACCTCACCCCGCGTCTGGCGCTTTTCGGAACTTGGCGCTACGATACCCATGACTTCTGGGAGGCCGAGGCCGGGCTAAGCTACATGATCAACAGCCACCTGTCCGTGGTGGGGCAGTGGCACTCGGAATACGGCTGGGGCGCGGGCCTGGGCTTCAGCTTCTAGAGCGACGACAAGGAGAGGGATCGTTGGCGGCTGATAACAACTGGGACAACCTGCTGTCCGAGGCCCGGCGCAACCGGGCCGAGCGTGAGCGCTCCTACCGCGAGAAGGCGCTCAAGATGTTCCCCCACGTGTGCGGGCGCTGCGGCCGCGAGTTCAGCGGCAAGCGGCTCAGCGAGCTGACCGTGCACCATAAGGACAGCGACCACGACAACAACCCGCCCGACGGCAGCAACTGGGAGCTGTTGTGCATTTACTGCCACGACAACGAGCATCAGCGCGACCAGGTGG
The DNA here is from genome assembly GCA_020444545.1 of Desulfarculaceae bacterium. Taxonomy (NCBI): domain Bacteria; kingdom Pseudomonadati; phylum Thermodesulfobacteriota; class Desulfarculia; order Desulfarculales; family Desulfarculaceae; species Desulfarculaceae bacterium. Next base: position 559,910 of record JAHLKT010000002.1, on the reverse strand, counting down.
CCCAGTCCTATGAACAGGACGCGCCGCAAAAGGCCTCGGACGGCGGCACCACCCACCAGCCCTTCGCGGCCCTGGGGGACTTGCTTAAAAAGAAGAGCTGATAACGGCTGGCGGCCGAAGCCGGCTCAGGCCTTTATGGCCACCAGGGAGAGGCCCAACTTCTCTTCCAGGCTCTGCAATTGGCTGAGCACGGCGGCATCCAGGGCCGCTGGGGTCAGGTCCTGGCAGGAAAAGGCCAGCACCGTTACGCCGGCCTGCTTTTCCAGCTCCTGGATGCTGGTCAGATTGCCTTGGTCCAGATTGGCGAGACTGCAAAGCATGGGATCCTCCCTATCGGCACTGTGAATAACAAAGCAACCTATCTACATTTTTTACCTTTCAAAGGCGCCAAATAAAGCCAAAAGTTTCCCCCCTGGCGAAATTTCCCTGCCGCCCCCCTGCGGCGCACGTGGCTGGAAAACAAGCCGAACAACATCGGCAGGGCAGTTGTTAATGGATAAGAGATAGGGCGGCGCAGGCCGTTAGGCTGGCCTTTAAGCAGGCAAGACGGTCACGCTGGGCGGCGGGTGGCGGCGAGGTAGCGGACTGCAATTCCGTTATTCGGCGGAGCAAGCAAACAGCAGTAGCCCCCCATTTTTCCCAACCTATTTTTTTCTCTTCCCCTACCCCGCTTCCACCAGGCCCAACCGCCGGCCCCAGCGCCGCACCGCCTCTTTTTTCACCGCAACCAGCTTTTTGCTCCGCAGCTCCGGATCGTCTTTCAGCCAGCCCGCGATGATCTCCCTGAGGCTCGGCACCAACTCGGCGTCCACCTCCCAGCGGGCCACCCGGAAAGGCGGCAGGCCGGATTGCTTCTCGCCCAGGGCCTCGCCCGGGCCGCGCAAGTACAGGTCCGCCTCGGCGATCTCGGCCCCGTTGGTGGTCGAGGTGAGCACAGCCAAGCGCCGCGCGGCCAAGTCGCCGGGGTTGGGTCCGGCCACCAGCAGGCAGGCGCCGGGCTTGGCTCCCCGCCCCACCCGGCCGCGCAGCTGGTGCAGCTGACTCAGGCCGAAGCGCTCGGCCCCCAGGACGATCATCAGGGTGGCGGCGGGAACGTCCACCCCCACCTCCACCACGGTGGTGGCCACCAGCACCCGACTCTCACCGGCGCGGAAGCGGGCCAGGGCGGCCTGCTGGGCCTCGCCCTCCATGCGCCCGTGCAGCAGCTCCACCCGGTGATCCGGGAAGTAGGCCTCCAAGCGCCGGGCCGTGGCCACTGCGTCTTGGGCCTCGATCTTGTCCGAGGCCTCCACCAAGGGGCAGATCACATAAGCCTGCTCCCCGCGCTTCAACACCCGGGCCAGCTCGTCCACCGCGGCCTTGCGGTGCTCGAACTCCACGGCGCGGGTAGCCACCTTGGCCGGGCCGGTGGGCTTCTCGGGCAGATCGCTCAGGTCCAGATGTCCGGCCAGGGCCAGGGCCAGGGTGCGGGGGATGGGCGTGGCCGAGAGCACCAGCAGATGGGGCCGCGCGCCCTTGGCCGCCAGGGCCAAACGCTGGTGCACCCCGAAGCGGTGCTGCTCGTCGATGATGGCCAGGCCAAGATTTTGGAAAGCCACCTTGGCCGAGAACAGGGCATGGGTGCCCACCAAAACCTGGGCGCCCCCGGCGGCGGCCTCGCGGATAGCCGCGCCGTTGTTGCCATTGGCCCCGCCCACGGCCAGGGCGATGCTGATGCCCAGCGGCTCCAGATAGCTTTGTAGGGTGGCCAGATGCTGCCGGGCCAGCACCTCGGTGGGGGCCATGATGGCGGCCTGGGCTCCGGCCTCCACGGCCAGGCAGATGGCGGCGGCGGCCACCACCGTCTTGCCGGTGCCCACGTCCCCGGCCAAGAGGCGGCCCATGGGATGCCCCTGGGCCATGTCCTGCCGGATGGCGTCCACGGCCTCTTTCTGGCCCGGGGTAAGAGCGAAGGGCAGGCTTTTGAGCAAGGCGGCCAGGAGCTTGCCCGGCGCTTGCAGGGGCGCGGCCGTCGCGGCTTCGCGGGTGCGGCGCTTGAGGGCCAGGCCCAGCTCGAAGTAGATCAGCTCATTAACGGCCAGAGCCCTGCGCCAAGGGGCAATCGCCGGGTCCAGGTCCTGGGGCTCCGCGTCCTTGGGCGGCTGGTGGGCCCGGGCCAAGGCCTCCCCGGCGGCAAAGGGATACAACTCTTTGGGCAGCAGCCCGGCCAAGGGGTCGGGGATGTCTCCCGTGGCCCGGTTGATCAGCTCGGCCATGGAGCGGCGCAAGGTGGCCGGGGCCACGCCCTCCACCTCGGGGTACATGGGCACCACCCGCCCCACCGAGGGATGATCCGGCCCCACCTCCTCGGCCCGGTAAAGCTCCGGGTGCACCAGCTGTAAACCGCCCTTGGGGGCTTGGCTCACCTCGCCCACCACGAACAGCTCCGCGCCCTCGGCGTAGCCTTCCAGATGAGCCCGCTTGAAGCGGAACCACAGGCAGGTGATGCGGCCGGTAGCATCTTCCATAACCATGCGGTAGAGCTTGCCCTTGTGCCCCCACAGGGCCGAGGCGGCCACCCTGCCCCGCACCACGGCCAGGTCGCCTTCCTTCAGCTCGGCGATGGGCGTGGGAGTGCGGCGGTCCTGGTAGCGGGCGGGCAAAAAGAACAGGGCGTCGCCCCAGCTTTGCAGGCCCCGCGCGGCCAGACGGCGGGCGGTCACCGGCCCCACCCCAGGCAGGGCGGTCAGAGAGGTGGCCAACAAGGGCAGATCAAAAGGCGTCACCGAGGCTTGCAAGGGGCTCTCCAGGGAAAATTGCTCCCCCCATTTCTGCCCGCCCCGGCGGCCCGCGTCAAGCCCGTGGCTTCGCTTTATGCCCGCCGAGATTTCTGCTAAGGTTAAGGCCGGTTAAAACCAGAGGAGTCAGCCCCCCATGAGCCAGGACGACCGTTACCGCGCTGCTGGCGTGGACATAGAAAAAGCCGATCAGTTCATCAAAAATATCGGCACGTTGGTTAAATCCACCCACACCGAGGGCGTGGTGGGGGGCCTGGGCGGCTTCTCGGGCCTGTTCTCCCTGGCCGGCATGACCGACGGCGAGCCGGTTCTGGTCAGCTCCACCGACGGGGTGGGCACCAAGCTCAAGATCGCCTTTCTTACGGGCAAGCACGACACCATCGGCATCGACATGGTGGCCATGGTGGTCAACGACATCGTGGTCACCGGAGCCAAGCCGCTGTTCCTGTTGGACTACCTGGCCACGGGCAAGCTGGAGCTGGGCGTGGCCGAGGCGGTCATCGCCGGGGTGGTGGAAGGCTGCCGCCAGGCGGGCTGCGCCCTGATCGGCGGCGAAACCGCCGAGATGCCGGGCATGTACCCGGCCGGCGAGTATGACCTGGCCGGTTTTGCCGTGGGGCTGGCCGAGCGCAGTTCAATCATCGACGGCTCCCGGGTGGCCCCGGGCGCGGCCATCGTGGGCCTGGGCTCCAGCGGCCTGCACTCCAACGGCTTCTCCCTGGTGCGCAAGATCGTGCTCGAAGAGCTCCATCTGGGCATGGACGACCACGCCAAGGGCCTGGAAGGCACGGTGGGCCAGACGCTCATCACCCCCACCAAGATCTACGTGAAGCCGGTATTGGCAATTAAAGACGAGTTCGAGCTGTTGGCCGCGGCCCACATCACCGGCGGCGGCCTGCTGGAAAACCTGCCCCGGGTGCTGCCCGAAGGCTGCCGCGCCCTGATCCGCGAGGGCTCCTGGCCGGTGCCCCAGGTGTTCACCTGGCTGCAAGAGGCCGGCGGCCTGAGCAAGCGCGAGATGAGCCGCACCTTCAACTGGGGGCTGGGCATGGCCCTAGTGGTGCCCGGCGAGCAGGCCGGGGCGGTGATCTCCCGCCTCGCCGAGCTGGGCGAGGAGGCCTACCTGGTGGGCGAGATCGCCGCGCGCCAAGGCGGCGAGTCCGTGGTGGAGGTGGTTGCTTGATCCTGGTTTCCGCTTGCCTCCTGGGGCATAAGGTGCGCTACGACGGCCGCCACGCCCTGAACGAGGAGATCAAGGCCCTGGTGGGCGACGAGGAAATTCTGGCCCTGTGCCCCGAGGTGCTGGGCGGCCTGGGAGTGCCCCGGCCGCCGGCCCGCTTCGTGGGCGCTTCCTGGGGCCGCGAGGGCCTGGACCTCATCGAGGGCCGCGCCCGCCTCATGGACGACCAGGGCCGCGACGTGAGCGACTATTTCATTCGCGGAGCCCGCGCGGTTGCCCTCCAGGCCCGGCGCCAGGGCGTGCGCCTGGCTCTGCTCAAAGACCGCTCGCCTTCCTGCGGCCACGACCCGGCCGGCCTAAACCCGGACGGCGGGCCCGCCCTGGGGGTGCTCACCGCCGTGCTCATGGCCGCGGGCATCGAGGTGCGCGAAGTGCGCGCCAGCGGCCGGGGCGAGTGAGCCCCATGGGACAGGCCGACCAGTCCGACCCCCAGGCCTACGCCGAAGCGCTCTACGCCCTTTCGGCCGACATCGCCGCCCTGCTGGGCCAGGCCCTGCGCTCCGAGCACACCATCCAGGGCGCGGCCCTGGGCCAGAGCGAGGTGGTGGACGCGGCCCTGGACGGCCAGATCCAATACGGCCTGTTGGCCTGCGCCCTGGAAAAGGCCCGCATGAACCAGGCGGCGGACCCGGCCTATTGGCAGGCGGTGGACGAGGAGCTAACCGTCCTGGTCTCGCGCTCGGCCCGGCGCTCGGCGGATGAGATTCTCAGGCCCCTGGTGCCGGTGGTCAGCGAGGCGGAGATGGCCGGGCTTTCCGAGGCCATGTACCACCCGCTCAGGGCCTACGAGGGCACCAGCCTGAGCAAGCTGAACGAGGGCCTGGCCGGCACGCCCCTGGAGGTGCTGGCCGCTGGCGTGGTCAAGAGCTTCTATGCCAAGGGCGACGGCTCGGCCGTGGCCGGGCGGGTCATCGAGCTGGCCCTGGAAGGGGTCCGTGAGCTGTTTATTAAGGGCGGCCTGGCCTGATGCCTATCGCAGCCCGCGATTTTTTCCGGGGCGCGGCCCTGAGCCTGGTGCTGGGCCACCCGGCCTGCAAGCGCGTGGAGCCCCTGGAGCCGGAGCGGGGCCGCTTTCTGGTCAACGACAAGCTGCGCCTTTGGCTGCGCCACGCCAAGCAGAAATCGCCCTGGCGCTTCGGGTTCAGCAGCGATGAGCTGGCCGCCCTGTCAGCGGACCTGAAGCAAGGCCCGGCCTTCCTGGGCCTGGCCTGTGGCCGCGACGCGGTCATCGGCCTGGGGCCGGACCGGATCGGGCAGGTTTTTGATTTCAGCCGCACCGGGGAGCAGGAGCTCATCATCACCCGGGTGCCGGGGCGGCAGTGCCGTGTGGCCGGGCCCGGCGGCGAGCTCGGTGAGCTGGTGCCTGGAACTGCTTTCCCTGGGCTGCTTTTTGCGCGAGACTGAATCTGAGAAGGACTCGCTACGGGAATAGACATGAGCTACACCCGCGACAAAACCCGGCGCATATATTTGGGCGGCGTGCCCCTGGGCCACGGCGCGCCGGTGGCGGTGCAGTCCATGACCAACACCGACACCCGCGACGTGAGCGCCACCCTGGCCCAGATCGAGGCCCTGGCCGAGGCGGGCTGCGAGCTGGTGCGCTGCGCGGTGCCCGATCAAGAAGCGGCCGAGGCCTTCAAACCCATCACCGACCTTAGCCCCTTGCCGGTGATCGCGGACATCCACTTCGACCCGCGCCTGGCCGTAGCTGCCCTGGAGAACGGGGCGGCCGGGATGCGCATCAACCCGGGCAACATCGGCGGCGAAAGTGCCGTGGCCCGGGTGGTGGACGCGGCTCAGGCCGCCGGCGCGCCCATCCGGGTGGGAGCCAACTCCGGCTCCCTGCCCAAGGAAATCCTGGCCCGTTGCGGCGGCCCCACGCCCCAGGCCCTGGTGGAGGCGGCCCTGGGCCATGTGCGCCTGTTGGAGGCCCACCGCTTTGACCAGATCAAGGTGAGCCTCAAGTCCTCCTCCGTGCAGACCACCCTGGCCGCCTGCCGCCTCTGGGCCGAGAGCTACGACTACCCCCAGCACCTGGGCATCACCGAGGCGGGCGGCCTCCTGGCCGGGGCGGTGAAGAGCGCGGCCGGGCTGGCGCCCCTGCTCATGGAAGGCATCGGCGACACCTTCCGCATCAGCCTCACCGCCGACCCGCTGCGCGAGGTGGAGGCGGCCTGGCATCTGCTGCGGGCCTGCGGCTTGCGCCAGCGGGGGGTGGAGATCATCTCCTGCCCCACCTGCGGCCGCACCGAGTACGACCTCATGGGCCTGCTGGAACGGGCCGAGCCCGAGCTGGCCAAGGTCAGCGCGCCGCTCACCGTGGCCATCATGGGCTGCGTGGTCAACGGCCCGGGCGAGGCCAAACACGCCGACGTGGGCGTGGCCGGGGGCCGGGGCACGGGCATCATCTTCGCCAAGGGCGAGGTGATCAAGAAGGTGCCCGAGGCCGATCTACTAGAAGAATTGATGAAGGCGGTGCGCGGCGCCGCCCGGGAATATTCCCCTCAACCGGATTCAGATAGCGAGTAAGTACGCGATGAAGTTCTCCCAGGCATTCATTCCCACCCTCAAGGAGACCCCGGCCGAGGCCGAGGTGATCAGCCACAAGTTGATGCTGCGCGCGGGCATGATCCGCAAGCTGGCCGCCGGGGTCTACACCTGGCTGCCCCTGGGCCTTCGGGTGCTCAAGAAGGTGGAGCGCATCGTGCGCCAAGAGATGGACGCGGCCGGGGCCCTGGAGCTCCTCATGCCCGGTGTCCAGCCGGCCGACCTGTGGCAGGAGTCCGGGCGCTGGGATCATTACGGCCGGGAGCTCCTTCGCTTCATCGACCGCCACGAGCACGCCTACTGCCTGGCCCCCACCCACGAGGAGGTCATCACCGACCTCATCCGGCGCGAGGTGCGCTCCTACCGCGACATGCCCTTGAACCTGTACCAGATCCAGACCAAGTTCCGCGACGAGATCCGCCCCCGCTTCGGGGTGATGCGCTCGCGCGAGTTCATCATGAAGGACGCCTACTCCTTTGACCCTGACGAAGAGACCTCGGCGGCCAGCTACAAGCTGATGCACGACGCCTACAGCAAGATCTTCACCCGCCTGGGCCTGGAGTTCGCGGTGGTGGAGGCCGACTCCGGGGCCATCGGCGGCTCCTTCTCCCACGAGTTCATGGTGCTGGCCGAGACCGGCGAGGACGCCATCGCCTCCTGTTCTTGCGGCTGGGCGGCCAACCTGGAAAAGGCCGAGGTGGTCTTGCCCGAGGGAGAGGAGCCCGAGGCCCTGCGGGCGGTGGAGCGGGTGGACACCCCGGACGCCCACACCGTGGAGCAGGTGGCCGCCTTCCTGCAAGTGGAGCCCGCCGGCGTGGCCAAGACCCTGGTCTATCTGGCCGACGGCAAACCGGTGGCTGCTCTGGTGCGGGGCGACCGGGTGCTCAACGAGATCAAGCTCAAAAACCTGTTGGGCGCGGCCGAGCTGGAGCTGGCTCCCCCGGCGGTGATCAAGGAGGTCAGCGGCGGGCCGGTGGGCTTCACCGGGCCGGTGGGCCTGGACATCCCCATCTACGCCGACCAGGAGCTCTACCGCCTGGGCACCATGGTGGTGGGAGCCAACGCGGCCGACGCGCATCTGATGGGGGTGCACCTGGGCCGCGACGTGCCCGGAGCCAAGCGGGCCGACTTGCGCGAAATCGCGCCCGGCGACCCCTGCCCCCGCTGCGGCAAGGAGCCCACCTTTGCCCGGGGCATTGAGGTGGGCCACATCTTCCGTTTGGGCACCAAGTACAGCCAGGCCCTGGGGGCCGACTACTTGGACGCCGAGGGCCAGGCCCACCCGGTGATCATGGGCTGCTACGGCATCGGGGTGACCCGTATCGTGGCCGCGGCCATTGAGCAGGGCCACGACGACTGGGGCATCATCTTCCCCCTGGCCATCGCGCCCTACTCCATCAGCATCCTGCCCCTGGCCATGGACGGCGAGGTTATGGACACGGCCATGGAGCTCTACGACAAGCTGAGCGCCGCGGGCCTGGACGTGCTCCTGGACGACCGCGATCTTCGGCCGGGCGTGAAGTTCAAGGACGCGGACCTGATCGGCGTGCCGCTCAGGGTGGTGGTGGGGGCCAAGGGACTCAAGGAAGGCGCGGTGGAATTGAAGCGCCGCTCCGGCGGCGAGGTGGAGATGGTGCCGGTGGCCGAGGCGGCCGAGCTGTTGGCGCGCCTGGCCAACGAGGGCGGCGCGCAGCCTCTGTAGCAACTGCCTGAAGGAACGGGTGGCGAGGGTTCATGGCCCTGCAACGCATCAACGAGATCATCGACGCGGTACGGGAGTATCACCCGGGCGCGGACGTGAGCGCCATCCAGAAGGCCTACGTGGTATCGGCCCAGGTGCACAAGGGACAGGTGCGCCGCTCGGGTGATCCCTACCTGAGCCACCCCCTGGCCGTGGCCGCCCTGTTGGCCGAGATGCACACCGACGTGGCCTCCATTTGCGCCGCCCTGCTGCACGACGCGGTGGAGGACACCGAGACCACCATCGAGGACATCGCCAAGCTCCTGGGGCCCGAGGTGGCCGCCCTGGTGGACGGGGTGACCAAGATCACCCTGCTCTCGGCCACCACCAAGACCGCCCAGCAGGCCGAGAACATGCGCAAGATGATCCTGGCCATGGCCAACGACATCCGCGTGCTCTTGATCAAGCTGGCCGACCGTCTGCACAACATGCGCACCCTGGGCTACATGCCGCCCAACAAGCAGCGCTACATCGCCCAGGAGACCCGCGACATCTACGCGCCCATGGCCCACCGCCTGGGCATCCGGCGCTGGCAGGCCGAGCTGGAGGACTTGACCCTCTACTTCCTGGAGCCGCGCATCTACCAGCGCATCAAGGAAGGGGTGGCCACCCGCCAGGGCGAGCGGGAACGCTTCATCACCGACGTGAAGCAGATGATCAAAGACCGCATGGCCGAACAGGGCATTACCTGCGAGGTGAGCGGACGGCCCAAGCATTACTATTCCATCTACCGCAAGATGCAGCGCCGGGCGGTGGACATCGACCAGCTCTACGACCTCATCGCCTTTAGGGTGGTGGTGGCGCGGCTTCGGGATTGCTACGAGGCCCTGGGCGTGGTGCACAATATCTGGAAGCCCATCCCCGGCCGCTTCCGCGACTACATCGGCATGCCCAAGCCCAACATGTACCAGTCCCTGCACACCTCGGTGGTGGGGCCCATGGGCCAGCGCATGGAGGTGCAGATCCGCACCGAGGAGATGCACCGAGTGGCCGAGGAAGGCATCGCGGCCCACTGGCGCTACAAGGAGCAAGGGGCCAGCGACGCGGCCGAGCAGGGGCGCTTCGCCTGGCTGCGCCGCCTTTTGGAGTGGCAGCGCGACCTGGAAGACCCCACCGAGTTCATGCAGTCGCTCAAGATGAACCTCTACCCCGGTGAGATCTTCGTGTTCACCCCGGGGGGGGAGGTCAAGTCCTTGCCCCGGGGCTCCACACCGGTGGACTTCGCCTACTCCATCCACACCGAGGTGGGGCACCAGTGCGTGGGCGCGCGGGTCAACGGCCGCATGGTGCCCTTAAAAACCGAGCTCAAAACCGGCGACCAGGTGGAGATCGTCACCCAGGCCAACCACAATCCTTCCAAGGACTGGCTGAACTTCGTGGTCAGCGGTCGGGCGCGCTCCAAGATACGCTCCTACATCCGCGAGAGCGAGCGGGCCCGCTCGGTGACCCTGGGCAGCGACATCCTGGACAAGGAGCTACGCAAGCGCAAGCTCACCCTGAACCACGTGCTCAAGGAAGGCAAGCTGGCACCGGTGCTGGCCGAGCTATCCCTGGCCGACACGGACCACCTCTTGGCCGCGGTGGCCTACGGCAAGGTCTCGCCGAGACACATCGTCAACAAGATCCTCCCCCGCCCCAGCGAGGACGCCGAGGAAAAGCCGGGGATCATCGAGCGCTCGGTGCGCCGCCTCCGGCGCAAACAGGCCCCAGGCGGCATCAAGGTGCGCGGCCTGGACGACATCCTGGTGCGCCTGGCCAAGTGCTGCAACCCCCTGCCCGGCGACGAGGTGACCGGCTTCATCACCCGGGGGCGCGGGGTCACGGTGCACCGCATGGACTGCCCCCACGTGGAGCGGACCGACCCGGAGCGCCGGGTGGATGTGGAATGGGATATGGCCGGCGACGAGGTGCGGCCGGTGCGCATCCAGGTGCTCTCCTCGGACCGGGCCGGGGTGTTGGCCGATCTGGCCGGCATCCTCAAAAAGCAGGAGGTCAACATCCTGGAGGCTGATGTCAAGACCACCGAGGATAACAAGGGCATCGCCACCTTCACCATCCAGGTGCACGACGCCAAGCAGCTCAACCAGCTGCTGCGCCTCATCGGACGGCTCAAGGAGACCCTTTCGGTCAAGCGCATGGATCACTAGGGCCCGGTTCGGGCCGGTTCAATTCAAAAAAAAAAGGTTTTGAAGGAAAGAAGGACGGCTCGTGGCCGAGGCGAGGGGCAGTGCGCCGTCCGGTTGAGATACGGGCGATACGTCGCGGGGAGAGTGCGGGACGCCGCCCTGCCCTGCCTCGGGGCGGGACGGAGAGTGCCGGGTCCGCTGGATAGCCGGGCGGCCCAAGGACGAAAAGAGGCCCGGGGATATCTCCCCTTACCTGCCTCTTACTTCTTCGCCACGCCCGGCGCGCGGCCAAAAGCAAGCGGAGAGCCCACACTGGGCCCTCCGCGAAATTTGCTGCTCAACGAAACTTAGGCGGGCTTGTTGATCACCCCGGAGCGCAGGCAGCGGGTGCAAACCTTCACCCTACGGACCTGGCCGTTGACCACGGTGCGCACGCGCTGCAGATTGGGGTTGAAGCGGCGCCGCGTTTTGTTATGGGCGTGGGACACGTTGTTGCCCGTGATGGGCTTCTTGCCGCAGTATTCGCAAACCTGGCTCATGGTTATATTCCTCCTGACGCTGCCGGCAACTGCCGACCCGTGTGCTGGAGTCGGAAATATACACATGCATCACGGGGTTGACAAGTGTTTTTGTGATTAGCCTAAAGCCCCCGGCCTTGACGTAGTGCCGAGGCCGTGGCATAGTTGACCCGCCGTGTAACCGCTGGAAACCGTTGAGCGGGCGGGCCAAGGCCCGGGCGGCGAAATCTTACTTTTCTACCCAAGGAGGCAGCTTGAGCCGCGACGATCTTATCCACCTGGAAGGCCAGGTGACCCGAACCCTGGGCGGGGGGCAGATGGAAGTGGTCACCGAACAGGGACACACTCTGCGCGCCGTGCTCAGCGGCAGGATGAAGCGCTTCAAGATCAAGGTTCTGGTTGGGGACAAGGTGCGCGTCAGCGTTTCGCCCTACGACCTTACTCACGGCCTGATCACCTACCGGCTCAAGTAACGCCCGCAACCCTCCCTTGGCAACTCAGTCCGTGCTGGCGGGGACGGCGCAGCCCACCAGGGGCTCCATGACCACCCGCCGCACCAGGGTGCGCGCCTCGGCGCCGCTGTAGCCGGAGAATATCTCCTCCAGCTCGGCGGCGGCGTCGGCGGCCTTTTGCCAGCCCTGCTCGCGGGTCTGCTCGATGATCCCCCAGTCGCCGCTATCCATGAAGCTGCGCACCGCGGGGATGATCTCCGGGAACAACAGGCGCAGGAAACCGGCCAGCCACACCGGGTACAGGGCCAGGGCCCCCCGGGCCTGGGCCGCGATGATCGAGGCCAGGCGCCCGCCCGGCCCGGTGTCGGCCATGAGGTCCTTGATGCCCCGCACGAAGTGCTCCACGTCGCTGCCCGGGTGTTCGCCCGCCGCCTTGGCCAAGAGCTCCGCCGCCGGCGCCGCGTCCCCTGCCTCGCCCAGCTCGTGCCACAGCACGGTGTGCATTTCGCCCGTGAGCACCGGCTCCAACTGGTCCCAGGATGGCCGGGCCAGCAGCTCCTTCAGGTCGCGGCCATAGGCCTCCAGGGCGTAGCGCTTGAAGGCGGCCATGCTGGGGCGCGGATCGGCCAGGAGATCCCAGACCAGATAAGGGAACGGCGCGCTGCGCAGGTAGATGTCGCCGCCCTGGCGCAGGCCGGGCAGGAACAAGATGTCCTGGGTGAACTCATCGCCCAGGCGGTGCACCTTGACCCCGTTTAGGCGCTCGGTGGCGCTGATGCGGCCCAGGAAGAACAGCGGGGCCTGGCCGCCGATGCGGCCCGCGCCGTAAAGCAGCCCCTCGGGCTCCAGCAGGGCGTTGATGCCCTCGGTGTCAAAGGGATCGAAGCGCTCCCCGCCCAGGCTAAGCTCGCCGGGCTCGGCCTCCAGCACGCTCTCCCACAGCTCCTCGCGCTGGCTCACCCAGTCCAACACCTGGGGGGTGTCCTGCTCTTGCCAGGGCGGGATGGCCCGCTCCCATTTATAGAGGTTTCTCAGGCGCAGCAGGAGGCCGCAGAGGCTGAAGCGGCCGGCCACCGCCGCGTCGGCCACGGCGCAGTTGGCCCGTACCTGGGGCAGCAGCTCTTCCAGCAGTTCGGGGTCCTGGGGCACGGCTCAGACCTTTACGCTGAAGTCCACCCGGACCTCGGGGTCCTGGTGGGCCCGCATGACCTGCAAGTAGCGCCCCACCCCGCCCAGGATGTTCTCCTGCTCGGCCGGGCTGAGGTCGCGCTTGACCCGGGCCGGCACCCCGGCGGCCAGGGTGCCCGGCGGCACCACGAAGCCGGGAGCCACCACCGCGCCGGCGGCCACCATGGAGCCTTCGCCGATGCGGCAGCCGTTCAAGAGCACCGCGCCCATGCCGATGAGCGAACGGTCGCCCACCACGCAGGAGTGCAGGATCACCCGGTGGCCCACCACGATGTCCGAGCCCACCAGGGTGCCGTCGCCCTTGTGGTCCACGTGCACGATGGTGCCGTCCTGGATGCTGGTGCGCGCCCCGATGCGGATCCAATTGATGTCACCCCGGAGCACCGCCTGATACCAGATGCTGCTCTCGGGCCCGATTTCCACGTCGCCCACCACCACCGCGCCCGGAGCCACGTAGGCGCTGGGGTCGATCTTGGGGGTCTTGCCGTTTACCGTGTTGATCATGGCTCAATATTACGGCCCAAAAGCGGCCCCGGCAAGCCGGGCATCCTTGACAGGGCTTCGGCCCTGCCCTACCCTTTTTGCAGCAAGAGCCCCCCAACCCCGGCAAGGGAGAGCGCACGCATGTCCCGTGGTAAAAGCAGTCTCTGGCTGATCATTCTCATCCTGCTCCTGGTCCTGGCCGGGGGCGGCGCCTTCTACCTCTGGCCCCATCTGGAGAGCGCCCCGCCGGAGATCGGCCTGGACCAGCCGGTTAGCCACCTGGGCAAGTCCAACCGCCTGTACGTGAAGGTGGCCGACGCGGGCCAGGGCCTGGCCTGGGTCAAGGTGAGCCTGGTGCAAAAGGAGCGCACCGGGGTGATCCTCAACCAGCAGTTCGACGCGCCGGGCGCGCCCCTGGCCTCGCTCAAGCTGGCGGTTAATCCTCTGGAGATGGGCATGCGCCAAGGCCCGGCCACCCTGGTGGTGGAGGCTGGCGACCGCTCCTGGCGCAACTGGTTCAAGGGCAACAAGAGCATCAAGGAATTCTCGGTGGTGGTGGACACCACTCCGCCCCGTCTGGCCTCGCTAAACCAGATCATTCGCCTCAACCGGGGCGGCACCGGCCTGGCCATCTACACCGTGAACGAGGACCAGGCCAAGCACGGGGTGCGGGTGGGCGACCGTGTATTCTTCGGCTGGTCTCCCTGGGCCCAACGCCCCAAGACCAAGCTTTGCTACTTCGCCTATAGCGACCAGACCCCGCGCGGGACCAACATAGACCTGTGGGCCGAGGACGCGGCGGGCAACACCGCCGTCTTGCCGCTGAACGTGAAGGTGAAGTGGAAGGAATTCAAGAGCGACATCATCACGCTCAACGACCGCTTCATGAACAAGGTGGCCGCCCGCTTCGCCTCCCTGATCCCCACGGACCGCAAGACCCCGTTGGCCAAGTTCTTGTGGGTCAACCAGGACCTCAGGCAGAGGAACAACGCCTCCATCCGGGCCGCGGCCCAGCCCGCCCAGGCCTTCCAGCTATGGGAGAACGGCCTGGCCCGGCCCTTGGGCGCTCCCCGCGCCGGTTTCGGCGACCGCCGGGCCTACGTCCTGAACAACAAGACCGTGAGTCGCAGCGTTCACCTGGGCGTGGACCTGGCCCACACCGAGCGCAGCCCGGTGAAGGCCGCCGGGCGGGGCATCGTGCGCTTTGCCGGCGACATGGGCATCTACGGCCAGGCGGTTATCCTGAGCCACGGCCAGGGCGTGGCCACGCTATACGGCCACATGTCCCAGCTCAACGTGCAAAAAGGCGACGAGGTCAAGCGGAATCAGACCGTGGGCCTTTCGGGCATGACCGGCCTGGCCCTGGGCGACCATCTGCACTTCTCGGTGCTGGTGGGCGGGGTGTACGTGAACCCCACCGAGTGGTGGGACCCCCACTGGATCAAGGACAATATCATGCTGCGCTTCAGCGAGGCGGGCCTGCCCCTGCCCCTGCCGGCCACGGACAAGTAGGGGGCCTGTTTGCCCCGTCTGCGCGCCGCGTTTTTGCTCTTGGCCCTGGCCGGGCTGGGCCTGGCCACGGGCTGCGCCGGGGTGGGGCCAACGCCCGAGGCCCCGGCCGCGCCGGCCTACAAGCCCGGCGACTTCCTGGCCCCGCCGGCCCCCAAGCCACTTAGCCAGGCGCGGCTCAATGAGCGCCTGGACCAAGCCCGGGTGGTCCTGGTGGGCGAGCGCCACGACCATCCCGGCCATCACCAGATACAACTCGACATGCTCAAACGCCTGGGAGCCCAGGGCCCGCTGGTGCTGGGCGTGGAGTGGCTGGAACAGAGCGCCCAGCCCGCCTGCGACCGTTTGAGCGCGGGCAAGATCACGGTAGACCAGTTCCGCCAAGAGGTGGACTGGGACAACGCCTGGAGCCAGCCCTGGAAGATGTTCGCACCCATCTTCGCCGAGGTGCGGGCCAAGGGCCACGTGCTGGTGGCCCTCAACGCGCCGCTGGAGATCGTGCGCTCGGTGGCCAAGCACGGGCTCAAGTCCCTTAGCCCGGAGCAGCGCGCGGCCATCGCGCCGTCCCTGGACCTGGACGACCCCGACTACCGCGCCAAGGTGGCCCGCCAGTTCGCCTTCCACGGGGTAAAGAACCCCACGGCCCAGGAGAATTTTTTCGCGGCCCAGGTGGTGCGCGACGAGACCATGGCCAACAACCTGGCCAAACGGCTCTACCCCTGGCCCGATGGGGGCAAGCGAGGCCTGGTCTTGGCCGGAGCCGGGCACCTGAGCGCCGGGCTGGGCCTGCCCCCGCGCATCGCCCGTCGCTTGCCCGGGGTCAAACTGATCGGCGTGCTGCCGGTGAGCCCCATGGCGGCCTCGGCCATGGTCTCCGCGCCGGGGACTCCGGCGGCGGACATCCTGGCGGTTTCCACCCCCGGCCCGCGCCCCAGGCCGCGCTTGGGCGTGTTCCTTAAGGTGAAGCCCGAGGGCCTGGAGGTGGTGGGCGTGTTCCCGGAAAGCCCGGCGGCCAAGGCGGGGGTTAAAAAAGGCGACCTGCTCCTGGCCGTGGACGGCAAGAAGCTGACCACGCCCAAGGGCATCCACGACGCCATCAAGGCCGCGCCCCACCAGCCCCACCGCTATCTTTTGCGCCGCCAAGGCCAAGACATGGAGATTTCCATCACCCTGCCCGGCTTGACACGCAAAGCCCCCTGAAACTCCTCATGGGCCGGCGAGCTAAGCCCACCTTAATCCTAATCATTTTTCATTGCGCCCCCTTGCGGGCTTTGTTAAGCTGTAGCTCGGAATTCAAGCCCTGCCCATACAGGTCCGTGGTATGGCACCTCACCAGGCTTGCTAGGAGCACCAATGGAATTCAAGGTAATTCCACAAGACGACAAGGCGCGCATCGAGATCGCGGGCAACATCGACGAACGCGGCGCGGAAGAGATGAAGCGGCGCTTTTTGGATCTGGATTTATCTTCGCTCAATGAAATCATCCTGGACTTCAGCGGGGTGACCTTTATCGGCAGTTCGGGCATCGGCAAGCTGCTGCTGCTCTACAAAAACCTGGTGCCGCACGGCGGCGAGGTCCGCATCGACAACCTCTCCAAGGACATCTACACCATGTTCAAGGTGGTCAAGCTGGACAAGATCTTCAAGCTCTCCCCGGCGGCCTGACGACCCGGCGGCGTCCTTTTGCTGGATTACCAATTCAACAACGGCCAGTTGTCCCTCAGCGGACAGCTGAGGGTGCAGTACTTGGACATCCTGCGCGAGGCCCTGGAATCGGCCATGAGCCAGGCCCCGCCCGTGCGGCTGGACCTGTCCCAGGTGCGCGAGGTGGACCTGGCCGGGTTGCAACTGCTTACCGCCTGGCTGCAAGACGACGCTTGTCCCCGGGCCGTGCTCGCCGGATTGCCCGGGGTGGTGGAGCGCGCCCTGGAGCTGTCCGGCCTTAACCGGAACCTGGCCCCCTACCTGGAGTGAGCCCCATGCCTGCCCAGCCCGCCGAAGACCGCCGCCTCATCCTGCTGGTGGACGACTCGGCCACCCTGCGCATGTCGGTGCGCGCGGTGCTGGAGCCCGCCGGCTATCAGGTGATGGAGGCGGCCGACGGTCAGGATGGGTTGGAGGCCCTGGCCGGGCTGCAAGGCCAGGGGCGCTCGCCGGCCATGATCATCAGCGACGTGAACATGCCCCGCCTGGACGGCATCTCCTTTATCCGCGAGGTGAAAAAGACTCCCTTCAAGTTCCTGCCGATCCTGGTATTGACCACCGAAAACGAGGCGGAGCGCAAGTTGGCGGGCAGAGAGGCCGGCGCTTCGGGCTGGCTGGTCAAGCCCTTCCAACCCCAGACTCTGCTCACCGTGGTCAAAAAGTTCACCCGCACCCTGGCTTGAGGTAGCGGCGTTGGACGACAAGCTCCTAGAGATATTCGCGGAAGAGGCGCAGGAGATCATCGAGGCCCTGGAGGAGGGCCTGTTGGCCTTGGAGAGGGGTCCGGACCCCGAGAAGGTCAACACCGTGTTCCGCGCGGCCCACACCATGAAGGGCAACGCGGGTATCGTGGGCTTCGAGGAGGTGGTGGAGCTGACCCATCTCATGGAGGGGGTGCTGGACCAGATGCGTCAGGGCTCCCGGGAGCCCGGCGGCCCGGTCATGGGCCAGCTGCTCAAGGCCACGGACCAACTTAAGGGCATGATCCAGGCCCGCATGGAGGGCCAAGGGCCCCGGCCCGCCGACGAGCTGCTCAGTGAGCTGGCCCCTCTCCTGGACCAGGGCTCGCCCCCTCCGCCGCGCCCGGCGCGCCCCGCCCCGGCTCCGGCCGCCCTGCCCGCCCAGTCCGGCGGGCGCCAGCGCCTGCACCTGAGCATCAAGCTGCCCCGCCACGTATTCACCATGGGCACCGACCCCATGCAGCTTTTTCTGGAGCTGGAGGAGCTGGGCCAGGTGGAGCGGGTGGTGTGCCACAGCGAACAGCTGCCGCCCTTCGCCGGCCTGGACCCCTTCCAGCTTTACCTGTGGTGGGAACTGTGGCTGCTCACCGGGCACCCCATCAGCACGGTGGAGAACGTCTTCATCTTCGTGCGCGACGAGGGCGAGATAACGGTGCGGCCCAGCGGCGAGGCCCCGGCCAATCAGGCCCCGGAGCGGCCGAGCCGGGCCCAGGCGCCCGCCGCTCGCCAAGCCCCAGCCGAGCCCGCAGCGCCCAAGGCCTCCCCCCCCAGCCCAGCGCCCCGCTCCGTGCCCATGGCCGCGCCCACCATCCGGGTGGACACCGGGAAGCTGGACAAGCTGATCAACCTGGTGGGCGAGATGGTCATCGGCCTGGGCCGGGTGAGCGAGGGGGTGGGTCCCTATGCCGCGCCGGAGTTGCAAAGCGCCCTGGAGTCCATGGGCCGCATCAGCCGGGAGATGCAGCAGCAGGTGATGCGGGTGCGCATGGTGCCGGTGGAGGGCACCTTCAACCGCTTCCGCCGCATGGTGCGCGACCTGGCCGCCGAGCTGGGCAAGGACATCCGCCTGGAGCTGAGCGGCCTGGACACCGAGCTGGACAAGAACGTGGCCGAGCAGATGGCCGATCCCCTGGGGCACCTGGTGCGCAACGCGGCGGTCCACGGCCTGGAGGCGCCCGAGGAGCGGCGGGCCGCGGGCAAGCCCGCCGAGGGCACCATCTGGCTGAGGGCCTATCAGCAGGGCGGGCGCATCTTCATAGAGGTGGCCGACGACGGCCGGGGCGTCGACGCGGAGCAGGTGCGCCAGCGGGCCGAGGCCCTGGGGCTCATCCCGCCGGATGCCCGGCCCGGCCCGGAAGAGATTCACGAGCTTCTGTTCCACCCCGGATTCTCCACCGCCAGCCAAGTCACCGAGCTTTCCGGCCGGGGGGTGGGCCTGGACGTGGTGCGCGAGAACATCGAGTCCCTGCGCGGCTCGGTGGAGGTGGATTCCTCCCCTGGGCTGGGGGCCACCTTCCGCATCAAGCTGCCCCTGACCCTGGCCATCATCGACGGCATGAACGTGAAGGTGGCCGGCGAGACCTTTGTCTTGCCCATGCTCTCCATCGTGGAATCCATGAAGCCCCGGCCCGACCAGCTGCGCACGGTGCGCGGCAAGGGCGAGCTGATCCGGCACCGCGAGGGCTACCTTCCCCTGGTGCGCCTGGCCCGCCTGTTTTGCCTTGAAGGCGGGGTGGAAGACCCCTGCGAGGGCCTGGTGATGATCATCGGCAGCCTGGGCAAGCGCTTCGGCCTGCTGGTGGACGACATCCTGGGCGAGCGCCAGGCGGTGATCAAATCCATCGAGCAGAACTACCAGAAGGTGCCGGGCATCGGCGGGGCCACCATCCTGGCCGACGGCCGGGTGGGCCTGGTGCTGGATGTGCCCAGCCTGGAGAAGATGTCCCTGGAGACGGGAGAGGCCCACTGATGCGGCGCGGCCTGCTGCGCCTGATGGCCGCCGACTCCCCGGCCCTGTTGGCCGAGGTGGAGCAGGGCCTTTTGGCCCTGGAGCGCGGCGAGCAGGTGAGCGAGGCGGGGCACAGCGTCTTGCGCGCGGTGCACGCGGTGCGCGGCGGCGCGGCCCTGGCCGGCTGCGAGCCCATGGAGCGCCTGGCCGGGGGCATGGAGGCGGCCCTGCGCCTGGTGGCCGGGGGTGGGCTGGAGCCCCGCCAGCACCTCACCGACGCCCTATTGCAAGCAGCCGACGTTTTGGCCGCCATGTTCGCCCGCCTGGAGGAGCTGGAGCATGTGGAGACCGCCGGGGCCCTGCGCGCTTTGGAGGCGGCCCTGGGGGCGGGCCTGCCCGGCCAGGACCTGGCCCGTCTGCGGCCCCAGAGCTTGGCCGTGCCCGGCCGTCCCGGCGCGGCCTGGGGGATCAGCCCCTGGCTCTTAGAGCACCAGCCCCCGGGCGTGTGTCTGTATTGCCTGACCCTGCCCGGCGGCGGCCAAGTGCCCGCCCAGTCCCTGTACACCAGCCTGGGCGAGCTGCTCACCCTGGGCGACCTGCTGGCCTGCGCCCAAATCGAAGACCAGGATCTGGCCCTGCTCTACGCCTCGGCCCTGGAAGCCGGGCCCCTGTGCGACGTGATGTCCCTGCCCCGGGAGAGCCTGCGCCCGCTGGGGCCGGAGGAGCTGGGCCACGGTCTGGCCGCCCTGGAGCGGCCCCAAGCCGGGCCCGCCGAAGAGGACGCCCCCCTGGATGCCCAGGCAATGCCCGTCCGGCAAGAGGCCACGCCCCGGGCCCCGGATGCGCCCGCCTCGCGCGAGCCGGAAGCCGGCCTGCCCGCCCCGGTGGAAGGGCCGGTCCCGCAATACCTGGTGTTCGACCTGGGGCCGGAGACCTACGCCGTGGAGGTGGGGATGGTGCGGGAGATCTTCACCCTGCCCCCCATCACCGCCCTGCCCTTGAGCCCGGCCCACGTGCTGGGGGTGATGAACCTCAGGGGCGCGGTGGTGCCGGTGTTCGATCTGCGCCGCCTGCTGGGGCTGCCCCACGACCAGAGCGCCGAGCCGGTGGTGGTGCTGGCGCGCCTGGAAGGCAAGCTGCAAGGCGTGGTGGTGGACATGGTGCGCGAGGTGGTGGCCGTGCCCGAGGAGACCATGCAGGAGGCCCCGGACATGGCCGGGCCGGTGGGCCGCGAACACCTGCGGGGCCTGGTGGAGCACGATTCGCGCCTGGTCATCCTGGTGGATCTGGCCGGCCTGCTGGGCACGGAGGCGATGCGCCATGCCTCCTGAACCCAACCGCCCCTCCCGCGCCCCCCAGGCCCCTCCCCTGGGCCCCTTTCCCTTGCGCGCTTCCGACTTCACGGCCATCCGCGACTTGGTCAAGCAGCGCACGGGCATAACCTTGGGGCCCAACAAGCAGGACCTGGTGATCAGCCGCCTGAGCCGCCGCTTGCGCGCCTTGGGCCTGGCCAACTTCACCCAGTACGTGGCCCTGCTCCAATCGGCCGCAGGCGAGGACGAGCTGGTGCAGATGATCAACCAGATCACCACCAACCAGACCGGCTTCTTCCGCGAGGGGCACCACTTCGATTTCCTGCGCCAGACGGCGCTGCCCTCCCTGACCGCCACGGGCCCTCCCCGCGCCCTGCGGGCCTGGTCGGCCGGATGCTCCTCGGGCGAAGAGGCCTACTCCCTGGCCATCACCCTGTCCGAGTTCCTGGCCTTGCGTCCGGGCTGGTCGGCCCGGGTTTTGGCCACGGACCTGCACACCGCCCTGCTGCGCCGGGCCAGCCAGGGAATCTACGGCCGGCTGGAAACCGAGCGCCTGCCCCGCCATTTGCTGCTCAAGCATTTCGCCCGGCTGCGCGAGCCCGGCGGGCCCCATTTCCAGGCCCGGCCCGAGCTGCGCCAGATGATCGTCTTCGGCAAGATGAACCTCATGGGCGCGCCCTACCCCCGCGCCGCCTCACTGGATCTCATCTTTTGCCGCAACGTGCTCATTTACTTCGAGGCCGAGGACAAGGCGGCCATCGTGGAACGGCTGAGCGCCGCCCTCAAGCCGGGGGGCTGGTTGTTCCTGGGCCATTCCGAATCCCTGCTCTCCGATGCCGGGCGCTTCGCCTGCGTGGGCCCCACGGTTTACCGGAAGCGATAGATCGTCATGCTGCGCCAATACTCGCCGCGCTTTTCGCGCCCCCTGATCACCATCCAGGCGGGAGAGTATTATGTAACGAGGAGCGACGAGGTGATAAGCACCATCCTGGGCTCCTGCGTGTCGGTGTGCATCCGCGATGCCAGTCTGGGCATCGGGGGCATGAACCACTTCATGCTGCCGGAAAGCAGCGGCGCCCTGCCCGGCGCCAAGGCCTCGGCCAGCGCCCGCTACGGCATGTACGCCATGGAGCTGGTGATCGGCGGGATCATCAAGGCGGGCGGCGGACGGGATCATTTGGAGGCCAAGGTCTTTGGCGGAGGCCACGTGTTGCCCGCGGCGCCCTCTTGCGCGCGCAGCGTGCCCCAGGCCAACCTGGATTTCGTGCGGCGTTTCTTGTCCCTGGAGAACATCCCTCTGGCGTCCTACGACGTGGGGGGCAACTGCGGACGCAAGGTGTTTTATCTGCCCCATAGCGGCCAGGCCTTTATCAAGCGCCTGGCCCAGCCCCTGGGGCAGGAGGCGCTGGAACAGGAAGAGGACTTCCGCCGCCGGGCCCGCAAGGCCTCCCGCGCGGAGGACCTGACCGTTTTCGACGATTGAAGCCTGCCCCGGCCGAAAGAGGCGGAAACACATGACCCAACCCATCAAGGTGCTCATCATCGACGACTCGGCCATGATCAGGGAGTATCTGCGCTCCCTGCTCGAGGCCGAGCCGGATATGGTGGTGGTGGGAGCGGCGGCGGACCCTTACTTCGCCCGGGACAAGATAATCAAGCTCGATCCCGACGTATTGACCCTGGACATCGAGATGCCCCGCATGGACGGGCTGACCTTCCTGGAAAAGCTGATGGCCTCCCGGCCCATGCCTGTGGTGATGTTCTCCAAGACCACCCAGCAGGGGGCCGAGGCCACCCTCAAGGCCCTGAGCCTGGGCGCGGTGGAGGTGGTGAGCAAGCCCACCGCCAACCTCCAGGAGCGCCTGCCCGAGCTGGGCCTGGAGATCGTTTCCAAGGTGCGCGCCGCCGCGCGGGCCCGGCTTAAGCTGCCATCCGCGTCCGCCGCGCCCCAAGCAGTTGCCCTGCCCGCAACCTCGCGCTATCGCCCCACGCCGGCCATGGTGGTGGCCATCGGGGCCTCCACCGGGGGCACCGTGGCCCTGGAGCGCCTGCTGGCCGGCCTGCCGGCCGACAGCCCTCCCCTGGCCATCGTGCAGCACCTGCCCGCCCAGTTCACCGGGCCCTTTGCCGCCCGCCTCAACCAAAACTGCGCGGTCAGCGTGGCCCAGGCCGAGGACTACCAGCCCCTGGAGCCGGGCTGGGCGCTCATCGCGCCGGGAGGCCGCCATCTCTTATTGGAAAAGGGTCTGCACGGCTACTATGTCCGAGTCAAGGACGGCCCCCTGGTCAATCATCACAAACCCTCGGTGGATGTCCTGTTCCGGTCAGCCGCGGCCAGCGCGGGCCCAGCGGCGGTTGGTATAATCATGACCGGCATGGGCAGCGACGGCGCGCTGGGAGCCGCCGAGATGCGCCGGGCCGGGTCTCTGATCCTGGCCCAGGACGAAGCCAGCTCGGTCATCTACGGCATGGCCCGGGCGGTGGTGGAAGGGGGATCGGCCGACCTGGTGTTGCCCCTGGAGCGCTTGGCCCCGATCATGGAAAGGCTGTGGCGCCAGGCGCGCACGGGAGCGGACAAATGAGTCATCATTGGCGGCAAGACCACTGGGAACCCAAGGCGGCGATCATGGTGGTGGACGACTCCCGGCTGAACCGGGAGCTGTTGATCTCCGCCCTCACCTCCCGGGGCGATTACCACTTCATCGAATGCGAAGACGGCCGCCAGGCGGTGGACACCCTACAATCCGGGGCCGGGGTGGACCTGATCCTCCTGGACCTGATGATGCCGGTGATGGACGGCTTTGCCTTCCTGCGCTGGCGCCTGGAAAATGAGGTGGCCCGGGACATTCCGGTGATCGTCAACAGCTCCCTGGACGACCTGGACTCGCTTTCCGAAGCCCTGAGCATGGACTGTTACGACTATTTCATCAAACCGCTGAGGGGGCGCGAGCTGAAGCTGGTATTGCCCCTGAAGGTGCGCAACGCGGTGAACGCGCGGCGCATGATTTCCCAGGTGCGCCGGGCCAACCAGCACATGAGCCGGGAGCTGGCCATGGCCGCCCGCTACCAGAACTTCCTGCTCCCCGCCCCCCTGCAAGCCCCTGGGGTGGAGGCGGCCTGGCTATTCAAACCCTGCCAGGAACTGGGCGGCGACTACTTCGATTTCTTCCCCCTGCCCAGCGGCGACCTGGGCGTGGTGGTGGCCGACGTAGCCGGCCACGGCGTGGCCTCGGCCATGACCGCCAGCATTCTCAAGGCCCTTTTGCCCGGCTACCTGGAGCGCACCTACTCCCCGGCGGAAGCTTTGGCCGCCTTGAACCAGGACCTAGTGAGCCTCACCGAGGAGGACCGCTACGTCACCGCCTTTTTGGGGCTCTACCACCCCGGCCGCCGCCTTACCTGGTGCTCGGCCGGGCACCCCCCTCCCCTGTGCCTGCCTCCCTCGGGGCCGGCGATGCGCCTGAGCAACCCCGGTTTTCTGCTGGGGGTTTTCTCGCAAGAGCCGCCCTTGGTAAGCTTTAAGGATACCCGGACCGAGCTGGGGCCCGGCTATCGCCTGCTCCTGTACACCGACGGGTGCACCGAGGCCGAGGACGCCCAGGGAAGGCCCCTGGGCATAGGAGGCCTGGAACGCATGGCCCAAGCGGCCAGAGACCTGCCTCCCCAGGATTTCGTGGACCGGCTGCAAATGCAGCTGGAGAATTTCTCGCGGGGCGATCACAGCGACGACATGGCTTTGATCGTCATGGATTTCCAATGAAGCCACCTTCAGTTCAACCATCCGACTCCTCGACTCACCGGCCCGCCGACGCCAGGATACTGGTGGCTGATGACGAAAAGCTGATGACCGAGCTCCTGCGCCGCTGCCTGGAGGACAAGGGCTACCGGGTCGTCGCGGCGGCCGACGGCAAGCAGGCTTTGGACCACCTGCGCGCCCACGAGTTCGACCTGCTCATCACCGACGTGCGCATGCCGTATCTCGACGGCTTGCAGCTATTAAAGGCGGCCAAGGACCTGAACCCCCGCCTGCCGGTGGTGGTGATCAGCGGCTACGGCGAGGCCGAGACCGTGGTGCAGGCCCTCAAGGCCGGAGCCGAGAACTTTTTGGCCAAGCCCCTGGACCTAGACGCCCTGGAGCACGTGGTGGAGCAGAGCCTGTCCCTGGCCAGCATCCAGCCCCGGGGATGCGCCCTGCCCACCATCTGGCAGCAGACCCGCATGGAGGCCCCCAGCCGTCCGGAGTGCGTGCAAGAGGTGGTCTACCAGCTGGCCCTGTCGGCGGTGGCGGTGGGCTTCGCCCGGCCGGACCTGGACAACCACCTGAAGCTGGCCCTGGTGGAGGCGGTGACCAACGCCATGGAGCACGGGAACCGCTGGGACCAGGACAAGCAGATCCGGG
This sequence comes from Desulfarculaceae bacterium, assembly GCA_020444545.1. Lineage (NCBI taxonomy): Bacteria > Pseudomonadati > Thermodesulfobacteriota > Desulfarculia > Desulfarculales > Desulfarculaceae > Desulfarculaceae bacterium. The sequence continues at coordinate 535,225 of JAHLKT010000002.1, read as the reverse complement.
TGACCGCCGAGATCACCAGCGGCGAGATCCAGGTAACCATCCGCGACGAGGGCGAAGGCTTTGACCATCACAGCGTGCTCAACCCCACGGCCAACGAGCGCCTGCTCTCCGAACGGGGGCGCGGGGTGTTTTTGATCAAGTCCATCATGGATCAGGTGATCTACAACGAGTCGGGCAACGAGGTGACCCTGATTAAGCGGCAGGAGCCCGTGGCGGGGTGCGATTAGCCTTGACCCCGGTCTTCACCCCCCGATTCTGCGCGCTCTGCGGCGGCAAGCTGGCCGTGGCCGGCGGCCTTAACCCTGGCGGCGCGCCCTTCTACTGCACCGGCTGCGACGCGCCGGTTTACGAGGACCCCAAGGTGGCCGTGGCGGTGATCGTGGAAAACGGCGAGGGCATCTTGCTCTTGCGCCGGGCCCAGCGCGACCAGGCCCACGGCAAATGGATCCTCCCCGGCGGCCACGTGGACCGGGGAGAGGTGGTCACCGCTGCCGGGGTGCGCGAGGTGGCCGAGGAGACCGGCCTGGAGGTGGAGCTGACCCGCCTGGTGGGGGTCTATTCCTACGAGGGCAACCCCTGGGTGCTGGTGGTATACGCCGCCCGGCCAGTGGGAGGCGAGGTGGTGGCCGGACGCGAGGCGCTAGAGATCAAGGTGTTTGCGCCCGGGGAGCTGCCCTGGGACGAGCTGGGCTACGTTTCCACCGCCCACGCCATCAAGGACCACCTGGCCGCCGCCTAGCCCGCCCGGGCCTTGCCAAAGCAGGGCCTTGCTGGTATTTTCTCATTTCCCCGAAGACTTGCAATTACAAGAGAGTTTAAGGCCATGCAGTTAAAGCCCGAAAAACTGGCAGACCTCAGTCCCGAGCGCCTGAAGAACATCCTGGTTCGTTCCATGCAGGACGTTTCGGACATATACGGCTCCACCAAGGAGATCCTGGACGATATCCGCACTCGCGGCGACGCGGTGAATGTGGAGCACTACCTGAAGCTCAAGGACGACCTGGAGGCGGGTGACTTCCTGATCACCCCCGAGGAGACCGAGGCGGCTTACAAGGTGGTGGACCCCAAGGTGGTGGAGCATCTGAAGATCGCCGCGGCCAACATCCAGAAGTTCCACACCGCCCAGCTGGATCGCCCCCAGTGGCAGATGGAAGTGACCCCGGGCATCATTGCCGGGCGCAAGAACACCCCCCTGGACTCGGCGGGGTGCTACGTGCCCGGCCGGCGGGCGGCCTACCCTTCCAGCGTGCTGATGACCATCTTGCCCGCCGTGGTGGCCGGGGTTAAGCGGGTGGCCGTGTGCACCCCGCCCGACGAAGGCCTGACCGCCAACCCCTACACCCTGGTGGCCTGCGACATCGCCGGGGTGGCCGAGGTCTACAAGCTGGGCGGTCCTTGGGCGGTGGGCGCCCTGGCCTACGGCACCCAGACCATTCCCAAGGTGGCCAAGATCGTGGGGCCGGGCAACAAGTACGTGACCGCCGCCAAGATGCTGGTCTACGGCCAGGTGGACATCGATTCCCCGGCCGGTCCTTCCGAGGCCCTGATCCTGGCCGACAAGACCGCGCGGGCCGACTTTTTGGCCCTGGACTTCCTGTCTCAGGTGGAGCACGACCCGGACGCGGCCGCGGTGATGGTCACCGACGACGCGGAGCTGGCCCAGGCGGTGTGCGACGAGATGGCCCGGCTCTACCCCAGCATGCCCCGCCAGGAGATCATGGACCAGGCCCTGCGCTACTGCGCGGTGTTGGTGGCCGAGGACATGGAAGCCGCCCTGGAGTTCACCAACCAGTACGCAGCCGAGCACCTGGAGGTGATCACCGCCGATCCCTTCCTGACCCTGCAGAAGATCCGCCATGCGGGCAGCATCTTCATGGGCCCCTGGGCCCCGGTTCCGGTGGGCGACTACGCCAGTGGCACCAACCACGTGCTGCCCACCGGCCAGGCGGCCCTGAGCTTCAGCGGGTTGTCGGTGGACGACTTCATCAAGAAGCCCACCTACCAGTACTTGACCAAGGAAGGCTTGAGCGCCTTGGGCGAGACGGTGATAACCCTGGCCGAGGCCGAGGGCCTGCCCATTCACGCCATGTGCATCAAGAAGAGGCTTGGGCTGCTGGACTAGCCCGGACTTTTCACCATCCAGACCGTGACGGTGCGTCCGGCGTCCGGCTCTTTGGCCGGAGCGCCGGAGGCGCGCACCTGCATCCTCTCCGGGTCCACGCCCAGATCGCGCAGGGCCCGGAACACGCTGAGCGCCCGGGCCAGGGCCACCCCCGCATTGTCATAGTAGAGCTTGGCCGTGGCCGCCCCCAGAGGGGTGGCGTCGGCCCGTCCCTCCACCCATATCTCGGCGGACGGGGAGCCCTTGGCCGTGCCGGCGGCCTTTTGCAAGGCGGCGAGAGCCTGGCCGCTCAGCTGGGTGCGTCCCGGCCCGAAGCTGACCGTGGCCAGCAGGCCCGGGGTTGGGGCCGGGGCGGCGGCAGCCTGGGGAAGGGGCTGTGGGGCCTTGGCGGCCGCGAGCTTCTGCATGTCCGCCTTTTGGGCCCTCAGCTCGGCCAGCTGGCGGCGCTGGGTTTCCAGGTCTCGGCGCAGCCGGAGGTTGGCGGCCTCCAATTGGGCCAGGCGCGGCTCCGGGACGGCCGGGGCCGGGGCGGCCAACTGGCGGCTCACCTGGGCCAGGGACTGTTGCAGGGCGGCTTTCTCCTGGCTGAGGGCGGCCACGGCCAGGCGCAGCTCTTGCAGACTGGCCCGCACCTGCGTGCTCGAGGGTTCGGCCGGAGCCCGAGGGGCCGCCCGCTCCAGGGTGACGGCCTTGGCCGGCGTATCTGGGCCCAAGAGCGACCACAGCGCCCCGCCCACCAGCACGGCCGACACCAGCCACACCGCCGCGACCAGGAGCAGGAAGGCTGAACCACGGCGGTGACGGTAGAAGTGGTGGCGGCAACCCCGGCAGGTGTAAGGATATATCCCGAAGAGGCTGATGAAGCGCTCCTGGTTATTCTTGCGGTGTACGCGCCGGACCTCTTTGCTGCCGCATTTGGGACATGGCCGATCCTGGGACAAAAAAATCCTCCGAATCCTGGTGGGGGATGGAGTGGGGCTGGCGGCTATTTATGACCAGAGGGACGGTCTTGCTGCACTTATTGTAAACAAACTGTAATGGAAATGTGAACTCAAGTGATGATAATTCCGATTCCTGAGCATTTGGCCCAGGTTTTATCCCTGTATGCAAGAATTTTGCCTTTACCCTCCCATGCCGCCTATATATACTTGGGGCGCGGACTCCCGGCTGGGAACGGCAAGCCGTGCCGGGGGCATAGGCCAAGGGCCCGTGCCGGGAAACCGCCCGGCCGGCCGGACAGCGAGGATATAGCTTGAAGCGTCTGCGGTGGATAATCCTGGCCGTGCTGGCGGCCATCGTGGCCGGAGCCATGGCCGCGGCCATGCTGCACCAACCGGCCAAGCTGCCGGCCCTCAAGGCCGGCGACAAGGCGCCCACCGACAGCGACGGCCGCCCCCGCCTGCGAGGGCTCAACTACACCCACGTGGAGAACGGGGTGCGCAAGTGGAGCCTCAAGGCCGACCGGGCCCGCTACGAGGAGAACACCGGCAAGGTATTTTTGGACCAGGTGGCCATCGAGTTCTACCGCGACAAGGGCGGCCCCATATATCTCAAGGGCGACGAGGGCGTCTATAACCAGAAGACCCAGACCGTCACCCTGAAGGGCCACGTGGACGGCCACACCAGCCAAGGCGACCGGCTCACCACCTCGGTGATCACCTATCGCGACAAGGACAAGGTGGCCGAGACCGATGCCGAAGTCACGGTTGAAGGGGCCCAGTACAAGGTAGTGGGCCTGGGTATGCGGGTGCTGGTGGAAAAAAGCCTGGTGAAACTGAAACGCAACGTTCGTTCCACCTTCCGGCCTCAGGGCTCGGGCCCCCCGCCCGGGGCCACGGTGGACTAGAGCCCATTTTATTGCTCCGAGGGGAGATGACTATGACCCGGTTCCTGTTCGCAGCCGTCACCGCGGCCCTCGTGCTGGGCCTGGCCGCCTTTGCCGGCGCCGCCGAATTGCCCATGGCCTCCAGCGACCAGCCCATCCATGTGGTGGCCGACAGCCTGGAAGTGAACAACAAGACCCAGGTGGCCGACTTCATCGGCAAGGTCAAGGCGGTGCAGGGCGACGTGAAGATCACCTGCGACAAGCTCTCGGTGTTCTACGACCAGAACGCCAAGGAGTCCAAGGCCTCCAAGAAGGCCGAGGGCCTGATGGACGGCGGGGGCAAGGTGCGCAAGGTGGTGGCCTCGGGCCACGTGAAGGTGGTGCAAAAGGACCGCATCGCCGTGGGGCGCAAGGCCACCTACTGGGCCGGCGGCCGCAAGATGCTCCTGGAGGGCAAGGCCACGGTGTGGCGCGGCAAGAACCAGCTCTCCGGCGAAAAAATCACCGTGTTCCTGGACCAGGACCGCGCGGTGGTGCACGGCAAGCCGGGCAAGCGCGTGTCGGTGACCATCACCCCCAATAGCTTGAAGGACAAGAAGTAGCCTAAATGCCCCGCCTCAGTCTGGAAAACTTGGTCAAGGTGTACGGCGGCCGCCGCGTGGTGGACGGCGTATCACTGGAGGTGCGCGACCAGGAGATCGTGGGTCTGTTGGGCCCCAACGGGGCGGGCAAGACCACTTCTTTTTATATGACCAGCGGCCTGATCCGCCCTGACGAGGGGCGGGTGTACCTGGACCAGGAGGACATCACCGACCTGCCCATGTACCAGCGTGCCCGCCTGGGCATCAGCTACCTTCCCCAGGAGCCCAGCATCTTCCGCAAGCTCACTGTGGAAGAAAACGTGCGGGGCATCCTGGAGACCCTGGAGCTTTCCGAGGCCGAGGAGGAGGCCCGCCTGGAGCGCCTGCTGGGAGAGCTGGGCGTTAGCCATCTCCGGCGCAACCGGGCCTACAGCCTCTCGGGCGGGGAGCGCCGCCGGGTGGAGATCACCCGTCTACTGGTCACCGAGCCCAACTTCATTCTTCTGGACGAGCCCTTCGCGGGCATCGACCCCTTGGCGGTGGCCGACCTGCAAAACATCATCCGTCAGCTCAAGGAACGGGGCATCGGCATCCTGATCAGCGACCACAATGTCCGCGAGACCCTGGGCGTCTGTGACCGGGCCTACATCCTCAACGAAGGCACCCTGCTGGAAGAAGGCACACCGGACGCCATCGCCTGCAGCGAGGTGGCCCGCCGCATCTACCTGGGAGAGCAGTTCCGGCTGTAGCCAAACCATGGCCCTGGAAATCAAACAAACCCTTCGGCTAAGCCAGCAGCTGGTGATGACCCCCCAGCTGCAGCAGGCTATCAAGCTGTTGCAGCTCAACCGGCTGGAGCTTGCCGACACCATCAACCAGGAGCTGCTGGAGAACCCCATCCTCGAGATAAGCGAGGAGACCACCCAGGAGAGCCAGGACATCGCCATGGACGCGGGGGCCGAGCCTGAAAGCGACCCGGCCCTGCGCGCGGACGACATCGAGGAGGCCCACGGGGGCGACGAGATCGCGGCCGAGGCGGCGGCGGAGACCGCGGCCGAGCCCGAGGTGGAGGTGGACGGCAACGTCAACGAGGACTTCGACTGGGAGAACTACCTGGGCGAGTATTCCTCGGGCGGCTCGGGCTACGAGAGCATCGTGCGCGAGGAAAAGGACGCCCCGGCCTACGAGAACATGATCTCGCGGCCCCCTTCCCTGCGCGACCACCTCTTGGAGCAGCTGGCGGTCACCGGCCTGAGCCAAGAGCAGATGGCCCTGGGCGAGATGATCATCGAATCGCTAAACCCCGACGGCTATTTGCCCTTGGGGGTGGAAGAGGTGGCCGAAATGGCCGGGGCCGACCGGGAGCAGACCGAAGAGGTGCTCCAGGTCATTCACACCTTCGATCCCCTGGGCGTGGCCGCCCGCGACCTGCGCGAATGCTTGCTCATCCAAGCCCGGGAGCTATACCCCGAGGACGAGGTGGCCCTGACCATCATCGACCAGCACCTGGGCGACCTGGAGCGGCGACGCTACCAAGTCATTGCCAAGAAGCTCAAGGTGCCCCTGGAGCGGGTGGCCGCTGCCCTGGAGGCCATCCAGACCCTGGAGCCCAAGCCGGGCCAGGCGCTGAGCAACGAAGAGCCCTACTACATTACCCCGGACATCTACATCTACAAGGTGGACGGGGAGTACGTGATCGTGCTCAACGAGGACGGCCTGCCCAAGCTGAGGGTGAACAACTTCTACCGCGCGGCCCTGGCCGCGGGCGGCGACGCCGAGGCCAAGGAGTACGTGCAGGGCAAGCTCCGTAGCGCCCTGTGGCTCATCCGCTCCATCCACCAGCGGCAGCGCACCATCTACAAGGTCACCGAGTCCATCGTCAAGTTCCAGCGAGAGTTCTTCGACAAGGGCATCGCCTATCTGAAGCCCCTGGTGCTCAGAGACGTGGCCGAGGACGTGGGCATGCACGAGTCCACCATCAGCCGGGTGACCACCAACAAGTACGTGCACACCCCCCAGGGCGTGTTCGAGCTCAAGTACTTCTTCAACAGCGGCATCAACCGCTTCCAGGGCCAGGCCATGGCCTCGGAGGCGGTCAAGGAGCGCATCCGCAAGATTATTTCCGAGGAGAATCCGGCCAAGCCACTGTCGGATCAGACCATTGCTGATATGCTTAAAAAAGAAGATATAGACATTGCCCGCCGGACAGTGGCGAAATATAGAGAGATGTTGGGCATTCTGCCCTCCTCCCGCCGGCGGCAACCCCTCAGCGCCCTGAGCAAAAAAGGGCGTTGACAACCAACCGGCTGGGGGGTAAGCCACATATTCATTATTCTTCCGGGTGCCCATTTTATTGCCAAGGAGAACAGCAGCATGCAAATCCAGGTGACCTTCCGCCACGTGGAAAGTTCCGAGGCTGTCAAGGAATACGCCAGGGATAAGGTCGGCAAGCTACAAAAGTACCTGGATGGCCCCCTGGAGGCCAGCGTAACCCTGAGCGTGGAAAAGCACCGTCACGAGGCTGACGTTAACCTCATCGCCTCGGGCCTGAAGATCCACAGCCGGGAAACCACCGGCGATCTGTTCTCGTCCATCGACCTGGCCTGCGACAAGCTGGAAAAGCAGGTGCGCCGCTACCGCGACAAGCTCAAGAATGTGGGCCGCCGCGCCCGCTCCGAAGCCGCCGAGGTCCCCTACACCGTGGAGGTCTTGGAGGCCGAGAGCCTGCCCGAGGAGACCCCCCGGGTGATCATGAGCCAGAGCCTGGTGGCCAAGCCCATGAACGCCGACGAGGCGGCAATGCAGCTGGACCTGTCCGAAGACGACTTCCTGGTCTTCATCAACGAGCGCACCGAGTCGCTCAACGTCATCTACCGCCGTGCCGACGGCAACTTCGGCCTGATCGAGCCGCAGTAGCCTAGGAACGGTCCATGAAGCTCACCGACATACTCAGCCCTGATCAGGTGGTGGCCGACCTGGCCGGCCGCGGCAAACGCGCGGTCATGGAAGAGCTCTGCCGCCCCCTGTTGGCCCAGCACCCGGAGATCGAGCTCGGCGCGCTCATGGAGGTGTTGGTGGAGCGCGAAAAGCTGGGCTCCACCGGCATCGGCGACGGCATAGCCATCCCCCACGGCAAGATGGTGGGCCTGAACGAACTGATGCTCACCTTCGGGCGCTCACGGGCGGGGGTGGATTTCGATTCCCTGGACGGCAAGCCCGCCCACCTTTTCTTCCTGGTGGTGGCCCCGGACAACAGCGCCGGCACCCATCTCAAGGCCCTGGCCCGCATAAGCCGCCTGCTCAAAAGCAACGCGGTGCGCCAGGAGCTTCTGGAAGCCGGCGACGCCCGCGAGATTTACGAGATCATAGAGGCGCAAGACGAAGAGTTCTAAGCCTGCCTCAGAGACGGCGTAGCCGGCATGAGCCCCAAGCCAGACTCCAGCCCCTCCCGCTTCGTGGTCATCACCGGCCTGTCGGGATCGGGCAAGTCCACCGCCTTGAAGGCCCTGGAAGACCTGGGCTACTACGCGGTGGACAACCTGCCGGTGGAGCTTCTGCCCGCTTTTGTAAAGCTTCCCCTCAGCTCCCTGAACACACCCTTCCAAGCCGCCCTGGGCATGGACGTGCGCGGCCGCGGCTTTGTGGAGCGCTTTCCCAACACCTATCTGCGCCTGGCCAACGCCGGCCACCGCCTGGAGCTGTTGTTCCTGGAGGCCAACGACGAGGTGCTCATCCGCCGCTTCTCCGAGACGCGGCGCAAGCCCCCCCTGTCCGAGCCCGGGGAGTCGGTGCGGGTGGGCCTGGAGCGCGAGCGGAAGCTCATGGCCCCCATCCGGGCCATGGCCCACCAGATCATCGACACCAGCCGCTTCACGGTGCACGACCTGCGCATGGAGATCGTGTGCACCTACAGCCAGGAGGGCGGCCCGGCCGAGATGCAGGTGAACCTGTTGTCCTTCGGCTTCAAGCACGGCCTGCCCCAGGAAGCGGACGTGGTCATGGACGTGCGCTTTCTGCCCAACCCCCACTTCGTGGACGAGCTGCGCCAGCTTGACGGGCGCGACGCCCGGGTGGTAGATTACGTTTTTCGAGACGGGATCGCCGAGGATTTCCTTACGAGATTCAAAAGCTTGTTGGATTTTCTTCTGCCCCGCTACCAGCGGGAAGGCAAGACCCAGCTCACCGTGGCCCTTGGATGCACCGGGGGCCACCACCGTTCGGTGGCCGTGGTGGAATGGCTGGCCCGGGAGCTGAATATCCCGGGCACCCGCCTGACCATCCGGCACCGCGACGTAGCATTGGATTGAAACTTGATCGGATTGGTGATCATAACCCACGCCCGTCTGGGCCGCGAACTGCTCAATGCCGCCGAGTTCATTCTGGGCAAGGTGGAGCAGGCGGCCACGGTCACCGTGGACTCCTCCCTGGAGGCCGAGAAGCTGCACGGCCGCCTGGAGTCGGCCATCGACAAGGTGGACGTGGGCGACGGGGTCCTGGTGCTTACCGACATGTTCGGCGGCTCGCCCAACAACATCTCCCTCACCTTCCTGGAAGAGAACCGGGTGGAGGTGGTGACCGGGGTGAACCTGCCCATGATGATCAAAGCGGCCACCGGCCGCGACGGCGTCGGCTTGCAAGAGCTGGCCCGCAAGGTCTGCGAGGCTGGCCGTGACGCCATCTCCGCCGCCGGCGAGCTGCTCTCTGCCTGAGCCCGTCCTTCCTCCCGGCCTGGATATCACCTACCAAACCCTGCGCCAGGCCCACCTGGAGCAGGTGGTGGCCATTGAGGGGCAATGCTTTGCCAACCCCTGGTCGCGGGGCATGTTCGCCCACGAGCTGAGCCTGCCCTGGGCTATGGACCGGGTGGCCCTGGAGGCGGGCACGGAGCGGGTGGTGGGCTACATCATCCTATGGCTGGTGGCCGGCGAGGCCCAGGTGCAGAACATCGCGGTGGACCCGGAGTACAAGCGCCGGGGCGTGGGCCGCTGGTTGCTGCTCACTGCCCTGGCCGAGGCCAAGGGCCTGGGCGCGGTGTGGAGCGGCCTGGAGGTTCGCGCGGGCAACGCGGCGGCCCTGGCCCTATACCAGTCCCTGGGCTACGCCCGCCTGGGGGTGCGGCCCCGCTACTACCAGCCCGAGAACGAGGACGCCATCCTCATGGGGCGAGACTTGTAGCCGGCTAACAATGTTGGGGAAATTTCTTGACCCCCACCCCCCCTTAAGTTTACCTTAAAGTCAACCCTCATTTTGGGTGCCGGGGTTGGTAATACTTATTGTTTTCCCAGGGTTAACCCTAGGGGATTAAAGAGATTACAGGGATTGTCCTCGGCCCGGCCGCCAAGGTGCGCCGGGTGGGCGCCCTTGTCCCTGTACAACGTTCCCGCAATCTAATTTGCATCACCTCTCCAAGGAGGTTTACCCGCCATGGCAGTGACTGTCGGCATTAACGGCTTTGGACGCATCGGAAGGCTGGCCACCCGCATCCTGGGCAAGGGTCATCCCGAACTGAAGCTGGTGGCCATTAACGCCCGGGCCGATACGGCTCAGCTGGCCCACCTGCTCAAATACGACTCCGTGCACCGCACCTATGACGCCGAGGTGAGCTACGAGGGCGACGACCTGATCATCAACGGCAACCGGGTGGCCATTACCCGCCGGGACGTTCCCCACCAGTGCTACTGGGGCCCCAAGGAGGCGGACCTGGTGCTGGAGACCACCGGCAAGTTCAAAACCAAGGAAGAGTGCGGCGGCCATTTGGAGGCCGGGGCCGAGCGGGTGGTCATGGGCGCGCCGGGCAAGGACCCGGACCTGACCGTGGTCATGGGGGTCAACGACCACCAGTACGACCCGGCCAAGCACCAGATCGTCTCCAACGCCTCCTGCACCACCAACTGCCTGGCCCCGGTGGTCAAGGTCTTGAACGACAGCTTCGGCATCGAGCACGGCCTGCTGACCACCACCCACGCCTACACCATGAGCCAGCGCATTTTGGACGGCAGCTCCAAGGACATCCGGCGGGCGCGGGCCGCGGCCCTGAGCATGATCCCCACCACCACCGGCGCGGCCAAGGCGGTTACCTTGGTGCTGCCCGAGATGGAAGGCAAGCTGGACGGCTTCGCCATCCGGGTGCCCACCCCGGACGTGTCCCTGGTGGACCTGACCTGCCGCCTGGCCAAGGACGTGACCGTGGCCGAGGTGAACGACGCGCTCAAGGAGGCAGCGGACGGCCCCATGAAGGGCGTCCTGATGGTAACGGAAATACCTTTGGTTTCCATAGATTACACGGGCAGCCCCTACTCTTCGGTGGTGGACGCCCCCCTGACCCAGGTCATCGGCGGACGCATGGTCAAGGTGCTGGCCTGGTACGACAACGAGATGGGGTACGCCGCCCGTCTGGTGGATCTGGCGGCCCTGGTCGCCAGGAGCATGTAGGCCGGCCCGGGCATGATTCCGCCGGCCAGGGAGAGCCAATAACGGGCGGCGAGGGGGTTGAGGGGCCCCCGCGCCGCCGCGTTCCCCTTGGGAGAAGGGTAGTCAGTTGCAATACATAAATCAGGTCGATCTCGCCGGCAAACGGGTGCTGATCCGGGTTGACTTCAACGTGCCTTTGGACGCGGAAGGCAACATAACCGACGACAACCGCATCCGGGCCGCCTTGCCCACCATCAACTACGCCCTGGACGAGGACGCCAAGGTCATCGTGGCCAGCCACATGGGCCGTCCCAAGGGTAAGCCTGCCGAGGAGTTCTCCATGGCTCCGGTGGCCCGCCGCCTGGGCCGTTTGCTCAAAAAAGAGGTCACCATGGCCCCGGACTGCGTGGGCCCCGAGGTGGAGAAGCTCATCGAGCAGATGAAGCCCGGCCAGGTGGTGATGCTGGAGAACCTGCGCTTCCACAAGGGCGAGACCGACAACGAACCCGAGTTCGGCCAGGCCCTGGGCAAGCTCTGCGACGTGTACGTGGATGACGCCTTTGCGGTGGCTCACCGCGAGAACGCCTCGGTGGTAGCCGTGGTGAACTACGCCCCCATCAGCGTGGCCGGCTTCACCATGAAGAAGGAGCTGGACTACTTCCGGCGGGCCATGCTGGACCCGGCCCGGCCCCTGGCGGCGGTCCTGGGCGGGGCCAAGGCCATGACCAAGCTCCCGGCCCTGGAGAACCTCCTGGAGCACGCGGACAAGATCGTCATCGGCGGGGCCATGGCCAACACCTTCCTGATGAGCGTGGGCATCGACGTGGGCAAGAGCCTGCACGAGCCCGAGCTGGTGCCCGTGGCCAACGTGCTCTTAAAAAACGCCAAGGCCGCCGGGGTGAAGGTTTACATCCCGGTGGACTGCGTGGTGGCCGACCGCTTCGACCGCCACGCCGAGACCAAGCTGGTCACCGTGTTGGACGTGCCCAAGGAATGGATGATCATGGACATAGGGCCGGCCACCAGCCTGCTCTACCGCGAGGCCTTGCGCGACTGCAAGACCATCATCTGGAACGGGCCCATGGGCGCCTTTGAGATGGACGCCTTCTCGCGCGGCACCTACAACATGGTCTCCACAGTGGCCCAGACCTACGCCATGACCATCATCGGCGGCGGCGACACCGACGTGGCGGTGAGTAACGCCGGGGAGATCGAGAACATCAGCTACATCTCCACCGGCGGCGGCGCCTTCCTGGCGCTCCTCACCGGCGAGGTGTTGCCCGCGGTGGAGGCCCTGGGCGGCTACACCGGCCTGGAAAACGGCGGCTCGGCCCACTAGACACAGGGAGAAGGACCTAATGGCGCGCAGACTGCTCATTGCCGGCAACTGGAAGCTCAACAAGACCGTGGAAGAGGCGGTTACCCTGGCCGGGGATATCGCCTCCGGCCTGGTGCGCGACGACCTGGATGTGCTGGTGATCCCGGGCTTTTTGGCCCTGGAGCCCGTGGCGCTGAGTCTGAGCTCCAGCCCGGTGCTGGTGGGCGGCCAGAACCTCTTCTGGGAGGACGAGGGCGCCTACACCGGCGAGGTAAGCGGGCCTTTCCTCAAAGCGGCCGGGGCGCGCTACGTGCTGGTGGGCCACAGCGAGCGGCGACAGTACTTCGGCGAGACCGAGCGCACCTGCCGCCTGCGCATGGAGGCCGCGCTGCGGGCCGGGCTGTTGCCCATCCTCTGCGTGGGCGAGACCCAGGCCGAGCGCGAGAGCGGCCAGACCGAAGGCGTTTTGGAGAGCCAACTGGCCGGGGCCCTGGCCGGGTTCATGCCGGGACACGCCAACAAGATCACTATCGCCTATGAGCCGGTGTGGGCCATCGGCACCGGTTTGACCGCCTCCAACGAGCAGGCCAACGAGGCGCACGCCTATATTCGGGCATGGCTAGGGGCCCGATTTAACAAAGACGTTGCGAACTCCACCAGAATCCTGTATGGAGGTAGTGTCAAGTCGTCCAACGCGGCCGGCTTGTTGAATCAACCCGAGGTGGACGGAGCCCTGGTAGGCGGGGCCTCCTTGTCCGCCGAAAGCTTTCTGGGGATTATCCAGGCGGCCTAACTGGAAGAAACTCGAGTTCATGGACACCATTACCCTGATCATTCATCTCCTGTCCAGCGTAACCCTGGTCCTGGTGGTCCTCTTGCAGACCGGCAAGGGCGCCTCCATCGGCGCGGCTTTCGGCGGGTCTTCCCAGACCGTCTTCGGCAGCGCCGGCGCGGCCACTTTCCTGAGCAAACTGACCACCGTGGTGGCCATCGTGTTCATGCTCACCTCCCTGGGCCTGGCCATCCTAGGCCATCAGGGCGCGCCCTCTTCCGTCATGGAGGGCACGGGCAAGGCCGCGGCCCCCATGGCCGCTCCGGCCAAGCAGGCCGCTCCGGCTGCTCCGGCCCCAGCCCCCAAGACCCCGGCTCCGGCCACCAAGTAAGGCTAGCGGGGCATACGATGATTTTCCAAGTGCCGTCGTGGTGGAATTTGGTAGACACGCCGTCTTGAGGGGGCGGTGGGGCGACCCGTGCCGGTTCAAATCCGGCCGACGGCACCACACATAGAACCATAAAACGGGCACTTGCATGTTGCAAGTGCCCGTTTTGCGTCTGGCAGCCGTCTGGCATCCTGAATTCTGTCAGACGCAGGTGATGGCTGTGAATCGGCATGCAAAAATGACCCAGTTTTGGCAGTAATTGGCGTCCAAAATTGACCCGTCCTCAGCCAGGCATCCTCCACAGCGCCAAGATGACCACCGCACTCTTGGATCGCCTGACCCACCACTGCGGCATCATCGAAAACGGCTACGAAAGCCGTAGGTTCAAGAGCAGGTACTGACTTAGAACCTCAAACACCAAAGCCCCCAAAGGAGGCCAAACCATTGCGTACGGAGGTGGGTCAGCATTCGACGCCTATCCTGGATCAATTTTCAATGCCGATTGACAGTAAGTACCTATTGCTCATGATTCGGGATACAAATAAGACCTGGCATCGGCCAGAAGTCATCTGCCTAATGATGATGGTGGGGTGTACGGGGCTTCGTTAGATGTGGACTGGCGAGACAACCTCTATTGGTTTAGGCTATTATTAAGATGTTAGAATCACTGTCCAACGCCGCCCGCAGGCACTGAACCGCGCTTCCTCATGGACAACGATACGTTCCAGCGAGATTCTTCCTCCTTGACGCCGCGGGAAAGCGCCAAGCGCCACGGCCGGTCCGAAGGCGGCCCTATCCTGCAATCCGGCCGCAATGCTTGGCGCTTGGCACGCGCCCAACGCCTGGCCGTGTTGGTGGACGGTGAGGAGTTTTTTGACGCCCTTGTTCAGGTGGCACAACAAGCCCAGCATAGCCTTTACGTCCTCAGTTGGGACATCGACAGCAAGCTGCATCTAAACCGGGGCCACGACGAGCCTCCCCTTTATTTGGGCGAGTTCCTCAGCCGGTTGAGCGAGAAACGTCCCCAGTTGCGGGTTTACATCCTCAACTGGGACTTCGCCATGATCTACGCCCTGGAGCGTGAGTTCCTACCAATCTTCCATCTAGGCTGGCGCACCGACGGCGGGGTGAGGTTCGCCATGGACGGCAAGCACCCTTTGGGAGCCTCGCACCACCAAAAGGTGATCGTGGTCGACGACGAGCTGGCCCTGCTGGGCGGATTCGATCTGGCCCGCAACCGCTGGGACACTCACGAGCACTCTCCCGAGGACACGAGGCGGATCAATTCCAGGGGGAAAAACTATGGCCCCTTCCACGACGTGCAGGCCATGGTGCAGGGCCCGGCGGCCGCCTGCCTAGGTGAGCTCTTCCGCTGGCGCTGGCAAAGATCGCAGGGCGAGGAACTCTCCGCGCCGCCCGAAGCCGGGGCCGACCCTTGGCCCGGGGAGGTCGCGCCCGCTTTTCACGATATCGAGGTAGCCCTGGCGCGGACCCTGCCGGCCTATGACGGCGAGCCTGAAATCCGCGAAGTGGAGCGGCTTCATCTCGACGCCATCGCCTCGGCCCAGCACTTCATATTCCTCGAGAACCAGTACCTCACCTCCTGGAAAATAGGCCAGGGCCTGGCCGAGCGTCTGCGCGAGGCCGAGGGGCCCGAGGTGATATTGATCCTCCCCCGGCGGGCGGTGGGCTGGCTGGAGGAAAGCACCATGCACGCCCTGCGCATCCGCCTGCTGAGAAGACTGCGCGAGGCGGACCAGCATGGTCGCCTGAAAGTCTACTATCCCCACGTCCCCGGACTGGGCGAGGGAGAGTTCGTCAATGTGCATTCCAAGGTGCTGATCGTGGACCATCAGCTTTTGAAGGTGGGCTCGGCCAACGCCTCCAACCGCTCCATGGGCCTGGACACCGAGTGCGACCTGGCGATCGAGGCCGGCGACCCAAAGACGGCCTCGGGTATTGCCGCCCTCCGAGACCGCCTGTTGGGCGAGCACCTGGACGTGGCCCCCGAGGACGTGGGCGTGGCGGTGCGGGAAAAGGGCTCCTTGATAGCGGCGGTGGAATCCCTGCGTGGCCCGGGGCGCAGCCTGCGGGAGCTGGACGAGCATCCGCCCGAGTGGCTGGACCCCGAGCTGATGGACAGGGACCTCCTGGACCCGGAAAAGCCCATCGAGGCCAAGAGCCTGGCCAAGAAGTTCTTGCCCGACGAGACCCGCCTGGCCTCCAAAGGCAAGCTGGTCGGCCTGCTGATTCTCCTGCTGGTACTGGGAGGCCTGGCCGTGGCTTGGCGCTGGGGCCCCCTGTCCGGGGTGCTCGACGCCTCGGCCCTGGCCTCCTGGGCCTACCGGTTCAGTCACGGCGCCACCGGGGTGCTTTTGGTGCTGGGGGCCTTTTTACTGGGCGGGGCGGTGATGCTGCCGGTGACTCTGCTCATGCTGGCCACCGGCCTGGTCTTCAGCCCCTGGCTCAGCCCGCTCTATGCCCTAGGCGGCTGCCTGCTAAGCGCGGTGGCCTTCTATTGGATCGGCCGCCTGCTGGGGCGCGAGGCGGTGGAGCGGCTGGCCGGCGACGGCCTCAACGAACTGAGCCGCCGGCTGGCCGAACACGGCATCATCAACGTAGCCATCATGCGCAACCTGCCGGTGGCCCCCTTCACGGTGGTCAACCTGGTGGCCGGGGCCTCGCACATCAGCTTCCGCGACTTCGCCCTGGGCACCGCTTTGGGCCTGCTGCCCGGGGTGGTCCTGTTCACCACCTTCGCTGGCAGGGTGAAAAGCGCCATACAGGACCCCGGCCCCTGGCAGATCGCCGCCGTGGTGGCCGCCGCCGCCGCGCTGTTCCTGCTGGCCGCCTGGTCCAAGCGCCGTCTGACGGCGGAAGAAAAGGACGAGGCTTGATCGGACGATTCGCGGCAGCCGCATCCGGCGGCCGGGGCCGCCCCCTGCTGCGGGCGGCCACCTGGAACGTGCACCGCTGGGTGGGCTCCGATCGCCGCCAGGACCTGGAGCGCAGCCTGGCGGTAATCGACAGCCTGGGGGCCCAGGTGATCGCCCTGCAGGAGGTCTGCCCCGCGCTGGGGGGAGGCTGCGCCACCTTTGCTCAGGACCTGGCCGGGCGCACCGGCTACCGGGTCGTAGCCGGGCCAACCCTTGAAGACGGGCGGGGCGACTACGGCAACGCGGTGCTCACCCGCCTGCCGGTGCGGGGGGTGCGCCGCTGGGACCTCTCCCAGCCCGGTCGCGAGCCCCGGGGAGCCCTGGAGGTGCTGCTGGAACGCGGCGGCAAGCTAGTGCGCCTGGTGGCCACCCATCTGGGCCTGCGCGCCGGGGAGCGGGAGCGCCAGATGACCCGCCTGCTAGAGAAAATGGGACCGCCGCGCGGCGACCTGGACATCTTGGTGGGCGACTTCAACGAGTGGCGCCCCTGGGCCGCCCTGCTGCGCAACATGCGCCGCTCCTTCCAGCCCGGCCCCCGCCTGGCCACCTTCCCCTCCCGCGCGCCGCTGTTGCCCCTTGACCGCATCTGGCACCGCCCCGCCTCCTGGCAAGCCGAGTATCAACTGGGCGGCGAGCCCGCCTTGGTCCGGGCCGCCTCGGACCACCTGCCCCTGGTGGCCGGCTTTCATCCCCCCGCCTGAGCGGGGCCTCGTTTTACTAAGATTGCTGGCTGAAGGCCTCGTAGCCAGAGACGATGTCCAGAAGCTCCTCGGTGATGGCCGACTGGCGGCGCTGGAAGTAGTACTTGGTGAGCTCGTCCAGGCGCTCGCCGATGCTCTTTTCCGCGCCCTGCATGGCCGCCAGGCGCGAGGCGTTTTCGCTGGCCGCGCTCTCGGCCAGGGCCTGGAACAGCCCGATGAACAGGTATTGCCTGAGGAAGGCCGAGAAAAGGGCCTGGGGGTCCATGGTGAAGGCGGGCAAGCTGGGCCCCTCCCAGGGCTCTCGCTGCAGCCGGTCCAGCCAGTCGCGGTCCAGGGGCAGGAGCTCGCGCTTGATGGGCTTGTATGCCGCGCCGCCGAGCTGGCGGTTGTAGAAGAGCCACACCCGGTCGATGCCCCGCTGCTCGCCCCAAATCTGGATTAGGAAAAATAGCTGGTGCACCAGGGGGGTGATGCCCGCGATGGAGCCGGGCACCTGGAGGTAGCTCTCCACCTCGCCGCCGGCGTCCTCCCAGGGGCCCAGCACCCGCTGGCCCACTCCCACCATGGGCAGCCCGCCGAGCTTCACCCCGGCGGCGCGCAACTCGTCGAAGGCCAGGGAGGACACCTGCTCATTGAACGACCCGGCCATGCCCTGGTCCGAGCCGAAGACGATCACCCCCAGGTTGCCGTGGGCGGTGCGCCGGGCCCGGGGGGGGCGTCCCCCGGCCCCCAGCACCACGGCCAGGCCCAGCTCCACAGTGCGGGCGTAATCGGCCAGGGAGCGCACCGCCTTCTCATACTGGCGGATGTTCACCGCAGCCATGGCCTTCATGGTCTTGACCACGGACTGTAAATCCTCGGTGCTGCCCAGCTTGCGCTTGAGGCCTTCCACCGTCTCCATGGCTAGGCCTCGTCCCCGGCTTGCGGCTCATCGGCGGCCTCCGGCGGGGCCTCGCCGGGCTTCATGTCCAGGGCTTGCCGGGCGGCCTGGGCGATCAGTTCCAGGTCCTCGTCGCTGAGTTGGTTGCCCTGGGCAACGGCCTCGGCCAGCTCAGCCAGGGGGCCGCGCATCACCCGGCGCACTTCCTCTTCCGCCTCGGCCACCCGGTCCAGCTCCAGGCCGTCGAACAGCCCCTGATTCACCGCCACAAGCACCGCGATCTGCTCGGCCACGGGCATGGGCTGGTATTGCGGCTGCTTGAGCACCTCGCGCACCCGGCGGCCCCGCTCCAGGTTCTTGCGGGTGTCCTCGTCCAGACGGCTGCCGAAGCGGGCAAAGGACTCCAACTCCTCGAACTGGGTGTAAGAGAGCCTGAGGTCGCCGGCCACCCGGTGATAGGCCGGAAGCTGGGTCTTGCCCCCCACCCGGCTCACGCTCTTGCCCACGTCCACTGCGGGCAGGATGCCCTTCCGAAACAGCTCGGGGTTCAGGTACACCTGGCCGTCGGTGATGGAGATGAGGTTGGTGGGGATGTAGGCCGAGAGGTTCTGGGCCTCGGTCTCGATGATGGGCAGGGCGGTGAGCGAGCCGCCGCCGTGCTCCTCGCGCAGGTGGGTGGAGCGCTCCAGCAGACGCGAATGCACGTAGAAGATGTCGCCGGGAAAGGCCTCGCGCCCCGGCGGCCGCCGGAGCAAGAGGGAAAGCTCGCGGTAGGCCCGGGCGTGGCGGGTGAGGTCGTCGTAGACCACCAGCACGTCGCGGCCCTGGGCCATGAACCACTCGCCGATGGTGGTGGCGGCGTAGGGCGCGAAGAACTGCAGGCCCGGCGGGTCCTCCTCGGTGGCCACCATGACCAGGGAGTACTCAAGGGCCCCGGCCTCGCGCAGGCTCTGAACCACATGGGCCACCGCCGAGGAGCGCTTACCCACCGCGCAGTAGATGCACACCACCCCCTTGCCGCGCTGGTTGAGGATGGTGTCCAGGGCCAGAGCGGTCTTGCCGGTCTGGCGGTCGCCCAGGATCAGCTCACGCTGGCCCCGGCCGATGGGGATCATAGCGTCCACCACCTTGAGCCCGGTTTGCAGGGGCACCGTTACCGGGGCCCGCTGCATGATCTCCGGGGCGGGGCGCTCCACGGGCAGGGTGTCCGAGGAGTCCACAGGGCCCAGGTTGTCCAGGGGACGGGCCCGGGTGTCCACCACCCGGCCCAGCAGGCCCTCGCCCACCGGGGTGTCCAGCACCCGGCCGCTGCGGCGCACCTCGCCGCCCGCGCTGAGGCCTTCGCCGTGGTCCAGGAGAATCACCCCCACCTCGCGGCGGTCCAGGTTGAAGGCCATGCCCTCCACCCCGCCCTCGAGCAGGAGAATCTCCTCGCTCTTCACTCCGCGCAGGCCGCCCACCCGCACTACGCCGGGCCCCACGCTAAGCACTTCGCCCACTTCCTGCAAACGGGGGCGGGGCTCCGGTGCGTCGGCCGCCTGGCTCAAGGCCCCTTCCAGGGCCTCCAGCGCGCGGCTAAGCTCCTCGGGCCGCTCAGGCATCGGAGGCTTCCTCCTGAGCCGGAGCTGCTTCAGCCTCGCGCTGGGCCCCGCTGTTGAGGGCCTGGGCCAGGCGCTCCACCAGGCTCTGTTCCATTTCGCTCAGATACTCGTCCAGGCTCCAGGCCAGCTTGCGGCCGGGCAGGCGTATCTCCAGGCCCAGGATCAGCTCCGGGTCTTGGCTGAACTCCAGCTCCGGCTCGCGACCCATGAGCCCGGCCAAGGCCTGGGCGATGCGCCCGCGCTGCTCGTCGTCCAGCTCGAAGGCGGCGCGCACCTTGAGGCTCCCGGCCTCCCCCAGCGTCTCGGCCAGCTCCCCGCGCTCCTGGCCCTCCAGGGCCTTCAGCTTGGCCAGGAACACCTCCAGGGAGAGCCGGTCCACCTCGGCCCCGGCCAGATCGGTCAGGGCCCTCCGGGCCATGCCCGCCGCGCCCTGGGCCGCCAGGCGGGCCAGGTCTCCGGCCAGGGCCTGCCGGTCGCGGGCCAGGGCTTCGCGCCAGTTGTTGCGCTGGCCCTCCACCTCCTGCTTGGCCTGGCTCACCAGCTCGCGGCGGCGCGTTTCGGCCTGCTCCTTGGCCTCGGCGAGCATGGCTCCGCTTTCCTCCTCCAGCTCCAGGCGGCGCCGGGCCAGCTCCTTTTCCTCTTGGGCGGCTTTTTCCTCGCGGGTTTCGGCCTGGGCGAAACGCTCGGCGATGGCCGCCTCCCGCTGGTCGATGGCCTTGATGATGCGGTCGTAGAGGAAGTGCTTCAACAACCACACCAGGATAAGGAAGTTGACGACCTGGGCCGCCACGGTGAACCAATCAAGTAGCACTGGGCTAGCTCCCCGCCTTGGAAACCACGTAGTCCCAGAAGGGGTTGGCGAACAGGAGGATCATGGAGACCACGAAGCAGTAGATGGCCGTGGACTCGATCATGGCCAGGCCCACGAACAGGGTGCGGGTGATGGTGTTGGATTCGTCGGGCTGCTGGGCCATGGCCGCCAGGGCCTGGGCCACGGCGCGCCCCTCGCCCAGGGCCGGGCCGATGGCGCCCAAGCCGATGGTGATGCCCGCCGTGGCCACCGAGATCATGCCGATGAGGCCCAAGTTATCCATGGTCGTCTCCTTTCGCCAAGGCCGCTTCGCGGGCCTTTTGTTCGCGCTGGTCCTGGATACGGGCGGCCGAAGCGATGTAGACCATGGCCAGCACCGCGAAGATATAGGCCTGGATCATGCCGGTGAGAAGGCCAAGGGCCTGCATGACCACCGGGAAAAGTATGGGGGTGATGGCCAGGAGGATGGCCGCGATCTTGGTGCCGCTCATGATGTTGCCGAAGAGCCTGACCGCCAGGGCCAGGGTGCGGCTCAGCTCGCCCAGGATGTTCATGGGCAGCATGATGGGCGAGGGCTGCACATACTGCTTGAGGTAGCTGGCAAAGCCTCGACTCTGGATGCCGTAGATGGGCACCCCGATCAAGACCACCAGGGCCAGGGCCGCAGTGGTGGAGAGCGAGGCGGTGGGCGGCACCCAGCCGGGAATGATGGCCAGAAGGTTGCTAAGGGCGATGAACAAAAACAAGGTGCCCACGAAGGGCAGAAAGGGGGTGGCGTCGCGCTGGGCGATCTCCCGAATCTGGTCCCGCATCGCAGTGACGATCACCTCCAGGAAGTTCTGCCAGCGGGAGAGCTCGCGCCTGGCTTGCAGGTTGCGGGTGGCCAGCCAGGAGCCCAGGGTCAGCAGGAACATGGTGATCCAGGTGTAGACGATGGTGGCGTTGAGTTTGGCCCAGTGCCAGGACCAGAACACCAACACGTCGGGGCTGATGTCCTTGATGCCCATCAGGTCCAACGATTCCATCAGGCGCTCTCCCCGGCCGGGCGCAGTCGGCGCACCAGGATCAGGCGCATGGCCACGACGCCCGCCACGGCCACGGCAAGGCGGCGCCAGTCCCCGGCCATGACCCCGTAGAGCACCGCCAGGCTCACCCCCATGCGCAGCCCCAGGCTGCCCAGGGTGAGCAGGGCGGGATGCCGGGAGGCGGGCAGGCGGCGCACCGTCCACCACAGGCCGTAGAAGAAGAACCAGCCCACCGCCAGCCCGGCCACAAAAGCCAGGGCCAGGGTTATGGGTTGCAAGCCTTGTAAAAACATCTCAGTCCTCTTTGCTTTCCCGCTTGATCCAGAACCAGGCGTTGAGGCAGCCCAGCGCCACCCCGACCACCAAAAGGGTCAGGGTCCAGGAGGGCGGGCCGGGATAGCTCTTGTCCAGCCACACCCCCAGGGCGATGGCGGCCACGGTGGGGATGGCCACCGACCAGCCCACCATCCCGAACATGCCCAGGCCGAACCACACCGAGCGGTTCTCGGCCCGCGCCTTGATCTTGCGCTTTTCCTTGAGGCCCACCTCGCGGTCGAAGCTCGGCCCCTTCTTGGGCGGAGGCGCGGGCATCAGTTCATCTCCTGCAATTCCAGGAAGCGGCGCACGAAGCCGGCCTCGATCTTGGCCATGGCCGTGCGCGCCTTGACCTCCTGTTGGTCCAGCTCACGGAACTGGCTCTCCACCAAATCACGCAGCACGCCCAGCTGCTCGCCGCGCACACCGCGCCGGGTGGAGACCAGGACCTCGGCCCCCTGCTTGACCAATACCCCCTCGTCCAGGGCCAGGAACACCTCGCGGCTGTTCTGGTCCACGAAGCTGAGGATGCCCGGGGCCAGGGCGGCCACGAAATCCACGTGGCGGGGCAAGAGGCAAAAGGAGCCATTCTCGGCCTCGGCCACCACCTTGGCCGCCTCCTCGTCCACCAGCACCTGATCCGGCAGGAGCACCTTGAGCTTCATTGGCGGGCCTCGTCGATGGAGCCGATCATGTACAGGGCGCGCTCGGGGTGGTCGTCGAACTCGCCCTCCAGGATGCGGCGGCAGCCCTCCAGGGCCTGCTCCAGGCCGACCCGCTTGCCCTCCTTGCCGGTGAACTGGCCGGTGACCGCGAAGGGCTGGGTGAGGAAGCGCTCCAAACGGCGCGCCCGGCGCACCACCCGCCGGTCTTCCTGGGAGAGCTCCTCCAGGCCCAGCATGGCGATGATGTCCTTGAGCTCCTCGTAGTTGGCCAGGGTGGTCCGTATCTCCTGGGCTACCCGAAAGTGCTCGGCCCCCACCACGTGGGGCACCAGCATGCTGCTGGCCGACTGCAAGGGATCGATAGCTGGGTAGAGCCCCTCGCTGGCCCGCTTGCGACTGAGCACGATGCTGGCCGAGAGGTGGCCGAAGGTGTGCACCGCGGCGGGGTCGGTGAAATCGTCGGCCGGCACGTACACCGCCTGCACGCTGGTGATGGCCCCGGTGGCGGTGTTGGTGATGCGCTCCTCCAGGGCGGCCAGCTCGCTGGCCAGGGTGGGCTGATAGCCCAGGCGCGAGGGCAGCTGGCCCATGAGCCCGCTGACCTCCATGCCCGCCTGAATGAAGCGGAAGATGTTGTCCACCAGCAGCAGCACGTCGGTGTGCTCCTGGTCGCGGAAGTGCTCGGCCATGGTCAGGGCGGCGTGGCCCACCCGGAAGCGGGCCCCGGGCGGCTCGTTCATCTGCCCGAAGACCATCACCGTGTTGTCCAGGACCCCGGACTCCTTCATCTCCCGGTAGAGCTCCTCGCCCTCGCGGCAGCGCTCGCCGATGCCGCAAAAGAGGCTCACCCCCTGGTAGCCGGAGACCATGTTCTGGATCAGCTCCATGATCAAGACGGTCTTGCCCACCCCGGCCCCGCCGAACAGCCCGGCCTTGCCCCCCTGCTCCAGGGGGCTGAGCACGTCGATGGCCTTGATGCCGGTTTCGAAGATTTGGCTGCCCGTGGCCTGGCGGTCCAGGGGCACCGGCTCCTGGTGGATGGAGCGCCACTGCCCGCCGCTCACCTCCGGGCCCAGGTCGATGGCCCGGCCGAAGACGTTGAACATGCGCCCCAGCACCCGGCGGCCCACCGGCACCATGAGGGGCCGCCCGGTGGCCCACAGGGGCGAGCCCTCGGCCAGGCCCTGGGTGGAGGTGAGGGCCACCCCGCGCACCCGGTGCTCGTCCAGATGGCGCACCACCTCGATAACGATCCCCCGGTCCGGTCCGGCCTCCAGCACCTCCAATAGGGGCGGCAGGCCGTGCTGGAAAACACCGTCCACCACGCTGCCGCGCACCGAGTCCACCACCCCACTGATCTCTTTTTCCGCCGCTGCCGAAGCTCGCAAGTGGTACCTCTGCAAAAAAATGGTTGTTTTTAAATCTTAGCAGGAAACGGCGGGGCGACTCAAAACCGGCGGGATGACGGGTTCTATTTACAACAGGTTAAGCTGCACCAGGCAAGCAGCACTCGGGGCCTACGAGCAGGCGAGCGAGCGGAAGCGAAAGCTCGGGGAGCACATGGAGGCCATCAAGCAGCGCCTAGCCGAGCTCGGTGTGACTAAACTGCCACCCGCAGCAAGTGATGGGGACGAATAAACTCCCACTGCTTGCCCCCCGCTTACCTTTAGGCATCCAAGTTGAAAAATCTCTGCAATACCGGGAAGAAGCTTTACTCCGCACTGTGATACTTAATTATGGTGGCCGATGCCCTATACATCATGGAAGTCTCACCCGAGACCAATTGGGGAGGGGGGAACCCCTTTTTCAATAATCCATGGTTCGGCCCATGGGTACGAATTTTCTAAAAGGCCCTCACGCAACGGATTCTGTTCAATCTTGTTCATGCAAGAGGCTACTCTGCTTACTCGCCCCCCAGTGAAGGTTGCTTAGCACATGTTTGACTTTCGCATGAGCTCTTGCGCCTGAAACTTGTCCCGCCTACCTTGCCTCCCATGAAATTCCGTTTGTCGTCCCAGTGGTGCCGCCATCCTAAACCGCTGTTCCGAAAACTCATCTTCGCCGGTTCAAGGCGTACCAGTGCTTGACCGCAAGCAGAGCAAGGCGAATAATATAATTATATAAGAGGACAAGCCCAATTCCTTAATCCTGATGGGGCTCAGCGTTGGCTGGCCCTCGACTCGACATTGCCCTCGCCAGCCACGCCTGAAGCTTCCTTCGGGCCTATCCTTGCCCCTCCTTATCCGCCCTGCATGCGGCGGCGACGACCTGTTCAGCATGGCATTGGTCCAGCCCTGGCGGAATTGCCATAACCCTATAGCCGCGCTCCGCAGAGCGTCACATCCGTGGTTTTTAAGGCGGCGTTGAGAGTTAGAGCGCAGACCAAGGTACCAAACATTTGAACGCCATCTCTGCCATGGAAATGGCCAAAGCCACGCGCACATCGCCTGCGGTTTGGCCCTGACCCAAATGGATATGAAACGCTCGCTGACCTAGGTCGGTTTGCGTTGAACGGGGAGAGCCATGCCGAATAAACATCCAGGTTCTGGTGCTAACGAGGAGATTCCCGTCGAGGGGGACAACCCTACCGAAGCCCGACAAGAACAAGTGCTTCTTAATGCGGAGGCTTTGCAAAAGGCGATTTTGAACAGCGCCAACTTTTCCAGCATCGCCACCGATGCCAAGGGCATCATCCAAATTTTCAACGTTGGCGCCGAGCGCATGCTGGGATACTCGGCCTCCGAAATGATCAACAAGCGCACGCCGGCCGATATCTCCGATCCCCAGGAAATCATCGCGCGGGCCACCTCGCTAAGCGTTGATCTGGGCACCACCATTGCGCCCGGTTTTGAAGCCTTGGTGTTCAAGGCCTCGCGCGAAATCGAAGACATCTACGAGCTGACCTATATCCGTAAAGATGAAAGCCGTTTCCCCGCGAGGGTATCCGTCACGGCCCTGCGCGACGAGCAGGACAAAATTATTGGCTATCTGTTGATCGGCACCGATAACACCGCGCGCAAGAAGGCGGAAGAGGAGCGGATGAAGATCGATCAGCGCTTCCGTGACCAGCAGTTCTATACGCGGTCTCTCATCGAATCAAATATCGATGCACTTATGACCACCGACCCGCAAGGAATCATCACCGACGTCAATAAACAGACGGAGGCACTTACCGGTTGTACGCGCGATGAGCTGATTGGGGCGCCGTTCAAGAACTACTTTACCGATCCCGAAATGGCCGAGGCGGGTATTAAGCAGGTGCTAGCTCAAGGCAAGGTCACCGATTACGAGCTGACCGCGCATAGCAGGTCCGGCAAGGAAACCGTAGTGTCCTACAATGCGACCACTTTTTACGACCGGAATAGGATGTTGCAGGGCGTATTCGCCGCCGCCCGCGATATAACGGAGCGCAAGCTTTTGGATCAGGCTCTGCGGGACAAGAACATCGAGCTGGAGAGCGCCAAGGTCGTAGCGGAAAAAGCCAACGCCTCGAAGTCGGATTTTCTTTCCAACATGAGCCATGAAATCCGCACCCCCATTAACGCCATCATCGGGTTCTGCTACTTGGCCTTGAAGAACGGCTTGAACCCCAAGCAGCGGGGCTACCTGGACAAGATCCAGTCCAGCGCCAAGACCCTGTTGGGCATCATCAGCGACATCCTGGACTTTTCCAAGATCGAGGCCGGCATGCTGGCCCTGGAGGCCATCGACTTCTCGCTGGATGAGGTCCTGCAAAAGGTGGCCGCACTGTTGGGAGGCAAGGTGCAGGAAAAGGAGCTGGAATTAATCTTCGACGTGGACCCGCTGCTGCCCGACGAACTGAAGGGCGACTCTCTGCGCCTGAGCCAGGTGCTGACCAATCTCACCAACAATGCGATCAAGTTCACCGAGAAGGGCGAGGTCGTCATATCAGCCCACTTGGAGAAAAGAGAAGAAAACCAGGTTCTGGTGCGTTTCAGTGTGCGCGACACCGGCATCGGCATGACCGAGGAACAGATGGGACGTCTCTTCAAGGCCTTCAGCCAGGCCGACAACTCCACCACACGCAAGTACGGCGGCACTGGCCTGGGACTGACCATCTGCAAGCGTCTGGTGGAGATGATGGGGGGAGAGATTTGGATGGAGAGCGAGGAGGGCGTGGGCAGCCAATTTATGTTCACTGCCCGCTTGAGCCTGGGCCAGTCCAAACCCGGGCGCGCATTATCACCCCATCACGACCTCAGCGGGCTCAAGGTGCTGGTGGTGGACGACAACCCCACCAGCCTAAAAGTATTGCAGGCCATGCTCCTGCCCATGTTCATGGAGCCCCACCAGGCCACCACCGGGGCCGAAGCCCTAGGCGCAATCCAGGCGGCGGATAAGGACAAGCAGCCCTTCGGCCTGGTGCTCATGGACCGGCGTATGCCGGACATGGACGGTCTCACCGCCGCGCGTAGCATAAAGAACGAGCTGGACCTGGCCAATACACCGGCCATCATCATGGTCACCGCCGACGGCAGCGAGGAAACCATGCAGGCGGCTGAACAGAGTGGTCTGGACGGTTTCATCCTCAAACCGGTGGGCCCTTCGTTGCTGCTGGAAGCCATAATGGCCGCCTTAGGCAAGGAGGTGGTGGGCCGGGATGTGGAGATTAAACAGGAGCAGATGGAAGGGCTCGACTCCATCCAAGGAGCGCGGGTGCTCCTGGTGGAGGACAACGAGATCAACCGGCAGGTGGCCCAGGAGATTCTGGAGTCGGTCGGGCTGGTGGTGGAGACAGCGGCCGACGGCCAACAGGCGTTGGATGCGCTTGAAAGGGAAAACTACCATGCCGTGCTTATGGACGTGCAGATGCCGGTGATGGACGGCTATGCCGCCAGCCAGGCCATCCGTAAGGACAACCGCTTCGACGACCTGCCCATCATCGCCATGACCGCCAACGCCATGGACGGGGATCGGGAGAAGGCCCTTGCGGCGGGCATGAACGACCACGTGCCCAAGCCCATAGATCCGGCCCTTCTCTTTGCCTCCCTGATCCGCTGGATTAAGCCGGGAACCAGGGGCTTCGCCCCCGAGATCCCCCAGGACGCCGCTGCCGCAACTCCAGCCGGCCCGGCCCCGCCGGGCGCGGAGTTGCCTGAGGCCATCGCCGGGATTGACCTTGCCGAAGGTCTCAACCGGGTGGGCGGCAACCGCGAACTCTACCGAAGCTTGCTGATCGAACTGCGGGAGGGCTACGCGAAGGCCCCGGCGGAGTTGGCCGGGCATATCGAGGCTGGCCGCAAGCAGGAGGCGCAGCGCCTGGCCCACAGCATCAAGGGCGTGGCCGGCAACGTGGGAGCGGTTGGATTGCAGGCGGCGGCTGCGGCCGTGGAGTCGGCCCTGAAGGAAGGCCGGGCAGAGAGTTACCCCCCACTGCTGGAAGAGCTGGCCCAGCTGCTGGGGCCATTGGTGGAGGCCTTGGAGGTGCTGGGCGCGGCCGGCGACCCCGCCGCCAAACAGGCCAATGGCCAGGAGGGCAGCCCCCAGGAGCATGCCGGGGCGCTGGAGGAACTGGCCGCGGCGCTCAAGACCCGCAAGCCCAAGACCAGCAATGAGGCTTTCGAAAAAATTTCCCTTCTGAATTGGACCCCGGAATTTTCACTGAAGATATCAGACCTGGGCAAACTGGTGAGCAACTACGAATTCATGGCGGCTCTGGCCTTGCTGGATACCCTGCTCCCAAACAGCGGGAAGGGGTAAAAGCGATGAGGGAACTCAAAGGCAGCGTCCTGGTGGTGGACGATATCAAGACCAACGTAGACATCTTGCTGGAAACCCTCGGTGACGACTATGAGGTGGCGGTGGCCATGGACGGCGAATCCGCCTTGCAGGCGGTGGCCGAGAACCGGCCGGACATAATCTTGCTGGACATCATGATGCCGGGCATGGACGGCTACGAGGTCTGTCGCCGACTCAAGGCCGACACCGCCACCGAAGCCATCCCTGTCATCTTCATCACCGCCATGACCGAGGTGGTCGACGAAACCAAAGGCTTGGAACTGGGGGCGGTGGACTACATCAGCAAGCCCTTCAGCCCCGCCATCGTCCTGGCCCGGGTCAAGACCCATTTTTCCCTGCTGCTGGCCAGCAGGGAGCTGGAGCAACATAACGAGATCCTCGAAAGGAGGGTAACCGAGCGCACCGAGGGGTTACGCCTGACCCTGAACAAGCTCCACCAAGCCTCCCTGGACACCATCACGCGCCTGGCCCGGGCGGCGGAATACAGAGACGAGGACACCGGTGATCACATTCTGCGCATGAGCTACTACAGCGCTGCCGTGGCCCGCCAAATGGGGCTTGGCGACAAGGTAGCCCAATCGGTCCTCTACGCCGCGCCCATGCACGACGTGGGCAAGATCGGCATAGACGACAAAATTCTGCTCAAGCCCGGCCCGCTTAGCGATGAGGAGTGGGTGGTGATGAAGACCCACACCACCATCGGTGGGAAAATTCTCTCCGGGGCGAAGACGGGCTACCTCATGCTGGCCGAAATCGTCGCTTTGACCCACCACGAGCATTGGGACGGCACCGGCTACCCCCATGGCTTCAAAGGCAAGCAAATCCCTTTGGTAGGGCGCATCGCGGCCATTTGCGACGTGTTCGATGCTCTCACCATTAAGCGGCCCTATAAGGATGCGTTTACTTTGGATAAATCGTTTGGGATCATTAGGGAGGGGCGTGGGACTCATTTCGACCCGGAAGTGGTGGACGCTTTTTTCCAGGCAAAGGATGAGATACTCGCCATAAAGGAAAAATATAGCGATGGCGGCGAGGCTTTATCTGCGGAGATGTCCCCACCACCGGCCTCGGGTGAGGATGGCTGATGGCAGAATTCCAACATCCTACAAGGTCGCTGACCTGCGGAAAACGATCAGGAACCTACTCGATGGAAAGTGGCATCTCCTGCTTTGAATTACGGGCCATCGGTCCCGGCTAAGGTAGTCGGCTAAATGCTTCATTGATGAAAGGGGGCCCAAGATTAAGTTTGTTTGTCCTCCCTGTAACTCATTTATCAGGTCTGAGTTAAGCTTGCCTAGGCTTTTACCAAAAACTTCTGATGTCTGAGCCGCCGCGTCCTCCCCCCAGTGACCGTCCTGCCCCTGCAGAAGAATATTAACCGCCGATGAAAAACGATAAATGTCATTATAACTAACTATATATCATTGACCAATATAGACGATTCGGGCTAGCATGCCTTATGCGAGATATGAAGTACACAAGGTGGGCGGCCAGGTGACTGTAGCCATGGCTTAGACGTCCTGGTTATTGGCCAACGCGGAGCCTCGCTTGGCACATGCAACAACGGGGTTGCCATGCTCCTAATCAATTTGTGGACACTCCCCCGCAGCTCGCCTTCCCACCTCACAGCCCAAAACCGATGATTTTTTGGCTTAGCCACGCCTGGATTCTTACCCTGGTCAGCGCCTCCCTTTGCCTGACCGCCGCGATTCAACTGATCCGCTTCCGGGAATTCTGGTCCGTAAAAAGCCTCATCGTCCTCATGACGTCCCTGTGTGTCTGGGCCCTGGGCTACGGCCTAATGCTCAAGGTGCCGGGCCTGGGCGCTAAAATTTTTTGGGCCAAAATCGGCCTCACCGGCATCGCGGTCATACCATCCGCATTTGCCATGCAGGCCCTGAGCTATTCCCGCTGGTCCTGGCTGCTCAACAGGCGATATATAGCCTGGTTCTTAGTGGTTCCCCTGATCGCCGCCGCGCTGGCCTGGACCAATCAGCACCACCACCTCCTGTTCGTTCTTCAGCAAGCGGCTGAGCACAGCTCAACGATACGCTTAACCCTCAACCCGGTATTTTGGGTGGTCTACCTGGCCTATCCTTTTTTGGTGATCTGCTTTTCCCTGGTAGTGCTTGTAGATTCCCTGCTCCATAACCCGGCCCAAGAGAGAAAGGAAATTTTGCTCATCCTGGCCGGCCTGAGCGCCCCGGTCTTTTTCGTGGCCTACTACCACGTGGCTCTATATCATCGAGGGCTGCCGGACCCCACGGCGGCCTCCTTTTTCATCCCCGCCCTGCTCACCCTTTTCGCGGTGTTCCGCTACCGGTTGCCTGAAAGCAAGCCCATAGAAGTCTCGGGCAAATTCATCGATCTGCGCTTCCAGGTGCATGTGGTGCGGGCCCTGACCGTGGTCCTCATCCCCACCTTCACCTATTTCATTGCCAACAATTTCAGTGTCGGTTGGTACTTTACCGGCACCATGGATGTCCTGTGCCTGGCAACCATCATCCTTTTCGCCGTTCTGCTCAGCAACATCACCTCGCCGAGCCTGACCAAACTATTGTTCAAACTGGCGGTCATAATCTTCGTGGGGCTCCTGTGGGTCCTTTGCGTCTACTTTCTGACCTATGAATTGGCCTCGGGCACCATCCTCTGGGCCCTGACCATCCCCCTGGTTTGCCTCCTGGCCTTTGGCCCCAAGGTGGGTTTTGCCCTCTCCCTGCTGTTTTTGCTCGTGTCGGTCACGGCCAGTTATCTCATGGGCAATTTCGTCTCGGTTTATTTTTCCAAGTTCGGCCTGCGCTACATGGTGGTTTACCTGATCCTGACCATCAGCCTGTTTTATATGGACAAGAAACGCCTGGAGTTTCTGGGGCAGACCACTCGCCAGCGGGATTCCCTCTTGGAGGCGGAGCGCCGTTACCGATGGGCCACCGAGGCCGGCCGGGTGGGGGCCTGGAGCTTTATGCCCAGCGGACAGGAACTGAACATCGACGAAAGCATCCGGGAAATCCTGGGCTATCCCTCCTCAAAACAATTCTCGGCCCTCGCAGACCTCTTGGAAATATGCCCCGGCTCCGACCAAAGCAGAATCAGGGAACACTGGCAAGCCCTGGCCCACGGTGACCAGGACAGCGCGGTCTTTGAGATGCCCTTGTACGACAGCCAAAAGGAAACCCACTGGTTCCTGGTCCGGGGAAGGCTGGTTCAGGGGACCAGTGAAATGGGCCCCTCCCTCCTGGGAACCTTCACCGATATAACCGAGCGCAAGCGGGCCGAAGAGGCCCTGCGCCTGAGCGAGGCCCGTTACCGCGCCATGGCCGAGAACTTCCCGGACGGGGCTCTGTTTCTGTTCGAGGCACAGGGGCGCTTTGTTTTCGCTGATGGGCAGGCCATCCACGCTTCGGGAATGGACCCCCATCAGTTCGAGGGCAAAAGCCCCCGGGAACTTTTCCCCGAAGAAGTGGCCACGGTAATAGACTCCGAGCATCAAAAAATCTTGACGGGGGAGATTGTCACCTATGAGGTGAAATTGCGGGACACCATTTACGAAAACCTGGGAGTGCCCATACGCGACGACCAGGGAAAGGTGACCCAGGGGCTGGTGATCGCCCGTGATGTCACCCAAAAACACGATATGGAGAACCGCCTCAGGCAATCCCAGAAAATGGAAGCCATCGGCACTTTGGCGGGCGGCATTGCCCATGATTTCAACAATATTTTGGCGGTCATCATGGGCATGTCCGAGATGGCGCTGGAAGACGCCAAGGAGGGAACCGCGAATACAGAAGCTCTACAGAGCATCATGGATAGCAGCGAGCGGGGGCGGGACATTGTCCGCCGAATAATGATGTTCAGTCGGCAGGCTGAATACAAAATCAAACCAACCGACATCAACGCGGCGGTGCTCAACGTCGGTCATCTGCTCGAACAGACCTTACCCAAGATGATCGAAGTCAACATGCAACTAAATGATGACATCCCCTCCGGCCTGGGTGATCAGCCGCAAATAGAACAAGTGTTGATGAACCTTTGCACCAATGCCCGTGATGCTATGCCAGATGGGGGTAGGCTGACCATATCCACCGGCTTTGCACACGTGAATGGCCTGAACTGCCTAATTTGGTCCCGGGAATTTTCCGGTGATTTCGTGGTGCTCAGTGTGGCCGACACCGGCGAGGGGATAGACCCTGATCACATGAGCCGCATATTCGATCCCTTCTACACCACCAAGGAAGTGGGGAAGGGTACGGGCCTGGGCCTCTCCACCGTGTTTGGCGCTGTCAAATCATTTGGCGGTTTCTTGACCTGTGACAGCAATCTTGGCCAAGGGACGACCTTCAACATCTATTTGAAGCCGGCTCAAGAGGCTGGCCCCACGGCAACGGTTGACCCCGCCCCTTCGGCCAAAGGAAGGGGTGAAACCATATTGGTCGTGGATGATGAGCAGGCTCTTCTGGAGATCACCTCCCACAGGCTGGAGTCAGAGGGCTATAAGGCCCTGACTGCGACCAGCGGGGAGCAGGCGCTAAATATTTTCTACAGCAAAAGGGAAGAAATCGACTTGGTGTTATTGGACCTGAGCATGCCCGGCATCGGGGGGAAGCGCTGCCTACAAGAGATGAAGCTTTTAGATCCCGAAGTGAAGATAATCATAGCCACGGGTTATTCTCATGATACCAACTTGGGTGAGATCGCCTCTCTGGGGGCGACCTCATTCCTTATCAAGCCGGTAAAACGGCAGGAGCTTTTTGCTAAAATCTGGTCGGTTCTGGATAAATAAATATTCCTGGTTACTAGTTGTATTTACATGTCGGCCTTTCAACGAATGTTTGAATCATAGTTTTTTTGGAAAAAGGAGAAGCCTTTATACTTGATGATTAAGCTCAGGTTGCTAGGCATTGAATGGTGTCGGCTAGATCAAACATTGCTATTTCGCCATAAAAGTTAGCCCTGGTTCTGCTATCAATAATTGCGCCCATCAATCGAGCAATTCAACCTGCCTATTAGTGTGTCTTGCCAGACTCGATCCTTAGGGGACACCTTGCCGAAGTGCCCTGCTGTGAATTGATTGCTTGACAAACTCGCTTTGGAGCTTGCAGCCCTGTCCCCGCTAACGTCCGCTCCGCCCACCCTGGGGACTCCCGGGCTTGGGCAGACTCTGCTCCACCAAAGCCAGAGGCCGACTGCCACCCTTCACGGACAAGCCCATGTCCATGAAGGGTAATATCTACACCTCCCAAAGGTGTCCCCTGTGCGGCCAAATCCTCCAGCATAACGACCGGCGTCAATCCGTCTGCTGCCCAGAGCACCCGGAGGTACAGGCCAACCGGCTCCGGGTCCAATTCGGGCGGGAGATCGAGCGTAGGTTCAGGAACTACGGCGCCGCCTCCCGTTTCCTTAACACCCTGCGCTGTGATGAGGATCGGGGGCTGTTTGACCCCCGCGATTATAAGCAGGGGCACCCCTCGGCTTTGAAACCCAGGCCAGTCAATGGCTCAGGGTCAAGGCCGCCGAGGTCAAGGCCAACTCGCTCCGGGACCTGGAGCGCACCATCAACAAGGCGGTGGCCACCTGGGGCCAGACCAACGTGAAGGAAATCCAGTATGCCCAAATAGAGGACTTCCTGCTGGCCCAGAAGGTGGGCGATAAGACCCGCCACAACATGCGCTCGCATCTGCTGGGCTTTTTCAAGTGGCTAAATCTCCGCGAGAAAGACATCCCAGTTCCAAGGATGCCTAAAGTCAGCTTCGAGCTCGGCTGGCGCAACATCATTGACTTGAAGCTCCAGGCCCGAATCCTGGAAACCGTGGAGGAGCTAACCTGGAAACGCAACCCCCGCATATGGCTGGGCATCAAATGGCTGGCCACCTACGTGGCCATCAGGCCTGGCGAGATGAGGAACCTCAGGGAGCGGGACATCGACGTCAACGGCTTTTTCGTGGTCATCAAGCCTAAAGAGAAAAAGCCCAAGCTGATCCCAATGCTGGATGAGGACATAGAACTCTATCGCGGCCTGCCCACCCCGTTTCCTGATTTGCCCTTCTTCCGGCATTTGGCCCGGACCGGCGCCGCGCCGCCTCGGCCCTGGGGGCCATTTTCACCCGCGATGAGCTCCGCGAAAGCGGGACCATGCACGCAACCAACGCGGCCTTTGAGCGCTACATGCAGTACAAGGCCGAGCCCAGCAGGCGCATCTATGAGACCGCCAATAAGCTGCGTCGGTCTGACAGCCGTCTGGCAGAATCCGACTAACTATCTAAAAATATTATGCCCCACGCCGGTTCAAATCCGGCCGACGGCACCACACATAGAACCGAAATCGGGCGCTGGCCATTAAGGCGAGCGCCCGATTCATTTTTAGCGCAAGGATGGACGCCTCAGTTGAGGTCCTTGTCCTTGTAATACTTGGTGGCCTTGCCCGTGGCTTCCATGGACACGCCCTGGTCGGTCATCTGGTACATCCACACCCCGGGAGAGACCGAGATGGCCCCGGCATAGCCCGCGCCCTCGTCCTCCATCCTCAGGGCGGCCGAGGTCTGGCCGCCGAACTCCCAGCCCTGGTCCACGAAGCGCCGCAAATCCGCCTGGCGGTCAAAGAAGATCACCACGCTGAATTTCTTAACCCCGATGCCGAAGCCGGCCTGCGCCTCCAACATGCGCATGAAGACCTCTCGCTTGGTCTTCTTGTCGACGGCCACGCCCTCGCCCTTGCCCCCGCCGAAAAACAGGAGCTTGGTACCGAAGTTGCTGAACACCGCGTAGCCCGCGCACTTGTCCATGGCCTTTTTGGACGAGGGGCGCAGCTTGTACAGCCTCGTCAGGGTGTCCTGGGACATCTTGCGGATCTCGGCCCGGGCCTCCTTGATCTGTTTTTTAGTGGCGGCCCTGGCGGGGCTGCCCGAGAGGGCCAAGCCGAGGGCCAGAGTCAGAGCCAAGACGGCGGGGATAATGCGATGGCGGGGCATGGGGGCTCCTTGGGCATTCAGTCGGTACTTGCGGTCAAATCCATTATAGGGCAAGCGAATGCAGATGATAGTGTAAATACGAGCTGGCTTGGGGATCGGCGGGGAAGAGGCGCGCCCCGTGCCGGTTCATATCCGGTCGACGGCTGCTAAAAACCGTTTCCCCCAAAAGGCAACGGCGACGCCCGGAATCAGGGCATCACCGTTGTTTACGATCTTTAACAATAATTCAGCTAAATTATCTTTTTTTGCTTATTAATGGCCTTAAATATTATATCCAAGCATTTAATCTAACACATCAAGTCATCCCTAAACCGCGTCTTTGGCCTTTTCGCCGCCATCTTCCTTCTTGGCCTTGGGCTTTGCCTTGGCCTTGGGCTTGGGCTCCTCCTTGGGCTCGATGGGATGCTCGGCGGCCAGGAAGTTGGCCACGCAGCCCGAGCGGGGGCGGTTGTCGTCCAGGCCCAGGGCTTTGGGGTCCAGGCCCAGGGCCAGGCCCAGGAGCTGGGGATACACGGCGATGCCCCGCAGGCTGCCCATGCCCTCCCCTCCCAGGGTCTCGAAGGCCCATTGGATCTGCTTGAAGGTGTGGGGGCAGTCCACGCCCAAGACCTGGGCTTCGGCCTTGCTGCTCTCGGCGATGCGCTTTTGCACCGTCTCCAGGGACAGCTCGGGGTTCTTGTCGCGCAGGGGCGCGCCGCAGCACTTGATGCGGCCCTCCCAGGGCACGCTCTCGATGCCCACGGCCTTGAGCAGGTCGTCGATGAGGTGCGGCTCGTATGGGTTGTCGAAGTTGGTGACCCGGCTGGGCCTGAGGGCGTGGCAGCCATAGAAGGCCGCCACCTTGAGCCCGCTGAAGGGCCGCTCCACCTGATCGGCGATCTTCTCCACGCCCAGGTCATCGTGCAGCACGCTTTGCAGGTGCTTCACCTGGGCCGAGCCGCTGTAGACCAGGCCCTCGCGCCCCAGGATGTCGTTGACCAGGGCGCGCAGGTTCTGGTGCTGGGCCAGGAAGTTCTGGGCCGCCTTGAGAGTGCCCAGGCAGCATTTGCACAGGACCATGAGGTTCTTGCCTTGGGACTCGGCCAGGGCCAGGTTGCGGGCCGAGGCCACCAGGAAGGACTCGAAGCTGGTGTCGCGCATGGGGTAGCCGCAACAGTTGAACTCCAGGTCCGTCACCTCGAAGTTCAGCGCCTTGAGCACCTTGCGGGCGCTGGTCTCATACTGGGGGGCGCACTCGGGTATCTGGCATCCCACGAAAAGGGCGTAGCTGCTCATGCTCCGGCCTCTCTCTCACGGGCCTCTTTGGCGGCCATGTTGCGCAGTTCATAGAAGATGTCGGTGATGGGCACCAGGTTGGGGCAAGCCTCCTGGCACTGATAGCAGGTGAGACAGTTCCACACCATGCGCGAGCCCATGGCCTCTTCCTTCATGCCCACGGCCACGCTAAAGATCACCTGATGGGGCAACAGGTCCAGCTCGTCGGCCGGGTGCTCGCTGCGGAACACCAGGGGGCAGGCGTTGGTGCAGGTCTTACAGGAGTAGCACTCCGAGAAGTTGGCTCCCTGGGCCGAGTAGCCCAGGGTCTTGCGCAGGGCGCGGGTGTCCACCTTAACCTGGGCCTGTTGGCGGCTATCCTCGGCAGCCTGCCAGGCGGCGGAGGCCATTTCGGGCAGGGGCTTGCCCAGGCCCTTGCACTCCAGGTCCTCCTTGAGCGCGGCCCAGAGATCCCGCAGGTTTATGCCCACCGGGCACAGGCGGGTGCAGCGACCGCAGTCGGTGCACACGTAGGCGCCCTGGCGCACCGTGGCCGGGTCGGGCCCGTTGCCGTTGGAGGCGCGAACCAATCCGCCCAGGGCGGCCAGCTTCTCCGAAGGCAGGATGGTCTGGTTGGGTATTACGCGCACCGCCGGGGCCACCGAGCAATGCACCGAGCAGGTGCCGCAGTGGGTGCAGGCGTCCAGCTCCAGGGCCCGGTAGAAGGCCTTGGCCGCCGGGTCCATTTCCGCCCGGCCCACCACCGCGTTGAAACCCATCAGCAGCGGAGCGGTGAGCATGTGCAGGAATTTGGTGAAGGGCAGAATGGCCAGGCCCAGGAAGCAGGCCAGGAAGTGGATGTAGTAAAGGATCTGGGGCATGTTGGCCCGGTCCAGGGCCAGGGCCACGGGTGCGATGATGCGCGAAAGGCCGTAGGAAGCGAAGGCGTGCTGCGCCGGGGCGTGGCACTCAACACAGGAGTCCTGGTTGAGCTCGCGGCCCAACTCCAGGACCTCGGGCTCGGTGCTGGTCTGCCCGGCCGGGAAGACCACGCCGTAATCCGCCGCCCACACCGAGCGCAGGGCCAGCTTTTCCTCCGGCGACTCCACCATGGAGTATTCCTCGACCATGCGCTGGTATTCATGGGCCGAGGTGATTTTCACCGCCTGCAACCCGAAGCCCGAGAGCATGATCACGGCCAAAAGAATGATGGCCAGCCGGTCGGCGCGCTGGGTGGTCATGCGCAGCCCGGGCACCAAGATGCGGCGGGCAATGATGATGCACACCCCCACCATGACCATGACGCCCATTGCGTCGCGCAGCCACAACCATGGGTCCACGGTTGGGTAATAGTTGCGGAACAAATTGTCGGTGATCTGGGTGCCCAAGGCGTGCAATAGCAAAAGGCCGGTGAAGCCGCTGAAAACCAGGATGTGGGCCGCCCAGGCCAGGACGCTGTGCTTGAGGGAGCGCGCCTGCAACAGGCCGTCCAGGATCAAGGCTCTCAGCATGGCCCATATCTTGCGGCTGAACACCGCGCGGACCAGCCCGCCCAGCACGGCCGAGGCGCGTTGGCCGGGTGAGTAGCCGGCCTCCTTCTCGGTGGCGGAAACGGAAACGCTGAGCCAGGTCCAAACCTTGTAGGCCAACCCGGCGACGCATAATACCAAGGCGATCAGTAAGCTGAGTTGAAAGAACATCGGCAACGATCTCTTGCTGTTATGTGAATTTTGCTATATTGCCGCCACCCACGGCGGCTCCTTCGGCCAACGCCCCGTTTTGACCGCTAATTACCCATTTCTAATTAAACTATGTTCAAAATACACTCTTATTCCATCTTGTCAATCATTGCTTTTCGATGCCATTTCAAGGTTATTACACCCACCTTATTATAGCTAATTTTAACGATAATATTACTATGATATAGCCTAATCCCCCGTCTCGTCCAGCGAGATGCCCGGTCTGGCCGATTTTAATTCCTACTCCACAACTACCATTTTTCTATCTTGCAATTTTCATTTCCAAATCCCTTTTTCACAAAATCATTATCATACTTATCGGAATGTATGTAATAGGGCCGGACTTCACAATCTCCGTGGGTGTTACTATTGTTATTTTTCTAATCAATATAGCGAATTAATTTCGATCAATTTTTGTTATTTTATCGTTTTGAATCCCTACGTTTCTGAATGGGCGTATATATAACAGGAAACCATTTGTTGCAAGTTGTAATTGTGTTTTGCAAGGTTGAAATGCCGGTGCCGTGGCGCACCGCCCCGCACAGGGCCCTTCCTGCCGGGCCCCGGCTGTGTTAAAACCATGCCAGCACTCATTCGGAGGCACGCCATGCACGTTTCCCAAGCCATCACCAGCCGCTCTTCCTGCCGCGCCTTCACCGGCCAGCCGGTGCCCCGCGAGGTCCTGGAGCGAATCATGGACCTGACCCGCCTCGCGCCCAGCGCCATCAATCTGCAACCCTGGCAGTTCACCGTGGTCATGGACGATGAGGTTCCCCGCCTGGGCAAGAAGCTCACCCGCGCCTTCGGCGAGCGGGGCTTTTCCTGCAAGCCGGACAACACCGCGCCCCTGGACGAGGTCTACGGCCAGCGCCAGGCCGAGTTGGGGCGGCTCATGGCCCCGCTCATGCAGGAGGCCGGCCTGGGGCGGGACTTCATCAACACGGGATCGCTGAATTTTTACGGCGCGCCCGCCGTGGTGGTAGGCACCCTGGACGGAGCCTTCCCCGCCGAGCGGGCCCTGGACCTGGGCTTTGCCCTGGGCTGGCTGCTCCTGGCCGCGGCCGAGGAGGGGCTGGCCACCTGCCCCATAGGCCTGATCACCTCTTACGGCGACGTTATCAAGGATTTCCTGAACATAGACCAGAATAGGCGGGTGGTCCTGGCCGTGGCCCTGGGACACGCGGACCCGGACAACCCCATCAACCGCATGCGCTCGCCGCGCGCGGAGCTGGACGAGGTGGTGCGCTGGTATTGAGGCCCGCGACTGGGGAGCCAACGCCTCGCCCCAATAAAAAAGGCCCCCGATATCGGGGGCCTTGGTCATTTCCGAGGGAGTCGGGCTAGCGGATCATGCCGGTAACTTCGGTGTTGACCACCGCGTAGATCTCCTCGTCGGTGCCGTAGATGTCCACCACCGAACGATGGTCGATGAGGCGCTCGATGATAAAGGCGGTGACGTAGAGGCTGATGCGGTTGGCCTGGGGGATCAGATTGCGGAAGTTGGCGATGGCATACTGGATATCGAAATCTTCGGCATTGAGCAGGGAGCCCAGGGCGCCGGCCAGCTGGTCTTCCACGTCGCGCTGGTTGCTGGTCTCGATGAGGTTGGCGTTGACCAGTTTCATGGCCAGCTTCTGGGCCAACTCGTCGGCGCAGTCACCCAATTGCATGAGCTGGCGGGTCCAGGCGGACTGGCGAGAACTCTCCAAACGTGAGATCAGGTTCTCTTCGCGGTAATTGGTGTGGAAATCGCCACCCATGGTTTTAATCCTCCGGAGCCTCCGCTCCTGGCCTGACTGCGGGCCCCGCCTCTCGCCGCTACCGGCCCGGCCGCGAACCCGTTATACTTGTGCTTTATTAACACCCGGCCCCCTACTTCGCAACGAAATACTTGCTTATGCAAAGGAAAAAAATGTTGAGCGACCCCTACGACGCCCCGGTTCCGGCCTGGCTGGAAGACGAAGTATTGCTTGTGGAAAACGCTGGTGAAATGCCCCAGGTGGCCCTGGCCGAAAGCCTGCACCACCTGGGCGACATCCCCGGCGAGGACCGGGACGTTTTGCGGGCGGCGGCGGTGCGCGCCTATATGAACATCATCGAGCGCGACCTGGAAGCGTCCCACGTGGGCCAGCCCATGTTCCGGGGCCTGGAGCGGGCCGGGGACAACCTGGAGCGGCTGGGCGTTTTCCTGAAAAACATGGGATGGGAGCCCCCGGCCCAGCGGTGGGCCAAGCTGGCCCCCATGCTGGCCGATTACCTGCGAGGCGAGGAGAAGGCCCTGGATCTGGGCCGGGAGTATGCCAGCGCCACCCCGGAGCAGGTGCGCCGGGTGGCCGGGCTGGTGGGGCTGGATTTGGGGCCTTTCGAGCCCCTGCTGGAGCGCATGGCCGCCCTGCCCTCCCCGGACTTCCTGGGCCTGAGGGCCATAGAGCGGCTGCGGCGGGCGCCCCGGGGCGCGGCCAAGCGCCGGGACGAGGCCAAGGGCAAGGCGCGCCTGGAGGTCTTGGACGCACAAGGCCAATCCCTGGAAGGCACTGATTTGAACCTAATGGGCGCGGACGACTGCGAAGACCCGGTCTGCCGCCGCCGGGTGGAGCAGGTGTGGGAGCTGCTCAAGCTCCCCGAAGCCTAGTCTCCGAAACTACTTCTTCTTTTTGGCGGCCTCGCGGTGAGGGGCCAGCACGTTCAGCAGGGACTGGGGCACCCGCTGGCCCAGCTCCAGGGCGCGGTCCGCGGCCTTGATGGCCTCGGGCCAGTCCTTTTTCAGGGCATAGGCGGCGGCCATGTTGCCGAAGGCCGGAGCGAAGTTGGAATCGATGGTCAAGGCCTTGACATACTCGTCGATGGCCT
This sequence comes from Desulfarculaceae bacterium, assembly GCA_020444545.1. Taxonomy (NCBI): domain Bacteria; kingdom Pseudomonadati; phylum Thermodesulfobacteriota; class Desulfarculia; order Desulfarculales; family Desulfarculaceae; species Desulfarculaceae bacterium. Next base: position 494,306 of record JAHLKT010000002.1, on the reverse strand, counting down.
GGTTCAGCTTGCCCTGGCTGGCGTAGAGGTTGCCCAGGTTCACGTGGGCGTCCGGATAGTTGGGGTTCAGGGCCAGGGCCTTCTTGTACATCTTCTCCGCCTCGGCGGCTTGGCGCTTAAAGGCGTAGATCAGGCCCAGGTTGTTGTAGCCCTGGTCGTTGTAGGGGTCCAGAGTGATGGTGCGCTTGAACTGGGTCTCGGCCAGCTTGAGGTCTTGGCTGTACAGGGCCACCATGCCCAACTGGTAGTGGGCCTGGGCGAAATCCGGGTTGATGGAGATGGCCTTTTCCAGGTACTGGCGGGCCTCGTTGGGCTTTTTGCTGTCCGCCGCCATGAGCCCCAGAGTCACGTAGGCCCGGTAGGAGCGCGGGTTGCGGGCAAGCACCTGCTTTTCAATGATTTCCTTGGCCTCGCCCATCTTGCCCGCGCCGGCCAGCATGTTGGCCGCGAAGAGGTCGCCCTGCCAGAAGTTGGGGTCGCTCTTCTTGCACTTCATAAAGAATTCCAGGGCCTTGTTGCCATCACCCTGAGTCACGGCCTCAAAGCCTTCGGCAAACAGCTTCACCGCGGCCGGCTTTACCTTGCCCGCCCGCGCCTGCTGGGTCATTTCCAAAAGGAACTGGGCGCTGTCTTCGCGGGGGTTTTCGCCCAGGGCGCGGGAAAAGCTCTGCTCGGCCAGCTTGAGCTGACCGCCGATTAGCGCCTCGATGCCCGCCAGCACGTGCCGCCGGGCGATCAGGTAGGATGCCTCGTGGCCTTGCAGGGTCCGCGGCTCCGGAGCCTGGGCCGCCTGGCCGGATCGGGGACCGGGAACGGGGCGGGTTTCCGGCTTGGCGTCCATGCTGGGGGCCTTGCTGCTGAAGCGGAAGGCCGAATCCTGGGACTTGTCCATGTTGGGCACCGCCCGGGGGGATGCCTCGGCCGAGGCGTCTGCCTGGTCAAAGCGCATGAGGATGGTGTAACCCTCTTCGGTGGGAATGACCTTGCTGGGCTTTTCGGGCGGCAGGTCCTTGAGCGCGGCGCGGAACTCGGTGCGCAGCCGGGTGTTGGGCACCTTGCCCAAACGGCCGCCCCGGAAGGAGGCGGGGCCCACGGAGTTGGCTTTGGCCAGGCTCTCGAAGCTGGCGCCCTTGAGAAGCTGGGCGCGCAGGTTGTCGGCCAAATCCTTTTGCTTGACGGTGATGATGCCCAGGTCCACCGTGCCCTCGGCATGGGCCAGGGGGGCCGCCAGGGCCACGAACAAAAAGGCGCAAAGGGCCAACAGGCAGGTCACTCGCCATTTCATGGGCTGAAATCTCCAAAAATACTACGTTATCTCAGTCAGGCCGGCTACAGTTTTGTACCTGGGGGCCGTCACAGTGTCAACCGCTTTCCAGCGGCACGGGGCGCCTAAAAAAGGGGGCCTGCCCTTAGGGCAAGCCCCCGATGGTCTATAAGGCCCCTGGTTGGGCTCAGCGGGCGCTGGCGTTGTCCGCGGCCAGGCGCAGGGCCGAGCTTTTGGCGGCGGCGTTGTAATAGCCCAGGAAGCGCTTGCTCTCCGCGGAGTTCACCAGGCCCAGGTTCTGGGCCCAGCGGAAGCCGATGGGCTGATACCACAGCTCCACGCTCACCTTGAAAGGCCCCTGGGCCGGGTCCACCGGCGCCACGTAGCTCACCACGTCGCCGCCGGCCGCGAAGTCCGGGTCCTGGCGGGCCGGGCCCTGCACCGCGATGTCGTTTTGGGCCGTGGCCTTGTCGAAGCCCCGGGGCAACAGGCGGGTGTCCTTGATGTAGCGCACCGCCTTGATCAGGCCGGTGGTCACCTGGCCCATGGTATCGGCCATGATGGCCTCGTATATTTGCACCTGGTCCGGCCGGGTGATGCTCTGGTAGTGGGGCTCGTAAGCCCGGGCGTTCTGGTCGTTGTCATTGCCCGCGATGGAGCCGTCCGGGCGCGGGGCCCCGGAGGAGAACACCTCGCGGCCCTGGGCGTCAGTGACCCGGAACCAGAGCCAGGCCCGGCGCGAAGGGTATGCCGTGGGCAGCTTGTGCCCGGCCAAGTTGGTTAGGCGCACCTTGGCCTCCAGCTTGCCGCCGCGCACCCTGGCCTCCACCAGCTCGACCTTGGCCGAGAGCGTCTCCAGGTGCTTTTTGGTGCGCCCCACCGAGGCGGCCAGGTCCTGGGGCCGGGCGGTGACGCCCAGGGGCTGGGCGTTCTGCTGGAGCAGGCCCAGCATGAAGAAGTTGCCGCCCCTGAAGGAATGGCGGCTGAAGGGCTGGCGCATCACCCCCATGACCGAGGTGATGGCCATGGGCTTGGGCTCCTTGGGCATGTGGCAGCTCTGGCAGGTGCGCTTTTCCCTGGCATAGGCGCTGTGCTCCCACTCCAGATAAGGCACCTGCTCGGGCAGGCGGCCCACCGGTTTGCCGTCCGGGCCCAGGGCGTGGGTGTAGAGGGTGTGGCAGGAGCCGCACAGGCCCGCGTCCCTCATCTGGGCGCCCGGAGTGGGCTTTAGCTGCGAGGCCGAGCTCATGATGCGCTGGCGGCCCTGGTCCACCACGAAAGGCCCGTAGGCCGGGCGCGCGCCCAGGGGCATGGTGTTGTCCACCACGAAGCCGGCGGTGAAGCTGGCCGGGGTGCCCAGTTTGGCCGGGGTGATCTGGTGGCACATGCTGCACGACACCGCGTCCCAGGCCAGCAGGGCGTTGGGCGCGGGGTTGAGCGCGGCCAGGTTCACCGGCAGGTTGGCGAACACCTGGCCCATGTTGCCGTGCATCTTGGCGGTGTAGCGGCTCATGGGCATGTGGCAGGCCGAGCACTCGTTTTGGATGGCCGCCGAGGCGGTGGGGTGATCAGTGATCTCGCGGCGAACGGCCGCCTGCCAGTAGGGATCCTTGGCCGCGTTGGCCATCATGGACCCTGACCAATCGAAACCTATGGACACGTCCCGGCCGTCGGCGGTCCTTAGCCCGTTGTGACAGGCCACGCAGCGGTCCGAGGTGACGAATATCTGAGCCGGTGGCTGGGGCTGGGCCAGGGCCACGGAACCCAGAGACAAGAGAAGGACGGCGGTGAATAGGCTGATTAATGATTTCATGCTATCACCTACCATCCCTCGAAGAGCCCGCCGTCGAACCAGTCCCAGACCAGATAAAGGCCGTACTGCACGTCGCGGGTGTCGGTTTGGGTCAGGGGAATGCGCGCGCCCAGGCCCAGGCGCACGTGCTGCCGGTCGCTGAGAGTTACCTGGAACTGCGGGGCCACGTCCCATTGGGTGTCCTCGCCGCTCACCAGCTCCTTGGAGGCCAGCAGCTCCACCATGGGGGTCCAGCGGCGGCCGTACTGCCCGGCGTAGAAGCAGCGGCCCACGGCCAAACGCCCGAAGATTTCCTCGTTGGCCTTGGCCCCGTCCTGGGGAATGGCCCCTCCCCCCTGGAATTCATAAAAGAACTGTGCCGGCAGGAGCTGGCCATAGGACACGTAGGGCTCGAAGCGCGCGGTGCCCTTGCCCAGGTCCTTGTCCTGGTCGCCGGTGGGCAATATCAGCTCGCCGCCCAGGGCTACGATGGCCCCGGTTTCCAGGCTGGCGTAAACGACCTGCTTGTAGGACACCGCCGCGTCGCCGATACCGTTGTTCCAGGAGGTGCCGCCGCCCGCGTCATCCACTTGCAGCCAGTCGTAGGGCAAGGAGAGTTCCACCTGCCCCCGGGGGCCGATGCGGGTCTCGAAGAACACCTTGTTCTTCACGCTGCCCGGAGTCGAGGGGTTGTACAGCACCTGGATGCCCGCCTCGTCCTCGGGATAGGCCTTGGTGGTGAACATGGGCCGGGGCAGGTTCAGCTCGCCCCGGGGCCAGCGCTTGTCCTTGCAAAAGGTGCGCATGTAGTTGATCACCGCCAAGAGCTGCTCTTTGCTCAGGGCGTTGCCAAAGGCGGGCATAATGATGTTGAAGCCCCGGCCCGGGCCGCCCTCCTGGGCCACCATGAGCCAGTCCCGGTTGGCCTCGCGGCTGGCGAAGCTGCAATCGGTGAAGTCCGGCGGCAGGGGCTTGAAGGCCAAACGATCGGCGGGCTCGCCCTTGCCGTCCGGGCCGTGACAGGCCAGACAGGCCTGTTGATAAATCGCCTTGCCGTCGATGGGCTTGGCCTGGGGGCTGTCCGCCCTCCCCACCGCGGCCGAGCCGGCCAAGGCCAAGGCCGCGGCCAACAGCGCCGCCAACAAGGCCGGGCGGCTTAGGGGTTTGCCTTTGTTCCACGCCATCTGTCGCGCTCCCTTGCTCACCGGGACCGGGGTCTTAAACCATAGTTATCTAGTCGTAATTTCCCTACCCCAATAGGTCTTTTCTATTCCAAAATGCCCAAGTGACGCTTGTGAGTCAATGGCCCCGGCCGATTTAATCCGCAGCTGGCTCCACTAGTTGCCGTCACATACGGCAACCCCCATACAAGTTCACACATGCACGCGCGAACGTTGAAAAACGTAACATTTCCGTCACCCATTTCTACCACCCAACCATTCAATATACATAACAATTTGACAAATCAGGCATCACCGCTCATAATCTGGGGACTATGTCCCGGTTTGCCACGGCCCCGGACGGCGCTCTGGTGCGCCGCAAGCCGTGTACATCCCAGGCACAATCCATCGTGGCGGAGGTAGGTGCATGAGCGTTTTGGTGGAGAAGTTCAAAGAGGGCTACTCCTTGCTGTTCGACCGCAACTGGCCCTTGTGGGTGGGCGGCATACTCCTGGCCCTGTTGGGCATTATCTGTATGGCCGCGGGACGTCCCTGGGGCGTGGCCGGCGGTCTTCGCGTGTGGAGCGACTGGCTCTTCTACTGGATCGGCCTCTACCCCACCGCGCCCGGCTATGCCTTCTTTCTGTCCAACACCTCCATCCTCACCTGGGGCCTGTTGTTCGGCGCCTTTGGCGCGGCCCTGTTGTCGCGCCAGTTCGCCTGGCGCAACGCCCCCCGCTGGGAGCTGGGCAAGGGCCTAGTGGGCGGCGTGTTCATGGGCGTGGGCTCGGTGATGGCCGGCGGCTGCAACGTGGGTGGCTTCTACACCGCGCTGGCCGCCGGTTCGGTTTCCGGCTTCGCCATGATGGCCGGCCTGCTGGTGGGCGCGCTCATCGGGCTCAAGTACTTGATGTGGGAGATCGAGCACATTGACATGAAGCCGCCCAAACAAAAGGCCTCCAAGGAAGGCGGCATCGAGTGGCCCAAGGTGCAGCCCTGGCTGGGCGCCCTGTTCTTCCTGTTCCTGGTGGGCTGGGCCTATTGCCTGTCCTTTAGGGCCTACACCCAGGAGGCGGTGCTCATGCTCGCCGCGGTGGGCATCGGCATCGTTATCCAGCGCTGCCGCTTCTGCTTCGTGCGCTCCTTCCGCGACCCCTTCATGACCGGCGAGGCGGTGGCCACCCGCGCCGTGGCCCTCAGCGTCATCCTGAGCGTGTTCGGCTTTTTCGCCATCAAGTGGTTCCGCACCGACTGGCAGATGATCTACATCTACCACCACTGGATCGGCGGTCTGGTGGGCGGCGTGATCTTCGGCATCGGCATGCTCCTGGCCGGCGGTTGCGGCTCGGGCAGCGTGTGGCGGGCCGGCGAGGGTCAGTTCAAGCTGATCCTGGCGGTGATCACCTTCTCCATGAGCAACAGTCTGTTCAAGAACTATGTGTGGACCCGGGACGTGGCCAGTTCCTGGGGCAAGCCGATCTTCCTGCCCATGGTCACCGACTACTTCTGGGCCATCGTCATCACCGCGGTGGTGATGCTGGTCTGGTGGGCGATCATGGCCTGGAACGAAGAGACCGATAGCCTTACCATAGTGTAAGTAGTATAGATATTGGCTTTGGCAGAATAACCAGACTTAAAGGAGAGACGTTATGGCCGAGTGGACCGCTGATGAGATTTTGGACGCGCGCGGACTGAGCTGTCCCATGCCCATCCTCAAGACCAAAAAAATCATGAAAAAGCTCTCCCCGGGCCAGATCCTGGAGATCCAGGGCACCGACCCCGGCACGCGCAACGACCTTCCCGCCTTCACCGAGCGCTCGGGCGACGAGTTCCTGGGCGAAGAGCAGAAGGACGGTTACATCAGCTTTTACGTGAAAAAGGGCTAAGCGCGCCCAAGCGGCCATAGCTGCGAATTCTTGGGCCGGCCCCTCGGGGCCGGCCTTTTTATCGGGCGCGGGGCCTAGTCGTAGAGATTGACGTGGCTCAGGGCGGGGGTGAGGAAAAAGGCGCTCTGGTCCACCTTGTCCTTGCGTTGGCTGAAGGTCACCACGATCTTGTCCTCGCACTCCACCCAGCCCAGGGACTTGACCTTGGGCAGATCCACCAGCGGGTCCACCGCGAAGGCGATCATCACCTTGGGCACCTCGCCCGAGGGGTCCACCCCCACCAGGTCGATGCTCTCGCGGGTGGAGCGGGGCGGTTTCCAGGAAGCCAGGGGCACCAGGCCCATTTCCTTGACCGCTTGATAGAGCAGGCACACCAGGGCTTGACGAAGCACCGCATCCTGACGCATGGTCTGGGGAACGGCATCCAATTCCTGGCGCATGGCTTCGGCCAGTTTGGCGAACCGAGAAATCATGAACCACCTCCGCTTGCACAGACGCTGGTAGCCTAACCCATGGCCGGCGGCGAGTCAAAATCATCCCACAAATGGGCCTGGGCCTTTGCCCTGGCCGCCGCCGCCCTGTGCGCGGTGCTGGGCCTGGCCTGGTACGCCCAGATGCACCGCCCCTGGCACCAGGAAGTGCGGGCCATCAATGAACGCCGCGCCTTGCAGCTCCAGGACCGCCTGGTGGCCGCGGGCATGGCCCCCCGGCGCGCGGCCGAGCGGGCCCGCGAGGTGGCCGAGCAGCCGCCCCGGGTCATCGAGGTGGTGCCCACCGCCTTCGGCCAGCCCGAACGCTGCCTCACCTGCCACCAGGGCCTCAAGCAGATTAGCCCCTCCCATCCGGTGGAGGCCATGGGCTGCGTGGCCTGCCACGGCGGCCAGGGCCTGGCCCTGACCAAGGACGAGGCTCACCGGGGCCTCATGGGGCGCAACCCCTCGCGCCTGGGCACGGCGCGGGCCTCCTGCGGGGGGCGCGGCGCGGCGGCCGGTCGCTGCCACGCCGGACGGGGCGACCCGGCGGCAAACATGGTCTACCGCGTGGAGCGCACCATCATGGCCACCATGACCGGGGTGCTCACCAGCCTGCGGGTGGCCTGGGGAGCCCAGGACGACTACACCGCCCGGGTGGCCACCGCGGCCATCAGCGACCCCCGGCGGCCGGTGCCGCCCCCTGCCCTCACCCTGGCCTCGCTGGTCAGGGTTCCCGGCGGGCCCCCGGTCGGGCCCCTGCCCAAGCAGGTGGCCGACGAGCAGTGGAACAAGTTCTGCGCCCGCTGCCATCTGCGGGCCGAGCGCCAGGCCGGTATGTCGGCCCACGGCAAGGGCTGCGCGGCCTGCCACGGCCAGCGGGATAACTCCGGCCGCTACCTGGGCCTGGACGCCACCGTGAACCACGACGAAGCGGGGCACGCGGCCTATCATCAGCTGCACGAGACCCCGCCCGAGGAGAACTGCCGCCGCTGCCACAACCGCTCCGGCCGCCTGGGGCTCAACTACCAGGGCTGGGTGGAAGACGAAAACGGCCGCACCCCCTGGAGCGAGGGCGACCCCAAGGTCAAGCTCAGCGGCGGACGCGGGGTGCACACCCTGTTGCCCGACGCCCACGCCGCCGCCGGGATGAGCTGCATCGACTGCCACTCGGGCCGCGAGATAATGGGCGACGGACGCCTCTACGGCCGGATGCGCTACCAAACCGAGATCACCTGCGCCACCTGCCACGGCGACGCGGCCGGGCCTCCCCGCCTGGGCCCGCCGGACGCCTATGCCCGCTACGAGGCGGCCTACGGCCCGCTCAACAAGGGCCCGGTCCTGGACGAGCGCGCCCGCCTGGCGCTCAGCGCCAAGGGCCGTCCCCTGCTCAACCTGCGCCAAGAAGACGGCAAGCTGGTGCTCTACTCGCGCAGCAAGCCGGGCAAGAAGCACCCGGTGCCCCTGGTAGGCCAGGACGCCCGCCACCGCCAGCCCGGCCACCAGCGCCTGGCCTGCCAGGCCTGCCACAGCCGCTGGACCCCGCAGTGCTACGGGTGCCACGACTACCGCAAGCCCGGCGGCCTGATGTGGTCCTATGACACCCACAAGCACACCAAGGGCACCTGGCAAGAGAGCCGCGATCTCTACCGCTTCGTGGACCCCTTGCTGGCCATCGGCGGCGGCGGCCTGATCAAGCCCTTCGTACCCGGCTGCCAGGTGGTCTACACCGCCCTGGACGGAGAGAGAGTGCCCCTGCCCGGCCTGGAGCTCAAGGTGCCCAAGCCCCGGCTCATCGGCAGCGGCATCGTGATGACCCCCATCGCTCCCCACACCACCCGCAAGGAGGTGCGGCCCTGCGAGGCCTGCCACCTGAGCGGCAAGGCCCTGGGCCTGGGCGGCGGGCCCCGGCCCCTGGGCTCCCTGGCCGCCCTGCCCCTGGCCGACCTTCGGGCCGTGGGCCAAACGGCGGACTGGGACGCCCTGGTGGACAACGAGGGCCAGCCCTTGCAGAGCAGCACCCACCAGGGCGCGCGGCCTTTGAACAAGCAGGAGATCGCCAAGGTGATCGCCTTTGGCCGCTGCCTGCCCTGTCACCGCAAGCCCGACGACCCGGTATTGGCCGACCCGGCCAAGGCCTGGCAGCGCATTGGACCCCACGGCGACCTCAAGGCCAAGCACCGCGCCTGGGAAAGGAAGGCCCTGCGATGAAGCGCCTCATCGCCGTGGGGCTGATCGCCTGGCTGTGCCTGGCCGCCCTGCCGGCCCTGGCCGCCCCGGCCGGGCCGGACGTGGGCTGCCGGGAGTGCCACAAGGACATCGCCTCGCCCATGCCACCCCAAGCCGAGCCCCACAAGCGCCTGGCCTGCACCTATTGCCACCTGGGCGACGGCGAGGCCGGCGAGGCCGCCAAAGGCCACCAGGGCATGGCGGCCAACCCCTCGGCCTTGGACCAGGCGAAGCGCGCCTGCGGCTCCTGCCATAAGGGCTGGCCGGAAAAGGTGGCCCTCTCGCCCATGGCCACCAACCTGGGCCTGATCAACCAGACCCGCCATCTCTGGGGCGAGCAGTCCCAGGCCTCGCCGGAGTACGGGGCGCACGACCAGTGGCCCTTGGTGGAGCTGCCCGGCCCGGGCCGGGGCGGCAAGCCGGTGGACGACTTCCTCAGGCGGCGCTGCCTGCGCTGCCACCTCTGGGGCAAGGGCGCGGACAGCGACGGCGCGCGGCGCTCGGCCGGGTGCGCGGCCTGCCACCGGGTCTACGGACCGGACAACCAAAAGCCCAAGGGCCACGCCCTGACCAAGAAGGTGCCGGTTAGCCAGTGCCTCACCTGCCACGGCGGCGGCTGCGGAGCCGGGGCGGAGTACGCCGGGCGCACCGCTCGTGACGCCCGCGACTCGGCCCGCTTCTTGGCGACCGACCGCGCGCGGCCCAAGTTCATCCAGGACCGGGTGTGGCGGCCCATGCGCCCGGACGCGCACTTCAAGGCTGGCATGGCCTGTATCGACTGCCACCCCCGCTCGGAGATCATGGGCGACGGCCGCCTGGGCGGCTCGGGCCTGGAGCACGTGGGGGTGCGCTGCTACTCCTGCCACGGCACCCCTGGCAAGAAGCCCGACGCCCGCCCGGTCACCAGCCTGGGCGCGCTCAAGGTGAACCTGGCCTGGAAGGGCAAGGAGCTGATGCTCACCGGCAAGCTGGACGGCAAGGCGCGGGCCGTGCCCCTGCTGCCCGGCGGCAAAAAGGCCCCGGTGGCCCACCGCATCAGCCAGCACGCCAAGGTGGCCTGCCATGCCTGCCACGCCTCCTACAACCCCGGCGCCTGGGGCATGCAGGTGATGCTGGAGACCCGCATGTCCTACGGCGTGTGGTCGCCCATCGCCGCCCAGGGCGACCCTCAGGCCTTCAAGCTGCTCTGCCCTCCCTTGGTCTGCGGCAGCAGCGAGAGCCCCTGGGTGCAAACGGCTGATTACCTGAGCGGCAAGAAGCGGCCCGGCCTTTGGGTGGTCTCGCCCTGGTTCCGGCGTCTGCTCTGGCGGGTGTACGGCGTGGGCCCCGAGGGGCGCACCTATCTGCTCAACCCCCGCTTCCAGTACGTGGTCACCCTCATGAACCAGCAAGGCAAGATCACCCAGCAGGCGCGGGTGCCCAAGCCCGGCCTGGGCATCACCCCCTGGAACCCGCACACCATAGCCCGGCCAACGGTTGGCTGCGCCGACTGCCACGGCTCGGCCAAGGCCCTGGGCCTGGGGCTCACCTTTACCCGCGAGGGCAAGCCCAAGCCGGGAGAGAGCCCCCTGGCGCCGGGCCTGTGGCAGCCCTGGGCCGAGGGCCTGGACCTAAAGGGCGACTGGACTCGGGTGGTGAACCTGAAGGGCGAGGCGCAGCAGGAGTTCCTGGTGGAGGGCTCGCGGCCCTACAGCCAGGAAGAGCTGAAGCGCCTGCTCGAGCCGGGCAAGAATTACAATCGCTGGCTATTGAAGGCGCTGGAGGAGTCGTGGCCCTTTAGGCCAGCAAAGTCCAAAGAGTGAGCCCGGCCCAGCCCAGGAGCACCGCCCAGGCGGGCAGCTCCAGCAGGGCGGGGAGCTGATAGGCGGGAATGGCCTTGCCGCGCTGGCCCCGCTGCCAGGGCAGGATGATCAGCAAGGCCAGGCCGATGGCGGGCAGGAGCAGGCCGCCGATTCCCACCGGCAGCCAGCGCAGGAGTTGTTGAAATCCCAGGAACACCCAGGGCGCGTCGGCATGGCCCGTTGGGGTCGAGCCCACCGGGGCCAGGGGATAGGCCACCGCCGCCAGGCCCAAGAGGGCCAGCACGATCAGGGAGCAGAGCCCCTCTTTCTTGACAAGATTGGCGCGGGTGCTTTCAGCCATGAATCAACTCTAGCCCCTGTCCGGCGCGAGGGCAAGCCTGCTGGTATCCTATGAACCAGGCGACGAACCCCTCATTCGCGAGGATGCTTCCTTGAGCCAAACCACCCCCAGCAAAGCAAGCTCTTCAGATCCCAGCCGGCGCGGCTTGCTCAAGGGCCTGGGCGTGTTCACCTGGGCCTGCCTGGTGGCCGCGGCGGGGCTGGGCATCGGCGCGGTGTTGCGCCTGGTGTCCTCGGGCGAAGGCCCGGCCACGCCCGGCCCGGTGGACCTGGGCTCGCCCTCCGGCCTGGCCGTGGGGCAGGCGCGGGACGTGGGGGCGGTGGCCCTGGCCCGCGACGGCGAGGGCTACTTCGCGCTCAGCCTGGTCTGCCCCCACCTGGGCTGCCGCCCGGCCTGGCACCAACCGAGCGGCCGCTTCCTGTGCCCCTGCCACGGCTCCTCCTTTGCCCTGGACGGCGCGCGCCTTTCCGGCCCCGCCCCCCGGGGCCTGAGTCACCTGGCCTTGGAAAAAAGCCCCAACGGCTCGCTCATCGCCCGGCCGGGCTCGGAGGTGGCCCCCACCACGAGGCTGAAGGGCTAAACCATGGCCGGGTTCCTGGAGCACATCCACCCCCCGCGCATACCCCCCGAGCGCACCCGCTTCTCGGCCACCTTCTGCCTGGGCGGCATCAGCTTTTTGCTCTTCCTGGTGCTGGGGGCCACCGGCCTGGTGCTAATGTTCTCCTACGTGCCCACCCCCCAGGGCGCGGCCGCTTTCTTCGCCTCCGAGGCTGGGGACCTGCCCTTTGCCTGGTTCTTCCGGCGGCTGCACTTCTTGGCCGGGCAGGCCATGGTCATCACCCTGTTCCTGCATCTGGCCCGGGTGCTCTTGAGCGGGGCCTACCTGCCCCCCCGCGCGGCCAACTGGCTGGTGGGTCTCTTGCTGCTGGTGCTCACCCTGGCCCTGGACCTGAGCGGCTACGTGCTGCGCTGGGACCCGGCCACCCAAAGCGCGGCCACCGTGGCCGCCGGGGTGGTGGGCTCCATCCCGGCGGTGGGCCCGCTGTTCCAGCGCCTGCTCCTGGGCGGCCCCAGCCTGGGCGAGGCCAGCCTGCTCAGGTTCTACGTGTTGCACTGCCTGGCCCTGCCTGCCGTGGTGCTGGTGGCCTGCCTCTACCACTTCTGGCGCATCCGCAGGGACGGAAGGCCTACCTCGGGGCTGTAGCGGCCCGCTCTCATCGGAAAAAGCAGCTCGGAATGAGGAAAGAGACGGGGACGTGCCGGTGGGCGGCGGTCCGGCCTGCCGCCGGCGCCTGGACTACACCACGGCACGTTGCCGAGTTTATGCGGTGTAGGGTCGGGATTTATCACCGCCCAAGAGCGCTGCGCTCAGGTGGAGCTGTGAATGGAGAAGCCCAGGTGGTCGAATTAAGCCATGGGCCTGGGTGCTGCCCAGACCGGCCCGCCATGGGTTCGGCCTGGACGTCGGAATGGCGCCGGCGCATGAAACCGTTGCGGCACACCGCATGATTTTTGTAATGGCAGCGGTAGCGACGGCCACCCGGCAAATCAATCAGGGCCTCGCCCCGCCCTTTCCATTACCTGCCCCTTTGCCCCCAGCGCGCCCGCCAAAATTGATAGGGAGGGACCATGCCCTCCCCTTCCTTCTCAACTGCCTTCTGCCTTACGCCTCGCCGTTGCCCGCCTTGACCCAGGGCTTCAGCACCGCGATGGCCTGGTCCACGTCGCGGCCGATCTGCGCCTTGAGCTCATCGGGGCTCTCGAAGCGCTTTTCGCCCCGCAGGCGCTCCACGAAATGCAGCCGGATGCGCTGGCCGTAGACGTCGCCGTGGAAATCCAGCAGATGGGTCTCCACGTTGAGCCCACCGTGGTCAAAGGTGGGGTTGTTGCCGATGTTATTGGCCCCCATGAGCAGGCGGCCGTCCTCCAGCTCCACCAGCACCGCGTAAACCCCCGGCCCGGGCAGCAGCTCGTCGGAGACCTTGAGGTTGGCCGTGGGGAAACCCAGCAAACGTCCGCCCCGGCCGTGGCCGCTGACCACGCTGCCCTGCACCTGGTAGTGGCGCCCCAGAAGCTCCCGGGCGGCGGCCATCTGGCCCGAGGCCACTTCCTGGCGCACCCGGGTGGAGCTCACCGGGCGGCCCTCCACCAGCACCGGCCCCACCACGTGCAGGGCGAAGCCGTGGCGCTCGGCCTTGGACCCCATCAGCTCCAGATCGCCCAAGCCTTTGTGGCCGAAGGAGAAGTCATAGCCCACCACCACCTCGGCCGCGCCCAGGCGGCCCACCAGCAGCTTGTCCACGAAGTCGTCGGCCGAAAGGCGGGCGAAGTCCTGGTCAAAACGCAGGCACAAGGTCACATCCAGGCCCGCCTGCTCCATCAGCTCCAGCTTTTGCTCCAAAGGGGTTATAAGGGGCAGGTTGACCGCCGGCCGGAGCACCCGCATGGGGTGCGGCTCGAAGGTCATGGCTAGGGCGCAGCCGTCCAGGGCCTGGGCGCGCTCGAGAGTCTTGGCGAAAAGGGCCTGGTGGCCCAGGTGCACCCCGTCGAAGTTGCCGATGGTGATCACCGGCCGGGGATGGCGCACCCGGAACTCTTCAAGGCCCATTATGGTCAGCACGGTTGTTTCGCTCCCTGCCCCGCGAAATGTGTAATTTTCTAGCTCCCGGGGCCTACAAACTCACTTGACAAGCATGGGTCGTGATTATAGACTTCGCCCTGTTCTTTGACAAGTTCACCGGGCCTTTGGGCGCGGTGAGCCCAAGACGAGCCGAAGTGGCGGAACTGGTAGACGCGCTAGGTTCAGGGTCTAGTGGCCGTACGGTCGTGGGAGTTCGAGTCTCCCCTTCGGCACCAGTAAAAAGCCGCGCCAACCCCCCGGGGTTGGCGCGTTTTTTGTGGTTTCGCCCTTGCAGGCATGGCGTCTCGCCCCTTCTCCCTCCTCATTTCCTGATTGTGCACCTTTATTCTTGCTTTTAGCCCTTCAATGCATATCTTTGAAGTAGGAAATGATGCGGCACTGAAATAGCCGCCTTGAAGGGAGAAGAGGAATTCGCCCGTATCCTTACAACGACAATCGTGATTCTGGCCTTGCTGCTGGTGGCGCTGCCCGCGTCGGCCGACATCATCCAGACTCAAACCTTCGGCCCGCAGGTCCCCGACTACTTCCCGGTGCTGATTTTTAACCAGTACAACGGGAACTTGGCCGACCTGACCGGCATCGTGGTGGAGCTGAGCCTCACCAGCGTGGGCGGTCTGGCCCAGGTGGATAACGAGAGCGCCGCTATCGCCAACGTTCACGTTGACTTCGGCACCAGCGGCTGGCTGATCTCCGGCGGGCCTCTGTTGCCCACCGTGCTGACCAACCCGGCCGTGCCGGTGACCGCCGTGACCAGCGGCGACTACAGCCTGGGCGCGGACGACGGTGACGGCGTGGGCGTGCAGAGCGGCGGCATCGACTACGGTGAGCTGCCCGGCGGCTCCCTGAGCAACAGCCTGAGCGGCAACGTGCTCTCCACCAACTGGTCCGATTACGTGGGCGCAAGCACCTTTAATATCACCGGAGTGATCAGCACTTACCTGAGCGTTACCGGCGCCAGCGGTATCTCCCAGGGCAGCACCCCGCCTACGGTGAACGGGTCCGTGACCGTCACCTATCAGACCGTGGGCGGTGGGGCCAGCACTCCTGAGCCCGCCAGCCTGCTGCTTCTGGCCAGCGGCCTGGGTGGCTTGGCCGCCTGGCGGGTCCGCCGGCGGCGCAGGGAGAGTGTCTGACCCCAGGGCCCGGGGTCCTCTTCTCCCCAAGCTCCTGACCAGCCTCGCTCCAGCGGAGCGAGGCTGTTTGCCATGCCCAGGCCCCACCGCGCGAGACGGCTCTTTGTTAAAATACCGTGTTAATGAATTTTTATTTTTATGAATGATTGCTTCGTATTGGGAATTGGCTATAATAACTGTAAGTGAATCCAAAGGGCGGCTAGGTCCGCCTGCCCTTCAAGGAGAGAATAGGCCGTGCGCCACCTCAAAGCTTTTGTCTTCATTGTGATTTTCCTGGCTGCGGCCCTTCCCGCCAAGGCTGACATCATCCAGACCCAAACCTTTGGTCCGGATGTTCCCGATTACTTTCCGGTGATGTTTTTCAACCAGTATAACGGGAACTTGGCCGATCTGACCGGCATCGTGGTGGAGCTGAGCCTCACAACGGTGGGCGGCCTGGCCCAGGTGGACAACGAGAGCGCCCCCGTGGCCAACGTCCATGTGGACTTCGGCACCAGCGGCTGGCTCATCTCCGGCGGGCCTTTGTTGCCCACCGTGCTCACCAACCCGGCCGCGCCGGTGACCGCCGTGGTCGGCGGCGACTACAGCCTGGGCTCGGATGACGGCGACGGCGTGGGCGTGCAAAGCGGCGGCATCGACTACGGTGAGCTGCCCGGCGCCAACATCACCAACAGTCTCTCGGGCAACGTGGTTGCCAGCGCCTGGTCCGATTACGTGGGCGCGGGCACCTTTAACATCACCGGGGTGATCGGCACTTACCTGAGCGTGACCGGCGCCAGCGGCATCTCTCAGGGCAGCACCCCGCCCACGGTGAACGGGTTTATAACCGTCACCTACCAGACCGCGGGTGGCAGCGGCGGCGCGGGCACCCCGGAACCGGCCACCCTGCTGCTGCTCACCAGCGGCTTGGGCGGTCTGGCCGCTTGGCGGGTTCGCCGCCGGCGCAAGGCCACGGAGCGGAGCTAGAGCCTCTCCCCTGCTCCGGACCTACACCCCAAAACCATGCCTGCCCCGGCCCCGTTTTCCGGGCCGGGGCTTTTGTTGGCAGACTGCATGATTCCGCATAACCCCAATAGCCTCTGGAAACGTCTAGGCAAGGCGGCGATTGCCTGGGCGCTGCTGCTCCTGCTGGCCGGCGGGCTTCCCTCTTCGCTTTGGGCCCAAAGCTCGGGCATGAAAAGCGACCCCAGCGACGTGCTGGAGAGGAACCTGGACCCAACCACCCGCATGAACCTGATGAGCCTGGACGGCCCGGTGTTCAAGCCCCTGCCCGAGGATGACCTCCGGGTGGGCGCCTCGGCCTCCATCGTGGGCAACCACAAATACGCCATCAAGCGCCTGACCGAGGCCATCGACTCGGGCGGGCTGCCCCTGGACAAGCTCTCCCAGGCCTACACCAGCCGGGGCATCTCCAAGGCGCGCAGCAACCACCTGGCCGAGGCGGTCTACGACTTCGCCAAGGCCCTGGAGGCCGACCCCTCCAACGCCCCGGCCCACTACTACCTGGGCGAGACCCTGCGCAACCTGGGGCTGTTCACCGAGGCGGTGGTGGCCCTGAACCAGGCGGTGGCCTTGAAGCCCAACTACGCCAAGGCCTACTACCTCAGGGGCACGGTGTGGATGCTCAAGGGCGAGAACAAGCTGGCCGCCGACGACTTCAGCCTGGCCATCAAGCACGACCCCTCCATCGCCGACGCCTATTACATGCGCGCCGAGGCCCTGGAAAAGATGGGGCTGTACAAGCGGGCCCTGGCCGACCTCAAGACCTTCCAGGTGCACAACCCCCTGGACCTGAGCGTCGCCCTGATGATCGAGGAGCTGCAAAAGCGCCTCGGCCGGGGCGGCAACCCCTCCTAGCGCCTTCTAGTCGTCCGTTGGCTCCGGCGCCGGGCCCTTCAGCCTGGAGTAATAGTGGTCCGACAGGTAGATGGCGGCCAGGGGATTGTGGCCCAACAGCCGGTCCTTGACCGCCAGCACCGTGCTGGGCGCCTTGACGTTCATGAAGAACATGGAATCATGGCCCACGCACAGGCCCAGGGCGATATTGAACTCGCAGCCCGCCTGGTTGAGCAGTTCGGCTTGGAACACCGGGTTGCACAGGGTCTCGAAGCTGCCCTGCTTGATCTTGTCCTGCTCCCTGAGACCCAGCATCTCCTTGGGCGTGGCCCCGGCCTTGCAGGCCGCCGAAACCACCTCGAAGCCCTTGTCCTCCAGGATCTGGGCCACGGTGGCCGCCTCTCTGCGCAGACCCACGCAAAAGGCCAGGCCCAGCTTCTTATAGCCCATGCGCTGGGCGAACTCCCAGATCTCCTGAATGCGGCTCTTGCAGGGGCTGAGCACAAAGGGCCGCGCATGGCGGTTGCCATAGGCGGTGGCCTCCTGGATGGAGGCCTGGCGGGCGAACTCGGCCAGCTCCGGGTCCTCGTACTTGGCGTTGGCCACGGCCAGGGCCTCGGCCTGATGCAGGCTGGGACAGCCCTCGATGCCCACTCCACCCTCGCCCACCAGGCAAACCCTTTTGTGGCTGGGAATCTTGCAGGCGGCGCAGGCGGGGTGCTTGGGCTCTTGCTGTTGGCTCATTTGCTGTTTCTCCTAAGTATGTGAGAGCCGTGGGCAGGTTTACGGCGTGGGTTGTATGAAATCTAGCATCTGAGGCCTGATGGCGCTCAGGGACAATTCCGCGCAACCAAACTTAGCACAATACGCCTGCCGATGAGAGGGATATGGTAGGGTCATCCCCCTTAAAATTGGGGGTTGCCCCCCATGGTGTCGGGCAATGTCTTCTTATTATAGTTATCCCAGGATCTTCGCCGCCCTCAGCCACGCGCGGTTGAGTTCTGGCGGGTAACCGCCGAGGCTGAGGCGCGGCTTTCTCTATTCTGGGACCACGTCGGCGGCGGCGCCGGCGGGAAAGGAACGGGCGATGGCGACCTACGAGGAGGTGTTTCGGCGGAGCATCGAGGACCCCGACGGCTTTTGGGGTGAGGCAGCGGAAAACATCACTTGGGTCAAAAAATGGGACAAGGTGCTGGACGACAGCAACAAGCCCTTTTATCGCTGGTTCACCGGGGGAGAGCTGAACACCTGCTACAACGCCATCGACCGCCACGTGGAGGCGGGCCGGGGCGATCAGACCGCCATCATCTATGACAGCCCGGTAACCGGCACCGTTCAAAAGATCAGCTACGCCGAGTTCCTGGACCAGGTATCGCGCCTGGCCGGGGGGCTCAAGTCCCTGGGCGTGACCAAGGGCGACACCGTGGTCATCTACATGCCCATGGTGCCTCAGGCCCTCACCGCCATGCTGGCCTGCGCCCGCATCGGCGCGGTGCATTCGGTGGTCTTCGGCGGCTTCGCGCCCAAGGAGCTGGCGGTGCGCATCAACGACGCCGCCCCCAAGGTTATGATCAGCGCCTCCTGCGGCATCGAGGGCAAGAAGATCATCGCCTACAAGCCGCTGTTGGACCGGGCCATCGAGCTGGCCACCCACAAGCCGTCCCATTGCATCATCCTAAAGCGGCCCCAAGTCGAGGCCGAGCTTACCCCAGGCCGCGACGTGGACTACGACGATCTGGTGGCGGGGGCCGAGCCCGCCGAGTGCGTCACCGTGGCCGCCACGGACCCGCTCTACATTCTCTACACCTCGGGCACCACCGGCCTGCCCAAGGGCATCGTGCGCGACAACGGCGGCCACGCCGTGGCCCTGTACTGGACCATGAAGAACGTCTACGCCGTGGAGCCCGGCGACGTGTACTGGGCGGCCAGCGACGTGGGCTGGGTGGTGGGCCACTCCTATATCGTCTACGCCCCCCTGCTCTACGGCGCCACCACCATCGTCTACGAGGGCAAGCCCGTGGGCACCCCGGACGCCGGGGCCTTCTGGCGGGTGATCAGCCAGCACGGGGTCAAGGTGCTCTTCACCGCGCCCACCGCCTTCAGGGCCATCAAGCGCGAGGACTCCAAGGGCGAGCTGCTCAAAGAGTACGACCTGGGAGACTTCGAGGCGCTCTACCTGGCCGGCGAGCGCACCGACCCGGACACCTACCAATGGGCCGCGGACCTGTTGCAGCGCCCGGTGATCGACCACTGGTGGCAAACCGAGACCGCCTGGTCCATCGCGGGCAACTGCCGGGGCATCGAGCTGTTGCCCATCAAGCCGGGTTCGGCCACCAAGGCGGCTCCGGGCTATGACGTGACCATCCTCTCGCCGGACAACGAGCCGGTGGAGCCCAACACCCCGGGCGTGGTGGCGGTGAAGCTGCCTCTGCCCCCGGCCTGTCTGCCCACCCTGTGGCACGACGACAAGCGCTTCCTGGAGTCCTACCTGGCCCCCTTCCCTGGCTACTACTTCACCGGGGACGAGGGCTACATCGACCAGGACGGCTACGTGTTCATCATGGGCCGGGTGGACGACGTGATCAACGTGGCGGGCCACCGCCTGTCCACCGGGGCCATGGAAGAGGTGATCGCCACCCATCCCGACGTGGCCGAGTGCGCGGTCATCGGCGCGGCCGACAGCTTCAAGGGCCAGCTCCCGGTGGGCTTCGCGGTGCTCAAGGCAGGTATCAAGCGCGACCCCGAGGAGATTCGGGCCGAGCTGGTGCAGATGGTGCGCGACCAGATCGGCGCGGTGGCCTCCTTCAAGCAGGTGGCCATAGTGGACCGCCTGCCCAAGACCCGCTCGGGCAAGATCCTCCGGGGTACCATGCGCAAGATCGCCGACGGGTCCAAGTACACCGTGCCCTCCACCATCGACGATCCCACCAGCCTGGACGAGATCGGCACCGCCCTCCAGGGCATCGGCTATCCCAAGAGCGAATAATCCCGCACGGCACAATTTACCCGCCCCGGGCCCCGCGCCCGGGGCGGGGCTTTTTGGCCCCCCGCCTTGCGCGCCCCTTCCCGGGGCCCTATGTTTTAAAAGTTCAAGGCTAACTCTTTTGACAGGCGCAGGCGAATCATCGTGAACCGCATCCTCAAAATGCTCAACGAGCGCAACTTCATCTTCCTGGCGGCCCTGGTCTGCGGCCTGGCCGTGGGGCAAGGCGCGGCCTACACCCGCTCCCTGGTGGTGCCGGCCCTGGCCTTCGTCATGATGCTGGCCACCCTGTCCATCTCCGGCGAGGTGTTCCGCTACCCCCGCATGCTGGTGCGCCCCGCTCTCATCGGCCTTTTCCTAAGCTATCTGGTGCAGGGCGGGATCATACTGCTCCTGGCCTGGTGGCTGGTGCCCGAGCCCGCCTATTTCCAAGGCATGGTGGTGCTGGCCGCGGCCCCGCCGGCGGTGGTGGTCATGCCCCTGGCCGTGGTCTTGGACGGCGACCCTGATTACGCCTTGGTCTCCATGTCCGGGGCCTATGTGGGCGGCCTGGTGATGATTCCCCTGATCTTCCTAGCCTTCTTCGGCGGGGAGCATTTGTTCCGCCACGAGCTGTTTATCATCGTCATGGTGTTGATCGTGGCGCCCATGGCCGTGTCGCGCCTGCTCATGTGGAAGGGCTGGGACAAGCCTTTCGTGCGCCACCGGGGCGCCCTGACCAACTGGGGCTTTTTCGTGGCGGTCTACACCATCATCGGGCTCAACCGCGAGGTGTTCCTGCACGACCCCCTGGAGCTGATGCCCCTGATCATCATCGGCGTGGTCTCCTCCATCGTGCTGGGCGAGTTGCTGCTTTTGATCATGCGCTGGCAGGGCATCAACCCCCAGCGGGCCAACACCCTGATGATGCTGGGCAGCATGAAAAACTACGGCCTGGCCTCGGGCCTGTGCCTGGCCTTGTTCGGCCCGGCCGCCGCGGTGCCCACCACCGTGTGCACCATCATCTTCGTGCTCTACCTGATCTGGCTAAACTGGCGCCTGCGTATCCGGGAGGCCACGGCGTAGGGACCATTAGGTCACAAGAAATATCAGTGGAGGAATAAGAGGCGGGTAAAGAAAAAGTGAAAAAGCTGCGCGCCGCCCTCGTTGGCTAAGGGCCTAATTTGGCCTCCATGCCCACTGGCTCTATCGTGACGTAGCCGCAGCCCGCATTCCATTGGGCTTGGGGACCGGCGCACACTGAACGGCCCCACGAATACAAGGCCAGACGGCCGCATCTTTCAAAACAAATCTTTTAATTTCCCAACTAAACAAAAAAGGCCGAGGCGCC
The DNA here is from genome assembly GCA_020444545.1 of Desulfarculaceae bacterium. Taxonomy (NCBI): domain Bacteria; kingdom Pseudomonadati; phylum Thermodesulfobacteriota; class Desulfarculia; order Desulfarculales; family Desulfarculaceae; species Desulfarculaceae bacterium. Next base: position 473,440 of record JAHLKT010000002.1, on the reverse strand, counting down.
CTGCCCCGGCCTTTTCAATTTTTTTAATGCCAGCGAGTGCGGCGCAGCCGCCCAGCTAATCCCATTTCCTTTGGTCGTCGATAACCTTGCACCCCTCGGGCAATTGGCCCTTCTGCTGGAAGTTGACCTGGCCCTTTACGCGGAGGATCTCCTTGAGCTCCCGCTCGATGTCGCCCCGAAGCTCCTCGCGGTCCACGCCTGCCTCGGTCAGCTCGCACACCAGAGTCATCACGTCCTGGTTGGATTCGCGGGTCACCACCAGTTGGAAGGCCTCCACCTGGGGGAACTTGGCCGCCACCTGCTGCACGTTCTCCGGGCGCACGAACATGCCGCGCACCTTGGTCACCTGGTCCACCCGGCCCAGCCATCCCACCATCTTGGGCGAGGTGCGGCCGCAGGCGCAGGTGTCATAGGTCAGGGAGGTCAGGTCGCCGGTGCCCAGGCGGATCAGAGGATAGGTCTTGTTGAAGATGGTGGCCACCACCTCGCCGATCTCACCCTCTTCCACCGGCTGGCCGGTCTCCGGGTCCACCACCTCCACCACGCAGTCCTGGGCCAGGTGCATGCCGCCCATGTGGTAGCACTCCAGGCTCAGGCAGTTCAGCTCGGCGGTGCCGTAGCACTGGCGCACGGTCATGCCCAGGCGCTCCTCCAGCTCGGCGCGCAGGCTGCTGGGCAGCGCCTCGGCGGCCACGAAGGCCACTTGCAGGTTCAGGTCCTTCAGGGGGTCCAGGCCCATGGCCTCGGCCTTGTCGGCGATGGCGGCCAGGAAGCTGGGGGTGCCCAGGTAGCCCTGCACCTGGAGGTCCTTCATTATCTGCACCTGAAGCTCGGTGTTGCCCACGCCGGTGGGCACGCTGACGCAGCCCAGGGAGTTGAGCGACTCGTCCAGGTTGAAAGCGAAAGGCACCATGTTGAAGTTGAAGGTCACTTGGGCGATGTCACCCGAGCGGAAGCCGCCGGCATACAAAGCCTGGGCCCAGCGGTCGTCGCTATAGGTCTTGTCCGCCGGTTCGTAGATAGGTCCGGGCGAGATGTAGATGCGCCTGACGTTGTCCATGGACGAGCCCATCAGGCCGCCGAAGGGCAGGTCCGCCTGCTGGGCGGAGACCAGCTCGGACTTCTTGTTCACCGGCAGCTTGGGCAGGTCGGCCACCGAGGTGATGTCGCCCGGCTGGGCGCCCACCGAGTCCATGACCTTCTTGAACCCCGGGGCGTTGGCATAGGCGTGGGCCACGATATCGGCCACCCGGCCGTCCAGGTACTCCTGGCGGGCCTGGGGGTCCATGGTCTCCAGCTCGGGCCGCAGATACCCGCTGGTGCGATCCTTGTCCGGCATTGCTCCCCTCCCTATTTCCGAAGCCTGGCGGCCCTTGGCAAACGCCAGACACTCTCTCTCAAATTTTTTTCCGGCTCATCCAGCCGCCGGCAGACAAGGCGTCCGGCGACCGACAGCCGGAGGCGTAGCCTTAGCTACGTCGAGGCTGCAGCGAAGCCGGCAACACAGTCTGCCGGTGGGTGGGTGGGCCGGACTAAGTGAGCCAGCGCTTGCGGCGCTTATAATGCTTCACATCGCGGTAAGAGCGCTTGGTGCCCACGTCGGTCATGCCCAGATAAAAGCGCTTCACGTCCTCGTTGCTTTTCAGTTTCTCGGTGGTGTCGTCCAGGACGATCTTGCCATTTTCCATGATGTAGCCGTGGTCGGCGATGTTCAGCGCCATGCGGGCGTTCTGCTCAACCAACAGGATGGTGGTGCCCAGCTCCTTGTTGAGCTTGCCGATGATCTCGAAAATCTCGCCCACCAGCAGGGGGCTAAGCCCCAGGGAAGGCTCGTCGAGCATCATCAAACGGGGCTTGGCCATCATGCCCCGGCCGATCACCAGCATCTGCTGCTCCCCGCCGCTCAGGTAGCCGGCCAGGCCGCTCTCGCGCTCCTTGAGGCGGGGGAAGTAGTGATAGACCTGCTCGATGCGTTTTTCCAGCTCGCCGCGGGAGCACTTCTGGGTGTGGGCCGCGGCGATGAGGTTCTCCTTGGCCGTGAGGTCCTCGAAGACCCGGCGTCCTTCCATGACCTGGAAGATGCCCCGCTTGACGATCTCCTCGGGCTCCAGCAGATTTATCTGCTTGCCGTCGAACTCGATGGCCCCGTCGGTGACCTCGCCCTCTTCGGTCTTCAAAAGACCGCTGATGGCTTTCAGGGTGGTGGTCTTGCCCGCCCCGTTGGCCCCCAGCACGGCCACGATCTGGCCCTCCTCCACGGTGAGCGACAGGCCCTTGAGCACCAGGATCACGTCATCGTAGATGACCTCGATGTTGTTCACCGACAACAGCGGCATAATTCGGTCCTCGAACGGTTCAAGGTGAAACGGGGGCTCCCGAGGGAGCCCCCGCCGTGAGCTCGGCCTACCAGCCGATGTACTCCTTCTTGCGCGGGAAGTTCACGTCCTTGACCAGGAAGATCTTGCCGTCCTTGATGCCACCAATAGCCATGGAGGTGTTGGGGCGGTGATCCTCGGGGGTGTAGGTGATGGGCGCGCAGAGCCCGCCGGTGTTGAAGTCCTTCAAGGTCTCCAGAGCGGCCCTGAGGCCCGGGCCGTTGAGCTTGCCGGCCTTCTTGGCGCGCTTGAGGCCCTCGACCATGACCATGACCGACACCCAGGACTTCACGTAGTGCAGGGTGTAGTTCTTGCCGCCGGCCGAAGCCACCACGTCCTTCATGCCGGGCACGTCGGCCCCGAAGGGCGCCACGGGCAGCATACCGAAGGCGCGGCCCTCGGCCGCCTTGCCGGCCAGGCGGGGCAGGTTCTCGTCAAAGCCCCAGCAGTTGATCACGAACTTGGTGGTCAGGCCGTGCTTGGCCGCGTCCTTGATGATCACCGCGGTGGAGGGGGTGGTGCCGCCGATCCAGGCGAAGTCCGGGTTGAACTTCTTCATGTGCAGCAACTGGCTGGTGGCGTCCATGGCCCGCAGGCTGACGATCTCGTCCGGGCCGATGTTCAGGCCCAGCTTCTTGGCGTAGTCCTTGCCGGCCGGGATGGGGTTCTTGCCATAGGGGTGGTCGGGGTAGATGAAGACCACCTTCTTGGCGCCCTTCTCCTTGGCGTAGATCATGGCCAAACGGATGGCCGTGGAGTAGCTGGTGCCGATGAAGAAGTTGTAGGGGTTCTTCTTGGGGCTGGTCAGGTTGCCGTCATAGGACGCGCTGAAGAACACGATCTTGTCGCGGTTGACCAGGGGCCGAAGGGCGTTGGTGTCGCCGGTGCCCCAGCCCTGAATCACGTAAACCCTGTCAACGTCCTTGTACTTCTTGTACAGGTTCAGAGCCTCGGGGATCTTGTAGGCGTAGTCGTTGGAGATCAGGTCCAACTTGATGCCGTCGATTCCCCCCTTGTCGTTCCAGAACTTGGTGGCTGCCACGGCGCCCTTCTGATAGTCCGCGCCCACCGCGCCGGTGGGGCCGGTCTGGTCGAAGATGCCGCCCACCTTGATGTCCTTGGCCATTGCCGCCGGGGTCAGCAGCAGGCAGGCCGCCGCCATCAAGGCGATGATCAACAGTGCCTTTTTCATCCGATTCCTCTCCTTTCCCAAGTTACCACTCTCCCAACCGTTTTCTTGGCGACCAATCACCGGCCCGCCCTCTTTGGGGGCGGCCGCTAGGCATTCGCCGTGATTGGTCCCTTGGGGTCCCTCCCTCGCCCGGCCTTGGTGTGCCGGGCTTGGCTCCCTATCATTCTAGTAAGAAAACGGCCATAACTTCCAATAGGCGCGTATGGTGTGCCACCGCGCCGCCATGCCGTCCGGCTCGAATATCAGGAACAGGATCACCACGATCCCGAAAACCATCTCGCGCAGGCTGGCGAATATGTCGGAGATGTTGGGGAATATCCCGGTCAGTAGCTCGGTGGGTATGCGCAGCAGCTCGGGCAGCACCACCATGAAGATAACCCCGAAGATGGAGCCCAGGACCTGGCCCAGGCCGCCCACGATGCACATGGCCAGGTACTGGACGCTGAGCCACAGCGTGAAGTGCTCGTCGGAGATGATGGTGATGTAGTAGGCCCACAGGCCGCCGGCGATGCCCACCATGAACGAGCTGATGCCGAAGCTCATGATGCGGTACTTGAACAGGTTCACCCCGATCACCTCGGCCGAGAGGTAGCGGTCGCGGACCGCCACGAAGGCCCGGCCGGTGCGGGTGCGGGAAAGGTTCTTGAGGTACATGGTGGCCATGATGGCAAAGGCCAGGGCCAGGAAATAAAACTTGAAGTCGCTGTCGAACTCGAAGGAGCCGATCTTGGCCGTGGGCACCAAGAGGCCGGCCGAACCGCCGGTGAGGTGCTCCCAGTTGCGCATGGCATAAACCAGGATGAACTGGGCCGCCAGGGTGGCGATGGCCAGGTACAGGCCCCGAAGCCTGAGCGAGGGGATGCCGAAGATCATGCCCACCGCGGCGGCGACCAGGCCGGCCAGGGGCAGGCAGACGTAAAAAGGCAGTCCCATGTTGGCCAGGATGCCCGCGGTGTAGGCCCCCACACCCATGAAAGCGCCGTGGCCCAGGGAGATCTGCCCGGTGTAGCCGGTGAGCAGGTTCAGGCCGTGGGCCCCCACCACGTAGATGAAGATCAGGTTGAACATGTTGAGCACGTTGATGCCCACCAGGTCGCTGATCGGCTGGGCAAAGAAGGGGAAGGCCAGCAGGAACACGCCCAAGGCGATCATCCAGCACCTCAGCCACCAGGTGGGGAAGATGCTTTGGTCCTTCTGGTAGGTCTCGAAGAATAGACCGCAGGGCATTTACGCCTCCCAAGTTTGGCGGCCCCGGCCGGGCCGCGGCGGGCCTAGACCCGCTCGATCTCCTTGATGCCGAACAGACCGTAGGGCTTGATCATAAGGATGATGATCAGCACGATGAACGGTGCGATCTCCTTGACCCCGCCGCCCAGATAGGCGTCGAGGTACGAGCCCATTATGTTCTCCAACACCCCGATGGTGAGCCCGCCGATGATGGCCCCGCCGATGGACTCCAGGCCGCCCAAAATAACCGCCGGGAACACCTTGAGGCCGAAGTCGCTCAGGGTGATGTTGATGCCGTTGATGTTGCCCACCAGGATGCCGCCCACCGCGCTGACCAGGGCGCCGATGGACCAGGAAATGGCGAACACCCGCTTTACGCTGATGCCCATGGACTGGGCCACCTGCTGGTCGTTGGCCACCGCCCGCATGGAGATGCCCACCCGGGTGAACTTGAAGAAGGCGGCGAACACGCCCAGGAACACGGCGGCGAAGCCGAAGGTCCATAAGTAGACCTCGCTCACCAGCACCGGGCCCAGATACACCGCCTTTTGGCTGAAGATGGCCGGGGTGAACACCTTGATCTGGGTCCCCCACAGCATGGTCACCGCCGCCTTGAGCACCGCGGCCAGGGCGATGGTGATCATGATCACGCTGATGATGGGCTCGCCGATCATGGGCCTGAGCATCAAGCGCTCCAGCACCATGCCCATGAGCACCGCGATAAGCATGGTGATCATGAAGGCCCACACGATGGGCACGTGCAGCCCGGTGTAGAGCCACCAGCACACATACCCGCCCACCAGCACGAACTCGCCTTGGGCGAAGTTGATGATGCTGGTGGACTTGTAGATGAGCGCGAAGCCCATGGCCACCAGGGCGTAGGCCGAGCCGATCACCAACCCGGTCACGATTAGCTGTAGGAATTCCTGCATGCGCCTTTCCCGTCTAAAAAGGGCCCGGTTCTAGTGCACCGGCTTCCAGAACTGCCACCACTTGCGCTCGGCCTCCAGGGCATATTGGTCCATGGGCTTCATCTTGCGGATGTGCAGGTCCGTGATGATGGTTGCGGTCTTGCCGTCCTGGTACTTGATCTCGCTCTCCACGTGCACCTGGTCGATGTCTTCGTAGAGCGCCTCGATCTCCTTGGCGTAGCGCTCGGCGATAAAGCGCCTGCGAAGCTTCCTGGTGCGGGTCAGCTCGCCGTCGTCCGGGTCGAACTCCTTGTAGAGCAACAGGAACTTAGCAATGCGCGCCGCCTCGGGCAGCTCCCGGTTCACGCGCACCACCTCCCGCTCGATCAGGTCGTAGATCTCGGACTTGGAAGCCAGGTCGGTGTAGGTGGTGTAGCCGATGCGGTGACCCTCGGCCCACTTGCCGGTGTGCTTGTAGTCGATGCAAATGATGGCTGTTACATAGCCCCGCTCGTGGCCCAAGACGCAGGGCTCCACGATGTAGGGGCAGAACTTGAGCTTGTTCTCGATGAACATGGGCGAGAAGCGGGCCCCGCTGGTGAGCTGCATCAGGTCCTTGACGCGGTCGATGCACACCAGGCGGCCTTCGTCGGTCACGTAGCCCGCGTCGCCCGAGTGCAGCCAGCCATCCACGATGGTCTCGGCCGTGGCCTCGTCGTTCTTCAGGTAGCCATCGAACAGGGCCGGCGAGCGCGAGATGATCTCGCCCACCCCCTCGGGGTCGGGGTCGTCGATCTTCACCGCTGTCTCGGGGATGGGCTCGCCCACGCTGGTGAAGTCCACCTTGCCCTCGCGGTGGATGCAGGAGATGCCCGAGATCTCGGTCTGGCCGTAGATCTGCTTGAGGTTCACCCCGCAAGCGTGGAAGAAGCGGAACACGTCGGGCCCCAGGGCCGCGCCGCCGGTGGAGGCGGAGCGGATGTTGGAAAATCCCAGACGGTCCTTTAGCGCCCGGAAGAGCATCACGTAGCTCAGGGAGTACATGAGCTTCCAGTACCAGGGCGGCTCCTGCTTGTCGAAATGGAAGTCCGCCATCTCATAGCCGATGGGCATGCACAGGCGGTACACGAAGCGCTTAAGCCAGGATGCGTCCAAGTGGCGCACGATCACCGAGCGGGCCTGCTGCTCCCACACCCTCGGCGGGCTGAACACCACGTTGGGCCCGATCTCGTACAGGTCGGCCATGGCGGTCTCGGGCTCCTCGGGGAAGTTCACCGTGAAGCCGATGGCCAGGGCGGTGGACACGCTCATCATCTGCTCCCCGATCCAGGGCAGGGGCAGGAAGCTGACAAACTCGTCGTTGGGGAACTTGGGGTCCACCTGGGCCAAATTGAGGGCCATCTTGAGCATGTTGGAATGGGTGAGCAGCGAACCCTTGGGGAAGCCGGTGGTGCCGGAAGTGTAGGCGATCAGGGCCACGTCTTCCGGGGTCAGGCGCGCCACCGATTTCTCGTAGTACTCGGGGTGCTCCTTCTCGAACTCGCGGCCCATGCGCTCCACCTCGGGCAGGTAGATGAGCAGCGGGTCGTCGTAGTCGCGCATGCCCTTGGGGTCGGTGTAGATCACCTTCTTGACCCGGGGCAGCTCGTGCTTCATGTCCAGGACCTTGTCGGTCTGCTCCTGGTCCTCGGCCACCACGAATTTGGCCTCCGAGTGGTCAATGACGTAGGCCACCTCGTTAAGGATGGAGTCCTGGTAGATGCCCAGGGGGCGGCCTTTCAGGCTCTGGGCGGCCAGCTCGGCGAACACCCACTCGGGGCGGTTGTCTCCGATGATGGCCAGGGCGTCGTCGTCGCTGAAGCCCAAGGCGGCCAGGCCCAGGGCGAAGTACTTCACGTGCTCGTGGTACTGCCGCCAGGTGTACGACTGCCAGATGCCGTATTCCTTCTCGCGAAGCGCAACCTTGTCGTCGCCGTACTTGTCGGCGTTGCGCTTGAGCAGGGCCGGCATGGTGTCGTTGCCGATGTCCGCGCCGCTGGTTTCTGCTTGCAGATAGGTCTTCCGGGGCACTAGCGCTTCTCCAGGCTTATGCTACAAACCCAGCTTGGAATGAGCCGCGTCGTCGGCCCCAAGGTAGGCCTCGATGACGTGGGGATTCTTGCTGACTTCCTCCGGGGAGCCCTGGGCGATCTTGGTGCCGAAGTCCAGCACCACCACGTTGTCCGAGATGTCCATCACCACGCCCATGTCGTGCTCGATGAGCACCACCGTGACCCCCCACTCCTCGTTCACGTCGAGGATGAAGCGGGCCATGTCCTCGGTCTCCTCCAGGTTCATGCCGGCCATGGGCTCGTCCAGGAGCAAAATCTTGGGCCGCATGGCCAAGGCGCGGGCCAGTTCCACCCGCTTTTGCAGGCCATAGGGTAAGGTGCCCACCACCTGCTTGCGTATGGCCTCGATCTCCAGCAGGTCGATGATGCGCTCCTCGATCTCGGCGCGCACCTTCATCTCCTCGTTCTTGGCCCGGCCCAGGTAGATGCCGCCGGACAAGAACCCCGCGTGCATGTGCACGTGGTGGCCCAGCTTGATGTTGTCCAGCACGGTCATGCCGCGAAACAGCTCGATGTTCTGGAAACTGCGGGCGATTCCCAGGGCAGCCACCTTGTGGGTGGCGACCTTGGAGATGTCCTGGCCGTTGAAGATGATGCTTCCCCGGTGGGGGTGATAAAAGCGGCAGATGCAGTTGAGGATGCAGGTCTTGCCCGCCCCGTTGGGCCCGATGATCGCCTGGATGTGCCCTTCCTGGACCTCGAAGCTGACCCCGCTCAGGGCGTTCAGCCCACCGAACCTAAGATGAATGTCGTCAATGATGAGAAGGGGCGGTTTGGCCTCGGCAGGGCTGGGTTGCTCCTGCCCGGCAGTTCTAGGCGACGGCATATCTCCTCCTGGCCGGACCCGTGCGCTCAAGCGGCGAGACGGGCTTGCTGTGGTCGTTTCAACTTGGGTCCGGCTTATTGAGCAATGCTGGCGTGAGCCTTTCCATGCATTTTCGCGCTAGAGGGCGCCTTGGCTGAGTGAGCATTCTATGACAAAGGAGCCCGCCGGTTCAACCACAAAAATGTCAAAAATGCTTGTTTTCCCTTACATTGTGAACGACGGTTCAATCAACCAGGAACAGGCTAGTGTACTATCCGACTGAGCGCTCAGTTTTGTTTTGCATGGGCTGTATTTAGGCGTGGCGGCAGGCGGCGGGGAGCCACCATTTCCTGGTGGCGTTTCAAAAATAGATCGTCGGTCATACCGGCCAGGAAGTCTCGCACCACACCGGCCGGTGGGGTTTGGTCGAGGTAATCCGAGTCCAGGTTGGCCAGAAAATCGCCGAACAGAGGGCTTTGTTCCCGCCCGGCCTCCAGGTCGGCCAAAAAGCGCTCGAACATCAGCTCAAAGGCGGCCGCGATCTTGGGGTGCTCGGTCTTTATGACCGGATTGGTGTAGATGCGCTCCAGGTTGAACGCCTTGAGGGCCCCCAGAGCCGACCCCACCGGGGGGCTGAAGGCGATGCGCTCCTGTTCGAGGGAGTGAACCGTCAGGTCTTCCACCAGGCGGTAGACGATGGTTCCGTTGGACTCGCCCAGCACCTCGCGCACCTCCGCTGGCAACTCCCGGCGCTCCACCAGCCCCAGGGCGATGGCGTCCTCCAGGTCGCGGCCCACATAGGCGATGCTGTCGGCCAGGCGCATGAGGCAGCCCTCCAGGGTCATGGGCGTGGTGGAGCGGCGCTCGCCCACGGCCATCTCGGCCATCTCGCGGTCCAACTCCGCGAAACTCTTGCCTCGTTGGGGGGCCAGGCCCACGGTGTGGCTCTCGCCGTCATGGGCCAGCACCCCGTCCAGCACCTGGAGGCTCAGGTTGAGCCCCCTGCCCCCTTTTTCCAGGCGCTCCAAGAAATGCACCGACTGGAGGTTGTGGCGGAAGGGTCCCAAACCATGGGCCACGCACAGGCGGCTCAGGTAGACCTCTCCGTCGTGGCCAAAAGGCGGGTGGCCCAGGTCGTGAGCCAGGGCGATGGCCTCCACCAAATCCTCGTTGAGCCCCAGCATCCGGGCCAGGCCCCGCCCGATCTTGCTCACCAGCTGCACGTGCAGCACCCGGTGGGAGATGTGCTCGTTGTCCACCAGGGAGAAGACCTGGGTCTTGTCGATGTAGCGGGTGTAGGCCAGCGAGTGCAGCACCCGGTCCGCGTCCACCGCGAAAGCCAGGCGGTGGCCCCGCTCGGCCAGGGGGTCTTCGCGCCGCCGCATGGCCTGGGTGCTCAGGCAGGCCCCGGCAAAGAGGGTGTCCTCCTCGCGCTGTTCCAGGCGACGGCGCAGGCCGCGCAGCAGCTCTTCACTCAAGCCTAGTCGCTCCGCTGATCAGGGGGAAAGTCGATACGCTTCCATTCAACCGCCCCGGCCCTGCCCTGTCAAGCGCTCGGAAAAGGCGGCATTTTCTTGCCAGCCGGAGCGAAGCCCTGTAATCTGCGGCGATGATCGTGGCTGCCGACAACCTCACCGCTTCGCGGCCCTCGGTGCGCCGGGCCCTGGAGGAGCGCGACGCCGAGTTCGTGCGCAACCTGTGCGCCGGGCTTCATGAAAAAGGCGCCGCCTGGATCGACCTGAACCCCGGCTTTGTGCCCGCCGCCCGCCGTGCCGAGACCTGGCAGTGGCTGGTGGCCACCGCCGAGGCGGCCAGCCCGGCCAAGCTGATCATAGACGCGGCCGACCCCGCCTCCTTGGAAACAGCGGTGGGCTTCTGCTCGCGGCCGCCGGTGCTCAACATGGCCACGGCCGAGCCCGCCCGCTTGGGCCCGGTCCTGGACATCGCGGCGCACCATCATCTATCGGTGATCGCGGCCACCATGACCGCCACGGTGCCCCTGGAGGTGGAGGAGCGCCTGGCCCTGGCCGCCCTGATCGTGGAAGAGGCGCGGCGCCGGGGCATCGAGGGCCCCCGCCTGATCCTGGACCCCATGGTCATGCCCCTGGCCCTGCAAGGCGGCGAGGCCCACGCGGCGGCGGTGCTGGCCACTTTGCGCGCCCTGCCCCAGGTGTTCGATCCGCCGCCCTACCGGCTCATCGCCCTGAGCAATCTGGTCACGGCCACGGCCGGGGCCAGGGCGGGCTTCGCGGCCGCGCCCTATCTGGCCGCCGCGGCCGGGGCCGGGCTGGAGGTGGCGCTCATGGACGCGGCAGATCCGGAATTGCTGAACACGGCCCGCCTGCTCAAGGTTTTCAGCGGGCACAGCGTGTTCGCGCCGGGGGAGTTCAAATGACCGGCGTCATGGTAGCCTAGGGTTCAAGTGTGTCAAATATGAACGAAGGGCCATTCATCCGGTATAATTTCGCAAAGGCTGCCCTGGCGGGCCGGGGGGATTCTTCCGCCAGCAGCCGATGGTATTCGCTCCGCCGCGACCATGCGGAGCCCCGGCGCAAGGAAACGTCAACATGAAGCTCATCGACACCCACGCACACCTGGACCTGCTCAAGGACCCGGCGGCCGCGTTCGCCCGCGCCCGCGAGGCCGGGGTGGGCCAGATCATCACCATCGGCATCGACCTGCCCAGCTCGCGCAAGGCGGCCGACCTGACCCGCCAGATGCGCGGCGTCTTCTGCACCGTGGGCCTGCATCCCCACGAGGCCGACAAGGTGAAGCCAGACACCTGGGCCGAGATGAAGCTCATGGCCCTCACCGCCTCGGCGGTGGCCATCGGCGAGTGCGGCCTGGACTTCTACCGCAACCTCTCGCCGCGCCACCTCCAGCGCGACGCCTTCCAGGCCCAGATCGAGATGGCCCTGGATTTGGGCCTGCCCCTGGTGGTGCACGACCGCGACGCGCACTCCGAGGTGATGTCCATGCTGGACAAGCTGGGCGCCGAGCGGGTGGGCGGCGTGGTGCACTGCTTCAGCGGCGACGCGGCCATGGCCAAGGACCTGGTGTCCATGGGCTTCTGTATCGGGGTCACCGGGGTGATCTCCTACAAGAACGCCAAGGAGCTGCGCGCCCTGGTCAAGGACGTGCCCCTGACCAAGATACTCATCGAGACCGACTGCCCCTACCTGGCCCCCACACCCCACCGGGGCAAGGACAACGAACCCGCCTACGTGAGCCTGGTGTGCGACGCCCTGGCCAAGGCCCTGGGCCTGCCTTCCGAGGAAGTGGCCCAGACCACGGCGGACAACGCCCGCCGCCTGTTCGGTCTGCCCTATTTGGAGGACTAAGCTTGTATCGCCTCAGTCCGGGGCGCGCCCTGGTGTTGGCCTCGGCCTCGCCCCGGCGGCAGGAGATGCTCGCGCGGGTGGGCCTGGCCTACCGCCTGGCCCCGGCCGAGATCGACGAGGCGCTCCTGCCCGGCGAGAACGCCGAGCAGGCCGCATCCCGCCTGGCCCTGGCCAAGGCCCGGGCCGTGCAGGCCGAGCCCCACGAGGCGGTGCTGGCCGCCGACACCCTGGTGGTGCTGGGCGCGCGCATCATGGGCAAGCCCGAGGACGACGCCGAGGCCCGTGACATGCTGGAGCGCCTCTCCGGGGCCGAGCACCAGGTGCTCACCGGTTTTTGCTTGCGCTATAACGGCTCGGAGCACAGCGGTCTTGGCCGCACCAAGGTGCGCTTCCGCGAGCTGAGCCCCGGCGAGATCGCGGCCTATATCGCCAGCGGCGAACCCAGGGGCAAGGCCGGGGCCTACGCGGTGCAGGGCCTGGGCGCGGCCTTGGTCAAGGAAGTGAGCGGCTCCTACACCAACGTGGTGGGCCTGCCCTTGGCCTCGGTGGTGGAGCTGCTCTTGGCCCAGGGCATCATCGAGCCGCAAGGAGAAAAGGCATGAGCATCGCCGCCAACCTGGCCCGCGTTACCTCCCGCATAGCCCAGGCGGCCAAGGCTTCGGGCCGCAAGCCCGAGCAGGTGCGCCTCATCGCGGTGTCCAAGACCCACCCGGCCGAGGCGGTGAACCAAGCCCTGGCCGCGGGTCAGCTCATCTTCGGCGAAAACTATGTGCAAGAGGCGCAGGACAAGATTCCCGCCGTGGGCCTGGGGGCGTCCTGGCATTTCATCGGGCACTTGCAGAGCAACAAGGCCAAGATCGCGGCCGAGCTTTTCGACGTGATCCAGAGCGTGGACCGCATCAAGCTGGCCAAGGCCCTGGACCGCCACGCCGGCGAGCAGGGCCGCAAGCTGGGGGTGCTCTTGCAGGTCAATGTGGGCGGCGAGGCCCAGAAATCGGGCTGCGAGCCCGGCGAGGCCTTTGCCCTGGCCCAGGCCGTGGCCGAGCTGCCCAACCTGGAGCTCATGGGCCTGATGACCATGCCGCCGTTTTTCAACGACCCCGAGGCGGCCCGGCCCTTTTTCGCCGAGCTGCGCCGCCTGGCTGCCACCCTGGCCCCGGACCTGCCGCCCGGCGCCATGGCCCATCTTTCCATGGGCATGAGCGGCGACTACGAGGCGGCCATCGCCGAGGGGGCCACCCTGGTGCGCGTGGGCACGGCCATCTTCGGCGAGCGCGATTACAGCTAGGCCTCGACCCTTCTCATGTTTCGTTGCCGAATCGGGCGGGGATAAACCCCGCCCCTCCACTAAGAAAAAAGAGGGGTTGTCATTGCGAGGAGCCGCTTTTCAGCGGCGACGCGGCAATCTCTGCCTGCAAGAAACGGGATCGTCCCACCGACACCGCCGAAGAGAATCGCGGCAGCCGGCCGGACCTCTTGTCGCTCCGCGACCCAGACAGCGAGCTGTCTGGGCCAACCAAGGCCTTTCCCTTACCTGCCTCTTCTTCCCTCCCCGAACCGTCTAGGCGAGGCAGCCTTTCCGAGTCTGCGGCCAAGAATCCGCTCCTCGCTATGACAGAAGGAATTGTCGCCAAGATTTCTTGCGGCTACTTTCATTCCAAATTTCCTCCTTATTTCTGTTGCCCCCGACAGCTTGCCCGTCGGGGTCGTCGAGCGAAAGCGAGGCGACAAGAAACCCTGCCATCAGAACGCTCTGCCTATGCCGCACGTCAGTACCCGCCGAAGATCTCTTGCGGCTTCGCCGCCCCGGTAGCATAGCTATCGGGGCCAACAGGGCGTTGCTTGTTGGTGGGCTCTCACCGCAAGCAGCGCAGTCATGGAGCGGGGAAAAGCTTTCCCTGTTCCCTTCCCTCTTTCAAAACTGCTCTTTTCTTTTTCTCTCTATGGCAGATCAGGGAAAGGTTCTAACTCTCCTTCCGAGTCAGCTTGCGGGCCAGGGGCAGGAGCATCTGAGGCGTGAGGTAGATGGGGAACTGGGCCAGGGCGAAGTAGAGCCAGGTCAACTCGGGCAGGGCTCCGCCGGTGGCGGCCAGCATGAGGCCCAGGTTGCGCTGGGCGGACATGAGCCCCAGGGCCAGGGCCCGGTCGCGCCCGGCCCAGAGGAACGCCGCCGCCGTGGAGGCCAGCAGCAAAAAGAACGCCCCGAATGCCAGCACGGTCAGGCCGCTGGAGAGCAGGGGCTTGTCCACGAAAGAGCCGGCCACGTTCTGCATGATGGCGGCCACGAACACGAACAGGGCCAGCACGTTGAAGCCGTCGATCTTCTCGCCGTGGCGGGCGATGGCCACCGGGCCGGCCAGGCGGCGCAGCAGGGTGCCCACCAAGGCCGAGCCTGCCAGGATCAGGGCCAGCTTCAGGCCCAGAGCCAGGGGGTCCAGGGCCAGGCTGGCGTCCATGAAAAAGTGGGCGAACAGGGGCGCGGTGATGGGGATGAGCGCGCTGCTGGCCACCAGGGTGATGAGCACCAGGGTGGCGTCCAGGCCCATGAGCGCGGCCAGGGCGGGCGAGGCCATCATGGGCGAGGCCACCGCCTGCATCATCAGGCCCAGGTACAGGGCGGGCAAGCGCTGGTCCAGGCCGAATGCCCAGCAGGCCAGACCGAAGCCCAGGGGCATGACCAGCATGGTCCAGACCGTGGCCAGAATCACCAGGCGGGGTTTGCCCAGATAGCCGCGCAGCCGGTTGGGGTCCAGGCGCAGGAAAGCGGTGCAGAGCAGCACGAAGACCGCCGCGCTGAGAAAGGGCTTGAACAGCGCGCCCAGGGGCGGCACCGCGATGCCCACGATGACCAGGGCGGTGATGGATCTGGTGCCCTGGCGGCCGATCCAGGCCAGTGCGGCGAATATGGCGCGCAGCGGGTTCACCGGCGGGGCCTGCTCCGAAACGGGTTGTGAGTGGGGCCTAGGCGCTGCGCTGGCGCACGATCTCGAACAGCAGGATTCCGGCGGCCACCGAGGCGTTGAGGCTTTCCACCGTGGGGTCCAGGGGCAGGCTGGCCTGCATGTCGCATTCCTTGAGCAGCCGCGAGCCTACGCCCTTGTGCTCCCCGCCCACCACCAGGGCCAGGGGACGCCGAAGGTCGTGCTCCCAGGGCGGGGGCGCGCCGCGCGTGGCCGCAGCCATGAGCCAGAGCCCCGCGTCCTTGAGCTCCTGGGCCGCGCTGGTCAGGTTGGTCACCCGGGCCACAGGCAAAAAGGAGGCCGCTCCCGCCGCTGCCTTGGCCGCCGCCGGGGTAAGCGGACAGGCCCGGTCCTTGGGGATGACCACGCCCTGGGCCCCGGCCCCGGCGGCCGAGCGCAGGATGGCCCCCAGGTTGTGCGGGTCCTGGATGTGGTCCGCGATCACCACCAAGGCCATGTCGCCCGCGTCCTGGGCGGCGGAGATGATGTAGTCCAGCTCGGCGTAGGCGTGGGCGGCCAGGACCAGGGCCGCACCCTGGTGGGCCGCTCCCTGGGCCAGTTCCTCCAGGCGGGAGCGCGGGGCGCGCCGCACCTTGATGCCCGCGGTCTTGGCCGCCTGGGCCAGCTTGTTCAGGGCGGCGGAGTTGTCCCCGGCGGCCAGGATGAGCTCCGTGGCCGCGCCGGGCCGCTCGCTCAGGGCGGCAGCCACCGCGTGGCGGCCCACGATGGCGTTTTGTTCGGGAGCGCCCATGCTCAGATCGCTAGAAATTCTTCGATGAGTTTTTGGTGGCGCTCGGTGCGGCGGCGGGCGGCGGTGATGATGGCCTTGACCTCGGCCACCGCCTTGTCCAGATCGTCGTTCACCACCAGGTGAGTGTAGTTGGGCGCCTTGCCCACCTCGTAGCGCACCCGCTCCAGGCGTTGGCGCAGGTTGTCCTCTTCCTCGGTGCCCCGCCCGCGCAGGCGCTGCTCCAGAATCTTGGGGCTGGGGGGCAGCAGGAAGATGAACACGCCCCGGGGAAAGCGCTTCTTGAGCTGCTCGGCCCCGTTCACGTCGGTGTCCAGAAACAGGTCTTGCCCCTTTTCCAGGGCCGCGCGGATCACCTTTTCGCTGGTGCCGTAGAGGTTGCCGAAGATCTCCTCGTACTCGGCCATCTCCCCGGCCGCGATGCGGCGCTGAAACTCGGCGCGGTCCACGAAAAAGTAGTCCTTGCCGTCCACCTCGCCGGGGCGGGGCTTTCGGGTGGTCAGGCTGACCGAGTAGGCCAGCTCGGGCATCTCGGCCCGCACCCGCTCGGCGATGGTGCTCTTACCAGCGCCCGGGGGGCCGGAAAGTACGATGATCTGGCCTTGGTCGCTCATGCCGGTTCCTTGTCGCCCAGGTCGATGGGGGTCTCTTCAAAGCTGGTGGATTCGTAGCGCTGGGCCATGGTGTCTGGCTGGATGGCCGAGAGCAAGACGTGCCCCGAGTCGGTCACGATGATGGAGCGGGTGCGGCGGCCCTGGGTGGCGTCCACCAGGCGGCCCGCCTGGCGGGCCTCCTCCCTGAGGCGCTTCATGGGCGCGCTGGCCGGGTTGAGGATGGCCACCACCCTACGGGCGGCCACGTGGTTGCCGAAACCCAGGCTCATCAGCTTGCCAGCCACGGTCCTCCCCTACTCTATGTTCTGCACCTGCTCGCGGATGCGCTCCAGCTCGGCCTTGAGCTCCACGATCACCTGGCCCGCCGCCGCGTCCGGGGTCTTGGAGCCCATGGTGTTGGCCTCGCGGTTCATCTCCTGGAGCAGGAAGTCCAGCTTGCGCCCCACCGGCTCGCCGTTGTCCAAAAAGGCGCGGAACTGCTCGATGTGGCTGGCCGCGCGCACCGCCTCCTCGGTGATGTCCGCCTTGTCGGAGATGATGGCCACTTCCAGGGCCAGGCGCTGAGGGTCGGGCTCGGTGTCCGCGGTGAGCGTGGCGATGCGGTCCTTGAGGCGCTCCTGATAGGCGGCCACCACCTGGGGCGAGCGCGAGGCCGCCTGCTGGTAGAGCGAGCCCACAACCTCCAAACGGGCCCGCAGGTCCTCGGCCAGGGCGTGGCCCTCGGCGGCGCGCATCTGCTCCAGCTCGTCCAGGGCCGCGTTCAGGGCGGGCTCGATCTGGGACCACAGGGCGTCGGGGTTGGGCCCCTCCTCCTGGGTCACGATCAGCTCGCGGTTGTAGAGGAAGGGCATGAGCCCCGGCTCCTGAGTGATGCCCAGCTCGGCTTGCAGCTCGGCCAGCACCCGCTGATACTCGCGCACCAGGGGCTTGTTCAGGGCCAGGCGGGGAGGCGCGCCCACCGCGCCGGTGGAGCCGACGCTAAGGTTCACCCGCCCCCGGGTGAGGCGCGCGCCCACAAACTTCTTGATGCGCTCCTCCAGGGACATGAGCCCCGGGGCCAGGCGCAAATGGAAGTCCAGGTAGCGCGAGTTCACCGTCTTGATCTCGACGGCCCAACTACCCTCTCCCAGATCGCTTTGGCCGCGGCCGTAGCCGGTCATGGACTTGATCAAACCATCTCTCCTTGGCGCCCGGCCCGCCTTAGGCTTTCCAGCAGGCGGGGGCGCATCGAGCCCAGCAGCTCGTTGAGCGGCCCGGCGGCGTAATCCAGATAGGTCCAGGGCAAGGGCTCGTAGGCGCCCTGCCGGAAAAAAAGCGTCACTTCGCCGTGAATCCCCGGGGCCAGCTCCAGGCGGTGGCCGCCGGGTTTGTGGGTGGCCAGGACCAGGGCGTCCTTTCCCAAGAGCCCGGGGTCCAGGTTCACCCGCCGCCGCCCCTCCACGGCCAGCTCGGCCTCCAGCTCCATGCAGCGCCGTTTGATCCCGGCCAGCTCACCGGAGGAGCGCAGGCCGGCGAAGGCAGCCACCCGGCGGGTGAGGCCGGGGCCCATCTCCGGGGCGTAGAAGTCGGCGCCGGGAAAGGCCAGCGGTTCCGAGTAGAATACCACCCGCCCCAGCTCGGAGGCCAGGCGCTTGAGGGCCAGGGCGCGGGGAGCCTCCGGGCCGGCCAGCAAACTGAGCACCAACCGGGAGAGCACCACCGTCTCCGGGCTAGGGCCGGCCCACGCTGTAATAGGTGAAGCCCTTGTCGCGCACCTTGTCCGGGCTGTACACGTTGCGCAGGTCCACCACCACCTTGTCGTGCATCAGCCCGGCCAGGCGCTCCCAGTCCAGGTTGCGGAACTGGTTCCACTCGGTCATGAGCACCAGGCAGTCGGCCTGCTCGGCGGTCTGGTAGGCGTTTTCGCAGGCCACCAGGCCGGGCATCATCTTGCCCGCCTCTTCCAGCCCGGCGGGGTCGTAAGCCCGCACCGTGGCGCCCCGGTCCATGAGCAGGGGCAAAATGCCCAGGCTGGGGGCCTCGCGCATGTCGTCGGTGTTAGGCTTAAAGGTGAGGCCCAGGCAGGCCACGGTCTTGCCCTCGGCGTCGCCGCCCAGGGCCTCCATGATCTTTTCGGCCATCACCCCCCGCTGGCGGCGGTTCACCGCGATCACCGCGTCCACGATTTTGAACTCGTAGCCGTGCTCCCGGGCGATGTGGGCGATGGCCTCGGTGTCCTTGGGAAAGCAGGAGCCGCCGAAGCCGGGCCCGGCGTGCAAAAACTTGGGCCCGATGCGGCGGTCCAGGCCCATGCCCTTGGCCACCAGGTTCACGTCCGCCCCCACCCGCTCGGCGATGTTGGCCATCTCGTTGATGAAGCTGATCTTGGTGGCCAAGAAGGCGTTGGAGGCGTACTTGATCATCTCCGCCGTCTCCACGTTGGTGACGACGAACGGGGTCTCGATGAGGTACAGGGGCGCGTAGAGGTCGCGCATGATGGCCTGGGCCTTCTCGCTGTTGGCCCCCACCACCACCCGGTTGGGCCGCATGAAGTCCTCTATGGCCGAGCCTTCGCGCAAAAACTCGGGGTTGCTGACCACGTCGAAGTCGATGGGCTCCTTCTGGTGCTCTTTGATGATGGCCGCCACCTTCTGGCCGGTGCCCACCGGCACGGTGGATTTGGTCACCACCACCAGATAGTCGGTCATGGTCTGGCCGATGCTCTGTGCAACCTCTTCCACGTACTTGAGGTCGGCCGCGCCGTCGTTGCCCTGGGGGGTGCCCACCGCGATGAAGATGACCAGGGCGTTTTTAAGCCCCTCCTCCAAATCGGTGGTGAAGCTCAGGCGGCCCTCGCGCATGTTCTTGGCCACCATCTCTTCCAGGCCGGGCTCGTAGATGGGCACCTTGCCGTTGTTGAGCATCTCGATCTTGTCCGGCATCTTGTCCACGCAGCAAACGTTGATGCCGAACTCGGCGAAGCAGGCCCCGGTAACCAGGCCAACGTAGCCAACTCCCACCATGCAAATATTCATAAGACCATTCCCGTCATCGAATAGCGCCCTCGGGCGCGGTGATAATCCCTTTTCAAGCGCGGCGCTTGGCCAGCTCGCGCCCCCCCAGGGCCAGCCCGGCCAGCAGCCAGAACATCATTCCCGTGTCGTCCACGAAGAAGTCGTCGAACAGGTTGCGCACTGCGAAGCCGATAACCACGGCCACCACGGCCGCGCCGAAGGCCGTGGCCGTCTGGCCGGTGGCCGGCGGCGAATGGGGCCACAGGGCCCAGACCAAGACCCCCATGATCAGCAAGATGGCGATGAGCCCCTGCACTCCCAGCTGGAGGGTCAGGTCCACGAAGGTGTTGTGCGCGTGCCACAACAGCGGCTGGTGGGTGCGGCGGAACTCGGGGTAGGCCTTGGAAAAGCTGTGCCGCCCCAAGCCGATGCCCTGGAAGGGGTCTTGCTTGATCTGGCGCCAGGAGTGCCGCCAGGCGGCCAGGAGGTCTCCGGCCGTGCCCCCGGTCTTGAGGGGGTTCTTGACCAGCATGGACCAGTCCTCGCCGTGGCGCGAACCGGGCGCGGCCAAAAGCGCCCCGGCGATCAGCACCGCCGCGACCATCACCACCAGGGCCATGCGCAGCCTGCGCCGCGCCATCATCACCAGACACACCGCCGCCTGCAAGAGCATGGCCAGCCAGGCGGCCCGGTTGTAGGTGGTGTAGGCCAACAGCCCGGTGCAAACGATCAGAGCCAGCCAGAGAGTCTTGGCCCAGGCCGCGTCCCAGATGAGCGGGGCCAGGAGCAAGAAGGGCCACACCAGCACCAAATAGGTGCCCAGAGAGCCATAGCCGCTGTGCAGGCCCCCGGCGCGCACCGCGTGGTTGGCCAGGGAGCCGCCTTCCTGAAAAAAGAGCACCACCCCGGCCAGGGACATCACCCCCAGGCCGATGAGGATCATGCCCCAGCATTGCTCCAGGTTCTCTTCGTCCAGGATCAGGTGCACCCCGCCGTAAAAGATCAACAGGCCCTTGAGCAGTTCGCCCCGTAGCTCCTTGAGGGTGTAGGCCATGTCCACCGCGCTGAACAGGCTGAACACCGCGCAGGCCACGTAAAAGAACAGGGGCCAGAAGAGCACCGTGGGCCGAAAGTCCACCGAGCCCCGGGCCCACATGAACAGGGCCAGAAAGAACACCATGCCCACCACCGCGATCTCGCGGGCGGCGGTCACCGCCTCCAGGGGCAGGATGAAGATAAGGCTCAGGGCGAAGACGCGGGCCAGGCGGTAGAACCACTCGGCCAGAGCCGGGCGCTCCCTAAAGAGCGCCGATGGGCGGGCAGCGGTCATCAAGCCAAGTACCTGCCCTCTTGAGCCAACTTGACCAGATGGCCCAGACCGGCGCGGAAGTCCACGGTGACCTCATAGCCCAGCAGTTCGCGGGCCTTGGTCAGGTCGGCCAGGCTGTAGGCCACGTCCCCGGCCCGGGGGTCCAGGAACTCGGGCTCCAGGCGCACCCCGGTGAGGCGCATCAGGATGTCCAGGAGATCCAAGAGGTCGTGGCTCACCCCGGCGGCCACGTTGATGGCCTGACCGGCGGCCTGGGGCGCGGTGCAGGCGGCCAGGTTGGCTTGCACCACGTTGTCGATATAGGTGAAGTCGCGGCTCTGCCTACCGTTGCCGTGCACCGGGGGCCGCTCGCCCTCCATGAGGCAGAACAGGAACTTGGGGATCACCGCCGCGTAGGGCGAGTTGGGATCTTGGCGCGGCCCGAAGATGTTGAAGTAGCGCAAGCACACCGTCTCCAGGCCGTAGACGGCATAAAAAGCGGCGGCGTAGTGCTCCATGGACACCTTGGAGGCGGCGTAGGGGCTCATGGGCCGGGGCGGCAGGGTCTCCACCTTGGGCGCGTCCGGCGGCTCCACGTTGCCGTAGACCGAGGAGCTGGAGGCCATGACCACCCGCTTGGCTCCGGCCTCCTTGGCCGCGTAGAGCACGTTCAGGCTGCCCTTGACGTTGACCTCGTTGGTGGCCAGGGGGTTCTCGATGGAGCGGGGCACGCTGGCCCGGGCCGCCTGGTGCAAAACGTAATCCACCCCGTCGCAGGCCCGCTGGCAGGTGTCCAGGTCGCGGATATCGCCCTCGATGAACTCCAGAGCGCCCGGCCCCCCGGAGGCGGGCTCCAGATTTTCGCGGTGGCCGGTGGCCAGGTTGTCCAGCACGCGCACCGAGTGGCCGTCCTTGACCAGGGTTTCGGCCAAATGGGAGCCGATAAAACCGGCTCCGCCGGTGATCAGGTATGTGGACATCAGGCCTTGCTCCGTGGTCTGGGGGCCAGGGAATCGCGGCACCGGGTTAAAGCCATGGGGTCCGGTACTCTCAATCGTTCAAAGGAGAAGCCGGCAGCCGCTCCAGGGCGGCCAGCAACTCTTCCACCGTTATGGGGGCGATGGGGCCGGTGGCTCCCAACACCTCGCAGGGCACGCCCCAGGGCCGCCAGTTGCACAAGGGGGTGGAGGACCACATCACCACCAGAGGCCGATGCACCGCCGCGGCAAAATGCATGGGCCCCCCCTCGGGGGTGATGAAGGCCCGGCCGGCGGCGATGGCCGCGGCAAAGTCCTTGAGGCTGGGCGAGGCGAACACCGGCACCTCGGGTTTCAGCCCTGACAGTATACCCGACACCCACTCCTTGTCGCCCGGGGCATGGGTGACAATTAGGCCCTCCGGCCGCCGGGCCAGCTCCCCGGCCAGGCGGCGGTACTTCTCGTCGGGCCAGGTGCACTCCGGGCGGTAGGCCCAACGGGTGATGTTCAATACCACCGGGGGCCGGGCCGGGTCCAGACCACAACTGACCAGGAATTCCGCCACCTTGTCCTTGGAGGCCTGGGGTATTTCCAGATATAGCCTACCGGGCTGGCTGTCAAGGCCGATGTACCTGAGCAACGCCATGCAGCGCAGCACCTCATGATCGTCCTTGGGCGGCCAGGGCGCGGGCAGGTTGTAGTAAAAGCCCAGGCGCTTTCGCTTGCCCCGCGCCTCGGGCCCCAGGCGCCAGCGCGCCCCGGAGGCATAGGCCAGCCAGGCCTGGGAGGGCGAAAAGCTGTCGCGAAAGGCCACGGCCAGATCGAAACGCCGGGCCCGCGCCGCGCGCAGCATGGCCCCCATGCGCTGGTAGGACTCCAGGGCCCCAAAGTGCTTGTGCTTGGCCTTGGGGTAGACCAAAAGCTCGTCCAGAGCCGGGTGCCCCTCTATGGCCTGCTGGCTAAGGGTGCAAACCATGGCCGCCAGATGGGCCCGGGGAAAGGCCTCGCGCAGGGCCTGGATGGCCGGGGTGGTGCAGAGCACGTCGCCGATGTTGTCGTTGCGCACCACCAGGATGCTCTTCACCCGGGCGGGGTCAAAGGGGCCGGGGTCGTCGCGCAGGCGTCCCAGCACCAGGGGGTTCAATATGCCGGCAAGCACGGACACGGACCAGCTCAGGCCTCCAGCTCCAGCATTTCGCCGGCTGCCTCGATGACCATATCCTCGGTGAGTTGGTCCATGCAGAAGGGGTCTTGGCAGCCCTTTTCCAGGCAGGGGTCGCAGGTGGCCTGCACCTTGATCACCCGGTCGCGGGGGCCGCGAGGGCCCACCTTCACCGGGTCGGTGGGGCCGAAGAGCCCCAGCACCGGGGTCTGCACCGCCTGCCCCAAATGCAAGGGGCCGGTGTCGTTGCTGATTACCAGGTCCAAGCGGCTGAGCACCGCGCCCAGCAGGCGCAGGCCCAAGTTGTAGCCCCGGTGGAAGGCGTGGCCGGCGATCTCGTCGGCCCGGCGGGCCAGATCCTTTTCGGCCGCGTCGCCTATGTAGATGACCTCGATGCCCTGCTTGCGCAGGCTGGCCGCCACCCGGCCGAAGCGCTCCGCCGGCCAGCGGCGGTAGCCCGCCGAGGCCCCCAGCACCAGGCCCACCCGGGGGCGGCCGCTGGCCATGCCCAGCTCGCGCAGCCATTTCTCGGCCGACTCGGCCTCCTGGGGCCGGAGGAACATGCGCATGAAACGGTCCTGGGGCTGGATCTCGGCCCCGGCCCACTGGGCCAGGCGCAGGCGCTCGTCCACCGCGTGCACCTTGGGATTGCGCGGCAGGGCGGTCAGCTTGAGATCCGGCCGGTCCCAGCCTTGGATGTTCACCGCGCGATTGTAGCGCAAACGGGGCATTAGCTTAATCAGGTCGTCGTTGGCGTGCAACACCACCAGGCTCTCATAGCGCCGCGAGGCCAGGGCAGCGGCCAGGTAGGTGCGGCTCAGGGGGTTGTTGCGGTAGGGGAAGACCTGGTGCAGGTAAGGGTTCTCGCGCAGCAGGGGGCGGCGCTTCTGGTGCACCAGCACGTCCACGTCGAAACGCCGTCCCATGGCGATGAGCGCCGGGCTGCAAAACATGGTGTCGCCGATGGCCGTGGTGCAGGCGGCCAATACCCTGGGCCGGTTCATGCTGTGATCCGCCTCCCCTGTTGCCGACAGCGCATAAGCGGTTGATCCTCCCCGCGAAGTGATTGCCAAATATAGCATTACCGTAATGATTTATCCATGGCGGCCGCGCGGAGGGCGCATCCGGGCCTTAGGTGGGGCAGCGGCGCGGCTTGGCGGCAAGCATGGGCCGGAAAGGCGGAAGCAATGACGCTATTTATTTAGTAATTATGGTTTATTCTTTTGTTTATTTAATAATTTACTTTAATTTGCATAGGCCGCTTCAAAGAGCCGCATCCTCGATCAGGGCCATGGTCTGGTCCAGCCAGGCGGCCTGGCCGGGCACCGGCGAGGCAAAGCCCTTGGCCAGGCCCAGGGCCTTGCGGCAGGCCTGGGCCAGGGCGTCCACTTCCTTGGCCGCCGGAACCACCGCGCCGCTGAGTCCCTCCTCCACCAGCTCGCTGGCCCCGGCCGCGCGGGTGGTCACCACCGGGGTGCCGGTGGCCAATGCCTCCAGGCAGGCGATGGAGCAAGGATCGTAGATGGTGGGCAGCACCAGGGCGTCGGCCGCGGCCAGCAAGGGGGCCACTTTGGCTTGCAAACCCAAAAAGCGGGCCCGCTCTCCCACCCCCAGCTTGGCGGCCTTGGCCTGCCAGGCGGCTGGCTTGTCGCGCCCCGCGATCATGAGCACGGCGTCCGGCACCTTGGCCAGGGCGGCCAGGGCGAACTCCAGGCCCTTGCGCTCCCAGCCCGAGCCCAGGAACAACAGCGCGGGCCGGCCGGGCTCCAGGCCCAGCTCCGTGCGGGCCTGCTCCCTAAAGGCCGCCTCGCGGGCAGGGGCCAGCTCCGCCTCGTCCACCGCGTTGTAGATCACCCTGAGCTTGTTTTCAGGGACTTGATAGAAGCGCTGAAGCTCCTGGGCCACCATCCGGCTGATGGCGATGACCCAGCGCAACTGGGGCGCGGCCAGGGTGCGGCGCTCCAAATCCAACAGGGCGCGGTGCTTGGGGTTCAGGCCGAAGCTCAGGCGCTTGAGCCGCCCCTCGTAGGGCGCGCGGCGCTCCAGCCAGGCGGCGTGCACCCCGTCGCCGGCCCGGAACACCGGGCTGCCCGGCACCCGCTCCATGCTCAGGAAGGAGTCCAGGCCCAAGCCTTGCGCGCTCTTTAGCGCCGCTTGAGCCCAGGGCGTGGGCTGGGCCGGGGCCACCTGGTGCAGCTCCACGCCCTCGGGCGGCTCGCCCTGCCAGGCCGAGGCCACCACGTGCACCTCGTGCCCCCGGGCCACCAGGCCCCGGGCCAAGAGCCCCAGCACCCGCTCGGCCCCGCCGGTGAGGTCGTATTTGTAGCGGATCAGCCCCAAACGCATGGTCAGGCCGTCCCGGCCAAAAGGCGGTCCGCCGCCTGGGTAACGCGCTCCAAAGGCATCTCTTCCAAGCAGCGGCTCTTCTTGCTGCCCTGGCAGCCGTCGCGGCCGCAGGGATGGTCGGGGCAGTCGCCCACCAGCACCTCGGCCGGGCAGTGCCAGGGGCCCCACATCGCCTCGCCCGAGGGCCCGAACATGGTCAGCACCGGCACCTGGAGCGCGGCTGCCATGTGCATGGGCGCGCTGTCCACGCCCGCGAAGAGCCGCGCCGAAGCGATGAGCCCGCCCAAGACGTACAGGTCCAGCTGGCCGCTCAGGTCCAAGCTTATGGCCTCGGGCGGGGTCAGGGCCTTGATGCGCCCCACCAGCTCCAGCTCCTTGGCGTCCGGCCCGGTGGTGAGCACCACCTTGAGCCCCTGGGCCGCCAGATGGGCGATGAGCCCGGCGTTGCCCTCGGGCGTCCAGGACTTGAACATCCAGCGCGAGGTGGGGTGCACCAGGGCGTACTCGCCCTGCCCTATTCCGGCCTGGTCCAGCAGCTGGTTGGTTTTGGCCCGGGCCTCGGCCCCGGGCTCGAACTTGAGCGCCGTGTCCTTCGGCGTGATGCCCAGCGCCTCCACCTGGCGCAGGAAAGCCTGAACCATGTGGTGCTCATCGTCCCAGCGCGGGGCCAGATGGGTGAAGGCCCGTCCCCGCAGGCGCGGCTTTTTGGGCCGGAAACCCACCCGGGTGGGCGCTCCGCTGATCCAGGCCAAAAAGGCCCCCCGGTCGCCCTCGGCCAGCTCCAGGGCCAGGTCGTAGTGGGTGGAGCGCAAGGCGGCCAGGAAACCGGCCTGCCAGGCCAGCTCGGCCAGGCGCGACACATGTTCCCGCTTGAGCACCAGCACCTTGTCGATGAGGGGGTTGTGCTCCACCATGGCCTCGGTGCCCTGGTTGACCAGCATGTGCACGGCCAGCCCGGGCCAGGCCTCCTTGAGGGCCGTGGCCACCGGCGAGGCCACCAGCACGTCGCCGATGTGCCCCAGCTTGATCACCAGGGCCCGGCGGGGAGCTGGTTGGATTAGCGCCATGCTCAATCTTCCAGGGGGGAGGCCTCTTCGGGCAGCATCACCGGGATGTCGTCTTGCACGGGATAGCGCAGGCCGCAGGCGCGGCAGACCAGCCAGGCCTGGTCCGGGGTGGGCTCCACCGGCCCTTTGCACTGGGGGCAGGCCAGGATTTCCAACAGCTCCGGGCTAAGGGCCATGCTCACACCTCCTGCAAGAGTTTGAGATTTTCCTGAACCCACTTGGTCTCCGCGGCCAGGCCCTGGGCCAGGCTCACCGAGGGAACGTAGCCCAGGATCTCGCGGGCCTTGGAGCAGTCGGCCTCGGTGTCGCGCACGTCGCCCTTGGCCACCGCCAGGCGCTCCACCTTGGCGTCCTCGCCGGTGATGTCCTCCAGCATGGCGATGACCTGGTTCACGCTCACCCGCGAACCGCCGCCTACGTTGAACACCTGGCCCGCCGCACCGGGCGCGGTGGCGGCGGCGATGGTGGCGGCCACCACGTCGTCCACGAAGGTGAAGTCGCGCGACTGCTCGCCGTCGCCGAACAGGCGGATGGTGCCGCCTTCGATCAGCGCGCGGATGAAGCGGTGGAAGGCCATGTCCGGCCGCTGGCGGGGGCCGTAGACCGTGAAATAGCGCAACGAGGCGGTGTCCACCCCGAAGTTCTTGTAGTACAGGCCGCACATGTGCTCGGCGGCCAACTTGCTCACCCCATAGGGCGACACCGGCCAGCAGGCGCTGGTCTCGCGCATAGGCAGGTCCTGGGTGTCGCCGTACACGCTGGAGGAGCTGGCGTAGACCAGGCGCTTCAGACCCGAGGTCTTGGCGGTTTCCAGCAGGCGCTGGGTGGTCAGCAGATTGTTGTGGGTGTAGATGGCGAAGTTCTCGCCCCAGGAACGGCGCACCCCGGCCTGAGCGGCCAGATGAACCGCCACCTCGATGCCCGCCAGCAGCTCGCCGGGCTCCACGGCCATGATGTCCGCCTCGACCAGCTCGAAGCCCTGGCGGCCGCGCAAGCCCGCCAGGTTGGCTTCCTTGAGCGGACGGGGATAATAGTCGGTGAAGCAGTCGATGCCCCTGACGGTGTGCCCCTGTTCCAGGAGCCGCTCGCACAGCCGGGAGCCGATGAAGCCCGCCGCGCCGGTGACCAGGTAGTTCATGCTTTATCCTTCGCCAACCAGGCCCAGAGCGGCCTCGGCCGCTTGGGTGGGAGTTATGCCTTCCATGCAGCGGGGCTCGGCGCAAAAGCGCTCGAAACAGGGGCTGCACTCCACGCCCGAGGTGAGCACCCGGTGGCCGCTGCCGTAGGGGCCCGTGCGCCAGGGGGCGGTGGGGCCGAACAGGGCCGCCACCTTGGCGCCCATGGCCGCGGCCAGGTGCATCACCCCGGTGTCGGTGCTCACCACCGCGTCGGCCAGGGAGAGCAGCGCGGCCAGCTCGCGCAAATTGGTGCGGCCGCAGAGGTCATTGAGGCGCGTCTCCAGCCCGGCCCGCGAGGCGATGAACTCGCCCACCTTCCGGTCCTCGCCCGAGCCGCTGATGGCCAAACGGCAGCCAGCCGCGCCCAGCAGCTTGGCCAGCTCCACCCAATTGGCCAGGGGCCACAGCTTGGAGTCCCACTTGGCCATGGGGTGCAGCACCACCAGGGGGCCCTCGCCCACGGGCGCCAGCTCGCGGGCCCGCACCAATTCACCGGGGTTGGGCGACAGGCCGAACTCGATCTGGGCCGGCCGCTCCAGGCCCAGGGGCTCCAGCATGTCCAGGTAGCGCTCCAGGGCGGGCCGGTCGGGATCAAAGGGGGCCAGGCGCTCCTTGTAGGCCAGGCCGGCCAGGGGCTCCTTGCCGCCCCGCCAGCCGATCTTGCGCTCCGCCCGGCTCAAGGCCACACAGATAGCACTTTTCATTAGGCCCTGCAAGTCGAGCACCGCGTCGTAACGCACCGAGCGCAGCTCGCGGCCGAAGCGGCTCAGCGGGTTCAGGGGCAGGCCCTCGGCCTCGGCCATCTCGTGGCGCGGGCTCACCAAAATTCGCTCCAAGGCCGGGTGCCCGGCCAGGATGCCCGCCGAAGGCCGCTCCACCAGCCAATCCACTTGCGCCTCGGGCATCTGGCGTTTGATGGCCATGGCCACGGGCAGCGATTGCACCACATCTCCCAGGGCCGAGAGCTTGACGATGAGCACCTTCACGCCACGCCCCCTTCCAACAGCTCCCGGGCCGCGGCCACCACCGCGCCGGGCGCCACCGAGGTGAAGCAGGCCAGGTCGCCCCGCTCGCACTCGGGCTTTAGGCAAGGGGCGCACTCGGCGCGGCCCCGCACCAGGGCGGCGCGCGGCCCCAGGGGGCCGGTGGTCACCGGGTTGGTGGAGCCGAACACCGCCACCGTGGGCCGCCCCAGGGCGGCGGCGGCGTGCATCAGCCCGCTGTCGTTGGTGACGAACAGCTCCACCCGCGCCAGCAGGGCCAAGGCCTGGCCCAGCTCGGTGGCCCCGGCCAGGTCCAGCACTCGCGCGCCCGGCAGGCCCTCGGCCACCTCCGCGCAGGCCGGGGCCTCGCCCTTGCCGCCGAAGAGCACCACCGCGTCGCAGGTGTCGCCCAGCAGGCGGGCCGCCTGAGCAAAGCGCTCGGCGGGCCACATCTTGGCCGGGCCGAAAGCCGCGCCCGGCGCGATGCCCATCAGGCGCGCGCCGGTCAGGCCCTTGGCGGCCAGGAAATCATCGGCCCAGGCCTGGTCCGCCTCGCGCAGGGATAGGCGCGGGGTCACGCCCCCAGGAGGCGGGTCCGTGGCCAGCAGCCCGGCCGCGCGCAGGATGTGCAGATAGTACGAGGTCTCGTGCACCCGCCTGAGCTCGGGCGAAAGCTTGACCGCATGGGTCAGAAGCATCCCCCGGCCGTCGCGGGCATATCCCAGGCGCACCGGAATGCGGGCCAGCCAGGCCAGGAGCGCGGCCTCGAAGGCGTTCTGAAACAGCACCGCCCAGTCGTAGCGCCGGGCGCGGAGCTCCCCGGCCAGGCGCAGCAGACCCCCAGCCCCGGCGTGCGGCCCGCTCTTGTCATAGGCCAGCACCCGGCTCACCCCCGGCGCGGCGGCGTACACCGCGCTGGCCCAGGGCCGGGCCAGCACCTCGATCTCGGCTTGGGGGCAGGCCTCGTGCAACGCGGCCAGGGCGGGCAGGGTCATCACCGCGTCGCCCACCCAGTTGGTGGCCCGCACCAAAATGCGCCCCGGCGCGCTCGCGTCCAGGGGCCTCATTTCTTGGGCTCCCGGGGCCAGTGGTGATAGGGCCGCGTCTTCCAGCGTTGGTGCAACCAGAACCACTGGGCGGGCTTCTGGCGGATGATCTCCTCCAGCGCCTTGGTGTAGTTCTGGGTGTTGACCCAGATGTCCTTGGTCTTGTCGGCGGTTTTGACCAGGGGGATTTCCTCGCCGAAGAACACCTCGAACTTGCCGTCCTCGGCCCGCCAATTGTAGAAAGGCAGCACCGGCGCCTCGGTGGAGCGGGCCAACAGGGCCATGCCCTTGTTGCTGCACGCCGGGCGGCCAAAGAAATCCACCCACTCGCCGTCATACCAGTCCACGTTCTGGTCCAGCAACAGCCCCAACATGCGGTTCTGCTTGAGCCCGCGCAACAGGGCCCGCGCCGAGTTGTTCTTGGGCACCACCTCGCTGTTGGAGCCCCTGGTGCGCCAGCCGTTGACCAAGCGGTCGGCCGGGGGCCAGTCGATGGGCCGGGCCACGATGAGCGCCCCTTGGCCCAGGGCCACCGCCCCGGCCACGTTGGCCCACTCCCAGTTGCCGAAGTGCCCGGTGAGCGTGATCAGGCCCTTGCCCCTTTCCAAGGCGTGGTGCACGTTGTCCAGGCCGTGGAAGCGGCACTGGGCCGCGATTTGCTGGGGGCTAAGGCGCACCAGGTGGGGTATCTCGGCGGCCACCTGGGCCACGTGCTCGAACACTTCGCGCCCGGTCTGCTCTATCCAGGCGGGGTCTTTCTCGGGGAAGGAAGCGCTCAGGTTGCGCTGAACGATCTCGCGGTGGCGGCTGTCCAGGCTCCGGGCCAGGCGGCCCAAGCCGCGCCCCACCGCCCGGCTGAGCCCCAGGGGAGCCAGGGACAGGCCCCACACCGCGCCCTTGAGGGCCGCGTCTACCGCGCTCACGACGCGGGCTCCCATTGGGCCAGGGAGCGGGCCAAGAGCCCGGCCAGGGCCTCGGGGCCGTCGTGGAACTTGAGGCCCAAACGGGTGCTCCAAATGGCCGCGTCCGGCGGCAGCTCGGCGGGCAGGCGCACCGCGTCCTTGCCCGAGCACACCAGGGCCCGGGCCGACAGGGTGGCCGCCCGGTCCCACAAGTTGCTGATCTCCTCGGGCGCGAAACGGTGGTGGTCGCCAAAGGACTTGAGCTCCAGCACGGTGAGCCCGGCCTCGCGCAGGGCCGCATGAAAGCTGGCCGGATTGGCCAGGCCGCAAAAGGCCAGCACCGGAGCGCCCTGCCAGTCCTCGGGCGCGGGGCCGGCATCCAGGGCGTTCTCCAGGCCGGTGATCACGTGGGCGCAGCTCAAGACCGGCTTACCCTCCAGGCGCCAGGCCAGGCGCTCGGCGGCCAGCCTGCCCTGCTCCGCGTCGGCCGCGCGGGTGAGCACCACCGCGTCGGCCCGAGCCAGGGCGTTGGCCGGTTCGCGCAGACGCCCCCGGGGCAGCAGATGCCCGCCCGCCAGGGGGTCGGACGCGTCCAGGGCCAGCAGGTTCAGATCGCGGTGCAGCCCCCGGTGCTGGAAAAGATCGTCGCCCACCAGCACCCGTTGCCCGCAACGCTCCAGAAGCAATAGGCCCGCCGCGTAGCGCTCCGCGCCCACGGCCACCGGCGCGCCCAGCCGCCGAGCCAAAAGCAGCGGCTCGTCGCCCGCTTCGGCAGCATCGGCCATGATCGTTTCGCCGTCGCTGACCAACAGAGGCTTGGATTCCTTGCGGCCATAGCCCCGGCTTATCACCCCGGCGGGCAGGCCCAGCGATTCCAGGGCCTGCACCACGGCCATGACCAGAGGGGTCTTGCCCGTGCCGCCCACGGCCAGGTTGCCCACCCCGATCACCGGCACGGGCAGGCGCTTGACCGGACGCAGGCCCAAGTCGTAGCTGGTGTGGTCCAGCCAGGCCCCGGCCGCGTAGAGCCAGCTGGCCGCCGTGGCCGCGCCGCGCAGGGCGCTGAGCCAGGCCGGGCCGGGCTCGCCGCTCTCCACCCGGCGCCACAGGGCCTCGTAGCCCTTAGCCACGCGCGCCCTCCAAAAGCTCCTCCGCCGCTTCCACCGCGCGGCCCACCGCGCCCCGGTGGGCTGCCACGAAATCCAGGGCCGCCGCGCCGATGCGCCCCGCCTCGGATGGGTCGTCCAGCAGGCGGGCCCACACCGCGCCCAGCTCCGCGCCGGTGCCCACGCGCATCCCGCCTCCGGCCGCCTCCAAATCGCGGGCCATCTCCAGGAAGTTGTGGGTGTGCGGGCCGAAGATCACCGGCACGCCCTGGGCGGCGGGCTCCAGCAGGTTGTGCCCGCCTATGGGGGTCAGGGAGCCGCCCACGAAACCGGCCACCCCCAGGGCATAGGCTGGGGCCAGCTTGCCCAGAACGTCCAGCACCACCACGTCCGCGCCCGGATTAATGCCTTGGGACACCCGGGCCACGCTCAGGCCCCGCGCCTCAGCCAGGCGAGCCACCGCCCCGCCCCGCTCCACCTCGCGGGGCGCGATGAGCAGGGCCAGGCCGGGATGCGCCCCGCGCAGCTGGGTAAAGGCGTCCAAACAGGCCTCATCCTCGCCCGCGTGGGTAGAGCCGGCCACCAGCACCATGCGTCCGCCCAGGCCCAACTCCTCGGCCAGGGCCGCGCGCCCGGTCTCGCCCAGCTGAGCCGGGGCGCTGTCGAACTTGAGGTTGCCTGCCACCCGCACCTTGGCGGGCTCCACGCCCACCGAGAGCAGGCGCTCGCGGTCCGTGGGGGTCTGCATGAGCACTAGGTCGAAGCCCCGGAACAGCTCGCGGGCCAGGCCGCCCATGCGGCGGTATCCCCGCAGGGTGCGCGGACTCACCCGGCCGTTTACCAAGAGGCGGCGCGCCCCCCGCGCGGCCAGGGACCACTGCCAGCCGGGCCAGAGGTCGCCCTCCACCAGAATGGCCAGGCCGGGGCGCAGGGCGTTCAGCACCGGTCCCAAGGCCCAGGGCAGCTCCAAGGGGCGTATGAACAAGGCGTCGGCCTTATCGCCCACCATGTCTTGCGCCGTGGCCAGGCCCTGGCCGGTGCCGCTGGAAAAGGCGATTGGTTTTTCCGGGAAGTGGTCCCGCAGCCCGGCCACCAGGGGCAGGGCCGAGGCGGTCTCGCCCACGCTCAAGGCGTGCAGCCAGATGCCGCCGGGTGACAAACGGGGCGGGCGGCAGAGCGGCCCCAGGCCCAGGCGGGCCAGGGTGGCCGCGCGCTTGGCGGGGCGGGTCAGCCGGGCGGCGATAAAGGGCGCGGCGGCGATGGTCCCCAGACCCAGGGCGGTGCTATAGAGGGCGCGCTTCACACCGCGCCCCCGGCGGCAAAGGCCAGCTCTCCGGCCCGGCCTTCCACCGTGCCCCAGCGGATGTCCCCGGCGGGCAGCGGCCCGGCCAAGGCCTCATGGGCCGCGTCCACCAGGCGCTGGAAAACCACGCCCTGGTCCTGCAAGCGGCTGATAAGCTCGCCGAGCACCGGGGCCTGCGCCCTGCCCTCCACCTCGCCGTGCAGGGTGAAGACGTTGAGCTCGCCGGGGCGCACCTGCTGGGCCAGGGTGGCCGCCGCGCTCTCCAGGGTCACGCCGTTCCGGCCCAGGACCTCGTCCAGGGTGGGCATGGTGGTGGGCAGCTCCACCAAGGGCAAGACGCGGCCGCGCACCACGGGCCGGAAGGGGCGCTCGCCCCGGGTGCAGGAGGCGTGGGTGATGCCCATGGTGGCCAGGGCCAAGAAGCCGTCCGGGGTGATCTGCCAGCCCGGCGAGGCAAAGGTGGTGGGCGCCTGGCCGGTGATCTCCTTGTATAACCGCCAGGCCCGGCCCAGATGGGAGCGCAGGCGCTGGGGAGGCAGATGGCGCATACGATCGTGCCAGAACACGTGGTCCCAGCCGTGCAGGCCGGCCTCGTGGCCCGCCGCGATCAACTCATGGAACAGATGCGGGGCCGCCTCGGCGATGATGGGCCCGGGCAGCACCACGCCGTAGAGCATGGTGGTGACGCCGTAGGCCCCGGCCGCGCCGGAGCGAAGCTGCTTTTGCAGGAAGCCGGGTTTGACCAGGCGGGCCAGGGCGCGGCCCGAGTGGTCCGGCCCCATGGCCACGTAGACCGAGGCCTTGACCCCCGCCCGGGCGAAAATGTCCATGAGGCGGGGCACTCCCTCGCACAAACCCACCTTGGTGTCGATGTCCACCTTGAGCACCAAACGGGTGGCGCCCTCGGCGGACTGGAGCTGGCCGGAAGGCATGATCAGGCCTCGGAGTCGGGGCCCTTGGTCTCGCGGATGACGAAGCGCGGCCGGCGGCGCACCTCGCGGTAGACCCGGCCCAGATATTCGCCGATGAGCCCCACGCCAAGGATTTGCAGGCCCACGAACACGAAGAGGATGGCGAACAGGGTGAAGACGCCCTCGACCTCCGGCCCCACGATGAGCCGCCTGACGAACAGGAACACGCCGAAGCCCAGCCCCACCAGGGCCACCAGCACGCCCATGACGCTGATCATCTGAATAGGCAATACCGAGAAGCCGGTCATCAGGTCGAAGTTGAGCTTGATGAGCTTGAAGATGCTGTACTTGGACTCGCCCCCGGCCCGCTCGGCGTGGGCCACCGGAATCTCGGCCACGCTGGCCGCGTAGATGTTGGCCAGGGCCGGGATGTAGGAGGAGGTCTCCTGGGAGGCGCACATGGCCTGAACGATCTCGCGGCGGTAGGCCCGGAGCATGCAGCCGTAGTCCCTGAGGTTCACCCCCACCACCCGGCTGGTCATCTTGGCCACGATCCAGGTGGGGATCTTGCGCAGCACCGAGTCGTGGCGGTTCTGCCGCCAGCCGGAGACCACGTCGTAGCCCTCGTTCAGCTTGGCCACCAGCTTGGGCACCTCTTCGGGCGGGTTTTGCAGATCCGCGTCCAGGGTGACCACCACCTGGCCCTTGACCCGCTCGAAGCCCGCGAAGATGGCCATGTGCTGGCCGTAGTTGCGGTTGAAGCGCACCAAACGGGCGTGGGCGTCCTGGGCCTGGATGCGGCTCAGCAGCTCCCAGGAGCCGTCCTTGGAGCCGTCGTCGACGTAGATGACCTCCCAGGACGAGCCGAAGTTGTTGAGGGTGGCGGCCAGGCGGGCGTGCAGCTCCACCAGGTTGTCCTCCTCGTTGAAAACGGGGATCACCACCGATATTTCGGGATGGGTATGGGTCTCGGCCGCCATGGCGCTTACTCCTGAACAATCAAAGAAGGGCCCTTGGCCCACGGGCTTATACTATGGCAGGCAAAGGGCGATAAATCAAGCGTACCCGGTTAGTTAGGAACAACCCTAGCTCGGGGGGCGGTTGGAGAACAGGGTCTTGTCGCCCACGGTGGCCCAGGCGAACAGAGGCAGGGCCTTGGGCGCGCGCTGGGCTCGGGCCTGGAACTTCTTCCAGCGGGGGGTCTCGGCGATAACGAACACCCGCCGGTCGCCGCCCATGAGCTTCAAGAGGGACTGGTCACCCTTCATGAACCACAGGGAGCGCTCGGCCGGGGGGGCCAAACGGCGTCCGAAGTCCAGTTCGCCCCAGTTGTCCACCACCGCCACCCGGCGTTTGGCGTAAAAGGCCGTGCCGTGCCAGTAGTCGCCCAGGGTGGCCACCAGGTCGCTGGGCCGTAGCTGGGCGGCGATGGGCTTGACCAGGGGCCCCACCGAGCGGAAGCGGTCCAGGGTGGGGGCGGCCAGGGCCGCGCCCAGCACCAGGAGCAGAAACACCGCCAGGGGGGCATAGGCCGCGGACCAGGCCCGACCGCGCACCAGCCACACCCCCAACGACACCAGGGCCAGCACCAGGGGCCCCGCGAAGAGCAGAGGCCCGGCCTGGGCGTAGCTGATGTCCGGGTTGGTGGCCGGCACCACCAACAGAGCCAGCCCGGCCAGCAGGCACAGCCCGGCCAGAGCGGTGAGGCTGGCCCGTAGCCCGGCCGGAGCGGCGGCTCCCCGAGGCCAGGACATCACCCCGCTCAGGGGCCGCGCCACGATCAGGGCCAGGGGCGGCAGCATGGGCAGGGCGTAGTGCATCATCTTGGAGCGGGACAGGGTGAGGAAGGCGAAGTAGCCCACGAACCACACCGCGCACAGCAGCCAGGGACGCGCCTCGGGCGAGCGCCAGAGTTGGCGGGGGAAGGTGCGCCAGGCCGCCCAGGGCAGCAAGGCGATCCAGGGGAAGAAGGCCCCGGGAATCAGCGCGAAGTAGAACCACCAGGGCTGGAAGCGGTGGTGCTTGGTGGTGAGCAAGCGCCCCACCTGCTCGTCCCAGAAGAAGTACTTGATGAAGCCGTCTTGCAAGAGACCGGCGGCGATGACCCAGGGCGCGCAAATGAGCACGAACAAGGCCGGGCCCCGCCAATCCAGCAGGCCCTTGATCAGCCGCCACTCCAGGGCCAGGGCCGCGAAAAGCACCACGGCCATGGCCGCCAAGCCCGGGCCCAACACGCCCTTGGTCAAAAAGCCGATGGCGCAGCCCACCCAAAAGGCGTAGAGCCCCCAGCCCCGCCCGGCGCGCAGGCTCCAGGCCCCCCACACGGCCAGCATGACCCCGAAGCAGAGCACCATGTCCACCAGGATCACCCGGCTGAGCGCGAAGAACATCAGCGAGGTGGCCAAGACCAGGCCGGACCAGAAGCCAGCCCGTTCCTCGCCCCACATCTCGCGGCCCAGGAAAAAGGCGAGGAGCACACTGAGGGTGCCGAAAAATGCGGGCACCAGGCGGGCGGCCGCCTCCCCCACCCCGAAGATGGCGAAGCTGAGCGCGGTGAG
The DNA here is from genome assembly GCA_020444545.1 of Desulfarculaceae bacterium. NCBI lineage: Bacteria > Pseudomonadati > Thermodesulfobacteriota > Desulfarculia > Desulfarculales > Desulfarculaceae > Desulfarculaceae bacterium. The sequence continues at coordinate 437,315 of JAHLKT010000002.1, read as the reverse complement.
CCAGTAGTACAGGGGCGGCTTTTCCAGGTAGATCACGTAGTCCAGGCGGGGAATGACCCAGTGGCTGAAGGAGCCCGAGTTAAGCATCTCCCGGCCCAGCTCGGCGTAGCGCGCCTCGTCGCTCTCCCACAGGTCGCGCATGCCGCCCAGCCCGAAGAACAGGGCCGCGCACACTGCCAGCAGGATCAGCACATAGATGCGGCGCTGCCACACCGGATTTGACCACAGGTCTTTCACTTGGTCTCCTCGGACTCCACCGGCGGGGGGGCCTCGCCGCGCCAGGAGCTGGCCGCGGCCGGGTTGCCCCCCAGCAAATAACCTTCCCGCTCGCTCAACATGGTGAAGGCGGGGTTGGTCTGCAATTTACCGCGCAGACGCGCCCGGCTCAACACGTACACCGGCTTGGCCGCGCTCAGGGCCTTGTCCAGCTCGGCCTGCTGGTCGGTCTTGTAGCGGGGCAGTTCGCGGCCGGTGTAGTAGATCAGGCTGGGCTTCCACAGGCCGAAGGTGACCAGGGCGTCATCCGGCCCCACCCGGCGCTGAACCTCCAGGGCCAGCGCCTTGGCCGGGGTCTGGATGCTCCCGGCGGCCTGGGGCAGCAGACCCAGGAACACCACCCCGCAGAACAGCGCCGCCCCCGCGCCCAAGGACCAGGCGGCCGCGCGTCCCCGGCCCCGCCGCCAGGCCCAGGTGAAGCCATAGGTAGCCACGCCCGCCATGAGCGCGGACAACAGGGGCCACAGGATCATGCGCGGTGCGGCCAGGGGCAAGGCATACTCGCTGGAATCGAAGCGGATGGAGGCCTCGATCTTGCCCCAGAACAGGGGCAGGCCGATGGGCACCGCGGCCAGGGCCACCACCAGGATGCCCCCGCCCAGCCACAAGAGGCCCCAAAACACCGGCCGGGCCAAACGGCCGCCGATCTCGCCCCGGCGGATGCGGTCCAGCTGGCACCCGGCCAGCACGGCCAGGAAGGGCAAGGCGGGCAGCACGTAGTTGATCTGCTTGGTGGCGGCCAGGGAGAACACCACCAGCACCACCAGCAGGGCGATGGCCGCGAGCATGTGCAGCGCCGCCAGGGGGTCTTCTTGGCGCAGGGAACGGGGGTTCTGGCCCAGGGCGCGGCCCAGCTCGGGCAGGGCCAGGGCGGCAAAGGGGAAGGCCCCCAGGAACAGCACCGGCAAGTAATAGAACAGCCCTCCCCCGTGGCCCAGCAGGGTCTCGGAGAAGCGGCGCAGGTTCTGGCTCACGAAAAAGGCGTCAATAAAGGTGTCGCCCAGCTTCCACCACACCAGGCCGTACCAAGGCAGGTTGATCGCCAGGAAGATGACGAGCCCCCAAAGCCACTGCGCTTCCTTGAGGGCGCGCACCAAGCTCCCCTGCACCAGGGCGTAGATGCCCACGGCCGGCAGCACCACGGCCAGGGCCACCGGGCCCTTGGTGAGGAAGCCCAGGCCTAGGGCGGCCCAGGCCAGGAGCCACCATTTGCGCCCCTCGCCATCGGGCTGCTCCAGGGCCAGCCAGGCCCAGAGCAAGGACAGGGTGGTCCACAGGCTCAGGAGCGCGTCGGTGAGGCAGGCGCGAGACACCAGCACAAAAAGTGGGCTGAAGGCCAAGGCCGCCGCGGCCATGGCCCCCAGGGAGGCCCTGCCACCGGCGCGCCACACGGCGAGGCCCACGGCCAGCACCAGCAGGAACCCGGCCAGGGCCGAGGGCATCCGGGCCGCAATTTCGTTGTCGCCCATAATGGCCTGGCTGCCGGCCATGGCCCAATAGACCAGGATGGGCTTTTCCAGATAGAGCTTGCCGTTGAGGGTGGGCACCAGCCAGTCGCCCTGAGCGCGCATGGCCGCCACCGCCGCCGCGTACTCGCCCTCGTCGCGATCGGTGAGGGGAATCTCGCCCAGCCCAGCCAACAAGAGCGCCGCCGCCAGGGCCAGCACCATCAGCAAGGCCAAGGCGCCTTTGATCTGGGCCTTGGGGCTCATCGCGCCGCCTCCGCCAGCTGGTAATTGCGCCGCATGACCAAAAGCCAGCCCACGGCCAAGCCCAGGGCCATGCCGCCCAGCACGTCCGAGGCGTAGTGCGAACCGCTTATGATGCGCCCGGCCGCGATAAAGGCGGCCAGAGTGTAGAACACCGGCGCGCCGTGGGGCCAGCGGGCGGCCAGCACCGCCGCCAGGGCGAAGCTGGTGGCCGCGTGGCCCGAGACGAAGGAGTGCCAGTCGCTGTCAAAGGTGGGGCCGATGATGTCGGCGGGCGAAAGATTCAGGCGGGGCCGGGCCCGGCCCACGATGTGCTTGATCACCTGGGTGGAGAGACCGGCCACCACCACCGCGTAGAGGCAGTCCAGGCCCAGGCGGCGCCAAGGAAAGTTCTTGCAGCCCAGGGCGGCCAGGATCACCAGCACCGCCGCCGCGATCTGGGTGCCGCCCAGGCCCATCCAGTAGGCGGCCTGGCCCCAGGCGTGGCCGAAGGTTCCTTTGCCGAAGGCGCCCAGGGCCTCGCGCACCGGCTGGTCCATGCCCCAGATCATCACCCCGGCCATGGCCCCCAGGGCCGCCACCAGGACGATCCCCCGGCGCACCAGCGCGGCGGGCTCGGCATGGTGCAGCCACACGGTCCGCATGGCCCTAGCTCCCCTCCCCGGCCGCCTCCGTCGTGGAAGCCGGAGCGGTTTCCAGGCCCTGGTCCACCGCGAACTGCATGCGGTGCAAACGGGTGTACACGCCACCCATGGCCAGAAGCTCATCGTGCCGCCCCTCCTCCACGATGCGCCCGCCGCTGACCACCAGGATGCGGTCGGCCCGCTGCACGGTGGAAAGCCGGTGGGCGATCACAAAGGTGGTGCGCCCGGCCATGAGGTTCTCCAGGGCCTTTTGCACCTGCATCTCGCTCTCGGTGTCCAGGCTGCTGGTGGCCTCGTCCAGGATGAGGATGGGCCGGTCGGCCAACAGAGCCCGCGCGATGGAAAGGCGCTGGCGCTCACCGCCGGAGAGCAGCACCCCGCTCTCGCCGATCATGGAGTCCATGCCATTGGGCAGATGCTCGATGAACCCGGTGGCATAGGCCGCCTGGGCGGCGGCGGCCACCTGCTGCTCCGTGGCGCCGGGGCGTCCGTAGGCGATGTTGTTCTTGATGGTGTCATTGAACAGGATGGTCTGCTGGGTCACGATGGCGATCTGGGAGCGCAGGCTGGTCAGGCTGCACTCGCGGATATCCACGCCGTCGATGCGGATGGCTCCGTCGCTGACCTCGTAGAAACGGGGCAGCAGGTTGACCAGGGTGGTCTTGCCGCCGCCGCTGGTGCCCACCAGGGCCAGCACCTGGCCCTTGGGCACGGTGAGGTTCACCTCCGTGAGCACCGGCTCGTCGGGGCGGTAGGAGAAGCTCACCTTGTCGTAGCGGATCTCGCTTTTGAGCGGGGACAGCTCCACCGCGCCGGGCTTCTCGTCGATCTCCACCGGCTCATCCAAAACGCGGTACACCCGCTCGGCCGCCGCCAGGCCGTTCTGAATGTCGTTGTTCATGTTGCTCAGCCGCTTGACCGGCTCATAGAGCAGAATCAGGGCGGTGAGAAAGGAGAAGAAGGTGCCGGGCGTGGACACGCCGTGGATAACCTGCCAGCCGCCGTAGAACAGGATGCCCGCGATGCCCAGGCCGCCCAGGAACTCCATGGTGGGGCTGGACAGGGCGCGGGTGGAGATGTCCTTCATGCGCAGCCGGAAGAGACGGAAAGCCTCGTCGGTGAAGCGCTGGGTCTCGTAGTCCTCGCGGCAGAAGCCCTTGACGATGCGCGCCCCGGCGATGGTCTCGTGCAACAGCACGGTCACATCGGACATGGTCTCCTGGGAGCGGTGGGAAATCTTGCGTAGCCGGCGGCCGAACTTGACCAGGGGAATCACGCACAGGGGGAACACCCCCAGGGCGAAGATGGCCAAGAACCAGTCGCGGTAGATGATCACCGCCATGAGCCCGAAGATGGTGAACAGATCCTTGAGCACCCCGGTGACCACGCTGGAGACCGCGCCCTGCATCTGGTTCACGTCGTTAGTGATGCGGCTCATCAACTCGCCGGTGGGCGTGCGGTCGTAGTAGCTCAGGCTCAGGCGCTGCAAATGGGCGTAGAGATCGATGCGGTACTGGGTGACGATGCGCTGACCCACGTATTGCATGAGGTAGGTCTGGCCATAGGCCGCCCCGCCCTTGACCGCGTAGAGCACCACGATGCCGATGGGCAAGAGCATCAGGAGGTTCTGGTTCTTAGCCACGAAGATCTGGTCCATCACCGGCTTGACCAGATAGGCCATGGCCGAGGTGGCGGCCCCCACGATCACCATCAGGGCCATGGCCCCGGCCAGGCGCTTCCAGTAGGGGCGCACCATGGACAACAGCCGCTTGATGTGCTTCTTGTCGCGGGCTCGTTTGGCGGCGCGGTCTTCCACTAGTGCTTGTCCTCCATCATGCCGAGGGCCAGTTCGGCCACGCGGCGGTTGGCCCCCGGTCCGCCCAGGCGGCGGCGCACCTCGGCCAGGCCCTCTTGCACCTGGCGGCGGCGGGCCTGATCGGTCAGCAGTTCATAGGCTTCGGCGGCCAGGTTCTCGGCCGTGGCCTCGCCCTGGATCAGCTCGGGCAGGAGGCGATGGCCGGCGATGAGATTGGGCATGGCGATGTGCTCCACCTTGATCAGGGAGCGCGCCACCAAGTAGTTGAAGCCTCCGGTCTTGTATACCACCACCCCCGGGGTGCCCGCCAGGGCGGCCTGCAAGGTGGCGGTGCCCGAGGCCACCAGGAGCAGCTTGGATTGGGCCATAACCTGCCGCGCCCGGCCGGGAATAATGGTCAGGCCGCGCGGGGTGTCCTTAAGAAAAGGCTCCACCTTTTCGCGGCTGAGGCCCGGGGCCAGGGGCAAAACGAAGTGCAGCCCCTCGCGGCGCTCCTGGAGCTTCTTGGCCGCGGCCAAGAGCAGGGGAAGCAAACGGCTGATCTCGGACATGCGGCTGCCGGGCAACAGGCCCACCAGCTCGGCCTCCTCGGGCACGGGCAGGGGCACACCGAGGTCGGGCTCGGGCTCGTCCAGAAGCGGATGCCCCACGAAGCTCACCGGCAGAAACGGCGCGTGCAGGCGGAAGAACTCGGGCTCGAAGGGAAATACGCAGGCCAGGTGCTCCACGAAGGAGGCCATCTTCCGGGCCCGCTTGGGACGCCAGGCCCAGACCTGGGGGCTGATGTAGTAGAGCACCTTGAGGCCCAGCTTCTTGGCCGCCTTGCCCACCCGGAAGTTGAAGTCCGGGAAGTCCACCAGGATCACCAGATCGGGCCGGGTCTTTTTCATGTGCCGCTTGAGGCCCCTGAGCGCTCCCAGGATGACCCGGAGCTTGGGCAGCACCTCGGCCACCCCCACCAGGGCCAGGTCCTCGGAGCGCGACAGCAGGTGGGCGCCCGCGGCCTCCAACTCCGGGCCGCCGATGCCCGACAGGCTCAGGCCCGGCGCCAGCTCGCGCAGGGCCATGGCCAGACGGGCGGCGTGCTGGTCACCGCTGGCCTCGCCGGCCACCATGACCACCGATGGCCCCGTGGCCATTAATCTTCCTCGGTAGAGAGAGCCTCCACCCACTTGGGCGAGGCGGCCAGGATGTCCTGGTATTGGCAGAGCCCCTGCTCCACGCAGGCCCGCACGCTCATGGCGCAGGCCAGAGCGCGGCGTCCGGCCCGGCCATCCACCCGGGGTTCGCTCCGGTTGGCTACCGAGTCCAAAAAGGCGCTGAGCTCTTTTTCCAAAGGATCGCTCTTGGGGAAGCGGGGCCTCTCGGCCTTGACCTTGGGGATCTTGCCGGGGCGGTATTCCACCCCGGAAACCACCAGGAGTTTGCGCTTGGCGAAGTCCAGGGCAAGATAGGCGTCGGGCTGGAACAGGCGCATCTTGCGCTCGTCCTTCAGGGCCAGGCGGCTGGCCGTGAGGTTGGCCACGCAGCCGCCGGGGAACTCCAGGCGGGCGTTGACCAGGTCGGCGTGGGGGCCCAACACCGGCACGCCCTTGGCCCGCACCTCCACCGGCTCCTCGTCCACCACCGCCAGGATGATGTCCAGGTCGTGGATCATCAAGTCCAGGGTGACGTCCACGTCCGTGGCCCGGGCCTTGAAGGGCGCGATGCGGTTGACCTCGATGAACATGGGGCGTCCGGCGCGGGCGAACATGCCCTCCACCGCCGGGTTGAAGCGCTCCAAATGGCCCACCTGCAAGATGCGGCCGTTCTTGTCCGCCAGGGAGATCAGTTCGTCGGCCTCGTCCAGGGTGGTGGTCATGGGCTTTTCGCACATGACGTCCGCCCCGGCGCTCAGGAAGGCCTTGGCCACCTCGTAGTGATACACCGTGGGTGTCACCACGCTCACCGCGTCCACCCGGCCCAAAAGCTCCTGGTAGTCGGAGTAGGCCGCGCAGCCCACGTTGCGGGCCACGGACTCGGCGCGCTCCTGATCGGCGTCAACCACCCCCACCAGCTCGGCCTGGCTCAGGCGGGCGAATTTCTCGGCATGGAAGCGGCCCAGATAGCCCACTCCCACCACGGCTACTTTGATGGGGGCGCTCATGCCCCTTCCTCCCCGGCCTCGCGGCCCAGGATGCAGATGCCGGCCGCCTCGGCCCGCTTGACCGCCTCCTGGGGATCGAAAAACAAGGTGCGCCAGGACTCCACCACCAGGCAGGAAGCCCCGGCCTCGGCCATTACAGAAATCGTGTCCGCGCCCACCGAGGGCAGATCGAAGCGGGTGTCCTGGTTGGGCTTGCAACGCTTGACCACCACCGCGCCCTTGCCGTGGGCCAGTTCGCCCCCCCGGCGGATGCAGGCGTCGGTGCCTTCCATGGCCTCCACCGCCACTACCGCCTTGCCCCGCACCACCACGCACTGGCCGATGTCCAGGCGGCCCAGCTCGCCGGCCGCGTGCCAGCCCACCACGATGTCCTCGCTCTCTTCTTCGGTGGGGCCGCGCTTGGTATAGAGCCCCTCGTTGGCCAACAGCTCGGGCACCAGCACGTGGCTGGGAAGAATCTCGATGCCGTGCTCGCTCAGGTAGGCGGCGAAGGTGCGCAAGATGCCGTCGTCGGCCATGTGGCGGATCTTCTTGATCAGCCCCAGGGCTTTGAGGTCCGGCCGAAGGTCGAACATGCGCGGCTTGGTGACCCCGCCGGCCATCACCGCCTGGGTGACGCCGTAATCCGTGAGCCCGGACATGAGCTTGCCCAGCTGGCCCAGCTGCACCCAGGTGAGCTGGTCCACCTCGGCCTCCAGCTCGGGCAGGGTTTCGCCCTTGAAGGCCACGGCCACCACCTTGTGGCCCTGGGCCCGGGCGGCCCGGGCAAACAGGATGGGGAATTGGCTCTTGCCGGCGATTAATCCAATGGTGCGACCCGCCATAACAGCACCGCTAGCGGGCGACTCCCCGCTCGCTGGTGGCGATGAACTCCAACAGGCGCTCCACCTCGGGCACCCCGGAGACCTCGGCGCGCACCTGCTCCATGGCCTGCTTGATGGGCGTGTGGGTGCGGAAGATCAGACGGTAGGCGGTCTTGAGCCCCTCGATGGTCTCGGCGCTGAAGCCGGAGCGCTTGAGGCCGATGACGTTGAGCCCGTGGGGCTTGCAGCGGTTGCCCTCGCAGAGACAGTAAGGCGGCTGGTCCTGGGCCACCCCGCTCATGCCCCCGATGAAGGCGCGGGTGCCGATGCGGGTGAACTGGTGAATGGCCACCAGGCCCCCGATGTTCACGAAATCCTCGATGTGCACGTGGCCGCCCAGGGTGGCCGCGTTGGCCATGATCACCCGCTGGCCCAGCTGACAGTCGTGGGCCACGTGGGCATAGGCCATGAGCAGGCAATCGTCGCCCAGGCGGGTTACGCCGCCGCCCTCGCCGGTGCCCCGGTTCACGGTGACGAACTCGCGGATCATCACCCGGTCGCCGATCTCCAGGGTGGTGCGCTCGCCCCCGAATTTCAGGTCCTGGGGGTCGGTGCCCACAGAGGCATAGGGCCAGATGCGGCAGTCCGCCCCGATGGTGGTGAGCCGTTCGATGGAGGCGTGCTGGTCCACCCGGGTGCGGGGGCCGATGACCACCTCCGGGCCGATGACCGCGTAGGGGCCGACCACGACGCCTTCGCCCAGCTGCGCGCTCTCGTGCACCATCGCGGTGGGATGAATGTCCATGGGAGGGTACTCCGTAGGTTGAAAGGTTTGCTTGGCGCCGGTCTCAGGAGACCATGGCCGCGGTCATTTCGCCCTGCACGGCCAGCTTGTCTTCCACAAAGGCCTTGCCCTCCATCTTCCAGGCCCGCGAGGAACGGTGAACCACTCTGAGTTCCATGATCAGCTGGTCGCCGGGCACCACCGGCCGGCGGAATTTGATCTTGTCCATGCCCATGAAATAGAACAGCCTGCCCTGGGCCTCGGGATGCGCGGTGTAGGCCAGGATGCCGCCGGCCTGGGCCATGGCCTCGATGATCAAGACCCCGGGCATCACCGGCTGGCCGGGGAAGTGCCCCTGGAAGAACTCCTCGTTGAAGGTGACGTTCTTCAGGGCCTTGACGTAATCAGGCGGCTGGAGCTCCAACACGCGGTCCACCAAGAGAATGGGATAGCGGTGGGGCAATATCTTGAGGATTTCCCTGAGATCAAGCTCGCCGTCAGCCATTGCGCCGCTCCTTTTGCTCTTGCTTTTCCAGTCGCTGTTCCAGTTGCTTGACCCGCTTGAACAGCTCGGGCAGCTTCTTCACCAGGCTCCGGGTCCGGAGCCAGAGCTTGTGGGGCATCACCGGGTAGCCGGATACGATCTCCCCGGCTTTCACGTCCTGGGCCACGCCCGAGCCGCCGCCCACCATGACCCCGTCGCCGATGGTCAGGTGTCCGGCCACGCCCACCTTGCCGCCCAAGACCACCCCCTTGCCTAGCTTGGCCGAGCCGCTGATGCCCACCTGGGCCACCAGCAGGGAGTTTTCGCCGATCACACAGCTGTGGGCGATGTGCACCTGGTCGTCGGTCTTGACCCCGCGCTTGATCCAGGTGACGCCGTTGGCCGAGCGGTCGATGGTGTTGCCCGCCCCGATCTCCACCTCGTCGTCGATGCGCACGATGCCCACCTGGGGAATCTTGAAGTGGCCCTGCCCGTCGAAGACAAAGCCGTAGCCATCGGCCCCGATCACCGTGCCGGAGTGGATGATGCACTTGCTGCCGATTTGGCAGCCCTCGTACACCGTCACGTTGGGGTGGATCACCGTGTCGTCGCCTACCTGCACCCCCGCGCCCAAATACACGTGGGGGTGTATGACCACCCGCGCCCCCAGCTTGACCCCGGGCCCCAGCACGGCCAGGGCGTGCACCGAGCAGTCGGGGCCCACCTGAGCATTGGGGTCCACCACCGCCTGGGGATGCACCCCCAGGGCAACGTAGGGCTTCCGGGTGGCCTCGGTGAGCAGCTGGGCATAGGCCAGGTAGGGGTTGTCCACCCGGATGAGGGCCACCTCGGGCGGCGCCTTCTGCTCGCGCGAAACCAAGACCACCCCGGCCTTGCAAGACTCCAAGGCCGGAGCGTACTTGGGGTTGGCCAGGAAGGTCAGGTCGCTGGGGCCGGCCTGCTCTATGCCCGCGATGCCCGAAACGGTGCGCTCGGCAGGGCCTTCCAGCTCGCCGCCCACCAGTTGGGCCACCTGGCCCAGGCTAAGTTCCATGGCCGGGTCCCTAGGGATGCTTCTTGTCGTAAGCAGCGATGAGCTCCCCGGTGATGTCCGCGCTCTGGGGATAGTACAGGGCGGAGCGGCTCTCGGTGATCAGGGAGTAGCCGCGGGTGGCTCCGATCTGCTTGATCACCTCGTTCATGCGCCGGAGGATGGGGGCGAAGGCGTCGCGCTGGGCCTCGCGCATCTCCTGCTGGGCGTCGCGGCGGCGGTCCTGCAGCCGGCGGGCCTTGCGCTCGAAATCGCGCTCCTTGGCCAGCTTGGCCTCGGGCTTGAGCAGCATGGCGGTGTTTTCCAGGTCCTTGCGCAGCTTGGCCACGTCGTCGTTGAGCTGCTTGAGCTCGGTCTCCAGCTTGGCGGCCTTGCGCCTGAGCTCGGCCTGGGCCCGCTTGCCCTGCTTGCAGTTGTTGATGGCCTGGTCCAGGTTGACGACCCCGATCTTGCCCTGGGCCGAGGCGGCCACCGGCGCCACCCAGAGGGCGCAAAGCAGCAGGGCCAGGAAGATCAGAAACTTGTTGGGTTTAGGTTGCCACATGTGAGTTATCTCCCGTGTTACCCCTGGCGGGGGGAATTTTTAGAACTGGCTTCCTACCGTGAACTCCCAGTTGGAGGTGTCGTCGCCCGGCTCGGGGTCGAGGACGTAACCATACTCAAGGCGCAGCGGGCCCATGGGGGACATCCAGCGCAGGCCCACGCCCGCGCTCTTGCGCAGGCTGCCGAAGTCGTAGGTGTCGGCCCAGACGTTACCTGTGTCATAGAATACCACGCCGGTCAGGCCGGCCTTCTTGTAGAGCGGGAAGCGGATTTCGAAGTTAGCAACGAACATGCGCTCGCCGCCGATGAGGTCGCCGTTGGCGTCCTTGGGGCTGACCGACTGGTAGGCGAAGCCGCGCAGGGTGTTGATGCCGCCCAGGAAGAACTTCTCGTAGATGGGCAGGTCGCCGCCCGAGTGCTCGGCCATGTAGCCCAACTGCCCGTGCAGCACCAGCACCGTGTCCCACCACATGGGCACGTACCAACCGGAGTTGAGGATGATCTTGTAGAAGGCGTTGGTGCCGCCCAGGGCGCCGCCCGCCCATTCCAGGCTGGCGTTGTTGTCCGAACCCCGTGTGGTGTTGAACAGGGCGTCGCGGCTGTCGCGCCGGATGATGCCCCGCACACTGCTGGTGGTGTGGCTGCCCTCCTGGTCCCGTACCACCAGCGAGGCGTCCTGGCTGATGTCGCTGATGTTGGCTTGCTCGTACTTGTAGTACATGTACCAACGGGTGTAGGCCCACTTGGTGGGGAAGCCGAAGCGCAGCCGTCCGCCCACCGCCTGCTTGTCGTACTGGATGTACTCGCGGTCCCAGTCGTAGATGTCCACGCCGAAGCTGATGGGCCGGTCGAAGAGCCAAGGCTCGGTGAAGCTCAGGGTGTAGCGGGTGGCCTTGCCGCCCAGGGTGCCCCGGAGCTGCACCTGCTGGCCGCGGCCCCACAGGTTGGACTCGCTGATCTGGCCCATGACCATAAAGGAGTCCTGGGTGGAGTAGCCCGCGCCGAAGGAGATCTGGCCGGTGCGCTTCTCCTTGACCTTGATGTTCAGGTTCATGGTGCCGGGCTCGGAGCCCTTGCTGGGGGTGATCTGGATGTCCTGGAAGAAGTTGAGCCTATGCAGGCGCGCGTTGGCCTGGCGGATTGCCGAGGCCGAGAACAGGTCGCCTTCGGCCACGCCCAACTCGCGGCGGATCACCTTGTCGCGGGTGCGGGTGTTGCCGCTGATGATCACCCGGTCGAAGTAGACCTTCTCGCCCTTGCTGGCCTGGAAGTCCACCGAAACGGTGTGGTCCTTCATGTTCTGGCGCACCTGGGGCCGGATCTGGGCGTAGGCGTAGCCCCGATTGGCGTAGAGCTCGTGCAGGGTGGTGAGGTCTTCCCTGAGGCCCGAGCGGCTGTACCAGTCGCCGGGCTTGCTCTTGATCAGGGCCATCATCTCCTTTTGGGGGATGATGAGCTGGCCGCTGACTCCCATGGAGGCCACCTTGAAGCGGGGCCCCTCGTCCACGTTGATGGTGACGATCAGGCCGCCGTCGCCGCGGGTGATGACCGGTTTGCCCACCCGGGCCGACATGTAGCCGTGGTTGTAGTAGAAGTCGCTGATCTTCTGTACGTCCTGCTCCAGCTTGGCGCGCTCCAGCAGGTTGTCGTCCTTGATCCAGGAGAGCCAGCCCTTCTCGCCGGTGGACATTACGCCCTTGATTTCCTTCTCGCTATAGGCCTTGTTGCCGACGATGCGAATTTCCTTGATGTAGACCTTCTCGCCCTCGACGATGTTGAACTTGATGCCCAGGTCGCCCTTGGGCAGGTTGATCACCTGGGAGGTGACCTTCACGTCGTAGTAGCCCTTGTCGCGGTAGAGCTGGACGATCTTCTGCTCGGCTTCCTTGACCGCGGCCGGCTTGTACACCGCGAAGCGCTTGATGCCGATCTGGTCTTGCAGGTCCTTGGTGTCGATCTCCTTGTTGCCCTCGAAGCGCACCTCCCGGACCGCCGGCTTTTCCTTGACCGTGATGGTGACCACCTTGCCCGCCGTGCTGTCGGCGGTGGAGATCTTCACGTCGTCGAAATAGCCCATCTTCCAGATGGTCCTCAGGTCCTCGTCCAGGAGCAGGGGCGAGAAGATGCCGCCGTCCTTGGTCTTGAGGTTGGCCTTGATGGCCTCGGACTCGATGCGGCGGTTGCCCGCGATGTTGACCTTGGCCACCTTCTCGCGGCCGGTGACCCGCACGGCCAGCTCACGCGAGAGCCGGTCGCTCAGGGCGGGTATGGAATCCAGGCCCGCGCCCTCCACGAACACGGTCTGGGGGCGCTGCATGCCCAAAACGTCGAGCACCTTGGCGTCCAGGGACACCCGGTTGCCGATCTTGGTGATGGAGCCGGTGATGCCGAACTCGGCCCCCAGGCGGCCGGCGATCTTGCGGGCCAGGCTGAGGTCCAGGGGAGCCTTGGCCGCCTGCAAGGCCTGGTTGACCTCGGCGGGGGAGATCACCTCCACCCCCAATGCGTTGAGGCGCTGGCCGATCAGGCTCTGAACCTGGGTGCGAACCTCGTCCAGGGGCTCCCGGCTGAAGACGTGGAAGGGGAACACCGCCACCTTCAAGGTCTCGGCCGCCTGGGCCGCGGCCGGAGCCAGAATCAGCAGGGCCAAGGCCAAACTCAGCACAAATTTCCTCATCGCCGCCTCTATTCCTCGCTGGGCCCGGCCTGCGCGACGCAGTGGGCCTTGCCATCGGCCATACGCACCCGGCGCGTAAGCGCCGAGGCCAGCCTTTCGTTGTGAGTGGCCACCAGGGTGGTCAGGCCGTGGGTCTGGTTCAGCCTGACCATGAGCTGGTGCACTTTATCACCGGTGCGCTCGTCCAAGTTACCGGTGGGCTCGTCGGCCAGCAAGAGGCTGGGCTCCAGGACCAAGGCCCGGGCCACGGCCACCCGCTGGGCTTCGCCGCCGGAAAGCTCGCCCACCCGATGGGTGCTCCTGTCCGCCACCCCTACTTCATCCAACAATTCCAGCGCCCTTTTCTTGGCCCAGGCCCGGTCTTTGCGGGCGATGAGCGCGGGCATTATGACGTTTTCCAGGGCGCTGAACTCGGGCAGCAGATGATGGAACTGAAATACGAAGCCGATCTCATGGTTGCGAAAAGCGGCCAGAGCCGGCTCGTCCATGGCGAAAACGTCACGCCCTCCAACCATAACCCGCCCACTGGTGGGCCGGTCAAGGGTGCCCAGGATATGTAACAAGGTGGACTTGCCCACTCCCGAGGCGCCCACCACGGCCACCGCCTCACCCCGGGCCACTTCCAGGTCCAGATCCCTGAGCACCTCGACCTTCTCGCGGGTCCCGAAGTAGGTCTTGTTAAGCTGCCTTATATGAATGTAATTTGGCTCGCCTGTCAAGTCCGGACCCCCGCCGTGCAACCCCTGGACAACCTTATTCATAACGCAGCGCCTGCACCGGGTCCAGGCCACCGGCCACCCGGGCGGGATAGATGGTGGCCAATAAGCTGATGAGCACCGCGCTGGCGGCCACGGCCAAAACCATCAGCGGCTCCACCTGCACCGGCAGGGTGTTGATGGGATACACCGCCTTGGGCAGCTCGATGAAATGGTAACGGGCCAGTAGCCAACAGAGCACCAGGCCGCCCAACGTGCCCACTAGGGTGCCGCCCAGGCCGATAAGAAGGCCCTGGTACATGAACACCCGCCGCAGGCTGGCCTTGGTGGCTCCCAGGGCCTTGAGCACCCCGATGTCCCGGGTCTTGACCATGACCATCATGATCAGGCTGGACACGATGCCGAAGGAGGCCACGAACACGATCAGGATGAGGATCACGAACATGGCCACCTTCTCGAGCTGCAAGGCGGCGAAGAGGTTCTTGTTGGCGCTGATCCAGTCGCGCGCGAAGTACAGCGGGCCCAGGAGCTGCCCCAGCTCCAGCCCGGCCTCGGGGGCCTTGTAGAGGTCCTTGAGCGTCACCTCCACCCCGCTGACCCCCTGCCCCATGCCCAAAAAGGCCTGGGCCGCCTTGAGGCCCATGAACACGATGGAGGAGTCGAACTGGTACAGTCCGGACTCGAACACCCCGATGACCTCGAAGGGCTCGGTCTTGGGCGCGCGGCCCACCGGGGTCTCCTCGCCCAGGGGGTTGATTACGCTCACCACCGAGCCGGTGCCCACGCCCAAACGCCGGGCCAGGGCCGAGCCCACCACCAGGGGCTGGAGGCCGCTCTTGGTCCGGCCGCCTAGGGTGGCGATGGAGCCCTCCACCATGTGGCCGGCCAGCTCGCGGGCCTTGATGGAGGTGGCTGATTGCAGGCCGTAGACGATGGCCCCGCTGGCCGCCGAGGGGGCCACCAGCATCACCTGGCCGTACACGATGGGCGTGGAGCCGGTCACTCCGGGCTGGGCGTTGATGGTCTGGAGCACCTTGGCGGGCTGCCCAATGGCCCCGCCGACCTTGTAGATGGTCACGTGGGAGTTCATGCCCACGATCTTCTTGGTGAACTCGTTCTGGAACCCGCTCATGACGCTGAGCACCACGATGAGGGCGCAAACCCCCAGAGCCACCCCGGCCATGGACAACAGGGTGATTAGGTTAATGAAGGCGTACTGGCGGGCCCGCAGAAAGCGTAAGGCTAAGAAGGCCTCGAAATTCATCACCCCTGCTCTGGCCGCAATAGCGGGAAGAGGATGACCTCGCGGATGCTGGGCTGGTCGGTCATGAGCATGATCAGGCGGTCTATGCCCACGCCCTCGCCCGCGGTGGGCGGCATGCCGTACTCCAGGGCGCGCACATAGTCGCTGTCCATGAACTGGGCCTCGTCGTCGCCCGCCTCGCGCTGGGCCACCTGGTCGTTGAACCGGGAGCGCTGGTCGTCGGGGTCGTTGAGCTCGCTGAAGCCGTTGCCCATCTCGCGGCCCGCGATAAAGAACTCAAAGCGGTCCACGATGTCCGGGTCGAGGTCGTTGGTGCGGCTCAAGGGGCTGATATCGCGCGGGAAGCCGGTGACGAAGGTGGGCTGCCACAGATGGGGCTCCACCGTAAGGTCGAAAATCTTGGCCAAGGCCTTGCCCAGGTTGTCCTGGCGGTCGTGCACCCCGCCCATTTCGGTGGACATGTTCAGGGCCTTCTCGCGGTCAAAGAGCACGTCCGGGGGCACGTTGCCCATCTCCAGCAGAGAGGAGCGGAAGTCAATGCTGTCCCAGGGCGGAGTGAGGTCGATGTTCTTGCCCTGGTAATCGAAGCTAAGGGTGCCCTTGGCGGCCATG
Organism: Desulfarculaceae bacterium; assembly: GCA_020444545.1. Classification (NCBI taxonomy): domain Bacteria; kingdom Pseudomonadati; phylum Thermodesulfobacteriota; class Desulfarculia; order Desulfarculales; family Desulfarculaceae; species Desulfarculaceae bacterium. The sequence goes on along the minus strand of JAHLKT010000002.1, from coordinate 421,790 downwards.
GCCACCTTGCCGAACATCTCCTCGGTCATGGTGATCAGGTCTTCGTAGGTGGAATAGGCCTGATAGAACTCCAGCATGGTGAACTCGGGGTTGTGGCGTACGCTCACCCCCTCGTTGCGGAAGTTGCGGTTGAGCTCGAAGACCCGGTCCAGGCCGCCCACCACCAGGCGCTTGAGGTAGAGCTCCGGGGCCACCCGGAGATAGAGCTTCATGTTCAGCGCGTTGTGGTGGGTCTCGAAGGGCCGCGCCGTGGCTCCGCCGGGAATGGCCTGCATCATGGGGGTTTCCACCTCCAGGAAGCCCTTCTCGGTGAGATAGTTGCGCAGGGTGGCCACGATGGTGGAGCGGGTCTGGAAGATGTCGCGGACCTGGTCGTTCATGATCAGGTCGAGGTAGCGCTGGCGATAGCGCTGCTCCACGTCGGTGAGGCCGTGGAACTTCTCGGGCAGGGCCCGGATGCTCTTGGTGACCAGGCTCAGGCTCTCCACCTTGAGCGTTAGCTCCCGGGTGCGGGTGCGGAACAGGGGACCGATCACCCCGATGATGTCGCCCACGTCGAGCTTCTTGAACAGCTTGAACTGCTCGGGGGGCAATACGTCGCGCTGCACGTGGAGCTGCAAGGAGCCGGTGCGGTCGGTTAGCTTAAGGAAGGCGGCCTTGCCAAAGGAGCGGATGGCCATGATGCGGCCGGCCAGGGAGAACTTCTGGTACTCCAGGCCCTCCAGGCGGGCGGCGTCCACCTGACCGTAGGTCTGGATGAGCTCGCCGATGGTGTCGCGGGGGCGGAAATTGTTGGGGTAGAGCTTGAAGCCCAACTCCTCGATTTGCTCGGCCTTCTGGCGGCGCTGCTTCATCAGGACGTTTTCGTCCACCTGCGCCGCTGGTTCCCCGCCCTGGGGCTTGGTGCTATTTTGCTTGTCGCTCGCCACGTTCGTCCTGTTTTTCCGGGCCTTGCCCTCATGGGGCCAAGTGCCGGTTTATTCATGAACTAGGACACTTTATCTACGCCGAGACCCCTATTTTGTCAAGTAGCGCCCCTGGGTGATTTTTTCAAAATTACCCTTGACAAGCAAGGGTATCATAACCATACTTCTGCACGAGCGGGCTCGGCCCTGGCCGGGCCCGCGCTTATATGCTCGAATTAGCGAGGCTGGCCCAGCGGCCTCCTTTTTTACGGTTATACCGACAAGGTACCAGAAGGAGTCATTGCGATGCTGTGCACCACCACCAGAGAAGGCAAGGAATGCGCCTTCATGAGCAAGAAAGGCTGCAGCTTCAACGGCGGCACTTGCCACCCCGCGGTTGAGCCCTGCCAGGGCTGTGAGCGCAGCGTCACCGTCGGCGACATGGTTTACTGCCAGAGCTACCCCGACCCGGCCGCCAAGTGGCGCTACGGCAAGTGCAACTTCGCCACCCACGTCAAGGGCGAGGTCAAGGCGGGCCCGGTGACCATGAACCCGCTGAAGGCTTCCAAGAGGGCCCACGCCCGCTAAGCCTTCCCCCAGAGTTAGTCCTGCCCGGCCCTCCCCCATGGAGGGCCGGGCTTTTTTTGCCCACGCTCCCGAGCCGGCTATTGGCCGTGCTATACTGCCCTATCTGTCAGCGCGATAGCTAGGCGAGGAGCATTTGACGGCAGATCCCCGGGGGAGACGACTCAGATCGACAACATGGCTCACAGCACCGATTACCACCCAGGCACCCGTATCTGGCCCTACTACCTGGTCCTGGCCGCCGTGGCCACCCTGGCCCTGGCCGCCTCCCTGTGGTGGAACATCAACCAACAGCAAGAAGGCGCCCGCGCCGTGGCCCTCACCATGGCCCGCGCCACCCTGGAAAAGGACGTGCTCTACCGGCGCTGGAACGCGCTGCACGGCGGGGTCTGGGCCCCGGTGGGCCCGAACACCCAGCCCAACCCCCACCTCAAAGTGGCCGAGCGCGAGGTAACCACCGCTTCGGGTCGCGTGCTGACCATGATCAACCCGGCCTACATGACCCGCCAGGTGCATGAGCTGGCCGCCCGGGCCACCGGCGTCCAGGGACACATCACCAGCCTGAAGCCCATCCGCCCGGGCAACGCCCCGGACCCCTGGGAGCGCCGCGCCCTGGAGAGCACCGAGCTGGGGAGCCGCGAGGTCTACGAGTTCATAACCACCAGCGGCGAACCCCGGCTGCGCCTGCTCCGGCCCTTGTTCGTGGAAAAGTCGTGCCTGCCCTGCCACGCGGCCCAAGGCTATGAGGTGGGACAGGTGCGCGGCGGCCTGAGCGTCAGCGTGCCCTTGGGGGTGCTCTGGAGCCACACCAGGGACGAGATACTCAGCCTGTTGCTGACCCACGCCATTCTGTGGATGCTGGCCATGGTCTCCCTGTTCTGGGGGGCCCGCCGCCTGGGGCGCCGCATCGCCGAGCGCGACCAGGCCCGCCGCGAGGCCCGCGTCCTCAGCGGCCTTTTGCCCATCTGTTCCCACTGTAAGAAAATCCGCGCCAAGGACGGTCGCTGGGAACACATGGAGACCTACATCACCCGCAACTCGGAAGCGGACTTTTCCCACGGCCTGTGCCCGGAATGCCTGGCCAAGTATTACCCCAAGCCGGGCACCCCCTACCAACCGCCGGCCCCCAAATAAAAACCGGACCGGGCGAACCCGGTCCGGCGCTATCTGGCTTGAGTAAGGCTAGGAGAGCTTGGCCAGGGCCGCCTTCACCGAGGCCATGCCCTGCTCGATCTGGGCGTCGCTGATGGCGAAGGAGAAGCGGATGCAGGCGTCCTCGCCAAAGGCGATGCCCGGCACCGCCGCGGCCGAGGCCTCCTCCAGGAAGTAGTCGGCCAGGTCCTGGGAGCCGTTTATCACCTTGTCCCCGGCCTTCTTGCCGTAATAGGCCGCGAAGCTGGGGAAGGCGTAGAAGCTGCCCTCCGGGCGGTAGCAGCTCACCTCGGGCAGCTCGCCGATCAGGTCCATGATCAGGTTGCGCCGCCGCTCGAAGCTTTTATTCATCTCGCCCACGATATCCTGGGGCCCGTTGAGCGCCTCTTCGGCCGCCTTCTGGGCGATGGAGGTGGGGTTGGAGGTGGACTGGCTCTGGATCTTGGAGCAGGCCTTGATGATGTCCACCGGGCCGCCCATGTAGCCGATGCGCCAGCCGGTCATGGCGTAGGCCTTGCTCACCCCGTTGAGGGTCATGGTCCACTCGTAGGCCGCCGGGCTCAGCGCCGCGGTGCTGGTGAAGCTGCGGCCGTCGAACAGGATGGGCTCGTACATCTCGTCCGAGACCATCAGGATGCCCTTTTCCGCGCAGAAGTCGGCGATGGGCTTGAGCTCCTCGGCCGAGTACACCGACCCGGTGGGGTTGGAAGGCGAGTTCAGGAAGATGGCCTTGGTCTTGCCGGTGACGGCGGCCTTCAGGTCTTCCAGGTTGAGCTTGAAGCCGTCCTCCAGCTTGGTGGGCACGATCACCGGCTTGCCCCCGGCCAGGATGACCATGGGCGGGTAGCTGACCCAATAGGGCGCGGGCACGATCACCTCGTCACCGTCGTCGATGACCGCCTGCATGATCAAATAGGACGAGTGCTTGCCGCCCACGTTGACCATGACCTGGTCCATGGAATAGTCGAGCCCGTTGTCTCGCTTGAATTTGTTGACGATGGCCTGTTTCAGCTCCGGGGTGCCCGGGACCGGGGTGTAGCGGGTGAAGCCCTCGTTGATCGCTTTGATGGCGGCCTGGCAGATGTTGGCCGGGGTGGGGAAGTCCGGCTGGCCGGCCCCGAAGTTGATGACGTCCACACCCGAGGCCCGAAGGGCGTCGGCCTTGGCGTTCAGGGCCAGGGTGGGAGAGGGCTGGATGCTACTCACGCGCCGGGAAAGCTGCATGGCAAGACCTTTCCAAAAACAATGGGGTTAACGGTTATTCGCCAACTATAGCAGTAGGTCAAAAACCCCTCAAGTTTCTAAGCGCACCGGCCAATAAGTTTGACAAGCCCGCAACCACGGCGTATGACCAACACTAACGCCCGCCAAGATGCGGGCCAAAACAGCGCAGTGCTGGGGGAGCCCTTAGTGGGCTGAGAGTACGCCGGGCGTCGGCGTAGACCCCTTGAACCTGTTGGGTAATGCCAGCGTAGGGAAGCAAAGCCGCCGCCGCAGTGTCGGGCCGGTTTCCTTACGGAGCCGGCCCTGATTTGTTTTAGGGCCGGGGAAAGGACCTAGAGTCATGCTAGACGAAATCACCATCACCCGGGCCATCATCGAGCGCTACATGGAAAAACTCACCAACCACCTGGAGGTGGACGTGGCCATCGTGGGCGGCGGCCCCGCCGGTCTGGTCTGCGGCAAGAAGCTGGCCGAGGCGGGCTACAAGACCGCCATGTTCGAACGCAAGCTCTCCATCGGCGGGGGCATGTGGGGCGGCGGCATGATGTTCAACGAGATCGTGGTACAGCAGGAGGCCAAGCGCATCCTGGACGAGTTCGGGGTGCCTTGCCGGGAGTTCGAGCCAGGCTACTACACCGCCGACAGCGTCATGTGCGCCTCGACCCTTTGCTCGGTGGCCACCAAAAGCGGGCTGACCATCTTCAACCTGGTGAGCATGGAGGACGTGATGATCCGGCGCAACCGGGTGACTGGCCTGGTGCTCAACTGGAGCTCGGTGGAGATGGCCGGGCTGCACGTGGACCCGCTGACCATCAAGGCCAAGTGGGTGGTGGACGCCACGGGCCACGCCGCCGAGGTGCTCAACGTCATCGCCCGCAAGGTGGACGCGGAGCTCAACACCACCAGCGGCAAGGTCATGGGCGAGCGCTCCCTGTGGGCCGAGCAGGCCGAGAGCCACACCCTGGACAACACCAAGGAGGCCTTCCCGGGCGTGTACACCGCGGGCATGTGCGCCAACGCGGTGTTCGGCTCCTACCGCATGGGCCCGGTGTTCGGGGGCATGCTGCTCAGTGGCGAGAAGGCGGCCCAGGCCTTGGGGGCCCACCTGGAAAAAGACGAGTAAAGACTAAGCCGGAAGTAATCAGGGCGGGTGGCCGTGGGGCTGCCCGCCTTTTTTTTGCAGGAGAGAAGAAGGACGGCGGAAGCGAAAAGAAAGGTGGCGAAGGAAAGAAGAGGGGGCGGTGATGGAGGCGCGTCTCCCCTGCCCCGCCGCCGGGTGATGTTGGATGCATCGCCCTCCCCTCCGACCAGGACGCCCTCACCGCCGCGCGACCACGCCCGACCGGCCCGCCAGCCAAAGCCGCCCATTTTCCTTCTTTCAAAACCTCTTTGCTCCTTCTTGCCGTTCGTAAAGCGCGACCTTAATTTTTTGCGCAGGATTTCTTGCCGCGAGCAGGACTCGCGGCCCCGATAGCAAAGCTATCGGGGGCAGCAGAGTAAGAGATTAAGAAGGTTTTGAAGTGAAAAATACTAGGGCGGGTATGCGCCCTGCCCCGCCGCCCAGTGGTGTTGGTGAGCACGCCCTACTAGCCGCCCGTCGTGTCCCTCGTCCCGCGTCGTCACCGCCGCGCCGACACTGCCGCCGGCCCTCCGCATCCCCAGACGCCCCCTCTTCCCTTTTTCCAAACTTTTTCTCTTCTTTTTTAAAACCAGCGCGGCCGCAAGGCAAACGCCAGCGGCCGCGCAAATCCCGACAAACTATTTATCTAGCGCCCGGCCCCGCCCCCTCCGGCCACTGCGCCTTCGATCCAATAGGCGCGCTGCTGGGCCAGGAAGCCGTCGGCCCGACGCATTTGCAGCCAATGGTTGACCAGTTCGCGCATCTGGGACGAGTCCTTGGGCATGAGGTAGGCGAAGACGATCACCGCGCCCAGATCCTTGGGCCGCACCGCGCTGTAGCCCGGATGGCTGGAGGCCCACACCCCGCCCTGCTCCAGGGTCCACAGGGCCGCGTCCCAGTCCTTGGTCTTGGGCAGCTGGTCGTAGCCGGGCACCAGAATCTGCTTGGCCCAGGGGAACAGGCGCTGGCCCAGGGTGCGCATGGCCGGGTTGTCGAACAGGGCCAGGGTCAGGTGCTTGTGCTTTTTGATGCGGGCCATGTCCGCGAATTCCTTCACCCGACCGGAGGGCACGATCAGGGCCATGGGGCTATGGAAGATGGGGCTGGAGAAGGCCCCCCAGAGCATGCGGTTCTCCATGACATAGACCCCGCCCATCCAGATGTCCATGATGCCGGCCTTGACGTCCTGCTCCAGGTTTTCGTAGACCACGGGCACGAAGGCCAGCTTCACGTTCAAGGCCCGGGCCAGGTTGTAGGCGCAGGCCACGTCGTAGCCCACCAACTCGCCTTGGTCGTTGCGATAGGCAAAAGGCACGATGTCGCGGCCGTAGCCCACCCTGAGGGTCTGGGTGCTCTGGATGCGGTGCAGGACGCTCTGGCCGGGTTGCAGGGCCGCCTTGGGGTGCTCGCGCAGGAACTGGGCCTGGCTCTCATAGAACCTGGCCTTGATGCCCTGGGTGACGGAGGTGGGCAAGCGGAAGGCCAGGTAGTTTTCCTGGGGCTGGGTCAGGATGTCCTTGAACATTACGTGGCCGCCCCAGGCCAGGAGCACCAGCGCCCCCGCCGTGATGCCCAGCGCGCCCAGGAGGCGGCCCAGCCGCGGCTTGATCTTGCCGTAGAAGTTGAAGGTCATCAGGAAGGTCAGGAAGGCGAAGCCCATCACCGACAGGGCCACCTGGCCGTAGCGGGTGACCATCATGGTCTCCACGTACAGGTCCGTGGGGCTGCCCGGCAGGCGCAGCCAGGAGCCCAGGAAGTCCACCGCGTTCACCGTGCTGGTGGGTGAACCGAAGCAGGAGAACAGGGTCATGAACGGCAGGGCGAGCTCTTCCACGCCGCTCAGGGCGGTGCGGGAGTAAAAGGCCGCGAAGAGCATGAAGAAGTAGACAAAGAAGTTGCCCAACTGGCCCAGGGGGTAGTTAACGGCCAGGGAGGTCTCGATGATCTCCCCCCGCTCCGGGTCGTCGATCTTGTTGGCCTGGGCCAGCTTTTCGGCGGCTTCCTGAATGTAGGGCAAGGCCACCACCGACAGGGTGGTGACCAGGGCCAGGGTAAGGGCGTTGCGCAGGAGGAGGATCACCTCGCGGTAGCGCAGGGGCATCAGGGAGGCGATGGCCATGGGCAGGGCCCAAAAGGCCAGCAGGCCGCAGGCCGCCAGGAAAAGGCCCACGTAGACCAGCAGGCCGCCGGCCTGGGCCAACTCGGTGGTGCCCACGGTGGAGGCGAACATGGCGAACACCGCCACCGGGGCCAGCTTGACCACCCAGCCCCAGATCTTCACGCAAGCGGCGCGCACCAGGGCCAGAATCTCCAGGGCCCGCTCCTTGCCCTTGATGGACTGGATGGCCACCCCGAAGAACACCGATAATAAGACCACGGCGGGCACGTAGTTGTTGGCCAGGTCCTGGAAGATGTTGCCCGGCAGGATGAGCTGCAAGAAGTCGGGGCCGCCCCGAACCTGGGCCGCGTTGTCCACCATGAAGGCCGGGGGCGAGGACGGGAAGGCCTGGCCCAGGAGCAAGATGGCCCCCAGAACGCCGAACCAGGCGGCCAGATAGAAGGGCCAGCTTTTCTTGAGCAGGCGGAGGGCCATGGCCGGGCTCAGGCGGCCCAGGCCGTGCAGCAGGGAGGAAATCAGGTAGGGATAGACCACCGACTCCAGGAGCATGACGTAGGCGTTGCCGATGGGCTGCAACACTCGGCAGGACTCCCCGGCCAACACCCCGGTGGCGATGCCGCCGGCCGCGCCGATGCCTATCCACCCCGCCAGAGTCATGATGTGCGCTCCGCCATCGGGCTCCCCTTCCGCTATGATCCCCAGGCCGAGGGGCACTATAACCCAGGGTAGCGGGGAGGCTCAAGGCGAGCGGCCGTTGCCCGCTTCGCTGTCTCGCGCGGCCTACTGCATCCAGTAGACCATCACCCGGACTATCTTGCCGTCCTTGAGGTGGTAGAACACGCCCATGCCCATCTCCTGCTTCTCGCCCTTTTTGAGGGGGCGCACGTAGTAGTCGGGCATGTCTTGCTGGGCCACGAAGTAACCGTTGAGCTCAATGGCGGTCACCTCGGGAGTGATGATGCGGGTGGTCTCCTCCAGCTTTTCGTCCACCGACTCGTGGGCGTCCTGGAAGTGCTTGAGAATGGCGTCGCGGCCCACAAACTTCTGCTTGGGGTTCTGGAAAACCGCGTCCTCGGCGTAGAACTCGTTCATGAGCTCTTCATATTGCTTGGAGTTGTAGGCCTCGAAGTAGTCCTGCCAAAACTGGGCGTCGGTTGCTTTTGCCATGGTTTCCCCTTTTGCATGCGCCGGGCCTTCTTGGCCCGCAGCCCTGATAGTGATTGACGGCAGAGGCGCGAGACCGCGCACAGGCGCAAAGCCCTGCTTTTAGCGGCACTATATCCCAGGGCGGCGGATAGTCTCAAGCAGCGAGGGCAAGCGGAGATGAAGACAGGCAGGGAAAGAGAGAAGAAGCAGGTTGGGAATAAAAAAACAGGGGAATGGGGTTAGGTGCGCGGGGGTTTGCTTGCGCCGCCGCCCCGGTCAGGCCGTGGCGGGCCGCCATGCCGGGCCGGCTTCAAGCCTGCCTTGATCCGCCGGTTATCATTTTTCAAAATCTCCTCGCTTCTCCCCCGCCAAGTGCCCGCCCCAAAAGAAAGGGCGGGACCGATCCGGCCCCGCCCTTGGATAAGGCTCTATTCGCGGTCCGTTACAAGGCCTCGGTAATCTTGGCCTGCTTGCTCTTGATGGAGCGGGTGTTGCCCTTCTTGGGGGCCCATTCCAGAATCTTGAGCTTGTCCTTGGGCCGGTTTCGGGGGATCAGGTGCACGTGATAGTGCATCACCACCTGGTTGGCTCCCTTGCCGTTGAGCTGCAACACCGCCACGCCGCCGGGCTTTAGGGCATTCATGATGGCCGCGGTCACCTTCTGGGCGGTCTGGTGCGTCGCGGCCAGATCGCCGGGAACCATCTCGATCAGGTTCTCGTAGTGCGATTTGGGTATGACCAGCACGTGACCCGGAGTCACGGGATTCACATCCATGAAGGCCAAGGTGCGCTCGTCTTCATAGACTTTGTAGCATGGTATTTTGCCCGCCACGATGTCGCAGAAGATGCAACTTTCCTCGCTCATCCTCAACCCCCTTCCGGCTCCGGCGCGCCCGGTTCTCCTCCGGCGGCCGTCAAATCGACAATTCGCAGGCCCTGGGCATAGGGCCGGGTTACGTAGTCATTGACTTCACTAATCTTCTTTATCATTTCCCCCAGCCGCTCCACCTGAGCCATGAGCCCGGCGATCTCCTCGGCCCGCTCCGGCTCCTCGCCCAGGGCGCGGCGAAGCTTTTCCAGGCCCAGCTCCAGGGTGGCCAGGGGTTGGGCCAGCTCGTGGCAGGCCGCCCCGGCCATCTCCACCACCGCCTGGCGCTGCTCCATGCGCCGGGCCTGGCCCAGCAGGAGCGCCCCGTTGAGCCCGAAAGCCACCTTGGCCCCCAGGCGCTCCAAAAAGTGGGTGTCCAGGCCCTTTTGGTAGCGGCGGCTGTTGGCCGCGCCCAGGTTCAGGCTGCCCAGCATCTCGCCGCTGACCCACAAGGGCAGCACCGCCAGGGAGCCGGGGCGCCCTTGTCCGGGGAAAAAGAACTCGGCCAGCTCGCGGCCGGGCTGGTCCTCCAAAAAAGGCCGCTCCAGGTCGCCCAAAATGAGGCGCATCTCCTTGCGGCGGCGGCGGAAACAACCGGCCGGGCCTTCCCCGCCGGGGCCGAAGAGCACGTCCAAGCGGCGGTTGTCGGCCACCAGGGCCACGCTCACCTGCTCCAAGCGGTAGATGGAGGCCACCACCTCGGGCAGGCGGCCCAACAGGGCCTCGGGCTCGCTGGGGGCCAGGAGAAACTGCTCCACCTGGTCCAGGCGGTCTTGGATTTCCTGGTTGCGGCGAGCCTGGGTGAGCAGCTCGTCCAAATCCGCCGAAGTGAGCACGAGTGTACCTTCCCGCCGCGGCGCCATGGAGCCCGTGGGGGGCGCCGAAAACATGCTGGCGCCATGCTAGCACAACCGCACTTTGTCGGCAACTAAGCGTTAAGCTGGGCTCTTTTGGCTTGGGCCGCGCGGGCAAAAGCCCTATAATGGCCCCATGCTTTGCGCGGTGATCCAGATGACCAGCACCGAGCGGCGCCAGGCTAATTTGGAGCAGGCGGCCGCTCTTTTGGCATCGGCCAAGGCCCAAGGGGCCAAGATGGCCGTGTTGCCCGAGCATTTTTCTTTTCTGGCGGCCATGGAGAAGATGCCCGCGGTGGCCGAGCCCTTGAAGGGCCCCACCGTGAAATTCCTGTCGCAACAGGCCCAAGAACTAGGCCTGTGGATCATCGGCGGCTCATTCGCCCGCAAAAGCTCCGACCCGGCGCGCGCTTACAACACCTGCCCCGTGCTGGGCCCCTCGGGCGAGCTGGTGGCCTTTTATGATAAGGTGCACATGTTCGACTTGGCCCTGCCCGGCCAGGCCGCCTGGGAAGAGTCCCGTTTCGTGAAAAACGGCCGCCGCCTGGTCACCGTGGAGACCCCGGCGGGTTTGGTGGGTCTAAGCATTTGCTATGACTTGCGCTTTCCCGAATTGTACCGCCGCCTGCGCCTGCGGGGTGCCGCCATCCTCTCCGCGCCGGCGGCCTTTACTTACGCCACGGGCAAGGTGCACTGGGAAATATTGGCCCGCGCCCGGGCGGTGGAGAACTCCTGCTACGTGCTGGCCGCGGCCCAGGTGGGCGAGCACGGCGGCCGGCGGCGCTCCTGGGGCCAGGCCATGATCGTGGACCCCTGGGGCGGCATCCTGGCTCAATGCGGGCCGGAGCCCGGAGTGGCTTTGGCCAAGGTGGACGCCCGGGGCGTGGAGCGCGCCCGGCGCAAGCTGGATTCCACAAGCCATTCCCGGATGCTTCCCCGGGCCTGGCGCGGCAGGTGAGACATGGCCCCGATTCCCCCCCCATATTTCGCCACGGCCACCAGCCGGTGGTTTTTCGGCATCTGCACCCTGCTCATCCTCTACCTGGCCTATCTGCTGGTGCGGCCCTTCCTCATGCCCATCTTCCTGGCCGTGGTGGTGGCGGTCATGGGCTGGCCCATTCACCAGGTGGTGCTCCGGGTGGTGGGGCGCAAGCGCCAGGCCCTGGGCGCGGCCATCTCGGTGCTGCTGTTCGCCATCATCATCGTGCTGCCCCTGTACTTCATCCTGGGGGTGATCACCGCCCAGGCCCTGGACCTGGCCGACACGGTGAACCAGATGCTCAAGAGCGGGGAGCTGCAAAAGACGGTGCAGCAGGGCCTGGGCCTGTTCAAGCCAATATTGGAGCGTTTGCAAGACATCCTGCACCTGGAAAAAACCGACCTGCTCACCCAGCTGGGTGAGTTCCTGGGGCGCATCAGCAATTTCCTCTACGCCAACCTGGCCGGCCTGTTGAAGGGCGTCACCAACCTGGTCATCGACTTCTTCCTGATGCTCATCGTGGCCTTTTATCTGCTCATCGACGGCCGCCACGCGGTGGACCGCCTGCTGGCCCTGAGCCCCATGCCCGTGAGCCTGAACAACAAGATCAAGGACGAGGTGCTCACCACCATGCGGGCCACCCTGACCGGCACGGTGGTGCTGGCCCTGTTGCAGGGCTTTTTGGGCGGCATGGGCTTCTGGATCTTCGGGGTGCCCAACAGCCCCTTCTGGGGCACCCTGATGGTCTTCTCCTCGGTGGTGCCCATCGTGGGCACAGCGGTGGTGTGGGTGCCCGGTGGGCTATACCTGCTCCTGGTGGGCCACACCGGCCCGGCCATCGGCATGATGGTCTGGTGCCTCATCGCGGCCCTGGTATCGGACAACTTCCTCCGGCCCAAGCTCATCGGCGGCCTGGGCGGGCTGCACCCGCTGCTGGTGTTCTTCGCGGTGTTGGGCGGCCTGCTTCTCTTCGGGGTGATCGGGCTGGTGCTGGGGCCCATGGTCCTGGCCCTGCTCTTGTCGCTGCTGGAGGTCTACCGCCTGCACTTCGTAAACCATGAAGAAGAAAATTGCCCCGACCCGGCCCCACCGGCCGTGGCCGAAAACCAAGTGGAGCAAGGTTGATGAAAGACACCTTGGCCATCATCATGGCCGGCGGCAAGGGCGAACGGCTCTCTCCCCTCACCCGGGACCGCTCCAAGCCCGCCGTGCCCTTTGGCGGGGCCTACCGCCTCATCGACATCACCCTGAGCAACTGCATCAACAGCGGCATCTACAAGATCATGGTGTTGCCCCAGTACAAGAGCCAGTCCATGGTGGACCACATCGAGGCGGGCTGGAACATCTTCTCCTTCGACCTGGGGCACTATTTGCGCATCGTGAGTCCCCAGATGCGCTCGGGAGAGCGCTGGTACGAAGGCACCGCCGATTCGGTGCGGCAAAACGCCTATCTGGTGGAGCGCGACCGCTCCCTGAGCCACGGCCTGATCCTTTCGGGCGACCATGTCTACAAAATGGACTACGCCCGTTTCCGCCGGGCCCACGAGGCCGCCGGGGCCCAGGTCTCCATTGCGGTGATCGAGGTGGACCGGGCCACGGCATGCTCCTACGGCGTGGTGGAGGTGAATCCGGACTTCAGTATCCGCGACTTCCACGAGAAGCCGGATGACCCGGTGTGCATCCCCGGCGACGAAAAGCACTCCCTGGCCTCCATGGGCATCTACCTGTTCGACCGCGACGTGCTCATCGATGTGCTCAAGGACACCGAGGGCATGGACTTCGGGCACGACATCATCCCCTCGCTGCTGAGCCGCTACAAGGTGATGGCCTATCCCTACAAGGCCCAGAACCACATCAAGGACTATGTGTGGATCACCGACCAGCAGGGCCGCCGCACCCTCGAGCTTAGAGAAGGCTCGGGCGATAGCGGCTATTGGCGCGACGTAGGCAGCCTGGATGCCTACTGGAACGCCAACATGGACCTGTGCGGGGTGGACCCCTACTTCAACCTCTACGGCCAGCTCTGGCCCATCCGCACCTACCGCCGCCAGCTGCCTCCGGCAAAGTTCGTCTTCGCCAGCGAGCGTGAGGACGAGGGCCGGGTGGGGCGCGCCCTGGACTCCCTGGTGGGCCAGGGGTGCATCATCAGCGGGTCCCTGGTGCGCAATTCGGTCTTGAGCCCCAACGTGGTGGTGCAGTCCTGGAGCCAGGTGGACGAGAGCGTGATCATGGACGACGTGACCATCGGCCGCCGCTGCAAGATCAAGAAGGCGATCATCGACAAGGGCAACCACCTGCCCGAAGGCACCGAAATCGGCATCAACCCCCGGGCCGACGCCGAGCGCTTCACGGTCACCCCCCGGGGCATCTGCGTGGTGCCGCGCAACTATTTCAAAGGCTAGGTGATGTTCAACGGCGACCAGGCGCGGGAGCAGTTTCCTTTCGATTGCGTGCTCAGCCTGGAGCCGTTGATCGACTATCTCCAGGAAAAGTTGGACAGCGGGCGCTGGCCGGACAACCCGGTGGGCGGCGACCTCCTGGCCCGCCTGGACGCCACCCCCGAGCTGCGGGGGCACATCCGCGACCTTTCGGTGCTGGAGGAACACCAGAGCCTCTTGCTGCGCCTGATGAGCCTGCTGTTCCCGCCCGCGGCCTATGACACCGAGGCCTTTTGCGCGGTGGTGCCCTTTGTGCTCACCCCGTTCCTTTTCTCCGATCCCTACCGCGACCTGTTCCTGGCCCCCGGCGAGGGCTGGGAGGTGCGGCGCAATGTGGACCAGGAGACCTGGGTCACGGGCCGGGCCATCAAGGCCTATCTGTTCATCCTGAACCAGTTCTACGGCCTGGAGCAGAAGCTGGAGTTTCCCCTGGCCCTGATCGTGGCCGACCAGGCCACCGGCCTGGAGCGCCACTTCGCCATCTCCCTGGACTTCCGCTTCGTAAAGGTGGAGGCGGTGGGTGAGCCCATCGAGCTGGACGACGCCAAGTGCGAGTTCATCAAGCGCCACATCGACCAGCCCGACAAGCTGGCCGAGGTGCTGCCCCCCGATCGTTTCCGCCTGGCGGGCTTCACCACCCTCAAGGCCACCGAGGTCACCGCCTTCGAAACCATCAGCGCCCTGAGCCGCGATCTCATCGACCAGGAGACCGTGGTCACCCAGGCGGGCTTCGAACGCCTGCAAGGGCGGCTGCGCACCCTGTTCCGGCGCTCCGAGTTGATGGCCTCCCTGGCCGCGATCCACCAGGACCAGGTGCTCTTGCTCAACGTGGGCTGCCAGCTCGAGAGCGACTGCCTGTTCAACGGCTCGCGCCACGAGCCCATCGAGAACTTCAAGGGCACCCTGTTCGAGGAGCTCATCGCCAGCGACCAGGTGGTGGTGGTGCCCGACGTGACCACCCACCCGGGCATGCAGGAGCTGGGCTTCGAGTACGCCGAGCACGGAATACGCTCGCTGATGATCGCCCCGCTGTTCTACCAAGGCGCCTGCATCGGCTCGCTGGAGGTGGGCCTGCCAGGGGTGGACCAGTTCACCCCCACCGACGCGGCCCTGATGACCCAGCTCCAGCCCCTGTTCACCGTGGCGGTGCAGAACTCCCTGGAGGATCTGGACAAGCGCATCCAGACCGTGATCAAGCAGCAGTGCACGGCGGTGCACCCTTCCGTGGAATGGCGCTTCAAGCAGGCGGCCTTCCGCCTGCTGGAGGACCAACGCTCCGGCGACGGCGCGGAGATGGAGCCCATCGTGTTCCACGACGTGCACCCGCTCTACGCCACCAGCGACATCCGGGGCTCTTCCAACGAGCGCAACCGGGCCATCGCCCAGGACCTGGACCGGCACCTGGAGCTGGGCCTGGCCGTGGTGCGGGCGGCCGGGGGGGCGCATCCCCTGCCCATCCTGGCCGAGCTGGCCGGGCGCATCGAGCGGCGGCGGGAGCGCCTGGCCGCGGGCATGAGCAGCAGCGACGAGACCGGGGTGCCCCGCTTCCTCAAGGCCGAGCTGGAGTCGGTGTTCGATGAGCTTGGCGAGCAGGGACCCGAGGCGGCCCAGGCCATAGAGGCCTACCGCCGCGAGGTGGACCCGCGCCTGGGCACGGTGTACCAGGCCCGGCGCCGCTTCGAGCAGAGCGTGTCGATCCTCAACGAACGCCTGGCTTCCTACCTTGACCGCGAGGAGGAGGTCATGCAGGCCTCCCTGCCCCACTACTACGAGCGCCACCGCACCGACGGGGTGGACTACATCATCTACCTGGGCGCGGCGCTCAACCCCGACGGCCGCTTCAGCCGTCTGTACATGTCCAACTTCCGCTTGTGGCAGCTCATAATCACCTGCGGCCTGGCCTGGCACACCCGCGAGCTGCAAGACAGCCTGGCCGTGCCCCTGGAGACCGCCCATCTGGTGCTGGTGCAGCAGAGCCCCATGTCCATCCGCTTCCGCTACGATGAGAAGCGCTTCGACGTGGACGGGGCCTATGACGTGCGCCACGAGATCATCCGCTCCCGCCTGGACAAGGCCACCATCGCCGGCGGCGAGCGCCTCACCCAGCCGGGCATGATCGCCCTGGTCTACTCCCAGGCGGAGGAGGCCCGCGAGATGCGCCGCCACATCGAGCACCTGCAATCCGAGGGCTTCCTCTTGTCCAAGGTGGAGACCCACAACCTGGAGGACCTGCCCGGAGTGCAGGGGCTAAAGGCGCTGCGCGTGGGCATCGACCTGGACTCCCCGGCCCTGGCCGCCCGGGCGGGCAGCGCGCTGCCTTCCTGAGCTCGCGCGCCCTCCCAAAGGTTTGACAGTCCCCAGCGCATTGGGTAGATTAACTGGTCGTATTTTATGCCGCCGAATCCGGCGGTTATTCTGCCTAAGCGCGGGGAGGTTGCGATGGCCAAGGTCGCGGTGGTGTTCCCGGGTCAGGGCTCACAATACGTGGGCATGGGCTCTGCCTGGTGCGAGTCCGACCCCAAAGCCAAGGAGCTCTTCGCCCTGGCCGAGCAAGCCAGCGGCCTGCCCCTGACCAAGCTCTGTTTCGAGGGGCCCATGGAGGAGCTGACCCGCACGGTCAATCTCCAGCCGGCCATCATCGCGGTGGACCTCTGCTGCTGGCAGGGCCTTAAGAGCGCGGGCATCGAGCCCGTGGCCGTGGCCGGCCACAGCGTGGGCGAATACGCCGCCCTGGCAGCCGCAGGGGTGCTCTCCTTTGCCGACTGCCTCAAGCTGATCAGCCTGCGCGGCCGCCTCATGGACCGCGACGCCACGGCCAACCCAGGAGCCATGACCGCCATTATGGGCGCGGAGCCCGACGCGGTGGCCGCCCTGTGCGAAGAGGTAGACGGCGAGGTGCAGCCGGCCAACTTCAACACCCCGGCCCAGACCGTGATCACCGGGGCCAAGGACGCGGTGGCCCAAGCCGGGGCCCTGGCCAAGGAGCGCGGCCTCAAGGCCATCCCGCTCAAGGTCTCGGGCGCCTGGCACAGCCCGCTCATCGCCGAGGCGGGGCGCGACATGGCCGCCGCTCTGAGCGAGACTAGCTTCGCCGCGCCCGTTTGCTTGCACGTACCCAACACCACCGGGGAGCCCACCAGCGACCCGGCGGTTATCAAACAAGAATTGATGAAGCAGCTCACCGCGCCGGTGCGCTGGGTGCAGACCATCCAGGCCCTGTTGGCCTTAGGCGTGGACACCTTCATCGAGGCCGGCCCCAAGAACGTGCTGGCCGGCTTGATCAAAAAGACCGCTCCCGTTGGGACCGCGGTCCACAACCTGCAGGAGCCGGGCGATCTGGAAAAGATCGCCGGGGCCCTGTAGCCACACGGGGAAAGCATCACCATGTCAAAGGTCGAGGTGGTCAGCGAGCGCTGCAAGGGATGCGGCCTCTGCGTGCTGGCCTGTCCCAAGAAGAACCTGGCCTTGGGCGACGAGTACAATGCCCAGGGCTATGCTTACGTGACCTTCAACTCCGACGGCAAATGCACCGGCTGCGCCTTCTGCGCTGAGCTCTGCCCGGACATGGCCCTGAGGGTCTACAAGCAGGAGAAGAAGTAACATGGCCCGGCGAGTAATGATCAAGGGCAACGAAGCCATCGCCATGGGGGCCATCGAAGCGGGCTGCCGTTATTACTTCGGCTACCCCATCACCCCCCAGAACGACATCCCCGAGTACATGAGCGCCCATCTGCCCAAGGCCGGCGGCGTGTTCGTGCAGGCCGAGAGCGAAGTGGCCAGCATCAACATGCTGCTGGGCGCGGCAGCCACCGGCGCGCGGGTGATGACCTCCTCCTCCAGCCCAGGTATCAGCCTGAAGCAGGAAGGCATCTCCTATCTGGCCGGTTCGCAGATCCCCGGGGTCATCGTGAACATGAGCCGCTCCGGCCCCGGCCTGGGCGGCATCCACCCCTCCCAGGGCGACTACTTCCAGTCCACCCGGGGCGGTGGCCACGGCGACTACCGCACCTTGGTGCTGGCCCCCTCCACGGCTCAGGAAAACTACGACCTGACCATGGACGCCTTCGACCTGGCCGACAAGTACCGCAACCCGGTGATGATCCTGGGCGACGCCTTGATCGGGCAGATCAAGGAGCCGGTGGAGCTGAAGGCCTACCGCAAGAAGCCCAAGCCCAAGGACTGGGCCCTCACCGGGGCCGAGGGGCGGCCGGCCCGCTTGCTCAAGAGCCTGTTCCTGGCCGACGGCGAGCTGACCGTGCACAACTGGATGCTGGCCAAGAAGTACAAGAGCATGCAGAAGGAAGTGCGCTACGAGTTCTACCGCGCCGAGGACGCCGAGATGATCCTGGTGGCCTTCGGTTCGGTGGGCCGCATTTTGAAAACCAGCGTGGACATCCTTCGGGACAAGGGCAAGAAGGTCGGCCTGCTTAGGCCCATCACCCTGTATCCCTTCCCGGACAAGGCGGTGCAAGAGGCCGCGGCCAAGGCCAAGATCCTGGCGGTCATGGAGCTCAACACCGGCCAGATGGTGGAGGACGTGAAGCTGGCCGCCGAGTGCGCGGTGCCCGTGGAGTTCTACGGGCGGCCTCCGGGCTCCATCCCCACCCCCGACGAGCTGGCCAAGGAAGCCATGAAGATTTGGCGCAAGGGAGGCCTGAAATGAGCGCCCAGCCTAAACTCAAGAAGGTCTTCGACCGTCCTTCCTGCCTCAAGGACGTGCCCTACCACTACTGCCCCGGCTGCCACCACGGCGTGATCCACCGCCTCTTGGCCGAGCAGATCGACGACTTCGGCCTGAGGGGCAAGACCCTGGGCGCGGCCTCGGTGGGCTGTTCGGTGTTGATCTACGACTACTTTGACGTGGACATCGTGGAAGCCCCGCACGGGCGCGCCGCCGCCGTGGCCACCGGCCTCAAGCGGGCCATGCCCGACAGCTTTGTGTTCACCTACCAGGGCGACGGCGACCTGGCCGCCATCGGCACCGCCGAGATCGTGCACGCGGCCAACCGCGGCGAGAACATCACCGTGGTGTTCGTGAACAACGCGGTGTTCGGCATGACCGGCGGCCAGATGGCCCCCACCACCCTGGAAGGCCAGGTGACCACCACCAGCCCCTACGGCCGCTCGGCCGCCGAGGCGGGCCTGCCCATCCGGGTGACCGAGATGCTCTCCACCCTGGAGGGCACCGCCTATGCCGCGCGGGTGGCGGTGGACAACATCAAGAACCTAAAGAAGGCCAAGGCCGCCCTCAAGCGCGCGGTCACCTATCAGCAGAAGGGCTGGGGCTTCTCCTTTGTGGAGTTCCTCTCCTCCTGCCCCACCAACTGGAAGATGAGCGCCGAAGAGGCCAACGCCAGGGTGGGCAAGGAAATGGCCGACTACTTCCCCCTGGGCGTTTACAAAGACGTCCGGGCCAATTGACCGGGAGCGGGTAAGCGATGTATTTTGACACCATAATCGCCGGGTTCGGCGGCCAGGGCGTGCTCTTGATGGGCACGGTGCTGGCCTACGGGGCCATGAAGGCGGGCAAGCAAGTTACCTACATGCCGGTCTACGGGGTGGAAATGCGCGGCGGCACGGCCAACTGCACGGTGGTGGTTAGCGACCGTCCGGTGGGCTCGCCCATCATCCACGAGCCGGTGACCGCGGTGGTGATGAACCGGCCCTCGGCCGAGAAGTTCGCCCCCATGGTCAAGAAAAAGGGCCAGGTGTTCGTCAACGGCAGCCTGATCCAGGAGGGCCAGTTCACCACCCGCGCCAAGCAGGTGCACTACGTGCCCACCCTGGAGCTGGCCAAGGAAGTGGGCAACCCGCGCCTGACCAACATGGTCATGCTGGGCGCGGTGGTTGCCGGCAGCGGCGTCCTGACCATCGAGCAGGTTGCCAAGGCCCTGACCGATGCGCTGGACCCGCGCTATCACAAGATGATCCCGGCCAACACCGAGGCCCTCCAGGCGGGGGCGCGGTTCGTTACCGGGGAAAAGGCCGCCTAGCGGCCCACACGGGAGGCGAGGCCATGGCTGACAAGGGCGAGAAAGGCCACCACGGACTGATGTCTCAGGGCGACAGCGCCCACTACGGCAACAGCCGGGAGGACGACTTCCTGGCCGGGGTGGACGCCGTGGCCGCCGGCCAGCAGGCCCCGGCCGACGAGAGCCTGCCGGTGGGGGCGCGCATCGCCTTGGTACGCCAGCACAAGGGCCTGAGCCTGGAGGACCTGAGCCAGCGCACCGGCATCCCGGAGGACGCCCTGGCCGAGATCGAGAGCAACGAGGCCTCCCCTCCCCTGGGCGTGCTGGTCAAGCTGGGCAAGGCCCTGGACATGCGCTGGGGCGCCCTGATCAGCGGTGGGGGCGAGCGGCCCTACACCGTGACCCGGGTGGCCGACCGCCAGCAGATGAGCCGCCAGGGCGCCACCAAGCGCACCTCCTACGGATACACCTACGAGACCCTGGCCCCGCACAAGACCAACCGCAACATGGAGCCCTTCATCGTTACGCTTGAAGCGGCCAGCCAGGAAGTGGAGCCCAGCGCCCACGACGGCCAGGAGTTCATCTACGTGTTGGAAGGCTCCATGGAGGCCCTGGTGGACGACGCGGTGGAGATCCTAGGCCCGGGGGACAGCATCTACTACGACTCCAGCGTGCCGCACGTGCTGCGCCCTCATGGCAGCGGCCCGGCCAAGATCCTGGCGGTGATTTACAGTCAGGAGAAGTAGGCTAGAAAGAAAGACAAGATTGCTTGATTGAGTGAGGGCGGGGTTTATCCCCGCCCTTTTTTTGTTGAGCAGAAAAGATAAGTCGTGTTAGACATAATTTTAGCGGAAGTTTATGCATAAACTCCTCTAATGACAAATTTTCCTAATTGCCAATTTCATTTAGTATATTTTATATATTGCATGTCGAGCAAAGCAACCAAATAGGCGGACGCTATCATGAGTCAACATCGACATTCCATTATTCTAACTGCCATAGCTGTTATCACAATCGCTTTTTTTGGGTGCAGCGAAAGTCCCCCCAACAAATCAAGAAAGGATTTGGATACAATGCCGAAGGCTTACGAAAACCAAAGGCAAACGAATGAATCCGCATTGAAATACAACATAATTGATCGGGAGCTTTATGATGCTCCCATAAAAACCCAAGTGGAGTTGCATGTTCAAATAAACGGCACAATCACCGAAGCTAATCTCCGCCAATTACTGCAAAATTTATATTTGCAGGAAACTTCTAAAACCAGCTTTAATTATCATAGCGGCAGACCTACCCATGTCTTTATATATCTTTACACCTCCCGCGATCATTTCGATTCAGGAATGGGTCAATGGATTGGCATGCTGAGCAAAGTGGGCGATGAAGATCCAGTAAAAATAAGTATAAAAAGTGATTTAATTGAAAAAATCAAAGAGCTACCAAAAACAATTCACGGGCTAGACGAAGCAAAGCGCAGGGAAATCTTCGTTACGATTGTCAAAGCTGAAGATAAGTCACACGCAGAAGCAGAGGCGGCATATCCTCTTCCCAACCCTTCTCAACCAGGGTACTCGCAAGATGACGCTCGTGAACAACTTAAAAGACAAGCGGCGGCTTCCAACAAACTCTTGGAAATTTATGAAAATGACATTGCAAAGCAATATAACATCACGCTGGACCAACTCAAAGATATTGGCCTAGAAGGCGTTACAAACAATTGGCCGATGCCTAAATAGGCGATCACAAAAAACGGGGCATCTTAATATATAAGCCTTCCCTACAGTCACGGCGGCCACCTCCCCCAACATACGCGGCTCTCAGCTTTGCCACAGGCGCTGGCGCTGGGCCGCGAAGTGCTAGGCAACCACGCCTTCCATGTGGGCCTGAAGCTCTTTGCCAAATCGGCTCTCTTTTGGGGCGCTGCTCATGGCTTGCCTCCCGCCTTGCTCTCAACCGCTCGTGCTTGGCCAATCCCAAATTTCGCACCTCCCCCATTGACATGGCCGCCTATAGCCTGCACCCTCGGTGTAACAGCCCACCCGCGCACGCGGCCCCAGGCCGCGAGATAGGCTGAAGTCTTGAACGAACCGAATCCCTCCGAACTCACCCAAGCCGCCTTGAACCAGGCCCGCGACCTGGGGGCCGACATCGCCGGAGCCGTGGCCTGGGACCGGCTCATGGCCGGGCCTTCCTACGCGGTGCAACCCTTCATGCCCACTTGGGGCGGGGTGGGCGCGGGGCATCCCGGCCGGGCCCCGGAGCCGGACCTGGACTTCAAGCCGATCAGCCTGGTGGTGGTGGGCGTGGCCCATCCCGGCGGCGAGCCGGAGCTGGACTGGTGGCAAGAGCACATCCCCAGCCGCACCCTGGGCAACCAGGCCCTGGCCAAGGTGACCAAGGGCGTGGCGCGCTGGCTGCGCGAGGAGCACGGGGTGGCGGCGCGCGACCTGGCTTATCACCCGGAGCGCGGCGGGGTGTTTCTCAAGGACGCGGCCGTGCTGGCCGGCCTGGGCGTGGTGGGCCGGAGCAACCTGTTCATGTGTCCGGAGCTGGGCCCCCGGGTGCGCCTGCGCGCCCTGGCCGTGGGCGCACAGCTGGCGCCGGGCGAGCCTCTGGACTGGGACCCTTGCCCGGAGTGCGAGGGCCCCTGCCGCCCGGCCTGCCCGCAAGGGGCCATGGCCCCGAATGGGCGGAAGTGGCCCCCGGACGCCCCGTCTCCCCTGCCCGGCCGCGACGGGGCCTATGCCCGCGAGGTCTGCAACCGTCAGATGGAGGCGGATATCACGGACGGGCGCATGGTGGATTTGCCGGAACGGGAGCAGCCCAGCAAGCAGGTGCGCTACTGCCGCCGTTGCGAGCTGGCCTGCCCGGTGGGGCGCGGCGCAATAAAATAGGCGCCCCCTCGCGGAGGCGCCTTCCCCTCTCCCCAGCCGCTGTGTCTTAGATCGCCCCTATCAAGCGGGCGATCACCAGCCTTTGAATCTCGCTGGTCCCCTCCCCAATGGTCAGCAGCTTGTAGTCGCGGTAGAAGCGCTCCACGTCGTACTCCTGCATGAGTCCGTATCCCCCGTGGAGCTGCACCGCCTGGTCGGTCACCCGGCCCATGACCTCGGAAGCGTAGAGCTTGGCCATGGCCGCGTGCTTGGAGAAAAACTTGTGATTGTCGCGTAGCCAGCAGGCGTTGTAGAGCAGCAGGCGGGACGCCTCGATCTCCATGGCCATGTCGGCCAGCTTGAAGGCGTTGATCTGGAAGCTGGCCACCGGCTTGCCGAACTGCTGGCGCTCCTTGGCGTAGCGTAGAGCCAGCTCATAGGCCCCCTGGGCCCCGCCCACGCCCATGGCCCCGATGGACAGCCGCCCACCGTCCAGGGTCTCCAGCATCTGGTGGAAGCCCTTGCCCCGCACCCCGAGGATGTTGTCCTTGGGCACCCGGCAGTCGTCGAAGTAGAGCTCGCTGGTGTTGGAGGCGCGCCACATCATCTTGCCGTGCATCTCGCGGGCTTCGAAGCCCGGCGTGCCGTGCTCC
The DNA here is from genome assembly GCA_020444545.1 of Desulfarculaceae bacterium. NCBI lineage: Bacteria > Pseudomonadati > Thermodesulfobacteriota > Desulfarculia > Desulfarculales > Desulfarculaceae > Desulfarculaceae bacterium. Next base: position 398,902 of record JAHLKT010000002.1, on the reverse strand, counting down.
ACCAGGATGCAGCTCAGCTCGTCGCGGCCGTCCTCGCGCTTGCCGGTCTTGCACATCACCGTCACGCCCATGCTGTTGGGCGCGCTGGCGTTGGTGATGAAAATCTTGGAGCCGTTGAGCACCCACTGGTCGCCGTCCAACACGGCGGTGGTGGCGCTGTTGCCCGCGTCGGAGCCGGCCCCCGGCTCGGTGAGCCCGAAGCCCCAGAGCCCTTCGCCGGTGCACAGCTTGGGCAGGTATTTACGCTTCTGCTCTTCGGAGCCGTAGTAGTACAAGGGCGAGATGCCCAGGGAGTTGCCCGCCGCGATGGTGGCGGCGTGGGAGCCGTCGATGCGCGCGATCTCCTCCACGGCGATGATGTAGGACACGTAGTCCATGCCCTGGCCGCCGTATTCGTCGGCCACGATCATGCCGAACAGGCCCAGCTCGCCCATGGCCCGGCAGGTGTCCAGCGAGAACTCCTCCTTTTGGTCCAGCTCCCGGGCCACCGGGGCTATCTCCTTTTCGGCGAAGTCCCGCACCGTCTTGCGCAGGATATCCTGCTCCATGGATAGCTCGAAGTCCATCCTCTCCTCCGCGCTGATCGGATTAGGGCTTACCTAATCTAGATAACCGGCTCTCCCGGCGTCAAGCCGCCTGCCGCGCTCCGGGCCGGCGAAATCTCAAAAGGCGGGAGGCCCCGGCCGGAGCCCCCCGCCGTGCGTTCTCATCCCTCTATGGGCACCCAGCAGACATCCAGGATGGTGTGGGTGGGGTTCTCGGTGCGGAACTCGGCCTTCACCGGCATGCCGGTCACCGGCTTGCCCTGCTTCAAGTAGCCCTTGAAGATGGTGTCCACGCCTTCGATCTGCACGTCCACCTGCCAGTAAGGCGTCTCCATCTCGATGCCGATGCCCGCGTAGTCCAGCATGGTGTAGGCGTAGATCTTGCCCACGGTAGGCACCTCCACCCACTCCGTGCGGGCGTAGCAGTCCGGGCAATCGGCCCGGGGGGGCAGCCACACCGAATTCTCGGTGCACTCGGGGTTGGTGCACTTGGTGGCCATCAGCTTGCCTTCGGTGAGCCCCTTGAAGAAGGGGGTCAACAGGCCGTAGGTGTGATGGTGGGTAATGCTGCGGGGAAAGTCGACTACCCAGAAGTCGCCCTTGTCGTCGTAGATCTCGCTGGGGGTGCCGATGAACTTGGTGGCCAAAGGACCTTCGTATGCCTTGCTCATGTTACGCCTCCTCCCTTACCAGGCCTTGCGCAGGATGCCGCAGGTGACGTGGGAGCCCACTCCGGCGTGGCTGATCCACAGGCCCTGCTTGGCATCGGGCACTTGCAGGCTCTTCCAGTCGGCCGGTTTCTCCTTGCCGGCCCGTTGCCACCACTTTTCGTCGCCGTGGAACTTGTCGTACTTGCCCTGGATCTGCCAGAGCACCTCGGCCGCCTGCCAGATGCCGGTGGCGCCCACCGCGTGCATGGTGCCCAAGAGGCCGCCCGAGAGGTTGGAGGGGCATTTGCCGCCGTAGTAAGCGTCGCCGCTCTCGATGTAGTCCGGCTCCTGGCCATAGGGCCTGAGGCCGATGTCGCCGTAGGTCTGGATGTCGCTGATGGTGAAGGCGTCGTGCAGCTCCACCAGGTCCAGCTCATCCAGGGGCTCCTTGATGCCGGCCATGCGGTAGGCCAGATAGGCCGCGAAACGCGCGGCCAGGAAGGACTCGAAGCCGGGCCAGCGACCGGATTCGGCCAGCAGGTCGTCGTACATGCCCTCGGGCTCGTTGGGCAGCAGGGGAATCTCCATGTGCCGCCGGTCGGCCACGCGCAAGGTGTGGGTGCCCCCGGCCATGAACAGCTCCACCGGGTGGTCACTGAGCTTGTAGGCCATCTCCTCGTTGCAAAGTAGCACCGAGGCGCTGCCCGCGGTCATGGCGCAGCATTCCAGGAAGCGCAGCGGATAGGCGCTCATGCGCGACTCCAGCACCTCTTCCACGGTATGGTGGCCCGGCTGCTGGGCGTTGGGGTTACTCATGGCGTAGCCCCGATTTTTCACCGCCACCTTGGCCCGGGTCACTTCCGAAAGGTTGTAGGCCTCGGCGAAGCGGTTGGCCATGGGCGCGTAATAGGAGCTGTAGATACGCCCCATGCGGGTCTCGAAGTCCTTGCAGGCGGCGGTGGAGATGTAGAAGTTGCCGGTGCGGGTGTCCACCTCGTCCATGCGCTCCCAGCCGCAGACCAGCACCGTGTCCGCGTAGCCGCTGGCCACGGCCATGGCGCCGTTGAGCACCGCCGCGCCGCCGGTGGCCCCGCCGGTCTTGATGCCGTTGTTCCACAGGGGGTCCAGGCCCAGGTAGTCGTGAATCTTGGCTTCGCAGAGAAGCTGGTCCTGGAAGTGATCGGCGAACTCGCCGTAGGCGCAGTACTGGATCTGGTCCTTGATCTCCTTGGGGGACATCTTCAGGTCGTTGTCCTCCAGCATCATCTTGTAGCCCATCATCACCAGCTCTTCCAGCTTGTACTCCGGGAAGTACTTGCGGAAGGGGGTGCAGCCGCCGGCGACCATGAACACCCTGCGCGACCACTGGGGCACCCTAAGGTTGCCCTTGCCGAATTTGATCATGCGTCCTCTCCCTCCTCACATTTTTGGCGAACCGGACCCCTCCCGGCCCGGCTCAAAGAGTCCCTACCCACAAGACCACGGCGGTTTCCTCGCCAATGTTGGCGATTGCCTGGGCCTTGGGCTCGGCCCAAAAATGGGCCGCGTCATGCTTTTTCAGCTGGAACACCCGGTCCCCGTGACGCAGCTCGATGAGGCCGTCCAGGACGCATAGCACTTCCTGGCCATTCTTGATGTTTTTGCGTACCGGCAGGGATTTGCCGGGCTCTATGAAAAGAACCGCCCCGTCCAGGACGGCGCGGTTTTCCGGCGGGCTCATGCGGCGGGTGACGAAGCCGGTGTGGGGCATGTCCACCTCGGCCCACTCCTCGGTGCGGAAGACGAAGACCCGCTCCTGTTTTTGCAAACGGCTGAGCAAGACGCCCACGTCCACGCTCAAGGCCGAGCCGATGGCCATCAGGGTCTCCACCGAGGGAGACTTGACGTTGTTCTCCACCTGGCTCAGGAAGCCTTCCGACACCCTGGCCTTTTCGGCCACCGCTTTGAGGGTGAGATTTTGCCCCTTGCGGCAGCGGCGCAGCTCATTGCCCAGGTTCAATATATTATCCGTTATTTCAGTTACTTTACCAATATGTCGGCTTGGTTAATATTTACCATAGGGCAAACTTGTTCGCCGGTCAAGCAAAATAAGGGCGCGGGCCGGTGGTGGGGCCCGCCCCCCGCGCGGGCCCGCAAGAGCGGGGAGATATGGCGGCTAGCGTGGGGTGTCGAAGATGCCGATCTGGTTGCCCAGGCGCACCTTGACCGCCCCGGAGGTGTAGCGGCCTTTTTCAAAGAACATCAGGCACAGCGAGCCGCCATAGAGGAAATGGCCCAGCTTGCGGCCCCGTTCCACAGCCACCGGCGCGCTCAAATGGGAAAAGGCCGGCTCCAGGGTGATTGAGCTGATGGTGTTGAGGCCCACCGCCACCATGGCCACGTGGCCGTACTGGCCGGTGTCGATCACGAAATAGGCCCGCTGAAAGCCGCCGAAGGGGTTGAAGTTGGCCCCGGGAAATCCCACGTTGCCGGTGCTGGGGGCCCACTTGGGGAAGTTGGGGTGCCCGAAGAAAGACCCGCCCAGGATCTGGGCCTCCACCACCCTGCCCTTCACCGGCGCGTGGAAGTGATGATAGGTGTTGGGCATGAGCACGCAGGACAGGGCCGTGCCGCCCACGAACTTCTTGGCGTACATGGAGCCGCCCAGCATCTCCAGGATGTTCAGGGCCTCGCCGCCCTTGGTGGTAATGGGCGTATCCAGGCTGGTGATCTTCTGGGGCACCGAGTTCATGATGCAGTCGGTGGGCGCGGCGATCAGGTAGTCGCGGCCGGGCATGGTCTGAGGCCGGGAAACGGCCTGGTTTTTCAGCTCGCGTGCGAAGAACTCATTAAAGGACTTGTAGCCCCCGTCCTTGGCTGAGGGATCGGGCAGAGCGTAGTCCTCCTTCTCGCCGCGCGGGTCGTTGATCCACTGCTCCACGAACTTCAGCGAGGCCGGGCTGTCCATGTAGGCCCCGCGTTCGCGCACGAACTGCTGCATGATGCCCTTGCCCGGCGGCAGGCGCACGAAGACCCGGCCAAAGGGGTTCTGGTAATAGAACCAGGCAAAGTCCTGGATGTACTTGAGCCCATCGTCGTGGCTGCCGTTCACCTGGGGCAAAAAGGTGCACCAGGACTCCAGGAACCTGACCAGATAGCCCAGGTCCTTGCCGATCCAGGGGTTGCCTCGGGGATAGTCGGGCGGCAGCTGCTGCATGTTGGCGAAGGCCGCGTCCAACAGCGTCTTGAACTCCGGCCGCGACTCATACGCTTGGACCAGCCGATTGATGGAGCCGGCGCAGGGGCAGTCCGGCGAAACCTTGGGAGTCTCGGCCCGGGCCGGGCCAGAGAGGCCCAGCAAGACCAAACAGAGCAGCAAAAGGCCGGCCAGGCTGGTTTTCATGTCGCATCCTCGCTTGCAGGTTCGTCAAGAGCTTCCCTAACTATGGTAGGTCCCCTTTCAGGAACCAGTCAAACCTGGGGATGGCTCCTGTCTGGTGCGAAAAAATTTCCCACCCAGCCGGGAGCGCGCCTATTTTTTTCGCTGGCCAGGGCCGCCCCGCCCCCTGCCCCAATTTTTTCCCACATTATAACTTCTGGATATAACTAGCAAATCCATTTTTTTGGCCGCCAAGCAAGGCGTTGGCACGCGCCATGCTACTTCATGGGGCATCCGGAACGCACCAAAACGGATACGCACCTAAACGGAAACCAAAACCCAAGAGTCAGCCCAAGGAGGCAAGAACATGAAAAAGATTAGCGTGATCGCAGGTAGCCTGACCCTGGTGGCCCTCATGGCGGTGGGAGCCTGGGCTGGCCCCTGGGGCTCCGGCCAAGGCTACGGCCCGGGCAACTGCCCCGGCTACGCGGCCGGCGGACGCGGCTCCGGGCCCGGCTACGGCGCGGGCGCCCAGATGAGCAAGCAGGACTTCGAGAAGTTCCAGGCCAAGCGCGCCGCCTTCCTGAAGGACACCATGCAGCTTCGCCAGACCATGGCCCTCAAGGGCATCGAGCTGCGCACCGAGTACGCCCAGGCCACGCCTGACGCGGCCAAGATCAAGGCCCTGCAGACCGAGATGATCGACCTGCGCGCCCAGATGGCCAAGAAGGCCACCAACGCCGGCCTGCCCGCCTACGGCTTCGGCGGCCGGGGCAAGGGACGCGGCTTCGGTCCTCGCGGCGGCGGCTACGGCCCCGGCATGATGGGCAGGGGTTACGGCCCCGGCCAAGGCTACGGCCAGGGCTCTTGCTGGCGCTAAGCACCGACCCTCGGTTACAATCAGGGTCCGGGCCCCCAAAGGCCCGGGCCTTGATTGTCTAGGAGACCCGACAGGATGAGCAACAACACCCCCAAGAAGCGCGAGCCCAAGAGCGGTCTGCCCGTTCTCTTGCTGGCCGGGATGTTGTTGCTGATCCTGGTGGTGATCGGCCTGACCACCGCCCGGCGTATGCAAAAGACCGGCGAGCTGATGCGCCACTCCCTGGCCACCCAGGGCGAGCTGGTGGTGCGCTCCCTGGAGGGGGCCACCCGCTTCGGTATGCGCCACCACATGTGGGGCACCCTGCGTATGCAGTCTTTGGTGGAGGAGATGCTGCGCCTGCCCAACCTGCTCTCCCTGGCCGTGGTGGACCCGCGCAACGAGCTTATGGCCGCCGGAGTCTCGGTGCCCAACGCCAAGGACGTGCGGCGCATGGCCCTGGGCGGCCTGCCCCAGGAGGTGGACGCGGCCATCGACCATCGTATGCCGGTAACCACCTTCCTCAAGGGAGAGCTGGTCCTGGGGCGGCCCTTCGAGCCCCTGGCTCCGCTGCGGCGGCCGGGCGGCAGGCTGCCCAATTGGGCACGCGACCATCGGGAAGAGATGGGACGCATGATGGCCCCGGGCATGAACATGATGGGCCTGCCCGCCCCGAACCAAAAGCCGGGCTACGTGCTGGTGCGCCTATCCACCAAGAGCATCCAGACCGCCCAAAAGCGCGACCTGGCCAGCTCCCTGTTCCTGGCGGGCGTGGTCTTCCTGGCCGCGGGCACGGTGGCCGCGTTCATGTTTCTCCTGGCCCGCCGTCGCCAACGCGAGCTGGGCCGCCTGCGCGAGGAAGTGGCGGCCAACCAGCACCTGGCCGCGGTGGGCCGTTTGGCCGGCTCGGTGGCCCACGAAGTGCGCAACCCCCTTTCGGCCCTGCGCGGGCTGGTGCAGTTTTTGGCCAAGGGCCAGCAGGAAGGCACCCGCCAGGCCCAGTGCGCCCAGACCGCCGTGGCCGAGGTGGACCGCCTGGAGCGGGTGGTCTCGGGCCTGTTGGACTACACCCGCCCCCGGCCGCCCCGGCTCATCCCCCTGGACCTGGGCGAGAGCATCGATGGCACCATCCGCCTGCTGGCCGACGAGCCCCGGGGCCAGGGCGTGGAGGTCGCGGCCCACTGCGAGCCCGGCCTGCCTCAGGTTCCGGCCGACCCGGACCAGGTGCGCCAGATACTCATGAACCTCCTTCTCAACGCCATGGACGCCAACAACGGCCAGGGCCGGGTGGAGGTGAGCGCGGCGCGCAACGGCCAGAGCGTGGCGCTCAGCGTGGCCGACCAGGGCCCCGGCCTGCCCCCGGGCCAGGAAAACGAAATCTTCGATCCCTTCTTCAGCACCAAGGAGCGGGGCACCGGCCTGGGCCTGGCCATCGCCAGTCGCCTGGCCTCCGCCCAGGGCGGCGAGCTGAGCGCTGCCAACCGCCCGGAGGGCGGCGCGGTGTTCACCCTGACCCTGCCCCTGACAAAGGCCAAGGCATGAGCAAGCAACCCCTGATCCTGGTAGTGGACGACGAGGCGGCCCATCGCTTGATGCTCACCGCCCACCTGGAAGAGGCGGGCTACCGCGTGGCCGAGGCTGCCGACGGCGGCGCGGCGGTGGCCACGGTGGAGGCCGAGCCGGTGGACCTGGTGCTCATGGACCTGGTGATGCCCCGGGTGACCGGCATGGAGGCCCTGGGGCGCATCAAGGGGGCCCACCCCGAGCTGCCGGTGATGATGATGACCGCCTACGGCTCCATCGACAGCGCGGTGCAGGCCCTCAAGATCGGGGCCGAGGACTATCTGACCAAGCCCCTGGACGTGGACGAGGTGCTCATAAAGATCGAGCGCCAGCTCAAGGCCGCCCGCCTGGCCGCCCAGGTGGCTTCCCAAGCCGAGCGCCTGAACGAGCGCTTCGACTTCTCGGCCCTGGTGGGCGAAAGCCCGCCCATGCGCCGCCTCAAGGAGACCATGGCCCTGGTGGCCCCCAGCCAGGCCACGGTGCTCATCACCGGCGAGAGCGGCACGGGCAAGGAGGTGGTGGCTCAGATACTGCACCAGAACTCAGCCCGGGCCCAGGGGCCCCTGATCAAGGTGAACTGCGCGGCCCTGCCGGAGAACCTTCTGGAGAGCGAGCTGTTCGGCCACGAGAAAGGCTCCTTCACCGGGGCCACCAGCCGCCGCGAGGGGCGCATGGCCGCCGCCGACGGGGGCACCCTGTTTTTGGACGAGATCGGCGAGATGACCCCGGCCCTCCAGGCCAAGCTGCTCAGGGCCTTGCAAGAAGGCGAGTACTCCCCGGTGGGCAGCGACAAGACCTTCCACGCCGACGTGCGGGTGATCGCGGCCACCAACCGCGACCTGGCCGCCGCGGTGAGCGAAGGCGCCTTCCGCGAGGATCTCTACTACCGCCTCAACGTGGTCAACCTGGCCATGCCCCCCCTGCGCGGCCGGGGCGAGGACGTGCTGCTGTTGGCCGAGCTGTTTCTCCGGCGTTTCGCGGCCGAGAACCAGCGGGAGATAAAGGGCTTCAGCCCCGCGGCCCGCACCCGGCTCATGTCCTACGCCTGGCCGGGCAACGTGCGCGAGCTTATCAACGGAGTGGAGCGGGCGGTGATTTTGTCGCAAGGGCAGCTCATAGAGCCGGGCGATCTGCTCCTGGGCGACCGGGTTCCCGAATCCGAGGCCGGGGACAGCCTGCACGCGGGCATGACCATCCGCGACGCCGAGCGCATGTTAATCGAAAAGACCCTGGCCGCCACCGAGGGCAACCGCACCCGGGCGGCGGAGATGCTGGGCATCACCCGCAAGACCTTGCAGAACAAAATTAAGGAGTACGGCCTGCCCCCCGCCTGATTCATCCATTCTGGTGAAAATATTGCCTTGCCCCTCCGGACGGCCTAACCCTATACTCTAAGGTCATATTGGCAAGAATGATGGGTCCTTAACGGGGAAGGTCCGTCCCTGTCCGGTGGAAAGCTCAGCTATGCCCCTGGCCCGCTCCATATTGCTCCTAGGGCTGCCGCCCAAGTTGCAGCAAGAAATCTCGGATTTGTTGCGGGGCCAGGATAGCCCCCCCCGTTTCAGCCACGCCCACGACCAGGCCGAGTTGGCCGGCGCCCTCGATGACCCCCCTGAACTGATCATCGCCTATAACGACGGCCCCTGCGGAGCGCGCGAGGTTTTGAATCTGCTCGAGCGGCGTATGCTGATCCGTCCCGTGGTGGTGCTGGACCCCCGGCCCAGCCAGGAGGTCATGACCGAGCTGCTGCGCCTGGGCGCGGCCGACTATCTGGGCATCAACCAGCTCGACCTCTTGGAGGCGGTGGCGGTCAAGGCCCTTAACCGCATGGCCTCCCGCCAGCACATGGTCGCCAACAGCGAAGGGCGCTACCGCACCCTGGTGGAGACCATGAAGGACGGCCTGATGTCGGTGGACACCAACGGGGTGATCACCTTCGCCAACCCGGCCCTGGCCGAGCTATTGGGCTACAGCGAGGCGGAGCTGGTGGGCGGCTCCTTGTTCTCCCTGGTCGAAAAAGACGGCGCCGAGTTCCTCAAGGGAGAGCTGGCCAAGCGGCGCCAGGGCAGCTCCTCGTCCTATGAGCTGGAGGTGACCACCAAGGACGGCCGCCGGATACCCATCTTCGTGTCCGCCTCTCCCCTGTTGCGGGAAGACGGCGAATGCCTGGGCTCCATGGCCATCTACACCGACCTGAGCGAGCTGCGCCGGGCCGAGGCCGAGGTTAGCAAGGCGGCCACCGAATGGCGCCAATGCTTCGACTCCCTGGAAGACCTGCTGGTGGTCATCGACAAGGACTTCAAAGTCCAACGCTGCAACAAGGCCATGCGCGATTACCTGGGCCTGAACTACAGCGAAATCGTGGGCCAGTCTTGCTACCAACTGATGCACGGCGCCTACGCACCGCCGGAGGATTGCCTGCAAAATGGCGTCCTCCAGGACGGCAAAATGTGCTCGGGCGATTTCCAAGACCCCAATTCGGGCCGCCTTTTCGCCGTTACCCTGACTCCGGTCACCGACGACCGGGGAGAGGTCCAGGGCACGGTGCACCTGTTCAAGGACGTTACCGAGCACCGCAAGCGCGAGCAGGAGCGCAACGAGCTGACCATGGCCCTCAACCGGGGGCTGGAGGCCACCACCCTGGCCCTGACCAACATGGTGGACAGCCGCGACCCCTACACCTCCGGCCACAGCCAGCGGGTGGCCGAGCTGGCGGTGCAGGTGGGCGGCGAGATGGGCCTGTCCGATGACGACCTGACCGGCCTGAAGTATTGCGGCCTGCTACACGACATCGGCAAGGGAGCCATCCCCCTGGACATCCTCAACCGGCCCGGCCGCTTGACCGATCACGAGATGGGCATCATCCGCGAGCACCCGGCCACGGCCTTCCGCATCCTGGAGAACATCTCCTTCCCCTGGCCGGTGGCCCGCGTGGTCTACGAGCACCACGAGCGCATCGACGGCTCGGGCTATCCCCAGGGGCTCAAGGGCGAGGAGATCCACCCCTGGGCCCGGCTGCTGGCGGTGTGCGACGTGGTGGAGGCCATGACCAGCCACCGTCCCTATCGTCCGGCCCACAGCATACACGAAGCCTGCGCGGTGCTGGAACAAGGCTCGGGCACCCATTTCGATCCCGAGGTGGTCGAGGCGGCCCTGTCCATCCTGGGCCTGGAGGACCGCCGGGTCACGGTGGTGGACGACGACCCCGGGGTACTGAATGTGTATTGCAGCTTCCTGAAGCGGGAAGCCTACGACATCGTCAGTTTCAACGACCCGGTGGAGGCCATAGAGAAGTTCGCCCAGTCGCCCACCCCCATCCTGGTCACCGACCTGAAGATGCCGGGCAAGGGCGGGCTGGAGGTCTTGCAGGACGTCAAGCGAATGAGCCCGGACACCGAGGTGATCGTGATCACCGGGCACGGCGACAAGGAGTCGGTGGTGGCGGCCATGCGCATGGGCGCCTCGGATTTCCTGGAAAAGCCGGTGCAAATGGCGGAGCTGCAACAGGCGGTCAAGCGGGCCCGCGAGCGCTACAACAAAGAGACCTGAGAGCCTCCCCTACCCCCCGAAAAGATCCATCTGACGGGCGCGGCGTTGGCTGCGCACGCTAACCCTTTGGCAGGCCGCTGGCGGCAGATCGGCCAAAAAAGGCGAGGCGTTGCGCGGGCCGCTCTCGCCGAAAAGCGAGCGCGCCGCGCAACGGCTCAGGTACAAGCGCTCCCGCGCCCGGGTCATGCCCACATAGAGCAGGCGCCGCTCCTCGCCGGGGTCCGAGGCCTCGCCGCTGGGCGGTTGGTAGGGCAACAGGCCCTGTTCCAGACCCACCAGGAACACCGCCTTGAACTCCAGGCCCTTGGCCGCGTGCAGGGTCATCAGGCTCACCCGCTGGGCCTTGAAATCCAGGGGGTCGGTCTCGCCCAGGGGCTCCTGGCCAGCCACCTGAAAAGGCACCCCGGCCTTGGCCAGGGCCTCGGCCAGGGGCGCGGCCTGGGCGTGGATGCGGTAGAGCACCGCGATGTCGCGGGGGGCCAGGCCTCCGCCCTCCCCGGCCTCCACCTGGCGCGAGTCCAGCCCGCCGGTCAGCTCCAGGATGCGCCCCGCCACCCAGGCGGCCTCGGCCCGGGGGCCGGCGAGGTCGGCCAGGACGGGAAGCTCGCCCTCGGGCCGCCGGGCGCTCAGGGCCAGGCGGCCGGGGTCGGGGTCAGTGGCCATCAACTCCGTGGCCGCGCGCAGGATGGATCCGGCGTTGCGAAAGTTGGCGGTGAGGCCCAGCACCGCCGCGCCGGGGAAGTCAGCCTCGAAGCGCAAAAAGTTTTCTCGCTCCGCTCCGCGAAAACCGTAGATGGCCTGGTCCGGGTCGCCGATGACCGCCAGGGAGGCCTTGCCCGCGGCCAACAGCTTCAACAGCTCCACCTGGGCCGGGTTGGAGTCCTGGTACTCGTCCACCAGCACATGAGCGAAGCGCCCGGCCCAGGCGGCGGCCAGGGCGGGATCGTCCCGCAGGGCGCGCACCGCGCCTGGCACCAGGTCGTCCAGGTCGATGAGCCCGGCCCGATGCAAAGCTTCTTCATAGGCCCGGAACAGGGGCTTAAACTCGGGCCGGGGCGCAGGCTCCACCGCCTGCTTGAGGCGGGTCAGCTCCAGCTCGGCCGGGCCGGGCTTCCAGCCCAAGGCCTTGGCCAGCTCCTTGACCAAGGCGGAGCGCTCCTCGTGCCCCATGATCGCGGGCGGCCCGCCGCTCGCCGAGGCCAGCACCTCGCGGCCCAGGGCATGGAAGGTACTCACCTTGACCCCAGCCGCGTGGGGATGCTCCCCGGCCAGGCGCTCGGCCAGCTCGCCGGCCGCCTTGCGGGTAAAGGTGATCATGAGCACCCGCTTGGGCGCGGCGCCCTCCTCCACCAGGGCGGCGGCGCGTTGCACCAAGACCCGGGTCTTGCCTGCGCCGGGTCCGGCCCGCACGATGAGCGGCGCGCCCCGGTGCTCCACCGCCGCGCGTTGCTCGTCGCTCAGGCCCACGGCCGCGGGCTCCGCAAAAAGCGGGGGCTCGACCGGGGCCGGGGCCTGGGGCTTAGTCAGGGCTTTTTTTTTAAGCTTGCGCGGCTTGGCCGGGGCGTCGCGCCACAGGGCGCCCTGCCCCTTCAGCTGGGCCCGCTCCTGGGGGCTGAAGAGCTTGACCACCCCGAACTGCCCGTCAAAGCCGCCCTCCAGCACCACCTCGCCGGAGCGCATGCGGCGCACCGCCTCGGCCAGCACCGGGCCGCCCACCCGCTCCAGCTCGCTCAGAGGCGCGGCGCGCAGGATGCTGAGCTCCGGCCCCAGCTCGGCCAGGAGCTGCTCCACGGCCCCACGCACCCCCTTGGTGGCCGGGCCGCGCTGCAAGACCTCGCCCACCACCTCGTCCAGGGGCACGATGGATTCGAACTCGCGCGCATTGGGCGCACGGCGCCCCTCGGGCCGGTCGGCCAGGTCCTCCACCCGGCTGAGCACCCCCACGGTGAGCGGCTTGCCGCACACTGGGCAGCGGCCATCCAGGGCGCGGGTCTCGCCGGGCTCCAGGCACACCCCGCACTTGCGGTGGCCATCCAAATGGTACTTGCCCTCGTGGGGGAAAAACTCCAGGGTGCCGGCCAAGCCTTCAGCTTCCGGGCCGCTCAGGGCCGAGGCCAGGGCGGGATAGGTGGGCTCGCAGGTGAGCAGGTTGGCCTCGCGGGCCAGCTTTGCCGGGCTGTGGGCGTCGGAGTTGCTCACCAGGACCATGCGGTCCAGGGCGCTGAGCCGCCAATTCATGGGCGGGTCCGAAGACAGCCCGGTCTCCACGGCGGTGATGTGGCCGCTCAGGTCGTCGAAGCACTCCTCTATGGAGTCGAAGCCGCTTTTGGAGCCGAACAGGCTGAACCAGGGGGTCCACACGTGGGCCGGGATGAAAATCACCGAAGGCTCCACCTCCAGGCACAGCTCCAACAGGTCGCGGGTGTCCAAGCCCAGGATGGGGCGGCCGTCGGAGGTGATGTTGCCCACCCGGTCCAAACGGGCATTGAGGCGCGCGGCGGACTCCAGGCTGGGCATGAGGATCAGCGAGTGCACCTTGCGGGTGGCGCCGTGACGCTTGTAGATGGTGGATATCTCGCCGGAGAGCAGGAAGCGCACCTGGCCCGCGCAGGCCGGGGGCACCTGGTCTTGCAGCTCGCGGGCCAGCTCCGGCCGCAGGGCATAGGCCCCGTCGCCGGTTTCCACCAGCTTCTCGCCCAGCTCCTCCAGCCAGGCGGGATGGGTGAAGTCGCCCGCGCCCAGCAGGCCGATACCCTTCACCTGGGCGGCGAGCCACAGGTTTTCGGGGTTCAGGCTCTTGGCCGTGGCCCGGGAGTAGCGCGAGTGTATGTGCAGATCGGCGACCAACATGGCTAATCAAACTAGCGCGGCGGGCGGCGGGAAGCAAGGGCCATCGAATCGTCACCTTGTCCGCATCTCGCCGCCCTTGTGTCGAATACCGGACAGTGCTATGATGGCCCGACCCTAAACACGAGGCACAGCCATGCAAGAACCCCTGTGGACCCGCTGCCTGCACCTGAGCGCGGGCACCTGCCCGGAGCTGATGCGCCAGGGCCGCGAACTGGGCGGCCAGGCTGACAACTGGCCCGAGATGAACCAGGACTTGGCCCTGGAGCGCCTGGGCGAGATATGCCCGGGCTGCGCCCTGCGCCCGGAGCCGGAGGAGCCCCGGTGAGCAGTGTCCCCCTACCGCGCATAAAGCCCCACGCCCGGGTGCTGGTGGTGGAGGACGAGCCAGACTCGGCCACCCTGTTCAGCGCCCTGATGGAGTCAGAGGGCCACGCCGCGGTGGTGGCGGCCAGCGGCGAGGCAGCCCTGGACCACCTGTCCGACGACGGCGATTTCGATCTGGTGCTCCTGGACCTGGTGCTGCCCGGCCTCAGCGGCTGGGAGGTGCTCAAGTACATCAAGCAGGACGGCAAGCTGCGCTATGTGCCGGTGGTGGTGCTCTCGGCCCTGAACGACAAGGACACCACCCTCAAGGCCCTGGAGCTGGGGGCCGAGGACTTCCTCACCAAGCCGGTGGACGTGGAGCGCATGCTGGCCCGGGTGCGGGTGATGCTGCGCATCCGCAGCCTATACGAAGACCTGGCCCACGAACGCTCCGGCCGGCAGCAGGCCCAGCGATCCCTGGAGATGCGCCGCTACCTCAGCCAGGTCATGGGCGGCTCGTCCCAGGTGCAGTCCCTGGCCGACGTGTTGGAAAACGTGGTGGACACCGACACCACGGTGCTCCTGGAGGGCGAATCGGGCACGGGCAAGGGGCTGTTGGCCGAGACGGTGCACCGCTTTTCCCGGCGTCACGACGGCCCCCTGGTGGTGGTAAACTGCTCGGCCTATCCCGAGACCCTGCTCTCCTCCGAGCTCTTCGGCCACGAGAAGGGCGCCTTTACCGGGGCCATCCGGCGCAAGGCCGGGCGCTTCGAGCTGTCTGAAGGCGGCACCATATTCCTCGACGAGATCGCGGAGATAAGCCCGTTGACCCAGCTGGCGCTGCTCCGGGTGATCCAGGACCGCCAGTTCGAGCGGGTGGGCGGCGAAAAGACCCTGACCGTTGACGTGCGGGTGGTGGCGGCCACCAACAAGCCCCTGGCCGAAATGGTGGCCAAGGGGCATTTTCGCGAGGACCTGTTCTACCGCCTCAACGTGGTGCGCCTGGAGGTGCCTTCCCTGCGCCAGCGGCCCGAGGACATCCCCTTTTTGGCCCACGCCTTTCTTTCGTCTCAGGCCGAGCGTCTGGGCAAGAACATCTTCGGCTTCGAGCGCGAGGCCCTGGCCCGGCTCATGGGCTACTCCTGGCCGGGCAACGTGCGCGAGCTGCGCAATGTGGTGGAGCACGCCGCCCTGATGTGCCGCGATGACGTGGTGTCCCTGGCCAACCTGCCCCCTCGCCTGGCCGAGGGAGACGCGCCCGCCGGCCAGGCCGCGTCCCGGCAGGTGGGGCGGCTGTGGGACCAGGAAAAGGAGATGATCGCATCCACCCTGGAGCGGGTGGGCTGGAACAAATACCGCGCCGCCCAGGTCTTGGGCATCGCGCGCAGCACCCTCTACGGCAAGATCAAGAGATACGGCCTGGTGGAGCCGCCCGCGAGCGGCGAGGGAGAGGCTGGGGCCTCCGAGGCGTGAGGCGGGTAGCGTCTGACCGGGGTGGTTGAGACCAATCGCCCGAATTATGGTTTGGAATAAAAAGAAAAGGGCAAGGCGCGCTTGTTGTGCGCCCTGCCCCTGACATTGGGTCAGACAAGCACGGCCTCATAGGTCTGGAACCCGCCTCCCGGCCCCTAGCCGCCCGCCGGAGACCGGCTTCCCCCCGGCTTCCTTTTTTACCCGCCTCTTTTCCCCCCAAACCGGTACTTTCCCGGCTTTTGGGGATCGCCTAGAAGACCTCCGCGCCCTCCAGGGTGGCCTCGCAGCCTTCGGGCAGGGGCACCTGCATGATGTTCAGGCTGAGCGCCACCAGGCAGTAGTAGCCGATCAGGCCCACCAGCTCCACCACGCTCTTGTGCCCCAGGAGTTCCTCGCACAACTCGTAAGTGCTGTCGGCCACCTGGCCCTTTTCCAGGGACTGGCGGCAGAAGGCGTACACCGCCGCCTCGCCGTCGTGGGCGAACACTGGCTCCTGCTTGTGGTTCAGGGCCTTGATCACCTCGTCCGGCACCCCGGCCTTTTTGGCAAAGGGCTCGTGAATGGCCCACTCGGCCGAGCAGTCCCAATGCCGGGCGGTGATCAGGATGGCCAGCTCGCTGAGGCGGGGCTCCAGGCTGGTGTGCAGGCGCACGTAGGCCCCCAGGTCGGCGGCCTTCTGGGCCAGGCCCGGCGAGGCCAGCCAGGCGTTGAAGGGCCCGGCCGGGCTGGGCCGCGCGGCGCAGATCTCGGACCACACCTCGGCCTGCTCCGGGGTCATTTCCCCGGGCTTATTTTCTTTAAAGCGATGCATTAAATAAATATCCTATCGCAGCGTATCAAAACGCTTTTATTTGGCTACTTGTTGTTGCCGGCTAGATCCTTTACCACCTGGCGCATACGCTCCAGTTCGGCCTCGGCCAGGTGGTTCAGGGTGCCCTCGGGGAACTTGCCGTCTTCGCCGCGCTGCCCGGCGGGCAGACCGGTGAACAGCTCCAGGGCCTCATCCACCGTCTCCACGGTGTACACCGCGAACTTGCCCTCCTGGGCCGCGGCCACCACATCCGGGTGCAGCATCAGGTTCTTGGCATTGGAGGCCGGGATCACCACCCCCTGCTTGCCGGTGAGGCCCCTCTCCTCGCAGAGGCGGAAGAAGCCCTCCACCTTGAGGTTGACCCCACCGATGGCCTGGGCCGCGCCGTGCTGGTCCATGGACCCGGTGATGGCCAGATCCTGGCGCAGGGGCACCTTCGCGAGCTGGCTCATCAGGGCCAGCACCTCGGCCAGGGAGGCCGAATCGCCGTCGATCATGCCGTAGCTCTGCTCGAACACCAGGCTGGCGGTGAGGGCCAGGGGCCCGAAGCGGGCGAAGCGCTCGCGCAGGAAGCCGCCGATGATCAAGACGCCCTTGTTGTGGAACGGCCCCGAGAGGTCGGCCTCGCGGTCGATGTTGGTCACCCCCTCCTTGCCCAGGCCCACGCTGGCCGAGATGCGGCTGGGCTTGCCAAAGGCGTAGTCGCCCAGGTCGTAAACCGCCAGGCCGTTGACCTGGCCCACGTCCTGACCGTCGGTCTCCACCTTGATGAAGCCCCGGGTCACCGCCTCTTGCAGGCGCTCCTGCATCATGGAGCCCCGGCGGCGGCGCGCCGCGATGGCCGTGGCCACGTCCTCGCCGCTCACCTGGTCCCGCTCCGCCTTTTTGGCGTGGTAGTTGCTCTCCTTGAGCAGGTCCTCCAGGTCGGCCAGCCTGAGGGTAAGGCGTTCGCGGTCCCCGGCCATCTCCGCCGCCCGCTCGATGAGCCGGGCCACGGCGGTGCGGTGCAGGGGCAACAGTTCGTGCTTACGGCCTATCTGGCAGAGATGGCTAATGAAGTCCGAGACTTCCTTGTCGTCCCACTCCATGTGCTCCGACATCTGGGCCCGCACCTTGAACAGCTTGGGGAACACCTGGTCGTGCACGTAGAGCAGGTGGTAGAGCTGGCTGTCGCCCACCAGCACCACCTTGAGATCCAGGGGTATGGGCTGGGGCCGGAGCGTCCGGGTGATCATGTAGCCCAGCTGCTCCATCACGTCTTCCATCTTTACCTGCCGGTCCCGGAGAGCCCTTTTGAGCCCCTCCCAGGGCAGCCAGTAGCGCAAGAGGTCCAGGGCGGGCAGCACCAGATAGCCGCCGTTGGCCCGGTGCAAAGCGCCCGGCTTGAGCAGGGTGAAGTCGGTCAAGAGGGCCCCGAAGGAGGCCTGGCGCTCGATGCGCCCGAAGAGGTTGGGATAGGTGGGGTTGTGCTCCACCACCACCGGCGCGCCCTTGGTCTCGGAGTTGTCCACGAAGACGTTGACCTCGTACTCGCGGAAGTTGGGCTCCTCGCTGGGCACCGGGAAAGGCATGGCGGGCTGGTCTTTTTTCTTGAAGCGCTCGTAGTTGGTCACCAGGTCGTGCTGCACCGCGTCCAGGTATTCCTGCACCGCCTTGTTGTCCTGGTAGTCGTCCCGGAGCTCTTTGAGCATGCCGCCCACCGCGCCCAGGACCATCTCCTGGTCCATCTTGCTCAGCGCGTCTTGCAGCTCCTTTTCCAGGCCGGTCACCACGCGCAGGGCCTCGGTCACCTTGGACTGGATCACGTCGCTTTTGGCCCGTAGCTTTTCGCGCTCCTCGTCGCTCATGTCCCTCAGGGCGCTCTCGGGCAGGGGCTCGCCGTCCTCGCCCATGGGCGCAGCCATGATGCCTCCGGGCTCGAACTTGAGCACGTAGCCCTGCTCCCGGGCCTCGCTGTCCAGCTGGGAGAAGATGTCGCTGCGCTTGCGCTTGAACTGTCCGGCCATGGCCTCCTTGCGCCGGGAGTAGTCCTCCCCCTCGAACAGCTCGGGGATGCTGATCTTGAGGCTGGCCACCAGCTCTTTCATCTGGGCGGCCAGGCGCTTGCCTCCGCCCGGAGCCAGGCGCAGCGCCTTGGGCTCGTCGGGCTCGGCGAAGTTGTGCACGTACACCCAATCCGGCGGCGGGGTCTGGTCCACGGCCAGCTTGTTCAGGAAGGTGGTCACCAGGTGGGTCTTGCCGGTGCGCTGGGGCCCGGCCACGTACACGTGGAAATCCATGTCCGGCATGGTCAGGCCGAAGCCCAGGGCTTCCTTGGCCCGGGTCTGGCCCAGCACCGACTCCAGACAATTGGGCGCGTTGTCGCTGGTCTCAAAGGGAACCTGGGCGGGATCGAAGACCCGCCGCAACTCAGCGGGGCTCAGGGGAGAGAAGGAAGATGAAGGCATGATGGTCTCCTGCTGCGCATGAGCTTGGCCGGGGCGGCTGATTTGGCCAATAGGATAGCACAGCCGGAGGCTTCCGGCGGAAGGAGGTCATGTATGGGGGGAGAAGGAAAGCTCAGCAGACGCCGGAGGTGCCGGCCCACAGGGCCTCGCCGCATAGGGAGCGCAGGCGGCTCACCAGGCCGCTAACGTCGGAGGACTTGGGAATCACCGAAAGGCCCTTGATGGCGGGCAGGCGACGGGCCCGGGAGGCCAGGAGCAACACGCCCCCGCTGTGCACCTGCCGCAGATGGTCCATCCAGTGGTCCAGGCGGCCGCCCATGGTGTCGAGGTCGGTCACCAGCACGTGGGCGGGGTCGCCTTCCATGATCCGGACCGCGCTGCGCAGATCCGGGCTTACCCGCACCCCGAACCCGGCCTCCTCCAACTCCTCGCGGTACAACCGCGCCAGGATGGCGTCACGCTCGACTATGACTACTCTCATCATGGTTTTTCCCCACTTCGATACCTGCGGAGGGGCGGGCATTTTCCGCAACATCTACGTAAAGCATCTGCAATAAAAACGCCAAACAGCGGGGGTAGCCTTATCAGGAACT
Source organism: Desulfarculaceae bacterium (assembly GCA_020444545.1). Taxonomy (NCBI): domain Bacteria; kingdom Pseudomonadati; phylum Thermodesulfobacteriota; class Desulfarculia; order Desulfarculales; family Desulfarculaceae; species Desulfarculaceae bacterium. Next base: position 379,901 of record JAHLKT010000002.1, on the reverse strand, counting down.
TAGGTTCCTGAGAAACAAAGCAACTGACCGGATTTCGACACATCCGTTGTCGCTAAGCGGAAAGGCGAACAAAATGGCCCCTAAGTACGGCGAATCCACCACTGTCCGCATTTCGCCACATGTATCGAATCAGACATACCAAATTGGGCGCATCAAGGTCGACCGGAGCACCCCGAAAACGCCCTCTTCCCCGTCACCAAATTGTCACCATGATATAACTATCTGTTATTTCGCGTTTATTTTTAATTGAATCCTTGTGAGCATTAGAGACAACTTTTTGGCACCCGATTTGCTTAGTTGATTACCAATTCCTAAGAAGGACACCAAGCCAAAGGGGGTTATACAATGAGGCGCACGAGACGATCCCGAAAGCAGTTCGTTCCCAACATCGACACCGAAGCTTGGCTGGCCGAGAACCCCGGCGTGATGATCGAGTGCCCTGGTCAACCGGGCAAACTCCGCCTGACCAAGGAAGCCTGCGCCCGCCGCCACTTGGCGGCCAACGAGCCCCGCTGGGCCAAGATCGGTGCGGAGCCTTTCCATATTTTCGTATTCAAGATGAACCTGGTGCCCTGCCGCGAGTGCGAGGTGGGAGCCCAGAACGCCAAGCAGCTCAATCTCGAGGTTGCCGCCGAGGCAGCCTAGCTCTTCCTCCTGCAGTTGGGCGGGCGTGTCACCCCCGCGCCCACCCGGAGCCCGCGCCGCAAGGCGCGGGCTTTTTTATGGCAAGGCCCGGGGTTGCCATAGGGTTGCCCAGCCATTAGAATTGCGGGGCCATTTTCCCCACCTGGAGTAGTCGGATGCCCCGCACCCTGACCCAAAAAATCATCGAAGCGCATCTGGTATCGGGCGATTTCGCCCCGGGCCAGGAGATCGCCCTTACCATCGACCAGACCCTGACCCAGGACGCCACCGGCACCCTGGCGGCCCTGGAGTTCGAGGCCCTGGGCCTGGAGCGGGTGCGCACCGAGCTCAGCGTTTCCTACGTGGACCACAACATCATGCAGAGCGATTTCAAGAACGCGGACGACCACCGCTTCTTGCGCTCCATCGCGGCGCGCTACGGCCTGTGGTTCTCCCCGCCGGGCAACGGCATCTGCCACCAGCTGCATCTGCTCCACTTCGGCCGGCCCGGAGCCACCCTGTTGGGCTCGGACTCCCACACCCCGCATGGCGGCGGCCTGGGCATGTTGGCCATGGGCGCCGGCGGCCTGGACGTGGCCGCGGCCATGGCCGGGGTGCCCTTCTCCCTGCCCTGCCCCCAGGTGCTGGGCGTGGAGCTGCGCGGCGAGCTGATCCCCTGGGTGGGGGCCAAGGACGTGATCCTGGAGCTTCTCAGGCGCCTGAGCGTAAAGGGCGGGGTGGGCCGGGTGCTGGAGTACCATGGCCCGGGCGTGGCCAGCCTCGGCGTATACGAGCGCGCGGCCATAACCAATATGGGGGCCGAGCTGGGGGCCACCGCCAGCATCTTCCCCAGCGACGAGAACACCCGTGCCTTCCTGGCCGCCCAGGGCCGCGAGGAGGTGTACCAGCCCCTGGCCGCCGACGAGGGCTGCGCCTACGACGCGGTGGAGCGCATCGACCTGGGGGCCCTGGAGCCCTTGGCCGCCTGCCCCTCCAGCCCGGACGCGGTGCGCCCGGCGGGTGAGCTGGGCGAGGTGGCTGTTGAGCAGGTGCTGGTGGGCTCCTGCGGGGGCGGCTCCTACCACGATTTGATGATCCTGGCCAGCGCCCTCAAGGGCAAGAAGCTGGCCCCGGGCGTCACCCTGGGCATCAACCCCGGGGCGCGCCAGGCCCTGGCCCAGATCGCGGCCAACGGCGCGCTGAACGACCTCCTGGAGGCGGGGGTGCGTTTGCACCAGTCCGGCTGTCTGGGCTGCATCGGCATGAGCCAGGCTCCGGCCACCGGCGTGGCCAGCCTGCGCACCTTCCCGCGCAACTTCCCGGGCCGCTCGGGCACCGAAGGCGATCAAGTTTACCTCAGCGGCCCCCAGGTGGCCGCGGCCACCGCCCTGGCCGGGCATATCGCCGACCCCCGCGAGCTGGGCCCCGCTCCGGTGGTGCCTCCCGAGCCTCAGCTGCACCCCAGCGCCTTGGTGGCTCCCCCGGCGGACGGCAGCGCCGTGCAGATCCTGCGCGGGCCCAACATCGCGCCCTTCCCCGAGCTGGACGCCCTGCCCGAGGACCTGAGCTGCATCGTGACCCTCAAGGTGGGCGACAACATCACCACCGACCACATCATGCCCGCCGGGGCCAAGATCCTGCCGCTCAGGTCCAACGTGCCGGCCATCAGCGAGTTCGTGTTCGCGGCCCTGGACGAGAGCTTTGCCCAGCGCACCCAGGCCGCCGGAGCGGCAGTGGTGGTGGGCGGCGAGAACTACGGCCAGGGCTCCTCGCGGGAGCACGCCGCCCTGGGGCCGCGCTATCTGGGGGTGCGGGCCAAGATCGTCAAGAGCTTCGCGCGCATCCACCGGGCCAACCTGATCAACTTCGGGGTGGTGCCCCTGGTGCTGGCCGATCCAGGCGACTACGACCGCCTCAGCCTGGGCCAGCGCATTGAGCTGCCCGGCCTGAAAAAGGCCCTGCTTGATGGCGTGGAGAACTACGAGGCCCTGGTGGACGGCGCCCCACTGAGCCTGATCATCTCGGCCAGCCCCCGCGAGCGCGAGATTCTGGCCCTGGGCGGTCGGCTCAACTACATCAAGAGCCAGCTGTAAGAGAAAGAGAAGCGGGAAGAGGTTGGGAAGGCAAGAAGGGGCGACCACAGTTTGCCCCTCCCCTCGCTTCCACCTGCCGTAGCGCCCTCCTTGCGGGCGTAAGGCAGGCCCGCCCAAGGGTCGCCCTAGGAACCAATCAGCCGGCAGGCAGCCGCCCGCCCGGCAGCACCGACTATCGGCCCCTCAGCCCCGCCCCCCTATTCCCAACCCATCCTTCCTTCCCTTATCCCTGTACGGTCCCGGCCTTACATTCCCAAGCGGATCAAACGCTTCCCAGGTCTTGCCAGACCGGGCGCTTAGTATTACAATCCCCCCATGCGGCCCGGCCCGTGCCGGGTTTTTTGCGCCCCCACGAATGACCAGGTGGTCATACGGGGCCGACCCGGTTCGCGCCTGTTTTTTGCACCCGGTCATGACCAGGTGGTCATTGGCCCCAGGCATCAGAGGAAGCCATGCCTCCCAGCGTCAGCCACGCTCACGACACCAAAGCCACGCCCCTGGCCCAGCCCCTGCCGCCCCTGGAGCCGGACCTCGGTCTTATCAGCGACGAGGCCCTCAAACCCCTGGCCGCCAAACTGGCCGCCGGCGAGCGCCTCGGCTTCGACGACGGCGTCACCCTGCTCAACAGCCAAGACCTGGTGGGCCTGGGCGCCCTGGCCCATCCCGCCCGTTTGGCCAAGAACGGGCGCAAGGCCTATTACGTCATCAACCGGCACATCAACTACTCCAACGTGTGCGTGAACAAGTGCTCCTTCTGCGCCTTCTGGCGCGACGACGACCAGGAAGGGGCCTATCTGCTCAGCCCGGAGGACGCCGCCGCCATGGCCGCCGAGCACCCGGGCCTGGACCTGGCCGAGCTGCACGTGGTGGGCTCCTGCCACCCCAGCCTGGGCCTGGACTACTACCTGGACCTGCTGCGCGCCATGAAGCGCGCCCGGCCCCGCGCCGCCATCAAGGGCTTCACCCCGGTTGAGATCGCCCACTTCGCCGAGCAGTCCGGCCTCACCCCGGGCCAGGTGCTGGACCGGCTCATCGAGGCGGGCCTGGCGGCCATGCCCGGCGGCGGGGCCGAGGTGTTCAGCCCCCGGGTGCGCCAGAAGCTCTGCGCCCGCAAGCTGCCGGGCAGCCAGTGGCTGGCCATCTCCGGCCTGGCCCATGAGCGCGGCCTGCCCACCAACGCCACCATGCTCTACGGCCACATCGAAACCGCCGAGGAGCGGGTGGAGCACCTGCTGGCCTTGCGCGAGCAACAGGACCTCAGCGGCGGGTTCAACGCCTTCATCCCCCTGGCCTTCCACCCGGAGAACACCGGCCTGGACACGGTTCGGCGCACCAGCGGCCTGGACGACCTGCGCATGATCGCCACCGCCCGCCTCATGCTGGACAACTTCCCCCACATCAAGGCCTACTGGGTCATGCTGGGACCCAAGCTGGCCCAGGTGGCCCTTAATTTCGGGGCCGACGACCTGGACGGCACCATCGTGGAGGAGCGCATCACCCACGCGGCGGCGGCCACCACGGCCAAGGGCCTCACCGAGGACGAGCTTCGCCACATGATCGAGGCGGCGGGCTTCGCCCCGACCCGGCGCGACTGCTTCTACAACAGCCTGGAGACTGCCTGATGCCCGCCGCGCTCAACGATGCCCTGCGGACCGCCGAGGCCGGCCGGCGCCTTAGCCCGGAGCAGGCCCTGACCCTGCTGGAGGAGGCCGAGTTCCTCGCCCTGGGCCGCTTGGCCCACGCCGCGCGTCTGCGGGCCAACCCCGAGCCGGTGGTCACCTACGCGGTGGACCGCAACATCAACACTACCAACGTGTGCACCTCGGGCTGCCGCTTCTGCGCCTTCTACCGCCCGCCGGGCGACGCGGAAGGCTACGTGCTGACCCGCGAGGAGCTGGGCCAAAAGATAGACGAGACCCTGGCCCTGGGCGGCACCCACATCCTGATCCAAGGCGGCCTGCATCCCCAAATCGGCGTGGCCGCCACCTGCGACAGCTTCCGCTTCATCAAACAGCACCACCCCATCCACATCCACGGCCTGAGCCCGCCCGAGGTGGTGCACATGGCCGCCCTGGACGGCCTGAGCATCCCCGAGGCCCTGGAGCGCCTGCGCGAAGCGGGCCTGGGCTCCATCCCCGGCGGCGGGGCCGAGATCCTGGTGGACCGGGTGCGCGGGCTCATCGCGCCGGGCAAGTGCAACACCGACGCCTGGCTGGGAGTCATGGCCGATGCCCACGCCCAGGGCATGAGCACCACGGCCACCATGATGTTCGGCAGCGTGGAGACCCCGGCCGAGCGCATCGAGCATCTGGAGCGGGTGCGCGCCTTGCAGGACGAAAGCTTGGGCAAGGGCAAGGGGGCTTTCACCGCCTTCATCCCCTGGACCTTCCAGCCGCCCCACACCGCGCTGAGCCACGTGTCACCGGCCACTGCAGTGGACTATCTGCGCATGTTGGCGGTGAGCCGCCTCTACCTGGACAACTTCCCGCATTTGCAAGCCTCGTGGGTCACCCAGGGCGCGGCCATCGCCCAGACCGCCCTGGCCTTTGGGGCCGACGACCTGGGCACCACCATGATCGAGGAGAACGTGGTGGCCGCCGCGGGGGTCAGCTTCCGCTTGCCCCGCGAGGAGCTGGTGCGCCTGGCCGAAGAGATGGGCTACCGTGCCCAGCAGCGCGACGTGTTCTACAACCCGGTGTAGAGCTGGGCCAGAGGAAAAGAAGGCTGGTAAAAAAGGGCTGGCTTCGGCTACCAGCAATCCTCACCCGAATAAAAACCACCTTGTCGTTGCGAGCGCAGCGAAGCAATCTCTGTGGCGGCTAAGGCCGGTAGCTATAGTAGCGGCCCACTAGCGGCCTGACGCCACATCGCCCTACCCTACTTTTTCCCAACCTCTCTGCTTTGCTGCTTCAAACTCCTTTGCCATCCCTTGCTCAGCCCGCTATAACTGCACTCATGCCTAGCGCCCCCCATACCTTCACCGCCCGCTGGGTGTGGACCGGCCCCGGCCGCCTGGTGCCGGGCGCGGCGGTCACCCTGCAAGACGGCTTCATCACCAGCCTGGAGGCCCGCCCCCCGCGCGGCGCGGCCATTACTGACCTGGGCGAGGGCCTGCTCCTGCCCGGCCTGGTCAATGCCCACACTCATCTGGAGCTGTCGGGCCTGGCCGGGCTGGTCCCGCCGACTGGCGACTTCGTGGGCTGGCTGGAGCAGATGGTCTTGCAGCGGCCCGACACCCTGCGCATCAACGGCGCGGAAGCCACTGCCTCGGCGGTGGCCGGGCTGGCGGCAGACGGCACGGCCCTGGTGGGGGACATCACCAACACCGGCAAGGCGGCCCCTGCCCTGGCCTCGGCCGGGGTGAGCGCGGTGAGCTTCTACGAGGCCCTGGGCGCGGCCAAGGCCGAGCCCCCCGAACCCGAGGCCGTGTGGCGCGGTCCGCTGCTCAGCGAAGCGGCGGTGGCGGCTCATGCCCCCTACTCCGTGCCCACCGCTCGTTTGGCCGCGCTCAAGGCGCGGGCCGGGGCGCTGCCTTTTTGCATGCATCTGGCCGAGTCCCTGGCCGAGGTGGAGTTCCTGGCGGGCAGCGGCCCGGAGGGCGCGCGCTTGGAGGAATTCTTGTTGGAGCGCGGCCTTCGGCGCGAGGCCCTGAACCTGGCGGCGGATACGCCCCTGGGCCAGGTGGAGGCAGCCAAGGCCCTGGACGCCAACACCCTCTTGGTGCATGGTGTCCAGCTCACCCCCAACGAGGGCGAGCGCATCGCCGAGGCCGGGGCCAGCCTGTGCGTGTGCCCCCGCTCCAACCTGGGCCTCACCGGAGCCATCGCACCGGTGGAGGAGCTTCTGGCCGCGGGGGTCAACCTGGCCCTGGGAACCGACTCCCTGGCCTCGTGCCCCAGCCTGTCCCTGTGGGCAGAAATGGCCCTGCTGGCCTCGGCCAAGCCCAACCTAGCGCCCGAGGCCATCCTGGCCATGGCCACCCTGGGCGGGGCCAAGGCCCTGGGCCAGGCGGGACGCTTCGGCGTGCTGGCTCCGGGCGCGGCCGGGCCCCTGGCCTTCGTGCCCTTGCCGGAGCTTGCGGAGAGCGAAGTCATCGCGGCGGTGGTGCACGGCGAGCACGCCGGGCCGCCGCGCGGTGTGGGGCGGGTGGGTTGAGAGAAAAGGAAAAGAGGTTGGGAAGGTAAAAAAACGAGGCGCGCCCTACTGGTGCTCCCGGCATGGTCCGCCGCCGCGAAGCCCCCAAAAGCCGCCTCCCGACTGCGCTACGCCCCGCGTTATGCGCGGCCACATCTACCGCACGCCCGCCATCTTCATTCAAAACCAATCTTCAAGCCTCGCCGCGAAACCGGGACCCAATCGAGCCTTTCCACCCTCCCCCTATTCCCAACCCAAATAAAAACGGGCCCGCCCTGTTTGGGCGGACCCGAATATTTCTCAAACCTTCGCTAGGCTCAGTGAAGAATTTTTCCGATTCGGTTCCACCTGACCCCGAACCCCTGATCGGTCCACGACCAATAGATGATAAAGGCCTTGCCCAGGATGTCCTCCCGAGGCACGAAGCCGCCGCGCCCGCCGAACCAGAAGCGCGAGTCATAGGACTGGTCGCGGTTGTCGCCCATCACAAAGTAATGATCCTTGGGCACGGTAACCGGGCCGTAGTTGTCCCGAGGCTGCACGCCCGAGGGCAGCACCACCTTGTCGGTGAAGTGGCCCCAGTGCTCGTCCAGCTTCTTGCCGTTGATGTACACCGCCTTGTTGCGCACCTCGATGCTCTCGCCGGGCAGGCCGATGATACGCTTGATGAAGTCCTTGTCCTTGTCCTCGGGGAAGCGGAACACCACGATGTCGCCGCGCTCCGGGTTGCCGATGGGGATAACCACCACGTCGCTGAAGGGCAGCTTGAGCCCGTAAGAGGACTTGCTCACCAGCAGGTGGTCACCGATCAACAGGGTGGGCTTCATGGAGCCGGAGGGGATCTTGAAGGCCTGCACCCCCCAGGTGCGGATGATCAGGGCCAGGACCACGGCCCAGAGCAGGGCCTCGAGGTAATCCCGGAATACCGACTTTTTCTTCTTTTCCGAGCGGCGGCGGATAAACACTAGAGGCTCCCAGTGGTTGCGAAAGCGGATAACTAGCGGGAAAGCATATCCCTTGGGCACCGCCGGGGCAAGCCCCCTTTAGGCGCGCCTAATCCAGGCCCAGAAGCCGGGGCAAGAGGCCCAGGTCGTCGATGTGGGCCCAGGCCTCCAGCTCGGGATTGCCGAAGGACACCAGGCGCGCCCCACAGGCCCGGCACAGCCCCTCGTCGGTGGTGCTGTCGCCCACGTAAACCACCTGCTCCACTCCGAGGCCCAGATCCTCCAGCACCTGGAACATCATGGCCGGGTCGGGCTTGGCCGCGCCCGAGGTAAGGGGCGTGGCCACCGAGTCGAAAAGCTCCAGCAGGCCGAAGTGGGCCAAGGCGTCGTGGGCCGTGGCCGTGCGGTTGGTGGCCACCGCCACCCGGCAGCGGGTGTGCAGATGCTCGATCACCTCGCGGGCGTGGGGGTAGAGCTGGAGCAGCTTGAAAAAGGGGCGGCTGTCCATGGTGCGCCAATAGGCGTGGGCCCGCTCGATCTCTTTTTCGTAGTCCGCGCCCAAAAGGGCCCGCATGGAGCCGTCCATGGCCTCGCGGTGGATGATCTGGGCGAAGCGCTCGGCCACCGGCTCGCGGCCCAGGTATTCCAGGATGTGGTTGTAAAAGGCGATGTTGGCCGGCAGGGAGTCGAAGATGACCCCGTCCAGGTCGAAGACCACCGCCTTGAGCCCTTGGGGCGGCTGGGGGAATTGCGCTCTGCTCATGGTGTCCAAAACGAGGCGGGGCCGCAAAGGGCCCCGCCGTTGGTTCGTGTTTGTCGGGCCCGTGGGCCCCGCCGCGCGACGGTTAGTGGTCCGGGGTGTGAATATGCCCGGCCCAGAGGTCCAACATGGTCTTCAGTATGGTCAGGGTAAGGGTGCCCATGACCACCGAGATGATTCCGTAGAACAGGCCGAAGAAGATAATGTGGCCGATGTCCCACACCCATTCGTAGGCAAAAGGAAACATGGTCTAGGCCTCCTTAGTCGTCGTTCAGTTCCGGCTCCTGCGGGAAGACCGGCAGGTAGCGGTAGGCCAGCATGTAAACCAGCAGCCCGAAGCCCAACACCAGCGAGGCGATGCCCCACTCCTGCCAGGAAGGCAGGTAGGCGTAGAACTTCTCGAAGGGCAACACCGGCAGGGCCAGCGACTGGATGGTGAAGATGAAGCGGTTCAGGGCCACCCCGGTGCAGGTCATGAGCATGGCCAGGAACAGCAGGCCGTAGCTCTCGCGCACCTTTTTCTGCAGGAGCATGAGGGCGGGCAGCCAGCCGAACAGGCCCAGCTCGAACCACATGAGCCAGTAGCCGTAGGGGTTGTGGTACATGTCGTCCATGGTCAGGCCCATGGAGGGCAGCTTGACCCAGGCCCACCAGGCGGTGTCCGCGCTCTTGACCACCATGTAGGAGACCAGCAGGGAGCCGCTGATCTTGCCCATGAGCATCTTCACCTTGTGGGTGGTCAGCTTGCGGCCGCTGATCTTCTCGGTGAGCATCACGATCATGGTGGTGAAGCTCGGGCCGGCGGCGATGGCGCTCCAGATGAACAGGAAGAAGGTCCAGGGCCAGATGCCGATGCCGCCGCGGGCCGCGAAGGGCCGCGCGTAGAGCACGCCGAACATGCCGCCCAGGGAGCCCTGGTGGAAGAAGCTCAGGAAGGTGCCCGCCGCGGCGAACACGATCATGATGGTGTGCAGGTTGTGGCTCATGGTGCCGAACTCGGGCACCCGGCTGATGCGCTTGTTGTCCAACACGGTGGGCAGAAGCTCGATGGTCAGCACAATGGCGTAGGTGGTGATGCAGAACATCACCTCGGTGAGCATGGAGTGCACGTTGGCGTGCCAGAAGCCGAACCAACCGCGGATAGGCTGGCCGATGTCGATGCCCAGCATCAAAATGGCGCCCACGTAGCAGATGAAGCCGATCAAGACCGCCGCGTTGACGATGGGCTTCAGCTCGGTCTTGCCTACCACGTAGTTCAAAAAGCTGGTAAAGAACGCGCCGGCTCCCAGGGCGATCACGGCCAGGTCAACCACGATCCACACGCCGAAGGCGAAGTAGTCGTTCATGTTGGTCTGGTTGAGGCCCAGGGCCAGGCAGAGCACCGCGCCCACCGTGAAGTAGCCCAGCAGGGTCAGGGGCAAGCCCAGCCAGAACAGGAAGATCTCGGGACGGCAGCGCTTGACCCCCTTGGGGTGCCAGGACTGGTCGTCCGCGTACTTGGGTAGATCGTCAAACCATCTTCTCATAGCTGTCCTCGCCTATCCCTAGTGGCCGCCGCCAGCGGCAGCCTTGGCCAGCTTCTTATGGCGGGTGACGTAGTTATCGGCCATCTTGCGCACCCACTCCCGCTTGGACATGTAGTAGACCTTGGGATCGGTGTGCAGACTCTCCAACAGGCGGAAGGTATGCTCGCTGGAGATCAGCTTATGAACCTTGTGCTCGGGGTTCTGCAGCTGGCCGAAGGTGATGGCCCCGGAAGGGCAGGCCTCGGTGCAGGCGGTCTGGTAATCCATCTCGCCGACCTCGCTGCCGTCCACCAGAGCCTTGTTGCGGGCCCGCTGGTAGCGCTGGTAGCAGAAGGTGCACTTCTCGACCACGCCGCGCATGCGGGGGCTCACAAAGGGGCTCAGGGCCCGGGGAGTGCCCTTGGGCCAGGGCACGTCGTACCAGTTGAAGTATCGCGCGTGATACGGACAGGCCGCGACGCAGTACCGGCAGCCGATGCACCGGGTGGGGATCTGGCTTACGATGCCGGTCTCTTCGTCATAGTCGGTGGCCGTGGCCGGGCACACGCTCACGCAGGGGGGATGCGCCTCGGCGTCCACCAGGGGGTCTTCCTGGAAGAAGGCCTGGCCCGGGGTGCCGGACTTGCCGCCCTGGCAGTGCATGCAAGGCCGGGGAATGAAGGCCACCTCGGTGTCCGGGAAGGACTTGCCGTTGTCGATCTGATAGACCCGCAGCCAGGTGATGGAGCGGATCTTATCGGTCTCGTCGTGCAAGACGCCTATGTTGTTTTCGCTCATGCAGGCCACCGAACAGGCACCGCAACCGGTGCACTTGTCCAGGTCGATGACCATGCCGAACCTGATTTTGTCTTTGTTCCACATAGCTATTGCACCCCTAAACCTTCTCGACGCTGACCGCGGTCAGCTCCCAGATGGGCAGGCCGCTCATGGGATCGGAGGTGACCTTGGCCGCGCCGTTGAAGTTCATGCCCTTGCCGGCCACCTGGAACCCGAAGGCATCGTGGCCCAGGCCCACCGGGACGAAGACCATGTCCGGGGCGGCTCCCTCGAACAGGTGCACCTTGGCGGTGACGCTGCCCTCGGTGGAGTCCACCCGGACCATGTCGCCCTCGTAGATGTGCAGCTCATGGGCCGTGGAGGGGTTCATCTCCACCACCAGCTTGTCCTTGTCCGCCAGCATGGTGTCGGGCAGAACCTTGACCATGTAGGGGGTGGTGGCGTCGTCGCCCCAGGTGGTGCGCAGGCTGGGTACCGCCTGCATCACCAGAGGCATGCCCGTGCCCAAATCGGCCAGGGCGGCCGGAGCCTCCCAGTGGGGCAGGAAGGCCGCCTCCAGGCCGCCGGCCACGCCCATGGACGCCACCAGCTGGGCCAGGGCGGCGGGCTGCTTGGCCCGGCCGGAGAGCAGTTTGAACAGGCCCAGACTGAAGAACTCGAACTTGCCGCTGGGGGTGTTGAACTTGGGAGCGCCGTAGGCCGGCTTCTCCTGAATCCAGTAGCTCTGCTCGGCCAGCTCCTCGAAGTCTCCCATGGCCTCGGTGCGCGCGGCCAAGGCTTCCTGCATGCTCTTGTAGGGCATGGCCGCCGCCGGCTTGCCACCCAGGCGGGCGGCCACGGCCAGCAAGATGTCGCCCGCGTCCTTGGCCTCGGGCACCGCCTTGATCAGCGGCCGGTGGATGCCGTAGGAGGCGACCGGGCTGCCGTAGGGGGTGACGCTGTCGCCCCAGCCTTCCAGCCAGTGGGTGGAGGGCAGGACAAGGTCGGCCACCATGGCGCTCTCGTCCAGGAAGGGGGTGATGGCCACCACGAAGGGGGTCTGGCGGGCCAGCTTGTGCATGGTGCCCGCCGAAGGCCCGTTGTAGACGAAGTTGCCGCCCACCAACAGCAGGGTGTTGATGCCGTAGGGCTTGCCCTCCAGGGCCGCTTGGGCCAGGGCTTGGGGGTTGTTCTGGTCCAGGCCCTGGATCGGGCTGACCAGGGGCTGCACGTTGCCCGCGATGCCGGGGTTGCCCACCGGCTTCAGGGGGATGTCCTTCTGGATGATCACGCCGCCGGGCTTGCCGATGTTGCCCTTGAGTGCGTTCAGGGCCATGACCGCCATGTAGTCGTACATGCGGCCCGGTCCGCCGGAGTTGCCCGGCCCGAACACCGCCACCGCGCTCTTGGCCTTGGCGAAGCCCAGGGTCAGCTTGAGCAGTTTGCTCAAGGGCACCCCGGCCATGGCCGCCACCTGCTCGCGCGGGTAGTTTTTGAGCACATAGGACTTGAAGCCCGGGAAGTCGCCCTCGTCATTGAAGCCGAAGGAGTTTTCCACGGCGTTCTGATCGTAGAGCCCCTCCTGGATCATGATGGAGCACATGGCCATGGCCAGGGCCCCCTCGGTGCCGGGGCGGCAGGCCAGCCACATGTCCGCCTGGCTGGCGGTCACGCTGGCCCGGGACTCGATCTGGGCGAAGAACCCGGAGTTCTTGGGGTAGCCCCGCCAGGAGGCGAAGGCCTTGCGGGTGGCCACCGGGTTGCCGAAGCCCTCCAGCAGCGGAGTCCCGAAGGAGACCACGTAGTCGGAGTTGGCCAGGTCGAAGCCGAACTCGGTCTGGCCCATCATGACCAGGCCGGCCAGGGCAAGGGTCTCCCGCGCGTCCGGGGTGAAGGCCACGTTGGGCGAGCCCAGGGAGGCCATCAGCGAAAGCAGGAGCTGGCCGGTGGTGCTGTCCGGGTCGTGGCCCAGGGCCATGATGCCCTGCGCGTTGCCCTTCTTGACCAGATCGGCCAGGTTGCCGGCCAGCAGGTCCAGGGCCTCGGGCCAGCTCAGGGGCACCACCTTGCCGGTGGCCTTGTCGCGCATCAGCGGGGTTTTCACCCGGATGTCGTCGTTGTAGAGCAGCTGGAGGGCCGAGGCGTCCTCGGGGACCACGCCGCCCTTGCCCAGGGGATGGGCCGGGTTGCCTTCCACCCGGATGGCCCGGGTGCCGTCCACGCGGCCCTGCACCAGGCGGGTCTGCACCGCGTTGCCGGTCTGGGGGCTCACCGTGTTGGCAAAAGCCACCGCGCCGTCTTCGGGCACCGGCACCCAGGACCAGTTCTGGGTCCAGATGGTGGAGTCGTCCATGAGCTTCCAGACCAGGGGGCTGGCATGAATGCCCAAGACCCCGCCCACGGCCAGCTTGATAAACGCTCGTCTATCCCATTGCATAGGGGTATCTCCTTGGCCAGCGCCTATTTGTGACAGACGAAGCAGGCGCGGTTCACGCCGTTTTCGCTGTGGCACTTGGCGCAGTCATCCATCTTCATCCGGTGGGGCGGTCCGCTCAAACCGATTGGCCCCTTGCCCCAGATGTCCCGGCTGTAGCCCGTGATGCGGTTGTACTCGTAGGGCCTCAACTTGGTCGTCTGGCCGTGGTCGCCGTGGCAGCGAGCGCACTCGAAGCCGGCGTTGGCCGTGTGGGCCGCGTGCGAGAAGAACACGCAATCTGGCTGACGGGAGTAGACCAGCCAAGGAATCGGTTGGTTGGCCTTCAGGTATTTCAGGAAGGCGGCCTCGTTGGCGCCGTCGCCCATGGGCGAGTCTGCCTCGTGACACTCCATGCACGACTGAATGCTGGGAATGCCGCTGAAAGAGCCGTCCTCACGCAGGGTGTGACAGGACTTGCAGCTGTCACTGACCTGCTCCAGGTGCAGCTTGTGGTTGAACTGCAACGGCTGCGCCTTCTCGGCGTAGAGGATGGTGGGAGTAAGCCAGAACCCGAAGGCGGAGCCTACCACCAACCCCACGAAGAGAAGGATCCAGTCCGCTCGCGACCGTTGTTTCTTTCCTTGCTGGTGCGATGACATAGAACCTTGCCTCTGCTATTTGCTATAGCCTCAAACAAGCCTACGGCCCGGCCGCGGGCGCTTGTCGCCCCCGGTGGCCCAACTGATTGGTAATCAACAACCCTCCTGGCGCCCCCGGCGGGTCATTGTCCTTTTAGGCACAAATCCCGCCAAAACAAAAGTCCGCCGAGGACTGGAGCAAAATAGCAGCTAAGCCGGGGGGCTGTCAACAAAACATCCCGAGGAAATCGGGGAGAATTTACCCGCTGTTGGCCATCCGGGCCGCCTTCAGGATCACTCGCCGGGTGTCCGGGGTCAGGCCCAGCCCCTCCAGGCTCTCCAGGGTGGCCCAGCGGGCATCCGCCGCGTCGTCTCCCGCCCGGGGCTCCAGCCGGGGGCTGGAGCAGACAAAATCAATCAAAACGTAGTGATACTCCACTCGGCCCTCGGGGTCGCGCAGGATGCGCTCGATGATCTCCACCATGGGCCCCACGCTCACCGCCAGGCCGGTCTCCTCGGCCACCTCCCGGGCGCAGGCCTCGGCCAGGCTCTCGCCCACCTCCACCGCGCCGCCGGGGATGGACCACAGGCCCTTGGAGGGCTCGGCCCCCCGCTGGACCACCAGCACCTCTTCGCCACAGAGCACCACGCCGCCCACCCCTACCACGGGCAGGCTGGGATATCGCCGCCCCAAGACGGCCTAGCCCTCGGCCAGGACCGAACGGAAATAGTCGATGGTGGGCACCAGGCCCTCGGCCAGCTTGACCGCGGGGCTCCAGCCCAGGTGCGCGCGGGCCAGGGAGATGTCCGGCTTGCGCTGGGTGGGGTCGTCGGGGGGCAGGGGCAAATGCTCTATGGCGCTGGTGGAACCGGTGAGGCGCAGCACCTCCTGGGCCAGCTCCAGCATGGTGAACTCGTCGGGGTTGCCCAGGTTCACCGGCCCGATGAAGTCCTCGCCCTCCATCATGGCGATCATGCCGGCCACCAGGTCGTCCACATAGCAGAAGGAGCGGGTCTGGCTGCCCTCGCCGTAGACCGTGATGGGCTCGCCACGCAGGGCCTGCACCGCGAAGTTGCTCACCACCCGGCCGTCGTTCACCGCCATGCGCGGGCCGTAGGTGTTGAAGATGCGCACGATGCGCACGTCCACCTTGTTGGAGCGGTGATAGTCCATCATCAAGGTCTCGGCCAGGCGCTTGCCCTCGTCGTAGCAGGAGCGCAGGCCGATGGGATTCACGTTACCCCAATAGCTCTCCTGCTGGGGGTGCACCTCCGGGTCGCCGTAGACCTCGCTGGTGGAGGCTTGCAGGATGCGCGCGCCCACCCGCTTGGCCAGGCCCAGCATGTTCAGGGCCCCCAGCACGTTGGTCTTCACGGTCTTGACCGGGTTGTACTGGTAGTGCACCGGCGAAGCGGGGCAGGCCAGGTTGTAGACCTGGTCCACTTCCAGAAAAATCGGCTCCACCACGTCGTGGCGCACCAGCTCGAAATTGGGGTTGCCCAGGTGGTGGGCGATGTTGCTTTTGCTGCCGGTGAAGAAGTTGTCCAGGCACAGCACCTCGTAGCCGCGCTCCATCAGCGCGTCTATCAGGTGGGAACCGATAAAGCCGGCTCCGCCGGTCACCAGTACACGTTGCAAATCGCCTCCTCCTCGCGCTCGGCCGGGTGGTTTGGTTTCAAGTGGCCGCTACTGGCGGCATTATGTTCCAAGCTCGGTACCAGGTCAAGGCCGGGGGGGTCTTGCCGGGGGGGAAGGTCCGTGTTAAACATCTGACTATTCAACCACCTGCGCGAGGAACCTCATGGCTGGAGAATACTGCCGCAACCATCCCGACCGACCCTCGGTCGCCCTGTGCCAAAAGTATAGCCACGGCTATTGCGCCGAGTGCCTGGAAACCGACCCCCATTGCTCGGACCCGGACATCTACTGCAAATTCCGCGAGCAATGCGTGGTTCACTACAATTACAAGGAAAAGCAGCGAGAAATACGGAGGGCCCAATCATGAGCAGTTTCGCGCCGTACCCCGAGTTCATCAAATCCCTGCCCAAGGCCGACCTACCCATGGCCGGGATGACCGCCCACCTCATGGCCGCGCCCACCGGACAGGTGGTGTTCTTCGAGCTGCCCGCCGAAGCCTCGGTGCCCCCGCACAGCCACGGCGCCCAGTGGGGCATCGTGGTCTCGGGCAAAGTCGAGCTGACCATCGGCGGCGAGACCAAGACCTACCAACCCGGCGACTCCTACTTCATCGGCGACGGGGTGGAGCACGCGGCCAACGTCTTCGAGGACAGCCTGGTCATCGACGTTTTCGCCGACCCCAACCGCTACACCGCCCAGGGCTAGGCTTCCGATCGCGGCCTCCGGGCCGCCAAACCGAACGCCCGAGGGCGGGGCTTGCCCCCGCCCTCTTCTTTTGCGCCGCCCCGCGATTGCCCGACCTTTCGATGGCCCCCAATCCAGTAATAGGCAGTCATCGCGAAGCGCGACGGCCCCCAGGCGGGTAATGCAAAAGGCCCTCGCTCCCGCCCTGCGCGGGCGACGCGTGCTAAGTACAACTTCTCAACCAACCCCGCACCGCCTGCTCCAAGCAGAGATTGCTTCGCTGCGCTCGCATTGACAAACCGTTTTCTATGAACACAGGAAAGCAACCTACTCGCCGTCATCTTTCCCTTCCCTACCCTCTTCCTGCTTTCCAAATGTTCACCGCCCACAAAAAAGCGGCCCGGGATCGCTCCCGAGCCGCGCTTGTTTTTCTTCGTATGACAGACTGCGCCCGGCGCGGCCAGAGGTTCGTAGGCAAGGCGTCCGGCAAGCTTTAGCCGGAGGCGTAGCCTTTAGCTACGTCGAGGCTGGAGCGCAGCCGGCAACGCAGCATACGGGCCTCTGGATGCGCCGGCCTTTTAAAACTCCGTGACCTCGCCGCCCTGGATCGCCCGCCTCTGTCGCGTGTTGATATCCAGGGTGGTGCCGGGCTGGATCTCCGCCTCGCGGGGATAGCCCCGGTCCTCCCAATAGCCGCCCAGCATCCGGTCGCCGAAGGTGATGCCGGTGAGCCACTTGGCGCTCTTGTAGCCCCAGAGCTGGGGGATGAACATGCGCAAGGGCCCGCCGTAATCGCGCTCCAGGGGCTCACCCTCCACGGCGGTGACCAGCATTACCCGGGGGTGGTCCAGGTCGGCCAGGCTCACCGTGGTGGTGTAGCCTCCGCCGCTGCTGGCAAAGGTGGCGTGGTTGCTGCCGTCTTTCGGCTCCAGCCCGGCCAGAAAGTCGCGCCACAGCACGCCCTGCCACAGGGCCCGCACGCTGAAGCCGGACACCGAGGTGAGCCGGGCGTTGACCTCGCTCTGGGGAAGGGCCTTCAGATCGGCCAGGCCAAATTCGCGCGGGCCACCGGCCAGGCCGTCCACCGTGAGCCGCCAGTCCGCGTCGCTGGTGCTGGGGATGCCGCCCGCGGAAAAGCGGGGCATACCCAGTCGAGTCAAAACGCTCATCGCACTTGCACCTCCAGGGAGCGGCTCTTGGCCGGGGGCTTATCCTTTTCCCAGGGCCGCACGTAGTGCAGGCTGATCAGGGCATTGCCCGGCCCCATGGCCTGGAACACCCAAACCTCGCGCCCGCCCGCTCCGGCCAGGGGCTTGCCGTCCGGGCTCTTGGCCCCGGAAGGCACGTAATCCTTGCTCACCAGCTTGATCACCTTGGCCGGAGGCAAGGCGGCCAGCACCCACTGATAGCCGGTGGTGTGGTTGGCGGCCAGGGATACCTTGAACACCTGGCCCGTCTCCAGCACCAGGGCCTGGGCCGGCGGCTTGGCCGAGGCGGCCCCGCCCAAGGCCAAGGCCACGGCCAAAGCCAGCAAGCAAGCGGTCAGGACGCGCATGGCCCTACTCCGGGAACTTGAGGGTAAGGAGCTCGCCGCCCTTTTCCTTTTCAAGCTTCACTTTCACATCGAGACTGTCGTTGCGGATGCCAAGGGCCAGAAGCGCCTTGGCCTTGTCGCCCTCGGCGTGGACGATCTCGCGCACCGCGGCCAGCACCTTGGCCCCGATCTCGCCGCCCGGGGAAGGCAGGCCGCTGGAGCGGTACTTGGCCTGCACGGTCACCGTGCCGTCGTCGTGCTGCATCAGGCTAATCTTCTTGGCCCCGGCGTTGACGGCGTGCAGGGCGGCCAGGGCCAGCCACTTGAGGGCCGCCTCGTCGCTGTCCTGGTCCGAGACCAGCTTGGACATCTCCCCCAAGTAATCGGTGGTGGCAAAGCAGTCGCTCAGTTCCTGGACCTTCAGATGAAGGTTGCGTTTGTCTTCCATCTTTCCCGCGCTCCGGCTGAGAGTATTGTTGTCGTGCTATGTTTAAATTGTAAGGCATGCGGCGGGCCCGGAACAAATTGCAGCCCCGCCTTGCGCCATCTTTGAGGGGTGCTTATGTTTTCGCCAACCCGGAGCGGCCCGGGCATGGCCTTCCCCTTGCGAGGAACTCCCGCTCATGAACGAACCCATTCCCTTTGACCGTTTGCAATTTTTCATGGAGCAGTTGGGCCTAGACGCGGAGAACTTGGCGCTGCTGGCCCCGCATGCCAAGGCTTTCCAGGCGCACGGCGAAGATTTCGGCCGCCATTTCTGCGCCTACTTCCTGGAGATCGAGCGCACCCGCCTGATCCTGGAGCAGAACAACAACCTGGCCCAACTCGAAAAGATCCTGGCCCAGTGGTTCCGCTCCCTGTTCGAGGCCGACTTCGGCCAGGGCTTCCTCACCTACCTATGGAACAGCGGAGTGCGCCACGTGCAGCTCAGCCTGGATCAGCGCTTCGTGAACATGGGCTATGCCGTGGCGCGGGAGTATTGCCACGGGGTGATCCAGCAGGCGGTGCCCCTGGCCCAGCAGGAGCCGGTGGCCACGGTGATCGACCGCATGCTGGACTTCTGCGTGCTGGTGGCCACGGACTCCTTCATCACCATGACCTCGCGCTGCGACCGTTCCATGATCGAGGGCATCGCCCATCAGGTGCGCAACCCCATCACCGTGATCGGGGGCAACATCCGCCGCCTGCAAAAGCAGACCGACCCAGACAGCCCGGCCAGCCGCTCCTATGAAATGGTGCTCAAGGAGAACCAGCGCCTGGAGCGCATGGTGGGCGACATCGCGGTGTACACCGGCCTGTTCCAACAGGAGCCCTCGGCCCAGCGCTGCGAGCTGGCCGGTCTGGTGGAACAAGCGCGGGAATGGGTGGCCGCGCGGGGCTTGCTGGAGGGTGTGGAGCTGAGCCTGGCCCTGGACCCGGCCCACGAGGAGGTCATGGGCGACTGCGGGGAGCTGGGGCTTTTGCTGCGCTATCTGCTGGAGAACGCGGCCGAGGCCGTGGACCAAGACGACCCCCGGGTGCGCATCTCCAGCCGGGCCGGGCGCACGCCAGGGTTCGTGGAGATCGCCATCCACAACACCGGCCGCGCCCCCAGCCAGGAAGAGATGGAGCAGATGCTCAGCCCCTTCCATTCATCCAAGCCCATGGGCACCGGCCTGGGACTGCCCATCGCCGCCCTGGCCGCGCGGCGCAACCTGGGCACCCTGAGCCTGGGCCCGGGCCCCGAGGGCGGCGCCATGTGCCAGGTGGAGCTGCCCGCCCCGCCCGCGTCCTAACCGGCCAGCAGCATATCCGCCAAGGCCTGCTGATAGGCGGGCAGCTTGCGGCCCTTCTTCCAGAACAGGGCCAAGCGCTCCGAGGGCAGCAGGTGCTCCAGGGATAGGAACTTGAGGCGAGGCCAGCGCGCCGTGGCCCTTGGCTGGGCCACGGATGCGAAAGCCAGGCCCAGGCCCTGCTCCACCAGCGCCGCGCTCAGCTCCACGTTGGCCGACTCCAACAAAACCCGGCAAGGCCCGATCAACTCGTCCAATGCCTTGCGGTGAGCCGGGGCCGCCCCGGTTGGCGGCAGGATCAGGCGGTACGGAGCCAGGTCGCCGGGGGCCAGCTTCCCCCGCCGCCGGGCCAGGGGGTGGTCCTTGGGGGCCATGAGCATGGGCCGCACCTGGTGCCAGGCCCGCGCCTCCAGCCCGGCACTGGCCGCCGACAACAGCCCCAGACCCAGGTCCGCCTCCCCGGCCAGGAGCAGAGCCCGCGCCTCGGCCTGGGGCCGGTCCCACAGGCTCAACTCCACCTCGGGATAGCGCGCGGCGTAGTCCTTGAGCACCGGTGGGATCAGCTGCATCAGGGTGGTCAGGGGCGCGGCCAGGCGCACCCGTCCCAGCTCCCGCCCGGCCAGGGCGGCAAGGTCCTCGCGCAGGGCCTGTTCCTGCTGGGCCGCGTTTTGGCAAAAAGCCAAGAGGCGCTCCCCCGCCGGGGTCAGGCCCGCGTAGCGGCGGCCCGCCCGTTCCACCAATAGACACCCCAGCTCATCTTCCAGGGCCTTTATCTGCTGGCTCACCGCCGGCTGGGTGCGATAGGTGGCCCGGGCCGCGCCGGAGAAGCTGCCAGTGCGGGCCAGGTGCCGAAAGGCCGCGAGCTGCTGCGCCTCCATTAGCTTTCCTTATTTGCATGATTAGTTTTATTCATTTTTCTTATATTGCCGCCCGGCCTAGAGTCAAGGTTGTAAAACCCGAGCAAGGAGAGCGCCATGCGCGACACCCTGCAACCCAGCTTGAAGTTCACCTTTAGTTACGAAGTCCCCGAAAGCCGCTGCGTGCCCGGTTTGCTGCCCGAGTCACCGGAGTTCGGCCAGATGCCCCGGGTGCTGGCCACCGGCTACATGGTGGGCCTGTTCGAGTGGGCCTGCATTCGGGCCATCAACCCGCACCTGGACTGGCCCCGCGAGCAGAGCGTGGGCATAGGGGTGCATCTGAGCCACGTGGCCGCCACCCCGCCGGGCCTCACCGTGACCATCGAAGGTGAACTGACCAAGCGGGAAGGCAAGCGCCTGGAGTTCGCGCTCAGGGGGCACGACGGCGTGGAGCTTATCTCAGAGGGGAAGCACCAGCGTTTTATCATCGACGCGGAGCGCTTCAACGCCAAGGCCGAGGCCAAAAGGGCGGTGGCGATGGCGCAAGAGCCCGCTTAATTCGCGCAAGGCAAAGAACCAGGTAAGGAAAGATGCGGTGGGCTGTTTGGGGCGTTGACTTGGGTAGTATCAATGCGGTCCATCTGGCGGGCGGGAAGACAGGCCGGCCACAAGTGCCGTGTATCAGGCTTTCTCGGAACCTAGCAGGATCGGGGCGGGCATGGTGGGCATGGTTTGGGCGCGGCCGGACAACTAGGGCATCTGGATAATCCCCTAGCCTCTTCCCTTCCCAACCCTCTTGTCTTTTCCGGCTTGCTCTAAAAAAAGCCCCGCTACTCCGCCGGGTCCATGGCCGAGAACTTGGACGCGATGCAGCCGCACACCGGGCAGTTTTCCGGCGCCTCGCCTTGGGCCAGCCAGCCGCAAACCGGGCACACCAGGTAAGGCCCGCCCTCGCCATCACTGAGGGCGCGGACCAGCTCGGCCTGGCGGGCCACCGCCTGGGCGGTTTGGTCCAGGGCGCTGCCCGCCAAGGCCTCGCCCGCGCCGTCGGCCCCGGCCACCAAGGCGGCGTAGCCCTGCACCAGGCCGGGCAGCAGCTCCTCGGCCGCCTCGGCCAGGTTGGCCTCGGTGTCGTGAACCTTGCCCCTGAGCAACATGGTGAAGCGGCGGGCCTGCACCCCGGCAGAGGCGGCCAGGGCCTCGAACAGGGCCTCCGCCTCGGGCTTGCCCTCCACCCGGGCTTTCTGGGCAAACATGGCCAAGCGGCCCTGGGCCACGGCGGCCAGAGCCAGGCCCTCACGCAGAACGTCCTCGCGGCTGGGGGGCATCATATCTCCTTGAACACCTTGGCCAGCGACTCGCCGGCCACGTGCATCTTCCATTCGTTGAGGTATCCGAAGGCGGTCTGGCTCACCTCGTAACCGCTGTTGGCCAGGCGCTCGGCCGCCTGGCCGGCCAGCTCCCGGGCCAGCGAGGGCGGGGCCTTGGAGGCCGAGAGGTGGCCGAAGGAGTGCAGAACCACCCGCTTGCTGTCGAACTTGCCGGCCAGCCATTTAATGTTCTTGAGCATCTTATTGAGAACCTTGGACTCGCGGCCCTGGTCCTCGGCCTCGGCCTGGTAGAACACCACCACTGCGTTGATGGCCTCCTGGTCCTGCTCCATCTCCGGCGCGTCGGGCAAGACCTTGGCAAAGGTGCGGTGCCAGAAGCTGGGACTATAGAACATAAGAAGCTTCACAGGCCGGCCTTCTTACGCCCCTCTTTTTCGCGCTGCTTCTCGGCCAGGCGAGTCTTCTGGCGCTCGGTGGCCTCGGCGTGGCGCTGGCGCTGCATGGCCGTCTCGGGCACCACCTCCGGCACTCCGGTGGGGTGGCCGTCGGCGTCCAGGGCCACGAAGGTGAGGTAGGCGCTGGCCACGTGGCGCACCACGCCCTTGCTGGGGTTCTCGGCCTCCACCCGCACCCCCACCTCCATGGAGGAAGTGCCGGTGCGGTTGAGGGTGGCCTTTAAAAACAGCACCTCGCCCACGTACACTGGGTTATGGAAGTCCAGGCGGTCGATGCTGGCGGTGACCACGTTGCAGCCCGCATGGCGCAGGGCCACCACCGCGGCGGTGTTGTCGATGTTCTTCATGATCACGCCGCCATGCACATTGCCCGCCACGTTGGCGTCGGCGGGCTCCATGAGCATGGCCATGACCACGCTGGTGTCACTGACCGGTTTAGATTCCATGACATTCCTCTTACAGGCCTTTAAAAAGCGGCTTTTCAGCCTAAGCTTACCTGTGTAGGACGATGCTTGGCAAACCCTGGAGGGTACGAATGAAGCCTGCTCGCAAGACCAAGATAGTGGCCACCATCGGCCCGGCCAGCGCCGACGAGGCCACGCTCCGCCGCATGATCAACGCCGGGCTGGACGTGGCCCGGCTCAACTACTCCCACGGCGACCACGCCAGCCACCGCGAGATGGTCGGCCGCCTGCGCGCCCTCTCGGCCCAAGAGGGTCGCCAGATCGCCATCCTGCAAGACCTGGCCGGCCCCAAGATCCGCCTGGGCACCCTACCCGAACCCCGCGATCTGGACGCCGGAGACGAGGTGATCCTGGCCCCGGGCTCCGAGGCGGAGGGCGACATCCTTCCCGTGGCCTACGAGCACCTGCTGGAGGACGTGAAAGAGGGCCAGCCCATCCTGTTGGCCGACGGCATGGTGGAGCTCAAGGTGCTGGCCGTGGAGGCGGACCGGGTGCGCTGCCAGGTCAAGGTGGGCGGCACGGTCAGCTCCCGGAAAGGGGTCAACCTGCCCACCAGCCACCTTCGGGTCAGCTCCTTCACCCCCAAGGACCAGCGCGACCTGGAGGCCGGCCTGGAGGCCGGGGTGGACCTGGTGGCCCTGTCCTTCGTGCGCCACGAGGACGACCTGGGCCCGGTGCGCGAGCGCCTGAACCACGCCGACGACCCGCCCCTGTTGGTGGCCAAGATCGAAAAGCCCCAGGCCGTGGAGCGCCTGCCTCAGATCATGGCCGCGGTGGACGGGGTCATGGTGGCCCGGGGCGACCTGGGGGTGGAGATGCCCCTGGAGCAGGTGCCCCTGATCCAGAAACGCATCATCGCCGAGGCGCGCAAGGCAGGCAAGGTGGTGGTGACCGCCACCCAGATGCTGCGCTCCATGATGGAGAACCCGCGCCCCACCCGGGCCGAGGCCGCCGACGTGGCCAACGCGGTCTTGGACGGCACCGACGCGGTGATGCTCTCCGACGAAACGGCCATGGGCGAGTTCCCGGTGGAGTCGGTGGCCATGATGGACCGCATCTGCCGGGCCAGCGAGGGCTCGGTGGACAGCCAGGCCGCGCTCAAGGAGGGGCTCAGCCCCCTGCTCCCGGCCGTGGCCGCCGCGCTCAGCCGCGCCGCCGGCTGGCTGGCCCAGGACCTTCGGCCCGCGGCCATCGTGGCCTCCACCACCAGCGGCTCCACCGCCCGGCTCATCGCCCGCCTTCGGCCCGGGGCTCCGGTGATCGGCCTGACCCCGGACGCGGGCACCTGCCGCCAGCTGGCCATCTCCTGGGGCATCATCCCGGCCCTGGTGGAGCCCTTCGCGGACATCGAGCAGATGGGCGAGCGCGCCAGGGAGTGGGTCTTGGCTTCGGGCCTGGCCCAGAAGGGCGAGCACATCATCGTAACCGGCGGCGCGCCGGTGGGCGTGCCCGGCACCACCAACCTGCTCAAGGTTCTGGAACTGTAGCCGGCCGGGCGCGGGGTGGTTTGCCAAGATGCATAGCGCTCCCGCCGCCTGGGCCGGGGATATACAAGGAGACCAATATGCCAGAAGATTACCGCCCGTATCTGGACGCCATCTTGGAGTCCATGGCGCGCATCCGTGATTACCTCGCGGGAATGGACTTTAAGGATTTCCAAAACGCTCCCCAGGCCCAGGAGGTCGCGATCAGCGATTTGCAGGCCATAAGCGAGGCCGCGAGCCGCCTACCGGACAAGCTGCGCTCCAGCGCTCCCAGGGTGCCCTGGCGCAAGATAATCGCCCTGCGCGAAGAGTTGGCGCACCAAGACGAAGCCGCCGCCCTGGCCCTGGCCTGGGAGGTGGTGCACCACGACCTGGAACCCCTGGGACATGGCTGCTACCTGCTTCTGGAGAAGCTCACTCCTCGCGGCGAATAGGCTATTCGCCGCCTCTCGTCCCCGGGCACTTTGCCAGCCGGGAAGGATTGACCCGTTTCACGCACCGGGTTAGCATGTTTGCATATATTCGTGCCCGTATTGATCATGCACTCCAACGCCAGAAGGGTGATCCAACCATGCGCAAAACCATCTCCCTGCTCATCGGCTTGTCGCTGCTGTTCTCTCTGGGCCTGGTCGGCCTGAGCGGCTGCGGCGGCGCGGACGTAAAAACCCAGACCACCACCGTGTCCGAGGGCCAGCAGCTAATCGACCTGCAAAAGGCTTACAAGTCCGGGGCCATCACCAAAGAGCAGTACGAGGACCAGAAAGAGAAGATTCTGGACAAGTAGCTCTCCGGCGCGGCCAGCGCCGCACCAGGCCATCAAAAAAGAGACCGGGCCCGGCAACGCGCCGGACCCGGTTTTTTGCGGTGTGAGAAGAGGCCGTCTAAAGGACCGCCTCTTTGTCCTCGTAGACATTGGCGATGCAGCACAGGAAGCGGCCCTGCCCGTCACTGACGTTCTTCATGCCGTGAGGCTCCAGGGAGGGGATGTAGATGCTCGATCCGGGGCCGCACAGCTTGGTCTCGGTCAGCTCATCGCTCTCCGGGTCATAGGCGTAGCACTCGAACTCGCCCTCGGTGATGTACATGGTCTGGTGATAGAAGTGGTTGTGGATGGGTATCTCGCCGCCGGGTTGGGCGGTGAACAGCCTAAGGCCGTACTCGGGGTTGCCGTGGCCGTCGTCGCCGCACTTGGACAGCCAGCGCACGCTGATGCCCTTGACCTCGTACATCTTGCCCCGGTAGGGGAACTGCTCGATTACGATGTCCTCGTAATCCAGGGCCTGATTCGCTTCCATGCTGTGTAGCTCCTCGTTGCTCGGTGATTACGCGTCCGGGGCCGGATGGCTGCCCAGGGTGCTCTTTTCGTCGCCAGGCCGGTCGGGCTTCTCGGCGTCCAGCTCGGCCACCTGCTGCTTGGCCTCTTCGCCCTCCACCTGGCCGATGAGCTCGCGGAATTGGGTCTCGTCCAAAACCTCCACATCCAACAGCTTCTGGGCCACCTTTTCCAGCAGGTCGCGGTGCTTGGTAAGCAGGTTCTCCACCTGCTGCTCGCGCTCCTCCATGAACTCGCGCAGCTCCTTGTCCAGGGAGGCGGCGGTGGCCTCGGAATACTCCGAGGGGGGCGGGGCGTAGGCCGAGTCGCTGGGGATGAACACCGGCTGGCCCCGCCGGGAGTAGGTCACCGGCCCCAGGGTGGTGCCCATGCCGTATTGGGTGAGCATGGCCCGCACCAGGTCCGTGGCCCGTTGCAGGTCGTTGGCCGCGCCGGTGCTCCCCTCCCCGAAGATGATGCGTTCGGCCACCCGGCCGCCCAGCATCACGTCCACCTTGCTCTCCAGCTCGCTCTGGCTCATGAGGTAACGGTCTTCGGTGGGGCGCTGCTCGGTGTAGCCCAGGGCGGCGATGCCCCGGGGGATGATGGATATCTTGTGCACCTTGTCGGCCTTGGGGGTGAAGGAGGCCACCAGGGCGTGCCCGGTCTCGTGGAAAGCCACCCGCTTCTTCTCTTCGGGGTTGATCACCCGGTTCTTCTTTTCCAGGCCGCCCACGATGCGGTCCACCGCCTCCTCCAGGTCGGCCATGATCACCTCGTCGCGGTCGGCCCGGGCGGCCAAGAGCGCCCCCTCGTTTAGGATGTTCTCAAGGTCCGCGCCCGAAAGGCCCGGGGTGCGCTGGGCCAACACCTTCAGATTCACGTCGTCGGCCAGGGTGATGCGCTTGGCGTGCACCTCCAGGATGGCGATACGGCCGTTCAGGTCCGGCTTGTCCACCAGCACCTGGCGGTCGAAACGCCCGGCCCGCAAGAGAGCCGGGTCCAATATCTCGGGGCGGTTGGTAGCGGCCATGATGATCACCCCCACCCGGGGGTCGAAGCCGTCCATCTCCACCAACAGCTGCTGCAAGGTCTGCTCGCGCTCGTCGTGGCCGCCCATGGCGCCGCTCATGCCCCGAGCCTTGCCCAGGGCGTCCAGCTCGTCGATGAACACGATGCAGGGGGCCTTTTCCCGCGCCTGCTTGAACAGGTCGCGCACCCGGGCCGCGCCCATGCCCACGAACAGCTCCACGAACTCGCTGCCGCTGATGCTGAAGAAGGGCACCGCGGCCTCGCCGGCCACCGCGCGCGACAGGAGCGTCTTGCCGGTGCCCGGAGGGCCCACCAACAGCACGCCCTTGGGCATGCGCCCCCCCAAACGGGTGAATTTATCCGGGGTGCGCAAAAACTGCACCACCTCCTCCAGCTCCCCCTTGGCCTCGTCCACCCCGGCCACATCAACGAAGCGGGTGGGGATGTCCTCCTCGGCATAGACCTTGGCCTTGTTGCCCGCGAAGCTCATCACCCCCTGGCCCGGACCCATGCGCTTCATCATGAAGTACCAGATGCCCAGGAACAGTAAGACCGGCACCATCCAGGAGAAGAGGCTACGCAGGAAGGTTGACTCCACCTCTCCGCGGAACTCGATCTTGTGGCCTTGCAGCTCCTTGGCCAGGTCCGGGTTGACCCGCACCGTGGTGAAGCTGATCGCCTTGCCCTGATCGTCAAGCATCTTTCCGGTGATGGTGTCCTTGCCGATGGCGATCTCCTGGACCTTGTCGGAGCGCACCTGATTGATGAACTCGCTGTAAGGGATCTGCTTGGGCCCGATCTGGCTGGAGATGACATTGTTGAGGATGAGTACGAACCAGATGCCCAAGAGCACGTACCAGATTGAAAATTTATGGTGCTTTTCCAACGGACACCCTTCCCTTTTGCCCAGAGGCCGCCTGCATTCGCCGGGGGCGGCCCCATGAGGGGTAAGACCACTCAAATATTGTTAATCAGGTTACTTGCCGTTCGAATAACGGTCAAGCCGTCCCGGCTCAGGACCGGCGCCCCCACACCCCGTAAACCGGGTCCGATGCGGGATACTCACCATAGTGCCGGTCATCCTCCGGCCGGGGCCAGCCCCGGGCGCTCAGGGTGCCCAGCTGTGTGAATCGCCCGCTCTCCAGGAAGTAGTCCAGGACCAGGCCCAGCTTTTCGAAATCGTGCAGCTCGGTCCACAGGCGCACCGCCTTGGGCGGAAAGAAACGATTGCTGAAGGTCATGGCCAGGACTCCGCCCGGGGCCAGCACCCGGGCCAGGTCCGCGAAGACCTCGCGGGGCCGGGTGAGATACTCCACGCTGGCGGTGCAGATTATGGCGTCGAAGCTGGCGTCATCAAAGGGCAGGCGCGGCTCGGCGTTGAGGTCGTGGATCACCCGGCCGTCCAGGGCCGGGTTGGCCGCCATCTCCTCCAGGTTCAGGCCCAGGCCCACCACCTCGCCGACGTTCGCCCCCAGGGGCAAATGGCTCTGGTAGGCGCTCATCAAATCCAGCACCCGGCCTCCGGGCGGCAGCAGCCCGCCGTAGAACTCGGCGATGTGCTCGCTGGCCCGCGAATCCACGTGCCCCACCAGGCGGGGCTTTTCATAGAACTCAGAGTCCGGGGACTCGTCGCCCCGCTCCAAGGCCTCGCCGTCCAGGAAGTCGGTGGGTTTGCCGTCGGCCCGGGCCTGCATACCCGGCCCGGCGCAAAGGCGGCTCAGCCAGTCCACCCCGCGCCCGCTCAGCTCGGACTCGGGCAGGGTCTCGCGCTCCACGGCCACCACCAGCTTGAGCCCGTGCCCGGCCAGGGGGTGGTTCAGGTCCAGGGAGAAGCCCTCGCCGCCCGGCCCCAGGCAGCGGAAGGGCTCCAGGCTGTTCGGCGACACCCCGGCCACGCCCGAGAGCAGGCGGCGGGGATAGAAGCGGCCAGCGCGGGGGCGCATTTGGCCGCTCGCAAAGGCGCTCCAGGGCGCGGCGCGCACCAGGGCCTCGCTGCGGGCAGGCACCGATTCGGCGGTGGTAAGGTCCAGCTCCAGGCTGTCGCCCTGTCCCAGGTCCTTGAGACCGTCCAGCAGGCGGGGGGGCAGGATGTCGCCCCACAGGTCCACCGGGGCGTACAAGAGATCCTTGTGGGCCGCCTCGCCGCTGGCCCAGACCAACTCCAGGATCAGGCCGGCCGCGCCTCTGGGGTCCAGCGGACTCATTGCTAACGCACCAGCTCCAGATGGATGTACACCAGCACCTTGTTGCCCACGACCCCCTGCTCGTAGAACTTGCCGCTGCCCACGTGATAGTCCAGGCGGTCCAGGTAGAACTCGGAGGTGAAGCCTGCCACCATCTGGCCCTTGTTCATGGGGTTGGGCTTGCTGCCCAGATAGTTGAACACCAGCTCCACCGGCTTGGTCACGTCCTTCATGGTCAGCTTGCCCTTGACCACGAACCGGTTCTTGCCTTTGGCCTGGAAGCTGGTGCTCCGGAAGGTGATGTGGGGGTAGCGCTTGGTGTCGAAGAAATCGGCGGTGCGCAGGTGGTTGTCGCGGGCGTCCACCCCGGTGTCCAGGCTGGCCGCGTCGATGGTCAGCTCCACCTTGCTCGTGGCCAGGTCATCGGGGCTGAAGTTAACCTTGCCGCCGAACTTCATGAACTGGCCCATCACCGGGGCGAAGACGTGTTTTATCTGAAAGATGATCTGGCAGTGGGGCGGGTCGAACTGCCAGGCGGGCGCGGCCGCCAGGGCGGGCGCGGACAGGGCCAACAGAGCGGCCAGGGCCACCAACAAGCTGATTCGCCTCATGGGTCTTCTCCTAAGAAGTTAATTCTCACATGTAACAATTATGAGGCTTGGCCCGGCGGGATGCCAGGGAGAGGCTTGATTCAAGCGCGGACCGCGCGCACGAACAAAAAGCAGTCCTTGTCGGCCCGGCCCAAATAGCCCGCCGCCAGGTTGGCGTACCAGGCCGCGCAGGGCGTGGCGGTGTCCGCCGACCACAGGCGATCCTGCAAGGGGTCCATGATGGGCGGGGCGCAGTCTTGCCCAGGCGCGGGGGGCGGGGCCAACAGGGTGGCCAGCTCGGCCACGGTGGGCAGACGCCAGCCATTGCGGCCCCCCAGGCGGCGCAGGTTCAGGGCCTGGACGTAACCGGCGGCCTGCTCGTGGGTCAGGGGCTGGGGCGAGCCGCCCTTTTGCCAGAACAGGCCGCTGGCCGCGTCATGCAGCACTCCCGGACCGGCCTGGGCCAGATCGCGGGGCAACCACTGCTGGGGCCGCATGAGCCCGTCCAGGCCAAAGGCATCGCGCGCCTCGGCCAGGCGCACCCGCAGCGGCTCGCTCCGGGGCTGGCCTTCCGGGGCGCTGTCCGGAGCGGGCGTGGGCTCGATCAAGGCGCAGGCCGCCTCGCGGCGCGCCTCCCAGGCCACGAACAGCTCGTGCAGGGCCGAGGCCATGGCTTGGGCGTCCACAAAGCGGCCGTCCGGCTTGTCGGCCAGGGCCGTATCGAAAAAGGCGTCCCAGGCCACGTCCAGTTCGAGGCGCAGCACCGAGGCTGCCCTACCCTCTTCGGGCAGGTGTCCGGTGAGCAGACGGAACAGGCTCACCCCCAGGGAGTAGAGGTCCGCGCGGGGGTCCACGCCCAAGGGATCGCGCTCCAGCTCGGGCGCGGCATAGGCCGGCGAGCCTAGCACCAGGTTGGGCCTCCCGCTGGAAAGCTCCCCGTGGCGGTGGCTCAGGCCCAGGTCGCCCAGGCGCACCGTCTCGTCGTCGCCCAGCATGAGGTTGGCCGGCTTGAGGTCGCGGTGCACCACTCCGGCCCGGTGCAACACGCTCAGGCCCTCCAGGGCCTGGGCCCCCCAGGCCAGGGCCTGCTCCACCCCCAGGGGCCGGGTGGGGTCTTCCAAACGGGCCCCCTCGCCGATCACCTCGGCCAGGCTCAGGCAGTAATGGTCCATCACGTAAAAAGCGGGCTCGTGGGGATGCACCTGGTGCACCCGCACCAGGCGGGGGTGTTTCAGCTCGGCCAGGGTGGCTGCCTCGTCCAAAAAGCGGGCGCGCAACTCATCGCCGGGCAGCAGGGTGGCCAGCTCGGCCCGGGGCGCGAAGAGCTTGAGCGCCCGCACCGGGCCGATATCGTGGCGCACCTTGTACACCCGGGACATGCCGCCGCGCCCCAGGAAACCCAGCACCGTGTATTTGCCGATGGTCTTCAAGGATTTTGCAAACGGCGGGCGTTGAACTCGGGCAGGCCCTTGGCCAGGATCTTGTCCACCGTGGTGTCCACGTCGTAGGGCACGCAGCGCACCTCGATATCGCGGGCCTGGTCGTCCACGATGACGTACTTGGCGCGGGGGTCGCCGTCGCGGGGCTGTCCCACCGCGCCCGCGTTGATCAAATAGCGCGCGCCCGGCTCCAGATCATGGCGGCCTTCCTTCAGCCCGATGCGCGTCACCTCGTTGCCGTCGATGCGGCACATGTCCAGCTCGTGGGTGTGGCCCACCAGGCACCAGGGCTCGGCGATGCGCTTCATGCGCTTGACGATCTCGGCCTTGCCCATCTCGAAGTAATACTTGGTGGCCGAGGCGGGCGGCGCGCCGTGCACCAGGCGGCAAGGCCCATAGACCAGGAAAAGAGGCAGGCCGCCCAGCCAGGCCAGGGACTCCGGGCTGAGCATGGCCCCCACCTGCTCCAGGGAGCGGCGGGCGGTGGGGTTGAACCAGGCCATGGTCTTGGGATCGCTCAGTCCCAGCTCGTGGTTGCCCATGACGGCGGGCAGCTCCAGCTCGCGGGCCAGCTCCACGCAGGCCTCGGGGTCCGGGCCATACCCCACCAGGTCGCCCAGAAGCACAGTGTGCTCCACTCCCTGCCCTTCCAGGTCGTTTAGCACCGACCGAAAGGCCTCCAGGTTGCCGTGCACGTCGCTGAGAGCCGCAAGCCGCATGAGATTTACGTTAGCACACCTGAGGGTCCGGCGGGGAAAGGCTGGCGTGGGCGGCCTCCACCGCGCCCAGGATGCGCACCCGGGGACCGCGCGGGGCCCAGATGAAAGGGCTGGAGGCAAAGAACACCGCCAAACAGGGCGCGCCCAGGGCGGCGGCCAGATGGGTCACCCCCGAGTCCGCGCCCAAATAGAGCGAGGCCCCGGCCAGCAGGGCGGCCAGCTCGGACATGGAAGGGCTTTGCACCATGCGGTGAGGCACTTCCGTCAAGGCGTCCCGCACGGCCCCGGCGTAGGCCTCGTCCTCGGCCGGTCCCAGGAGCAGGGTGATCTCGCCGTGCTCATCGGCCAGCCGCCGCCCCAGCAGGGCGCACAGCTCGGGGCTCAGGCGCTTGGCCTGGCCGCCGGAGCCCGGGGCCAGGATCGCCCCGCTGTCCGCGACCGGCTCATTCAAGCGGGGCTCCAGGGGCGCGGCCTCGCTGTCGAGGTTCAGGGCGCGCAGCTGGCTCACCTGCATGTCGCCCGCGTGGCGCTGGTTGCCCGGCGCGGGGCGGGTGGATATGGACCACACCTCGGGCGCCGCGGCCCAGAGGTTGGCCAGCAGCTCGGCCGGAGGCGAGGCGGCGAACACCACCACCCGGCCGAAACCGGAGAGCCATTCGTGCAGCTTGTCGTCCATTTGCGGGGCGAAAAGGGAGGCGAAGCGGGCCGCCTCGCGTTCGTGCACCCTCTCGGGCGGCAGCACCAGGCGGCCCCACTCAGCACGGCCCCAGAGGTTTAGCCCCTGCTCAGCATTGAGCAGGCCCAGGGCGGGCCAGGAGAGCACGAAGTCGCCCAAGGCCCCCAAATGCAGGGCCAGGCAGGGCCGGGCCGAGGCGCTCAAGGCCTCAGCAGGTCGGGGCCGCGGGAGGGGCCAGCTTGCCCTCCACGGCCAGTTGATGGATGGCCAGGGCCACCCGGGCTCCCTCGCTGGTGGCCTGGCCCATGCCGGCCGGGCTCAGGGCGTCGCCGGCCAGGAAGATGGCGCTCACCTTGGGCTCCAGGGCCAGGAAGATGCGCTCCACCGGCTTGGCCCCCATGGCCACCACGAAGGTGTCCAGGGGCTCCACGTAGGTAAGCTCGCGGGTGCCGTCGGGCCGGGTGTGCAAGAAGCTCACTTTGTCCTTGAACAGACGGCGCACCTTGGCCCGCACGTAGCGGCGCACCTTGTACTTGCCCAGCTCGCGGCGCAGATAGTAGCGGCGGGCGGGCCCCAGGTCGTTGCCGATGCCCAGGCCCAGCTCGATGATGCACACCTCATGGCCCCGCTCGGCCAGGTAGTGGGCCACCTCGGAGCCCAGGTTGCCGCCACCAAGGACAGCCACCCGCTTGCCCACCTCGGCCACTCCGGCCAGCACCTGGCGGGCGGTGACCAGCGGGGCCTCGCTCACTCCGGGCAGGTCGGGCAGCATGGGGTCGGAGCCGGTGGCGATGACCACCGCGTTGGGATGCACCGCGCAGACTGTCTTTACCGTGGCCTTTTGCTTGAGGCGCAGCTCCACGTTGGGCAGCTTGGCCAGGGCGTTCTGGTAGAAGCGCACCATGCCCAAGAACTCGCCCTTGCCCGGCGGCAGGGAGGCCAGGCGCACCTGGCCACCGATTTCCTCGCCCGCCTCGAACAGCGTAACCTTGTGGCCCAGCTCGCCCAGGGTGCGCGCCGCCTCCAGCCCGGCCAGACCGGCCCCCACCACAGCCACCGTGGCCGGCAGCGGCGTCGGGGCCAGGGACTCGGTAAGCTCCTCCAGCCCGGCCCAGGGATTGGCCACGCAGCTGAGCGGGGCGCCGGAGAGCACCCGGTCGATGCAGCCCTGGTTGCAGCCGATGCAGGGGCGGGTGAGCGTCTCGCCCCCCTCGGCCGCGCGCTTGAGCCACTGGGGGTCGGCAATGAAGGCGCGGCCCACGGCCACCAGGTCCAGGCCCTCCAAGGCGGCCTCGGCCTGAGAAGCGGTGTTGATGCGCCCCACCCCGGCCACCGGGATGCTCACCGCTTTTTTCACCTCGCGGGCCGCGTCAAGATGGGTGCCCGCGGGCATGGGGATGGGCGGCACCACCATGTGCGGTGTCTCATACACCCCGCCGGTCACCGAGATCAGGTCAGCCCCCGCGTCCTGAAGCATCTTGGCGGTGGCGGCCGCTTCGGCCGGCCCCATGCCCCCGCTGACGTGGTCCTCGCCCGAGAGGCGGAAGGACAAGAGCCCTTCCGGCCCGATGGCCCCGCGCACCGCGCGGGCCACCTCCAGGGCGAAGCGGGCCCGGCGCTGCAAGTCGCCGCCATAGGCGTCCTGGCGCTTGTTGGCATAGGGCGTGAGGAACTCGTGCACCAGGTACTCGTGGGCCGCGTGCACCTCCACCCCGGCGAAACCAGCGGCCATGGCCCGCCAGGCGGTGCGGGCAAAGGCCTGCACCATGGCCTCGATCTCGATGATGGTCATGGCGCGGGGGGTGGCGTGGGCCGTGGGGCCGCGCAGGGCGCTGGGGGCCAGGGCCTCGCCCACCAGGCGGGGATGGGCGTTGCGCCCCCCGTGGATGAGCTGGAGGATGGCAATGGTCCCCTGCTCCTTGATGGCCTCGGCCAGGGCGCTCATGCCGTCCAGAAGGCTGTCCTCGTGGGCCATGAAGTTCCGGTCGATCACCTTGCCCGAGGGATGCACGCAGGCCGCCTCCACCACCAGCAGGCCCGGCCCCCCCGCCGCGCGGGCGCGGTAATAGGCGATCATGGCCGGAGTCACCCGACCCTGGCTGTCGGCCAGGTTGCTGCCCATGGAGGGCATGATCACCCGGTTGGGCAGCTCGCGGCCGCCCACCTTGAGGGGGCTGAACAGTCTGGGGTACTCAGGCATAGAACATCCCATCCTTGGGTTTATACGGCCGGGCGGCGCGGGGGCGCCGCTTTCGGCCATATATCTTAGCTCATTGCGCGGGGCAGGGGAAAGACGGGCAAGCGGGGCTAGTCCCCGTTGTGGTTGTTGCGCACCCAGAGGTCGTCGCGCTTCTCGAACCACCAGTCGGTCCAGTCGGTGGTGAGCACGGTGTGGGCCAGCTCGCGGGCGGCTTCGGTTTGCAGGCGCTTGAGGGCGTAGTGGATCCAGTGCTTGGCGTAGGGGTTGCCCAGGTCCTGCTGCTCTTTCAACTCAATAAGCAGGTCGAGCTGGTCCGCGTCGTGGGCCAGCTGGGCCTCCTTGCTCTCGCCGGCGTTGAACTCGCGGCAGTGCTCCTTGATGCGCGCGGCCAGGGCCTCGGGCAGCTCGCGGGTGGCGTGCTCCAGGGCCTTTTCCTCGTCCGCGGTACAGTAGCGCTTGTTCATGTAGTTCAGATCGCCGGTGCGGGCCTCGGCCAGGTCGTGGTGCAACAACAAGAGCGCCACCTTGCCCTCGTCCACGTCATCCAGCTCCACGGCCAGCAGATAGCCGATGAGCGCGGCCCGGAAGCAATGGTCGGCGATGGACTCGCCGCCGCTGCCCAGAAAAGGGTAGCCGGTGCGGCGCATCTTCTTGAGCATGCCCGCTTCGAACAGCAGCTTGGCCAGAGCCCTCACTGAGCGATCTCCGCGGCGCAGCGGCGGCAATAGGTCTGGCCGGCCAGCTCCACGGTGCGGCTGGCCTGGGTGGGCTCGCCGCAGCGGGCGCAGAGGATGGAAGGCTCGATGCGCGCATGGGGGGGCGGCTCAACGGCCACCTCCTCCACGGCCACCACCTCGTCCTGGGGCCGGGTGAGCAGCTCCCGGGCAAAGGCCTCGCGGTCCATCCCGCCCTCGGGCTGGGTCTTCTTGAGCCCGTCGCCGATGAAGCGCACCCGCACCGCTTTGTTGCGGCCCCGGTCGATCACCGTGAAGGCCTGCTTGCCGTAATCGCGCCAAATCAGGTTGCCCTTGCCAAAGGTGGTGGAGAGCATCTGCTGAAAGGCGTCCACGCTGCAAGAGTTGTTCTCCGCGATGGTCACCAGCTCCTCGTCCTCGGCCGGGCCCAGGCCCAGGCTCTCCGCCGCAGCCTTGGCCGCGCGGTAGCCGATCAAAAGTCCGGGGCAGAGATGGCCGTGAAAAGCCACCACCGGTTTCAAGTCGTCAGGAAGAGGTCCCAAATCCATGGCGTATCACCTCGTGGGTTTTCGGGGGTTGATTACAGCAAAAAGCATAACCCCGGTCCAAGGGCCTGGCAAGGCGTGAAGGGGCCAAAACGGGGAAAGACACAAAGGCGGTGCGGGGAGAAAAAGAAGATGAAGATGAGAAGAGGTTGGGGAATAACAGGAAGCAGGTCGATGCCGTCCGGTGGATGGGCGGTCGCCGCGCCACCGGGCGGCGGAGCGCTGCTCCTGCGGGGAGAGGAGGCCGCTTGATCGCGCCGCCATCGACCAGGCGTTCGGTGGGAGGCGCCCTCAAGCCGCCGTTCGCCGGCAGGTAGCCAGGGGCCTCAACGAACCATTTGCCTTAGGGCTCGCCCGCCCTCCCCTATTCCAAACCTCTTATGCTTCCTGTCCGCTATCTTCCGAAGGTAATTACCTGCCGGGCCCTGCCCCGCTGGAACAGAATCGCCACCTCGGGCTGATGCCTGGCGCGCACCATCTGGTAGTGGAACTCGCGCACGTCCTCCACCGGCTCGCGCCCCACCCGGAGGAGGAGGTCGCCGGGCTTAAGGCGGGCCCGCTCGGCCTTGGAGCCGGGGCGGATCTTGGCGATCATCAGGGCGCCGCCCGGCCGCGCGCCGTAGAGGCGGGCCGTGGCCTGGTCCATGGGCGCGGCCTCCAATCCCAAACGCTGCCACACCAGCTCGGGCGAGTGCTCCAGGGGATAGGCCTTGGCGACCAGGGTGGCGGTCTGGCGGCGGCCATGGTCCAGGAACCACAGGCGCACCTTGTCGCCCGGGGCCACCGCACCCAAGCGGGCCTGGTAGTCGGCGGTGTCCTCCAGGGGCACCTCGTCCAGGGCCAGGATGACCATGCCCCGCTCCAGGCCGGCGGCGGAGGCCGGGCTGTGGGCCTCCACGGCCAGCACCACCACCCCCGAGGACGAGTCCAGGCCGAAGTGACCGGCCAGGCGGGGGGTGAGGTCCTGCAGTTGCAGGCCCAGCCAGGTAGGCAAGACCTCGCCCTTGGTAAGCAGGTCGTTGACCACCCGGCGCACCCGGTTGGCGGGGATGGCGAAGCCGATGCCCTGGGCCCGCTGGAAGATGGCGGTGTTGATGCCCATGACCTCGCCGTCCAGGTTTAAGAGTGGACCGCCGCTGTTGCCCGGGTTGATGCTGGCGTCGGTCTGGATCAGGCCGCCCATGGAAGAGCCCGGTCCGGTGGGCACCCGCCGGTTGATGGCGCTGACCACCCCGGTGGTCACGGTGTGCTGCAGGCCAAAGGGGTTGCCGATGGCCACCAGGCTCTCGCCGATCATCAGCGAGCGCGAGTCGCCCAGCTTCACCTGGGGCAGCGGCTTGCCGCCCGGATCTATCTGCAACACCGCCAGGTCCGAGGACGGATCGCCGCCCACCAGCTTGGCGCTGAACACCCGGCGGTCGGCCAGCTGCACCTTGATTTCGCTGCCGCCTTCCACCACATGGCTGTTGGTGACGATCAGGCCCTTTTTGCCGTCGATGATAAAGCCGGAGCCCAGGTTGGTCTGCTCCCGCTCCAGGGGCCGAAAGAACTCTTGAAAGAAGCGGTCCAGCATGTCGTCGCCGGAGCGGAAAGGGCTCACCTGACGGCGGGCGGTGGAGGAGATGTTGACCACCGCGGGCCCGGCCGCCTTGACCACCTCCACCACCGGGCTGGTGCGGCGCTCGCTGGCCCCCGGCGCGGCCGGGGAGGCCAGCAGCAGGGCAATGAGCAACGGGAAGATGAATATGGCTGGTCTGGGCGACAAACGGCTCATGGTCTATCCCGGGCAAGTGAACCCAAACGGCCAACCCCTGGCCGCCACTACCTAAGTATTACCCTTGTTTGGTTCGATTTCCAGGCGCATGGCCTGGAAGGTGATGCCGTTGTGGGTTTGCAGCCCGCCGTCGGGCGCGAAGCCCAGACGGGCATAGGCCCCCACCGCGTTGGGCGAGGCGTTGACCGTTACTTGGCTGAATCCCGCCTCGGGCCACAGCTCCAGGCCCCGGGCCAGCAGGCCACGGCCCACGCCGCCCCTCTGCCGGGCCGAGTCCACGAACAGCAGGGCCAGGTGTGGCCCGGTTCGCATCTCCAGAAAGGCGATCATGTCCCCGCCCTGCCAGGCGGCCAATTGCAGGTTGCCCTCTTCGCGCCGCGTGGTCAGGGCCTCTGGCGTCACGTAGCTCAAAAACTCCTCCACCCCCTCGGGCGGAAAGAGCGGAGCCACGTGTTCGGCAAACACCCGGCGCACCAGGGCGCAGGCATCTTCATATCCGTCAGCGTTCAGGGGACGTATTTCCATTGCCGTCTTTTGCATGGTTCTGTTCCAGAGCTGGGGGCAGGCAACAAGGCTTCAACTCTAGGAGCGGCGCACCGGCCTGTCAACGCCGCGACGTTTGACGCCCTCGCCCGCGCCGGGGTAGACTTCCCGGCGTTATGCGGCTGCTCATCACCAACGACGACGGGGCCTACGCGCCGGGCATCAAGGCCCTGTACGCGGCCCTGGCCCCGGAGCACGAGGTTTGGGTGGTGGCCCCTGAGACCGAGCAATCCGCCGTGGGCCACGCCATCACCCTGGCCGACCCCATCCGGGTGCATCCCCTGACTCCGGAGAGCGGGATGCAGGGCTGGGCGGTCACCGGCACCCCGGCCGACTGCGTGAAGCTGGCCCTGTGCGAGCTGTTGCCCGCGCCTCCCCAGATGGTGCTCTCGGGCATCAACCAGGGGGCCAACGTGGGGGTGAACCTGCTCTACTCGGGCACGGTGAGCGCGGCCACCGAGGGGGCCATCATGGGCCTGCCGGCCATGAGCCTCTCCCTGGCCACCCACGAGCCCTTTGACTTCTCCTACGCCGCCTCGGTGGGGGCCCTACTGGTGCGCGAGTGGCAGGGCCTGGGGGTGCCGCCCGGGGTCTCGCTCAACGTGAACGTGCCCGCCCTAGCCCCCCAGCGCATCAAAGGCATCCGCTTCACCCGCCAGTCCCAGGCCCGGCTCAGCGAGAGCTTTCTGCGCCGCGAGGACCCCCGGGGCCACACCTACTACTGGCAGGCCGGGGAGAAGATGGGCACCGAGGGCGATGGCCAGACCGACTACCCCGCCCTGCTGGAAGGCTACGTGACCATAACCCCGGTGGAGCACGACCTGACCCACGACCGCTCCCTGGAGGCCCTGCGCGGCCGGGGCCTGGAGCTGCCTCCCGTTTAGGCGCCTACCATTCGGTAGGAGAGCCATTTTGTTGCATACGGTAACGTAAGGGGCTGTCAAGTCTGAACTATCGCTAATGGGGCATTTTTCCCCAAGAGGGGGGATTATGCACCATGCTCGGGCAACCTTGTTGAGTTTGTGAAAATTCTCCCCACAAGTACCCCGGATGCGATTCCCTTTATTTTTCAGCGTTATTGCAGCACGTTACAGTTAATATTGATTATCAAATATAGCCGTGCCGCCGCTATGGCACGCGGCTTGCTTAATAGGAGGGCACGCAACGTTGAATTTCCAACCTTCGCGTTTTGGAGATAGAAAATGCCCGCTTACGACTACATCTGCAGCAATTGCGAGGCCGTCGAGCAACGCATCGGCGGCCTGGATGATCACACGGTCATCTGCGACCAGTGCGGTCAGGTCATGGTGCGCCAAGGCGACCTGGA
Organism: Desulfarculaceae bacterium; assembly: GCA_020444545.1. Lineage (NCBI taxonomy): Bacteria > Pseudomonadati > Thermodesulfobacteriota > Desulfarculia > Desulfarculales > Desulfarculaceae > Desulfarculaceae bacterium. The sequence continues at coordinate 340,755 of JAHLKT010000002.1, read as the reverse complement.
CTCCCTGCTGGCCTCCTATTCGCCGATGCACCAGGCCGACGGCCAAGGCTCCTAGCCATATTGCCGATATTCGCAACGCCGTGAGCCCGCTTGGGGCGGGCGCCTGATGGGCGCTCCGTCTGGCGGCGGGCTGCGCCGTGCCCTCTCCGAAACTGCCGCCCAGGGCAGATTCACCCAGTTAGAGCAAATATATCAAGACCTTCCAGCCACCACCTGCGAGCGGCGGGGGGAATGCTGCGGCCTGTTGCCCCCCTTGCACGCGGTGGAGCTGGCCGCCTGGCTTTGGGCCTTCCTGGAACTGCCCTACCGCGAAAAGGCGGCCCAAGCCCGCAAGCTGGTTGAGCATTTTCTGACCAACGCCGCCCGGCGGCTCCCCTGCCCCTGGGCCCTGAAGGACGCCTGCGCGGTGTACGAGCGCCGCTTCCTGGGCTGCCGGGCCTATGGCCTGTGGTCGCCCGCGTCCTATGCCAAGCGCGCCGCCGACGCCGCCGCGGGCCAGGAGGCGGTGGCCGACGCCTGGCGCGGCCTGGGGGTGGAGCTGCCCCCCGAGGTGCTGGCTCCGGCCCCGGCCTACTGCGAGGGCGTAAAGCCCGTGGGGCCGGCCCCGGACGACGCGGCCCTGGATGCCCTGGAAGAGCGCATCGAAGAGTTGGGGCAAGACCTGCCTGGTGGCTTGGAGCGGCTGCACGATTTTGGCGGCGATCTGGCCTACATGGTGGCCGCCTTGGCTCTGGGACAACAGCAGGCGCTGGGGCTCAAGGTGGCGGTTACCAAGGCCCTGTTGGGCGGCGACGAGGCCGAGGCCCACGAGCTTCTGGCCAAGGCGGGCACCGCGGCCAAGCGCTGGGCCCAGAGCCTCTAGCCCCGCCACACTCCGTTAATTAATCATAAAATATATCTGACGGTTACGAATTGTCCGCCGCCTTGGCCAGCTGCTTGCGGCACCACTGCTCATAGCGCCCGGCCAGCTCGCGGAAGCGGTCCACGCTGAGCGGAGGCCTCTGGATGGCCCTCAGGGTGGTCTCGCGCACCCTGCCCTCCTTGGCCAGCTCTTGGCCCGCCTGGGCGATCAGCTCCAGATGCGGCTCCAACTCGGCGGGGGCCATCTGCAAGGCCAGGGAGCCGGGCACGCACAGCTCGGCCACGCACTGGCCGCCGAAGTTGGCCGCCTGGGCCCGCACCGTGGCGATGAGCGGGCCGAAGGTGGCGTACTCCGGGAAGGAGCAGGTGCTCACCAGCACCGTCTGGGCGGGCAAGTCCCAGGCCATGGGATGGCGGATGCGCCCGGCCGCGTCCTTTTCCAGAAAGGCCTGCATGGCGCAGACGCAGCGGTCCATCACCGCCTTGATCTGGGCGCTCATGGAGTCGGTGTATACCGGCGCGGCAATGACCAGCAGATCGGCCTGTTGCAGCAAGGGGTAAATTTGATCCATACCGTCGCGCTGGGCGCAGCGGCCCGGATGGCGGTGCATGCAGCTTAGGCAGGCCACGCAGGGCGATATCTCCAGGTCCTTGACCAGGATGGTGTCCACCGAGGCCCCGCCCTGCTCCAACCCGGCCGCCAAGGCCCTGGAAAGCCTGCCGGTTACGCCCTTGTCTCCCCGCGCGCTGCCGTTGAGCACCAATGCTTGCATGTTCACCTCCACGCCGGCCAGCTTAGCACAGGCCGCCCGGGATGGATACGACCCTTGGCGTCATTCTTTTGACGTGCGCAGCCACCAGGCGATGAATGCGGTCTGCAAGGCGCTGAGCCCCACGAAATACCAGGCCCACAAGGGCCACCCGGCCAGGGTGGACCCCACCTCGCCCCAGGCCCAAAAGTCCTGAGCCAAAAGGAACACGCCCCCGAAAAGCAATAAGGCCAGCCAGCCGCGCCGGGTGAAACGGGGCAAGCCCAGGCCACCGGACATAAGTTGCACCGCCAAGTAGGCGATCAGCGCCCCGGCCATGGCCGGCATGGCGGGCAGGAAGCCCCAGGCGGGCAGCAGCTTGAGATGATAAGCCACCACCAAGGCCTCGCCCACCAGGATGGAGGCGATGGCCGCCGAGGCGCGCGGGGTTTTGAGGTAGAGCCCGAAGAACACGGTGGGGAACAACACCGCCAGTCCGGTGAAGGCGGTGAGCCCCAGGGAGAGGATGGTGGCGTCCGAGAGGAGCGCCACCAAGAGCCCGGCCACGGCCAGGCAGAGCACGAAGACCCGTCCCACCAGGCTGCTCTCGGACTTGCGCCCGCTGATGAGCGGGAAAAGGTCGCGGCTGAAAATGGAGCTCAGGGTTAGTAGCTGCGAATCCATGGTGGACATCAGCGCGGCCAGCCCGGCGGCCAGCACCAGGGTGCCCATGAAATCGCCAGCCAGCTCGGTCATCAACAGGGGCACGATGTTGTCCGAGGCGCGCCCGGCCAGGCCCGGAAAGGCCAAATGCCCCAGCACGCCCATGGCCACGGGCAGGGCGAAGACCAGGGTGCAGATCAGGGGGTACAGGGCCATGGTGCGGGCCAGGGAGCGCTCCTTCTTGGCTGAGTAGAAGCGCTGGAAGAGCTGGGGGAACATGGGGTCGCAAAAGAACCACAAGGCCAGGAAACTGAACCACGCCGCCGGAGTGTACACCCCGCGCGGCCCGGGGCGGCTGAACAGCTCGGGCGCGGCCTGGCGGGCCGAGCCGAAGGCCTCGGACCAGCCGCCGAAGTGGCTGGTGACCATGAACAGGGCCACGGCCATCAGAATAAACATAAGAAGCCCCTGTAACACGTCGGTCCAGGCCACAGCCTTTAGCCCGCCCCTGAGGGTGTAGAGCAGGATGATGGCCGTGATCAGGCTGGCCCCGGCCCAGGGCGGCAGGCCGAAGAGCTGGCCCAGCACCTTGGCCCCGGCCAGGGGTTGCAGGGCCAAATAGGGCACGGTGAACACCACCATGACCAGGGCGAACAGGGCGGCCAGCCACTTGTTGCCGTAGACCTGCTCCACCAGCTCGGCCGGGGTGACCAGGCGGTGGGTGCGGCCCCACTGCCACACCTTGCGCCCCAGCAGCCAGAAGGTCAGGGCCATGAAGCCGGTGCCGAAGGCCATGATGGGGAAAAAGCTCAGCCCGTCGCGATAGCCCGCGCCCGAGGCCCCGAACACGGTGAAGGCGCTGAAGTTGGTGGCGGCCATGGTGCCCACTAGCACGAAGGTGCCCAGGCCGCGCCCGGCCAAAAAGTAGTCGGCCGGGCCGTCCTTGAGGCGGCTCTTGGCCAAAAGGCCCAGGATGATGACCGCCACGAAGTAGGCGGCCAGGACCAGGATCTTGGTAAGCATCGTTGAACCCCTCGGAAAAATAAAAAAACGGCCACCCCGGTGCAAGCCGGGATGGCCGTTGGCCTAGTGCATAACCTGCGCCGCCTTTATAGCCCATGCCCGGCGGCTTGGCAAGCCTCGGCCTTTGGCGCTGCTTATGGCCCAATATTGTTGACGGCTTGGAGACCCTGTGGTAAAAATCGCCCTACAAATTCCCCGGTAGCTCAGCTGGCAGAGCAGGTGGCTGTTAACCACCGGGCCGGCGGTTCGAATCCGTCCCGGGGAGCCAGAAAGTTCAAGGGGTTAGGCTAATTGGCCTAACCCCTATTTTTTTGAGGTAAGCAAGAGGTAAGCATCAGGAACAAAGTCTTGGTGAAATACCGCCAGTCCTTTTGGCCCGGATGGCCCGGGCCGCATTCGCTTTGAGAGCTGCGGCGGCCTGCTGGACCATACTTACACCCGGCAGCAACCAACCGGTATATCTATAAAAATAGACGCCGTCATTAGAACGGGGTAACTTTTTTGGGGAGCAAAGCCATTTTTCCGGTGGGGTGGCTGGCGGCGGGGTGTAAAGTAGACGTAAGAGAGAGAATTGGAGAGCCCCGGTAAGACGTTGCTGGGGCATGGTTAATATCAGCCTGGCATGCCTGCGAAGATCGTGGGCGAGCGAGGCTTTTTATGTGCAAGAACCCATCGCAGACCAATCCTCCCGACACCCCCCTCCTCTTAAAGACCTCCCCGGCGGCCGACTATCTGGGCCTCTCGCGGCGCACCCTCGAAAACTTGCGGTATCGCGGTGGCGGCCCCCGCTTCATTAAGCTCGGCTCCGCCGTGCGATACCGGCGCGAAGACCTGGACGCCTGGGTCGAGGCCGGCTTGCAGGAGTCCACGGCCTCTCCGGCTGGTCCGGGCCCTGGAGGCGCATAGTTATGGGGCGGCCTGATGTTATCCCTGCGGCGGTCACCGGAGGCATCGGCCTAATCGGCGGCCTGCTGGGCGACGATTCCATGACCGGCAGTTCGGCCAAACCCGGCCGGAAAGGCGCCCTCCCCTCCACAGAGGAAAGCCGGCTCCTTCTGGCCTCACTCCAGGAGGAGATACTGGGGGCGAAGCCGGTCAATCTGAACACGAAGGGTGCGAGCATCCCCATCATGGACCCGTTCCTGCGCCATAAGGCCAGGTCCGCGCGGGGATTCCTAAAAGGCGAAGCTTCCGGCGCGCCCGCCGATGGCGGCATCCTGGGCGACATGGCCTGGCCCTTGGGGGCCGCAGCCGGAGCGTTGCGGGGCATCGACAACTCCATGGTGAGCGATCTGGCCTGGAACTCCATTATGAGCTGGGTGCCATACGCCGCCGACCCTGTGTGGGGGCTGTGGGGGAGGCGATGAGCATGCATAATTCCGCGGGGCCCCGGGCCCAGCTTGAGTCGATCGGGGTATGCCCCGGGGAGATCATCCCCGACGGCGCAATCCATCGCAGCCCGACCGAGGATAAGCCCCATAAGCGAAATGGAGCCTACTTTTGTTATCCCGATGGGGGTGGATGGGCCTTAAACCATCGCACGGGCGAAGAGGTTACTTGGGGCCACACCAGCAGTCAGCCCCTGAGCGCCGAGGAACGCCGCGAACGGGCCGAGAAGGCCGAGGCAGCCCGCAAGAAGCGCGAAGTCGAGCAGGCCCGCCGCCATGCCGAGGCGGCGAACCGCGCCAGCGACATCCTGGCCAAGGGCAAACCCTGCCAGCGTCACCCCTACCTGGCGAGCAAGGGCGTCGAGCCCTGCCCGCAGCTCATGGTAGGCATGGGCGGCGAGCTACTGATGCCCGTGCTGGGACCAGACAATAAAGCCCAATCTCTTCAGGCGATCACGCCAGACGGCGACAAAAAGTTCCTCAGCGGCGGAAAGACGGCAGGCGGGTACTTTCCAATTAAGGGCCGCAAGGATGGTCCCCTGCACATATGCGAAGGGCTGAGCACTAGTCTTTCTGTGCATGAGGCCACAGGAGGCACGGTGCTGGTGGCCTGCAATGCCGGCAACCTGGAGGCCGTGGCCCGCATGGCGAGGGAGAGGTATCCCGGCCGGCCCATCATCATCTGCGGCGATGATGACCACGCCACGCCTGGCAACCCCGGCCGGACCAAGGCCGAAGCCGCCGCCCGGGCGGTTGGTGGCAAGGTGGCCCTGCCAGTGTTCCGAGAACCGGGCGTAGGGACCGACTTCAACGACCTGCACCAGGCGGAAGGATTGGAAACCGTCAAAGCGCAGGTGGAAGCCGCCCAGCCGCCGAGAGCCGAACCGGCCACCTCCCCCGGTTGGCCCGAGCTAGTGCCCTTCGGGACGCACAACGCGCCCCCGCTGCCCGTGGAAGGTCTGTCGGCCTGGGCGCGGGAATTCGTCTTAGCTGCGGCTGAGCAAATCCAGGTGGCCCCCTGCTTGGTCCTGGCCAACGTCTTTGGCGCGGTGTCCGCTTGTGCGGCCCGCCGCTTCTGGGTGCAGGTGCACGAGGGCTACACGGAGCCGGTAAACCTTTACCTTTTGGTTCCGGCCCCGCCGGCTGAACGCAAGAGCGCGGCCCAGGCCGCCTGCCTGTCCCCCCTGTTCCAGTGGGAGCGCGACCGGGCCGAGTCCATGCGGGACGAAATCAGGGCCGCCGCCAGCCGACGCAAAAGCCAGGAGGCCATAATCTCGGGGTTGCGGGGCAAGCTGGCCAAGGCCAAGACTGAAGATCGCGCCGCACTCATGGCCGAGGTGGAGGAGCTGGAGCTGGGGCTCGAAGAAGCGCCCCGGCCGCCACGCCTTGTGGCTGATGACGTGACCGCCGAAGCCCTTGCGTCCCTGATGGCCAACAACGGCGAGCGCATGGCCGTGATAAGTGCAGAGGGTGGACTGTTTGACACGCTCGGGGGCCGCTATCAGAATGGCGTGCCCAACCTGGACTTGATCCTCAAGGCGCACCCCGGTGAGCCGGTGCGGGTGGACCGCAAGAGCGGCCAGCCGGTGATGATGCAGGCCCCGGCCCTGACCATCTGTATCAGCCCTCAACCCGACGTGCTGGCCAGTCTGCCGAGCAAGCCCGGTTTCCGGGGCCGAGGTCTCCTGGCCCGCTTTGCATATATTTTGCCGGAGAGCCGCCTGGGCCGCCGCAAGCCCCAGGGCCAGCCCGTGCCTGAGCAGGTGAGCCGCGCCTATGCGGCGGCCCTGGGTGATCTCTTGGACTTGGACCCCGGCCCGGAGGGCGAACCCCTGGAGCATTGCCTGCAGCTGCAGCCAGCCGCCCATACTGCCTGGGCTGAGTTCTCCGGCGCCATCGAAGCCGAGCTCGTGGACGGTGGCCGCTTTGAGAACGTGCGTGACTGGGCAGGCAAGCTGCCCGGCTTGGCCGCCCGCCTGGCTGGACTCCTGCACGTCATGGAGCACTTGGCCGAGGCTCCCGCCCACGCCATATCCGGGCAGACCATGGAGGCCGCCCTGGAGTTGGCCGGGGCCCTGGCGGGCCATGCCCTGGCCGCCTTCGGGGTCATGGGGACGGACCAAGACCAAGAAGCCGCCAAGAAGGTGCTGGCCTGGTTGAAGTGTGAAGGCGTGGACAGGTTCACGGCACGCGATGCACACCGGGCCGTGCGGGGTTCATACCCTAAGGCCGAGCAAATCCGCCGGGGATTGGAAATCCTGGAAGATAGGGCCTTCATTTGGCGGGAGGTGCCGCCAGAGAAACGGGGACCAGGCAGAGCCCCAAGCCCCACCTACGTGGTCAACCCCAAGCTGTGGGAGGCCGGATCATGAGTTGGCGCAAGACCCTGGCCGAATCCCTAGGCTATCCCCAGCCGGAGACAGATAGACCGAAAAGCTGGGGGCAGCCCCCCCCGGACAAATTGGACAATATGGACACAATTAAAGCGGAAGGCAATTCTGTCCATATAGTCCATTCTGTCCATAGCCCTCCAGGGTCCACTCCTTGTGATGGTTCTTCTGAGAAGGGCATCCTCGCCCCTGGCCCCGCCGAGTGCCAAGCGGAGACGGTAACTGCGGCCAAGGATGTTTTTGGTCCCGGGGCGCAGGCCGAGTGGGTGCCCGCACCGGCCTCGACAACCCGGTGTCGCGAAGAAGCCCGAGACAACATCGTCTGTTGTTGCGGATGTCAACATTTTCAACCAGGCGTGGGCGACAGTCAACATGCCCTGGGCCGCTGCCTGGGGCGGCCTTGGGATGGGCACGAAGGCCAGTGGCCGCGGGCCCCCCATCATTGCGCGAATTATACAACTAGCGGAGGACTTTAATGGAACAGCGAGTAATAGCCAGCAGCAAGAGCAAGGCCCCGGCTCCCCGCCAAGTGGCCCCCTATAGTGATTTGTTGAACTTAGCCAAGGTATTCCAGGAGGCTGGGGTCCAGAGCCGCGAACTCGGCGAGCCCAGCTTGGACTATCTGTGGCACGCGGCCCAGCTTCGATTCCAGGCCGGGGTGTTAGAGGAGCTTGGGGTCATGAACAGCACATTCATAAGCATTGAAGGTTTACTGGAGCGGGTGGTCCAGGGGCGCGGTTACTGATGGCGACGCCTAAAAAAACAGGCACGGAGCAGGGGCGCGGCAAAGACGGAAGGTTCAAGCCGGGGTACAGCGGCAACCGCGCGGGGAGACCGCCTGGCACCCGCAACGCGGCCACCGTGGCGGCCCAGGTGCTCCTGGACGGCGAAGCCGAGGCCCCTAACCCACAAAGCCGTGGAGTTGGCCCTGGGGGGCGATACAACGGCCCTGCGGCTGTGCCTGGAGCGGCTGGTGCCGCCCAGAAAAGACTCCCCGGTCAATGTGGAGCTCCCCTCTATCGCCGGCCCCCAGGATGCAGTCAAGGCGCTATCCGCCCTGCTGGAGGCCGTGGGCCGGGGTGAGCTAACACCGACCGAGGCCCAGGCCGTGGCGGGACTGTTGGAATCCTACCGACGGGCCCTGGAGGTTGAAGAACTTGAACGGCGGATCGTCGCCCTGGAGCAGGAGAAGAACAGATGAACAAGCTACAAACCAGGATCAGAAGCCTTGAGGGGGTCGTCCATGCCTGCGAAGACGCCAAGTCGGCCGAGAGGGATGCCTTTTTGAGGCGGGAACTTGACCGATATTTGGGCATACCCCCCGACACCACCGAGGAATACAAAGTGACAGCCCCGGCGCGTGGAGAGGGCGACAGGTACGCCGTCAGAGACCCGGAGGTGCGGCGGATGCTCGATGAGTTTTTATGCCAGGTCAACCCCAACTATAAAGCGAGGAAATGAGAATATCGAAAGACCATGTAGGGCGCGCCTCTGTCCGCCCTCTAGCAGAGGAAGGTCAACGCGGCGATGCAAAGGGCCTTGAGGACGATTAATTAGAGGTCAGTAGGTGCCCGGCCAAGCTTACAAGCCGCCGCCACCCGGGGCGCCATTCACGAGGGTGGTGCCCTAACCTACGGGTGGCAGCAGGACGTACCTCGGCAAGGTGGTCTCGTCCGCCGACATCCGCGCTTCTTCGTGCATCTACATCCTCTTTAGATAAACCTCGCCGTCCCGGTCCGGGTGCTTTTTCAGATCCCCTGTGATCAAGTCTGTCACCGCCATGAGTGAAGGCAGGATTTGTAAGTTGAAGCCTGCTTAGGTGGATCTGCAGTTCACATTCTTAGCACTACTTGCACTCTAAGTTGGCCGCCCGACCTGTAGCTTGCCGCACCTTCCTTACATTCGAAACGACCAAATCTAGCATAGTATCCGGTTTGCGCCGATGACCTGGACAGCAGCCTTCAAGCATAATGATAATGTCAGCAAGTTATGAAAAGGGGGAACGGGTGCGGAGCCAAGGATGAAAAAGCCCACTCGGGGCCAAACCGAACCACAAGAATTGCGCCGGATGGCTGAGGGTCGCTTGCAAGCAAGTCCTACTGACGACTCCGAACTGCGCCCGGAAAACTTTCCCTCTATCCTTCAGGAGCTGCGAGTTCATCAGGTAGAACTGGAGATCCAGAATGAGGAACTGCGACGCACCCGGGAGGAGCTTGAGGAATCGCGGGACCAGTATTTCGATCTTTATGACCAGGCTCCGGTAGGCTATCTAACCACGGACGCCAAGGGGAGAATCCTCCAAGCCAACCTGACTGCGTCCAGCATGCTGGGCCTGCCTCGCGGAAACCTGGTGGGGCAAAGCCTCTATCTCTTCGCGGCCCGGGACCACCACACGGCTATGCTTGATCTCCTGAATTTAGGGGCAGAAGACAGGGGCAAGCAGACCCTGGCCATCGAAATGATCCGAAAAGACGGCTCCCGATTCCACGCCCAGTTGGAAAGCGCGCCACAACTGGATAATGACGATCTCCCCATGCAATTCAGAATGGCGATTGTCGATGTAACCGAGCGCAAGCGAACTGAATACCAACTAAGCCAGAGCGAAGAGCGTTACCGCCGCCTAGTAGAGACCATGCCGGACGGGGTCTTCACCCTTTTGCCGGATGGGGCGATTGCTTCTCTAAACCCGGCCTTTGAAAAAATCACTGGTTTTAACAGGGCTGATTGGCTGGGGCGCAGTTTTTGGGACTTGCTTCACCCCGACGATTTGGGCATGGCCAAGAAGCTGATAAAGACCGCCCTGGCTGGGAAAGGAAGAATAGCCGAGGAAACAAGAATTTTATCGAGCGCCGGCGACTACTTGATTGTTTATTTCATTGTAGAGCCTGAGTTTGAGTTTGGCAAAGTTACCGGCGTCTGGGCAATGGGACGCGACATCACCAAACGCAAGAAGGCCGAGTGGGCATTACGCAACTCACGCGACACCCTTGAAGCCGAGGTGCAGAAAAGGACCCTGGAATTGTCCCAAGCCAACCGGTCCCTGCAAGAAGGATTGGAAAAGCGCAAGAAGGATGCTGCGGAGTTGCGCGAACAGAAGATCGACCTGGAATTCAAAACTGCGGAATTGGAAGAGGCAAACACCGCCTTGCGGGTTTTGATGCGCCGAGGCGAAGAAGACAAGAAAGAGTTGGAAAACGCCATTACCCAGCAAACCCACAGGCTCCTTGTTCCTCGCCTGCAGGGGCTGCTGGAATCTGGGCTCGATCAGAACCAACAAAAAGTGGTGCAGTTGTTGATATCTCAGCTGAGGCAGATCACCTCTTCTTTTGCCCAGCGGTTGAACTCCCCCAAATTCGGTCTCACGCCTAGAGAGATCCAGGTAGCCATGATGATTCGCGAGGGTTTGGCAACCAAGGAAATCGCCGAGGTATTGAAAGTCTCTGGAGACACAGTTGCAACCTATCGGCATAGTATACGCCGCAAGATTGGTATATTAGGGAAAAAGATCAGCTTGAACGCCCACCTATCCCAACTCTCATAATGGTGATTTTATCTAGCCATTATTTCAATTGTTTCTCATCTGTGCGTTTCCTGGAATTCAAGGGATAATTTAATAGAGACAAAGCGGGCGCCGCTTGCTCCCTCTTGCCACCCGTGGTCAAGCTTCGGCCAACCTCGCCCAGGCAAGCCTACCGACCATTGAGAAGTGACATTTTACTGGGCAACCAGTTCGACGCTTCGATTGTTTCCTACGTCCATCTTCACACCTTGGGTAAGGGAGGGACCATGGCCAGGATTCTCTTGATTGCCAGCTATGGGTGGTCCCGTAATTTCCATGCTTACCAACTCAGCAACGGGGAGCATTTGGTAAGGAGCACCGGTTTCACGCCTCAGCTAACAGAAGAGATAACTTCTTTCCAGCCGGAGGTGATTGTGGCCGATCTGTCTGGTGAACACGCTCCGTCTGATTTGCTTTGGCGAAGCGTCAAGGCATTGCCTGAACCTCGTCCCGCGGTGGTTTTCAGTACGGATGCTAATTACTGGGGGGCGGTGCATGTCTCCCCGAATGGTCACTACGCGATGATGAGCCCCCTGCCGGACGCACTACCCATAATAGTGGAGAACGTTTTACACAGCCAGAGCCCGGATAATCCTTCGAGAGTGCCAAACTGCCAGATTCGCATGGAAGGCTGAGGTTTGGCATAAGCCAACTCGCCATGGCGAGTAATGGTCTGGTGGCAGGCGCGCAATGGGGGAAGTAATGCAAAAAAAGGCTAGCAGGGAACCAATGGGGAATAATCCCATCAATCACAGCGGCCGCCGCAATCTTGACTGCCCCCATTATGCGGCCTGTTTGGACTTGGTCGCTTCCGCCCAGTGGCCGCGCTTCACCTGCGAATTCTGTGCACACCGCAAGAACCGGCGTCCCATTGGCCTGGACAACTTGAGCAGGGAGGCCTTGGGATGGGAAGACATCTGGGGCGGAGGGATGAGCCTGAAGATTTAGACAAACAATCATATGGGCCTTGCCCATTCAATCGCCCCGCTAGGAAAGGCAATGAAGACATCTTTAAAAAACGCCGCCGAATTTGAAGAACTGCGGCAACACACTGCGAAGCTGTTGCTTTTGCAAAAGGATACGAAAGGCACTTCGCCTAAAAGAAGCCCTTTGGATCTTATCGGGGACCTGGAGGCTTTCCAGTACGAGATTGAGACCCAAAACGAACAACTCCGTCAGTCCCAGGCCGAATTAGCCGCAACCAGGGACAAGTATCAAGATTTGTTCGAATTGGCGCCGGTGGGTTTCATTTCCCTGGAACGAAATGGCGCTATTTGCGAAATCAATTCGACCGGTGCGGCCATGTTGGGCCGGGAGTGCCGTCATTTGATCGGGGTCAGTATTTTTCAATTTGCCTCAAGCGAGCACCAACTTTTGTTGCATAACTCCCTCAAATCCGCGGGAAAGGCCGGGGAAAAGCGCGCGTGCGAAGTGGAGCTCAGGCCAAAACTAGGCCCCTCCCGCTTCCTGCATGTGGAATGCATTGCCCAGCTTGATCAATGGGAAAGAACCCAGAGATACCATCTGGCCATACTGGAGATCACCGAACGCAAGAAAGGCGATGCGAGCACCGCGAAAAAGATTGAACAATACCGGGAACTATTGGAAACAATCGGTGCCTGGTTTTGGGAAGTTGACCAAGACGGCCGATACCTGCAAGTCAGCACCAAAGTTAAATATTCCTTGGGCTATGATCCGGAAGAGATAATTGGCAAGACTTTATTTGATCTTATGCCCCCAGCTGAAGCCGATCGGGTCAGGCCCTTGTTTCGCTTGGCCTTGGACAACCAAGAGCCCTTGCTTCATTTGAAAACCACCTATCTCCGCAAGGAAGGCGGACGGGTTTTTTTGGAAACCAACGGGACCCCTGTTATTGATGGCCATGGAAAGTGTGTGGGGTTCCGAGGAATGTTTGGCGGCAGATCCCCTCGTCTGGCAACCTCTTTTTAACTGTGTGGCAACAACGTTCACCTGGAGCCCCAAAAGACTCAAGCCTATAGAAGAGCGAGGTACGCCGCATTAACCAAGTTAATAACTTTTATATCAGGATAGAAAAGACAGGAGGTTAGAGATGGTGGAAAGCAAAGAAAGCACATTATCGGTAGTTACCAGAGTTACCAGGAATGCTGTCATTGGAGCCCTTAAGGGCACAGGCGAATTAGCCCAAGCCGTCGTGGAAACCACTACGGATATGGTGAAGGCGACTATTGCGGGAGCTGGCAATTTGACGGTGGCAATCGAAAAAAGAGTGGGAGAGATAGTTTCAGGGACAATCGAGGCTGCAAACGAAATTGGTGGCGACTTATACGTGACCATAAAAAGTACGGTCTTTGGAATCGTGAAAGCTGGCTCGGAGGTAGGGGCGGACGTGGGCAAGACCGCTGTTGCGGCGACTGAAGTGGCCATCAAGTCAGGAGCCAAGGCAGGCACCGATATCAGCACGGCCACCAAGGAAGCGGTCACCGGAGCAATTGAAGCCGGCGACGCAATCGGGGCGGATGCTTCACAGGCCGTGAGGAGCGCCCTGATAACTTCAATAAAAGGCGCGGCGGATGTGATAAAGCCGCCGCCACGTAAATAAAAAAGAGAGGGGAGGCAACGGTTGCCACAAAGTCTGGGGGAAATACTAGGCCATCTCTTGGCCCGAGCGGGAACAAGCCAACTTCATGGGAGACACAAATGCTCAAGTTGACCTTTGGATTACTGATAATAACTTTAGTGACCGGCGTTTTTGCTTTCACCAATATCTCAAAAGCTGTGCCAGACATCTCTGAAATCTTGTTCTTGGCTTTCCTGGTGCTTTTTCTCTTGGCGCTTATCGGCTGGCTGCTGTTCCGTCGCAGGGCGCAGAACCAAATGCTCTGAAATTAGGCTTTGCCAAGGCTACGTTGAAATAAACCTGAATCCCTTAAGGAGAACCTCATGAAATCCAGCACCAAAAACCAAGCGCAAGGCAAATTTCACAAAATAAAGGGCAAGCTCAAGGAGCTTGCAGGAAAAGCCGGTCTGAATGCTGAGCTGGAAGGCAAAGGCAAGGACGAAACCAGGGCCGGCAAAATTCAGGAAAAGACCGGAGAGATCGAGAAGGTAGTGGGGAAATAGAGCGTAGGTGTCATGCACCAGCCAGCCTTTGGGGTTGGCTGGAGTAGACCTTGGATCGCGCCGCATCGGGTTTCAAACCATCGAATCAATCGGAAACGCGGAGGTTGATGCATGAAAAGGACATTAGCGGCTTTAATCACTCTCATCGCCCTGGGGGCCTTGGCCTTGGCGGGGTGCGGGGACAATGGGGACAAGAAGGTCACTGCCGAGCAAGTGAAAAAAGAGGCCAAGGAGGCCGTGAACACTGCCGTGGCCTATAGCAAGCAGAAACAAGAGGAGTTGATGGCCCAGGCCAAGGCCCAATACCAAGAACTGGAGCGAGAGACCTCCCAGTTGATGGACAAGGCCAAGGAAAAGGCCGCCGCTGGGCAGGATAAGGCCAAGGAGGTCTTGGCTGATCTTCAAAAGAGGCAAGCGGTGGTGCAGGAGAAGCTGAAGGCCATGCAATCGGCCAGCGGCAAGGCCTGGGAAAAGGCCAAGGTCGAGTTGGATGAGGCGTTGCAGAATCTTAAGCAGGCCTACCAAAAGGCAAAGGCCGAACTGGCCGGTTAAGCCTGTGTGAGTATTCGGTGGTGGGCCTTGCCGATAGCGAAATCACATCGGCTGGTAGGCGATGGGATTAAAGCAATCTGTTTGTGGAATCAACCAATAGGGGTAATTGAAGGTTTTTTATGTCTGTTAAGCACTTAGCGATCATCGTCCTGGTTTTGGTTTTCTGTCTGCCGCCGCTGGCAGCCAGTGCTCGGGACGATTATGGCTACCAGTTGCCTTACAGAGGCGAGGAACAGAAAAAATCCATCGCAGACCTGCTTTCCAAAGCCAAGGCTGGCGATCTAAAGGCACAAGAACTCCTGGGAGAACGGTACCTCAAGGGGATTAATGCACCTCAGCACTTCGGCTGGGCGCGGAAATGGTATCTGCGGGCGGCTCAACAAGGCTCAGCCCAAGCCATGTGGGAAGTGGCGACTCTTTGCGTGGAAGGCAAGGGCGGCCCGAAGGATTTGGTGCAGGCCTATTTCTGGTACACCCTGGCTGCATCCAAAGGAATCGGCCAGGCCGTGTATCTCCGGAATCGGCTGCACTCCAAGCTGACTAGCGAGGAAGTAGAAAGGGTACAGACGCGGACCTCCCAATGGAAGCCCCATCCCGAGGGTATCCCCAAACCATGATCGTCAGTGGGTGGTCTTTCCAGCTCCTTGCTTCTGGTACTAATGCCTGCTTGGCTGGGGTGGCCTCCCGTAAAAGCGCCGCGTAGGAGAAAAAGCCATGACCAAACATGACCAAATATGATGCCTACCCAGGAATGAAAGGACAGGATGCGACTTTACTTGATCAATCCATCCAACCCGCTCGTAAGCATCGTCAATGTTAAAGAGAGCCGTTGGAACCGCTACCGAGTGTGGAAGCCGCTCAGCCTAATGGTTCTGGCTGGCCTGACCCCATCGGAGTGGGAGATCCAGATCATAGACGAGAACCTCGGCGCGCCGGACTATACGGCTCTGCCCCGGCCGGACCTGGTGGGGATAACCGCTTTCACCTCCCAGGCGAACCGCGCCTACGAGGTGGCCGCTCATTTCCGGCGTCTAGGCGTACCCGTGGTCATGGGCGGCATTCACGCAACCATGTGCCGAGAAGAGGCGATGGAGCGCGTGGATGCGGTGGTTGCGGGGGAAGCAGAGGGCATCTGGCCGGAGGTTTTGGAAGACGCCCAAAACGGCAGGCTGCGACAACGGTATGACGGAGGGCTTGCCGATATAAAGGACGTGCCGATGGCCCGACATGATTTGCTCAATGGGGGATATGCCTGCGGGGCCATTCAGACCACGCGCGGCTGTCCCTTGAACTGCAGCTTTTGTAGCGTGACGGCCTTTAACGGAGCCCATTACCGGCAACGACCCATAGCGGATGTGGTGCGGGAATTTCAGCTGATTCGAGAAAAGCATGTGCTGGTGGTGGATGACAATCTCGTAGGCACCCGCCGGGAGCACGTCGCCCGCGCCAAGGACCTTTTTCGTGCCATGGCACAGGCGAAATTGGGAAAGCAGTGGTTTGCCCAGGCCAGCATCAACTTCGCCGATGACGATGAACTCCTAACGCTAGCTGCCAAGGCCGGTTGCATCGGGGTCTTCATCGGCTTCGAATCCCCCACGCCCGAGGGGCTCCGGGAAATAGGCAAGAAATTCAACCTTCAGAAGGACCGGGATTTCCCCGGCTCGGTGCAGCGCATCCAGAGGCACGGCATACTGGTCGCGGGTTCCTTTATCATCGGACTGGACACAGACAAACCGGGTGTAGGCAAGCTTATAGCCGAGACAGCTAGGCGATACGGCGTGGACAATCTCAATGCGCTGTTTCTGACCCCCCTGCCCGGCACTCGCCTTTGGGACCAGATGAAATCTGATAACCGCATCGCCCTTAATGAATTCCCGGAGGACTGGAAATATTTCACGCTCACCTTCCCGGTGGCCCGGTATAAGAATTTGTCTCTGGAGGGCATTATCCAAGAGATGATCGCCTGCGATTGGAATTTTTATTCCATGCGGCGCATTCTGTGCAGAGCTTGGAGCAGCATATGGCGACGCTGCAAACCGCTGGTCAGCTTGGCGGGCAATTTCTCATACAAGAAAAATCTTCGCCTGAACCGGAAGTCATATGCAGGCTTTCAGTCGTACGCGGAAGCCAAGGGTTTGACCTGATGGATTTCCAGCGGAGCGGACGAGTGGAGCCACCCGTCACCACCGACCTTATTGGCTGGGCCGCGATCTACCTGTGATACCCTGATGTTTAGACAGAGCGCACCCTGCCGCCACACGCCGATTTCCGTCCCAGAAAGAAATTGAGAGGGCCCATATGCCCCCAGACAAAGGCAAGCCTACCCGCGCTGGCAAACCGGCTTCGGCCAAAGCCAAGGCCAAGAAATCCGCCGCCCCACGCGATGAGAGCTTCCCCATACTGGGCCTGGGAGCTTCGGCGGGCGGACTGGAAGCACTCAAGCAGTTCTTTGAGGCCATGCCCCCGGATTCGGGTATGGCTTTTCTGGTGTTGACGCATCTTGATCCCGACCACACCAGCATCCTGCCCGAACTAGTCCAGAGATACACATCCATGGAAGTGAAGGCGGCCGAGGACAAGACCAAGGTTAGTCCCAACCGGGTATACGTGGCCCCACCCAACAAGGACATGGCCCTTTTGAAGGGCGAGATATTGTTGCTGGACCCGGAGTCGCCCCGGGGCCATCGGCTTCCCATCGACTTCTTTTTCCGGCAATTGGCCCAGGATCAGGGTGATAGGGCCGGGTGCATAATTCTATCCGGCACCGGCTCGGACGGCTCCCTGGGCCTCAGGGACATCAAGGGCGCGGGTGGGCTGGTTATGGCCCAGGAGCTTTCCTCGGCCAAGTATGACGGCATGCCCTCCAGCGCCATGGGCACTGGCTTGGTTGACCTGGTTCTTCCGCCCGACCAGATGCCTGCCAAGCTAATCTACTATTTCAACGCCCCGCATGTGCCGATCGCCCAAGATGCTCAGCCAGCCGAGTTAAATGGATCCGGCGGGGAGCCCGTGCAAAAGATCCTGGTGCTGTTGAGAGACCGGGTAGGCCACGATTTTACCTGTTACAAGCAAAGCACGATCACACGACGAATCCAGCGGCGTATGAGCATCCAGCAAATCGACGGAATAGAAAAATACCTTCGCTACGTCCGGTCCAATCCCAGCGAGCTGGACGCCTTGTTCAAGGATCTATTGATTGGAGTGACCAGCTTCTTCCGGGACCCCCAGGCTTTCGAGGCCATCAAGGAAAAGGTCATCCCCAGACTTTTGGAACAACTGAAGCCCAAGCAGGCCCTGCGGGTGTGGGTGCCGGGCTGCTCCACCGGCGAGGAGGTGTATTCCCTGGTCATTATCATAAAGGAGTGCCTGGCCAGGGCGGGGAAAGAAGTACCTCTGCAGGTGTTTGGCACGGACATCGACAAGGTGGCGGTGGACAAGGCCCGGGCGGGGCTGTACCCCGCCAGCATTGCCGCGGACTTCAGCCCCGAGCGGCTGGCACGCTATTTCAGCGAAGAGCCCGGCTATTACAGGGTCACCAAGGAACTGCGCGATCCGGTGGTGTTCTCGGTGCAGGACGTCATGAAAGACCCGCCCTTTTCCAAGCTGGATCTGCTCTGCTGCCGCAACCTGCTCATCTACCTGGACGGGGCGGCCCAAAAAAAGCTCCTCCCTTTATTTCACTACACGCTTAAGCCGCAAGGGATGCTTTTCCTGGGCTCTTCCGAATCAATCGGGGGCTTTGCCGACCTATTCAAGGTGTGGGACAAGAAGTGGAAGATATATTCCCGCAAGCCAACCTCCGGGGCGATTCGGCAGATTATCGACTTTCCCACCGGGCCGGTCACCCGCGATTCGGCGGGTGAAGGAATGGCTCAGCCGCTAAGGGTTGCCGGTGAGGCCGATCTGGCCAAGGAAGCCCGTAACCTGGTGCTATCGGAGTTTTCTCCGGCAACGGTCATCGTGGACCCAAAAGGCGAGGTGCAATACATCCACGGCCATACCGGCAAGTTCCTGGAACCAGCGGTAGGCCGAGCCAGCCATAAGATTTCAGCCATGGCCCGTGAGGGGCTGCGCCTGGAACTGGCCGCCGCCCTCCGTAAGGCCCAGGCCAGCGGTCAAGTGGTGCGCTCTGCCGGAGTGGAGGTCAAGATCAACGGGGGGCACCAGTATGTGGACCTCACGGTCAAGCCCCTGGATAAACCAGAGCCCATGCGGGGACTACTGGCGGTAGTGTTTGAGGAGACAAGGCAGCCCCCGACAAATGTCCAGGCCAAAGGCAGGCAAACACCGGACGCTGATTTGGTCGAGCGCTTGGCCGATCTGGAGCAGGAACTGCAGCACACCCGGGAGAGACACCAGGGGGCCATTGAGGAACTGGAGACATCCAACGAGGAGCTAAAGTCCATAAACGAGGAGTTGCAGTCGGCCAACGAGGAGCTGCAAAGCACCAACGAGGAACTTGAAGCCACCAAGGAGGAGCAGCAGTCGCTCAACGAGGAACTGGCCACGGTCAACACCGAGTTGCAGGCCAAGATCGACGAACTGGCCCAGTCCCAGGACGACCTGAAAAACCTGCTGACCAGCACCGAAATCGCCACAGTGTTCCTGGGCAACGACCTGACCGTAAAGCGCTTCACTCCCGAAGCCGTCAAATTGATCAATCTCATCGCCAGTGACGTGGGGCGCCCTTTGCGTCACTTGGTTACCAACCTTGCTTACGACGATCTGGTGGCCGATGCCAGCGCAGTGATCAAGAGCCTTAAAGCCGATGAGAAGGAGGTGTGCACCAAGGACGGGGTCTGGTACCTGATGCGCATCATGCCCTACCGCACCATGGACAACAGGATAGACGGAGTGGTGGTCACCTTCAGCAACATTGACAAGCAGAAAAAGGCCCAGGAGGCCTTGTCGCTGCTAAACAAGGCTCTCAAGGAATCAGGGGCTGATCTGAAAAGCTTGCTTAAAATTCGTGACGGAGAACTGAAAAAGGCGCTGGCCGAGTTGAGCGAGACTTCCGGCGGCGAGGATAGAAAGAAGAGTTAAGCGGGCCGGGGGCGGCCCGAGCGGGTTCGTTAGGGCAGGGTATGGGTGCCGAGGTTTGGGAGCGCCGAAGCCAACCGTCAATGGCCGCAAGCAAACAGAGCGTTATAAATTTACTAAATAATACAAGGATATGCTCTAATATGAGAATAGTTTAAGGTTATAGATATGGGTCCGCACCCAAAACCCCCGCCCAAGGGCGCTGAATTGCGGCGCAAGGCCGAGGAACTTCTGTGCTCCGCTCCTGAAGACGTCTCCCGTCTAGATTCCCGGGACCTTACAGAAATTTTGCACGAGTTGCGGGTGCACCAAGCCGAACTGGAGATCCAGAACGAGGAACTGCGCCGGGCCCAGGTGGAGTTGGGCCAGGCGCGCGACCTCTACTTTGACTTGTACGAACTTGCTCCGGTGGGCTACTTGAGCCTTGACCAAAAAGGCTTTATCACCAGGGCCAACCTCACAGCGGCCAACCTGCTGGGCTTGGATCGCAGCGTTTTAATACGACGCCCGCTTGGCACCTTCATGGACCAAGAGGGAGCGAACACTTTCAGGCTGTTCCGAAAAGCCTTGACCGACTCAGGTTCCAAACAAACCTGTGAAGTGGGGCTGGTCCCCAAGAAAGGGCCAGCCATCCACGCCCGCCTGGAGGGCATCCCCGAGCTTGACGAGCAGGGGAATTCCACCGGTTTCCGCTTGGTCATGGTGGACATCACCAAGCGCAAGAAAGCCGAGGAAGAACGCGCCCAGGCCCTGACCCAAGCCCAACGCCGCGAAAAGGAAGTAAGGGCCCTGCTGCAAGGATCGCAAAAGGTCCAGACCAGCCATGACTTCCAGGTGGCGGCCAGGGAGCTTTTCGATATATGCTCCGGCGTTATGGATGTACCCGCCGGTTATGTGGCCATGCTCTCGGAGGACGGCCAGGAAAATGAGTTGTTGTTCCTGGAGGCGGGCGGCTTGCCCTGCCTGGTGGACCCGGAACTGCCCATGCCCGTCCGGGGCCTGCGGGCCCAGTGTTACAAAACCGGCAAGCCGGTCTACGAAAATGACTTCGCGGGAAGCAACTGGCATAAGCTTTTGCCTCCGGGTCACGTAAAGCTGGAGAACGTGCTTTTCGCTCCGCTGAATGTGCAAGGCAGGACCGTGGGGGTCATGGGCCTGGCCAATAAGCCGGGGGGCTTCTCTTCGGGAGACGCCCGCCTGGTGGAAGCATTCGGGGACATCGCGGCCATGTCCCTGAACAACATTCGCCTGCTTGATGGCCTGAAGAACAGCGAGAAACGCTTCCACGAGCTTTTCAACCACATGAGCACCGGCGTGGCCATCTACGAGGCGCAAGGGGATGGCGAGCGGTTCGTTTTCCGCCACATCAACCCGGCGGGGCTGCGTAGCGCAGGATATGAAGAAGGAGATGTGATCGGCCACGAGGTCCGAGAGGCTTTCCCTGGAGTGGAAAAATTTGGCCTGTTCGAGGTGTTTCAGCGGGTTTGGCGCACTGGTGAGGCCGAGCACCACCCCATCAGTTTTTACGAGGATGAGCGCGTCATCCAGTGGGTAGAAAACTACGTTTTCAGGCTGCCCAACGGTGATTTGGTGGCCATGTACGATGACCTCACTCAACAAAAACAGTTGGAGGAGGGCAAGCAGGACATGGAGGCGCAACTGCGCCAGTCCCAAAAAATGGAGGCCGTGGGGACCCTGGCCGGGGGCATCGCCCACGACTTCAACAACATCCTGGCCGCCATCATGGGTTATGGGGAACTCGCCCAGGAAAAAATCCTTGACGGCGAGGACGCATCAACGGATATCGCGGAAATTCTCAAGGGAGCCGTGCGGGCCAGTAATCTGGTAAAGCGCATTCTGACTTTCTCCCGCGGCATGAGTGCGGCGGTCACGGCTTTGGACCTCAACCGCATCGTGGCCGATACAGCGGTCTTGCTGCGTGACACCTTGCCCCGCATGATTGAATTGCAAACCGACTTGGGCGCGGATGTCGGCATTTTCAAAGGCGACCATACCCAGTTCGAGCAGGTGATTATAAACCTGGCCACCAACGCACGCGACGCAATGCCCGAAGGCGGCAATTTGTTGCTTGAGACCTCTAAGGAAAATGCAAACGACCTCCACTGTACAGCCTGCGCCGGCAGGTTCTCTGGCGAATACATCCGATTTCGGGTCAAGGACAGCGGCACCGGCATGGACCGGAAAACCTTGTGCAAGGTATTCGATCCGTTTTTTACCACCAAGGAGGTGGGCAAGGGCACCGGGCTGGGCCTCTCCATGATCTTCGGCATAGTCCAGGGGCACAGCGGTCACATAGTGGTAGAGAGCGCCCTGGGAGAAGGCACAACGGTGGACATCTACCTGCCCCAACTGGAAGGCAGTGTCGAACCAGAAACCCAGACCGCGGTGGGAGAAATCATAGCCGGTGGTGATGAAACAATTCTTCTGGTGGATGACGAGCCGGCGATTGTAAACATCGGGGGAAAGGTGTTGACCGGCGCTGGGTATAAGGTGCTTTCCGCCTCGACCGGCGAGGAGGCAGTGGGCATTTACCGTAACCTTGGCCGGAAAATCGATTTGGTCGTTCTTGACCTGAGCATGCCTGGCATGGGGGGGCACAAGTGCTTGCGGGAGTTGCTTTCCCTATCTCCTGAGCTCAAGATCATTGTTTCCACGGGCTATGCCCGCGACGGTGATCTCGATGAGACCATGTCGGATGGCGCTGCCGCCTTGCTGTCCAAGCCTTTCAAAATACGTGAGATGCTTGAGATCGTCCGCCAGGTGCTGGATGCCTAATTTTCTGATAGGTCACTTCTCGAAAATATAGACTTGTAAAAGCTGCTTTGATTTGTGCCCTAATGGGGCTAGTGAACGATATCGGCTAAAAGCTTAACTCAAGCAGCCTCATCCAAAATCAACCTAGGATTTATAAGTTAATTTCGGGTTAGCCATCAGGGCAGTGCATCATACTTACCATTATCTGGGCCGATTCCACGCTCTTGATTTTGTATCCTGCATGACCACCTTGGGTTGCTTGCATGAATACTCCAGGCGGACCAACAGCCGGCTTGCCAGCCCAGCCTGCCAGTCATCCTGTTCATGCCCAATTCGCGTGATGCCCACTGTCTGCTCCTCCCCGGAGAACGCCCTTACTTCTTCGCACCATTGGTTGATTTTTTGCCGCCTGCAAACGGCAATACCTTTTTCTCAGGTTCCCGGGCCATGGCCCAGGCAATTCTTTCCCCGATTTGACTCGCGGCTTGCTTGAGAGGATCATCCCCTAGGTGACTATACCTCATGGTGGTCTGAGCCTGGCTGTGGCCCAACAGCTTCCCTATTACCGGCAAGCTCATACCAGCTCCAGCGCCCACGGAAGCGAACGAGTGCCTTAAATCGTGCAACCTGACATCCTCCAGCCCTGCCCGCTGCCGTATCCGCCGCCAAGGACGTTGGAGATTTACCAGCGGCCTCATGGGCCTGGCGCCCGGGCAGACAAATGGGTTGCCGGCTTCGCGCTCTGTGTTCTCCAGAAGCTCCAGGGAGGCCTGGCCGAGCGGTATGAGCCGCGGGCCTGTTTTCGAATCCTCAAGTCTCAATGCCCCCCGCTCCCAATCAACGTCTGCCCATCGGAGATTTAGAATCTCGGATAAGCGGCAGCCGGTGAAAATCAACAAGCGCACGGCAGTGATCACGGAGGGCAACTCCGAGTTGTCCTGATCAACCTCGGCCAGCGCCTTTCCCAACCGGGCCCATTCATCCTCGGACAAGTATCGTTGCCTTTTTTGCTCTCGGTACTTCTCAACGTGCCTGGCAGGGTTGGTGCCATCCGGCCGAAGCCCCCATGCTTCGGCCAAGTTGAACATTTTGCGGACGATCTCCAAGACGCGGTTGCCCTGGTAGGGCTTTTCTCGCAGGCTGTGGTGAAGTTTCGCTATCTGCTCGCGGCTAACCTCATCAACGTTATAGCGGCCCAGGGCGGGCAATACGTAGTGGTCAACAACGAAACGGTCTTTCCGGATGCTCTCCGCCTTTTTTTTGACCTCGCTATGCTCGAGCATGTAACGAGAAACCAGTTCGGCGACCGTGGGAGCGCCTCTGGCTGCATTGCGCTCTTCGGCGGGGTCTCCACCCCGGTCAACTGCCGATAGCTTCTCTCGGGCGATTTTACGGGCTTGATCCAGAGTCATGCGGCCGTACTTGCCCAGGGTGATGCGTCGACTCCGGCCCTGAGCATTACGATACTGAAGGCAGAACGACTTGACGCCAGAAGGCTTCACTCTCACTCCAAGGCCCACCTGCTCCGTATCCCAGAAAAGCATGTCAGAGCCTTCGGCCTTGACACCATCAAGCAGTCTCTTGGCTAACTTCACCTTTGGCATGGTCCCCTCCCGGGTAAGCAGGGCACCCGAATCGTCCGGGTAAGCATTGGGTAAGCAACAGGCAAGGAATACGCGAGTAGAGTAACGTATGGCACGGTATTATTACAAGCCTTAACTATGCTATTTAATGGATAGCGACATTATTTAGAGTACCAGAGAGAATTACAAAGAAGGCAAAACTGGTGGCTGTTAACCACCGGGCCGGCGGTTCGAATCCGTCCCGGGGAGCCAGAGAGTTCAAGGGCCCAGGCGATCATGCCTGGGCCCTTTTTTTGCGGGCGCTCATGACAACCGCGTGCCCATGGCGCCGCCCCCCCATCTTGTTGCGCTTTCCCCCTATTTTTTAAAGGCATTGCTTGCTGAGCCCGATTCAATGGGCTAACATTTTGGTTATTACTGCCCCTTCTGCCAGGCACTTTAGCAATTACAACCAGTTAGCCAGACAAAACCCATTCTAGCTCCGCCGGCTTCCCCCGAGGCGGCGGTAACCAAACAGGCAAAGGTCCGCAACTGGGCAACCCTCATCAATTGGGAAGAAGTACACACATGAAAAGCATCGCCACGCGAGCGGTCCGAGGTTTGCTGCTCACCTCGTTTCTTTTCCTGAGCCTGGCGGCAAGCGCCTCGGCCAAGGACCAGGCCCCGGCCCCGCCGGACTACAGCGACCCTTACTACTGGACCGAGCGCACCGAAGAACCGAATCTGCCCTACGACGTGTTCTACGTGCACCCCACCACCTATTTCGACGAGGTGGACGGGCCCAACGCATCGTTCGACAACAAGGTGGTGCGGGCCACCACCAACGACACCAACACCCAGCAGATGGGCGTGTTCCAGGGCATCTGCAACATCTACGCGCCGCGCTACCGCCAGGTGAACCGGGGGGTGCTGCCCAAGAAGTTCGCCGAGCGCGACCCCTACCTGCGCATCGCGGCCGGGGACGTGGTGGAGGCCTTCAAGTACTACCTGAAGCACTACAACCAGGGGCGCCCCTATGTCATCGCCTCGCACAGCCAGGGCTCGGTGGTCACCACCCGGGTGCTCAAGAAGCACCGCGATCTGTTCAAGGACGAGCAGATCATCGCGGCCTATCTGGTGGGCTGGACCATCACCCCCAAGGACTGCACGGAGATGAAAATGCCCTTCTCCCAGCGGCCCGACCAGAACTGCTGCCTGATCACCTGGAACACCATCAGCAAGGGCGGCAAGCCGCCCATGTTCTTCCCGCCCGCCCTGTGCATCAACCCCCTGGTGTGGACCCAGACCAAGAAGAACCAGCCCAAGAAGCTGAACCTGGGAGCGGTGATCGACCTGGGCCACGGCAAGACCCTCAAGGTGCCCCATTTCACCTCGGCCCAGATCGACGACCAGGGCGGCCTGGTCATCCCGGTGCCCGCCATCCAGGATAAGCTGAGCATGCCCATGGGCAAGGGCGTTTACCATCGCTATGACTACGACTTCTTCTACAACAACTTCCGGGAGAACGTGAAAGCCCGTTGCGCCGCCTGGAGCGCCAAGCACCCCAAGGCCAAATAAACGCCAAGACACCGGCGGGGAGGTCCCGTACCTCCCCGCCGCCTTTTTGCCCCCGCCGCCCCTCGCGGAGACATCCATGTTGCGCAAGCTCCTCTGGGGTCTGCTTCTGCTGACCGCCCTGCTCCCCTGCCCGACCGCGTGGGCCGAGGCCACCGGCGGCCTGTGGGCCAGCCTGAGCCGAGGCGAGCTGAACATCCATTTGCGCAGTTTCTACATGGACCGGGATTACAACGACAAGCCGGACCAATCGGCCTGGGCCATCGGCGGGGAGCTGTCTTACGCCACCCGGCCCTGGCACGGCCTGTCCATGGGCGCGAGCCTTTACACCTCGCAGCCGTTCTTCTACGCCCCCCTGGACCGCGCGGGCACGGACCTCCTAACCAACAGCCAGACCGGCTACACCGTGTTGGGCCAGGCCTATATCAAGGCCGCCTACCGCGGCTTCAGCGCCACCCTGGGCCGCCAGGCCCTGGACAACCCCCTGATCAACCCCTTTGACTTCCGCATGACCCCGGTGACCTACGAGGCCCTGAGCCTGGCCTACACCTCGAGCGGGCTCAGCCTCAACCTGGCCCAGGTGCAAGGCTACAAGAGCTGGAACGACACCACCTTTCAGCCCATGAGCCGCGCGCCGGGGCTGGGCGGCGGCGACGAGCCGGTCACCCTGGGCGGCGCGGCCTATGCCTGGGGCGGGTACAAGCTGCAGGTGTGGGACTACGTGTGCCATGAGTACATGAACTCGTTTTACGCGCAGGCGGACGGCGGCTGGGACCTGGCCCCGGACTGGCGCCTTGCCGGCGGGTTGCAGATCATGGCCCAGCAGGACGTGGGCGCGGCCAAAATCGGCAGCTTCCGGGCCTTGCAGACCGGCCTCAAGGCGGCGCTTAGCTGGAAAGAAACCACCTTCACCGTGGCCTACACCGACACCGGCGACGGCCACGACATGGTCAACCCCTGGGCGGCCTGGCCCGGCTTCACTGCGATCATGGAGCTGTCCAACGACCTGGCCGGGCAGCGCACCTGGCTCTTCCGCTTGGGGGCGGAGATGGCCCAGTACGGCCTGCCGGGCCTCACGGCCACCCTGACCCACACCCGGGCCACGGTGCCCGACGGGCGCAACTTCGCCAAGCCCGACCAGGTGGAGACCGACGTGGACCTCAGGTACTACTTCAGCGACGAGCTGAAGCCGCTGTGGCTGCACCTCAGGGGCGGCTACGTGGACCAGGACATAACCATGGGCGGAGACACCTACACCGACCTGCGTTTCATCGTGAACTACGACTTCTCCCTTTAGGTAAGAGAAAAAATCGCAACCTGTGCGCTAATGATTTGCTCTCTGTGATCAGGGCAGTAGAATGGGGCAGGTTTTACACAACCCTTATCCGGCGGTGACCGGCGGCGCGAGGAGCTCTCATGAATCCCCTGCAGATCTACAACCACCTCAATCCCGGCCAATTGCTCTTTGGAAAGGGCAGCCTGGGGCAGATGGACGATTTCCTCCCCAGCAGGGCCAAGACCCTTGTGGTTACCGACCAGGGGTTGCGGGCGGCGGGCCTGGTGGAAAAGGCCACCGACCAGTTGGAGCGCCTCGGGGTTGAATACGTGGTCTACGATCAGGTGAGCCAGGACGCGCCCCTGGACCAGATCATGCAGGCGGCGGAGCTGTACCGGAGCGAGGGCTGCGGCGCGATCATGGCCATCGGCGGCGGCAGCCCCATGGACGCGGCCAAGGGCGTGGGCGTGGACGTGTCCCAGCCCGGCTCGGTGCGTGAATACGCCACCGGCCGGGTCATCGAGGCTCCCCTGCCCCCCTTCACGGCCATCCCCACCACCGCGGGCACGGGCAGCGAGGTGACCTACTCGGCGGTGATCAGCGACAACCAGACCACCCGCAAGATCGTCATCCGCAACCAGGCTCTGGTGCCCAAGCTGGCCGTGTTGGACCCGGACCTCTTGGCCGGTCTGCCCCCGCGCATCGCGGCCGAGACCGGGGCCGACGCCATGTCCCATGCCATGGAAGGCCTGGTGACCCGCAACGCCCAGCCGGTTTCCGACGCCCTGGAGCTGCACGCCATCAAGCTCATCGGCCAGAACCTCAGGGCCATGGTGGGCGACCCGGGCAACCCGGAAGCCGCGGCCAACATGCTCCTGGCCTCCACCCTGGCCTCCATGGGCTGGACCAACGTGGGCCTGGGCCTCACCCATTCCCTGGCCCACCCCCTGGGCGCCCACTACCACATCAGCCACGGCGCGGCCTGCGCCCTGTATCTGCCCTACGTCATGCACTTCAACATCCTGGCCGCCGCGCCCAAGTACCGCATGGCCGCCGAGGCCCTGGGCCAGGACGTGAACGGGCTCAGCGACCACGACGCCGCCATGGCCGCCCTGGAGGCGGTGCAGGATCTCTTCGACGACGTGGGCCTTGCCATGAGCTACGAGGAGATGGGCATCGAGGACTTCCAGATTCACGAAGACGTTCTGGAGGAGATTCTCTCGGTGCCCACCAAGCAGGCCAACCCCCGGGTTTCGGGCCCCGAGGAGATCGTGGGCCTTCTGGAGGCTCCCAAATAGTTTAGACGGGGAAAGGCTCGGCCAACCCTGATGGGCTCCGGTGCAAGGCAAGGCGTAATTTGGCTTACAGTGGCCTGCCTTGCCTTGCTCCTGGCGCTATCCGGCTGCTTCAGCGCCTACCACGCCATGGAGCACCGCGACCTGGCCACGGATAGCAAGCTCGACCAGGAAATTAAGGTGGCCGGCCTTTCCCTGCGCTCCCGCACCGTTTACCTCAAGATTCTGGACCCCAACCAGATCTGCGGCGGTCTCAAGCCGGCCCTCGCCCAAAAGCTGGGAAAGGCGGGGTACCGGCTGGTGGATTACCCGGCCCAAGCCGACTATCGGCTGCGGATTTCCTTGCAGGGCATCGATGCCCACCCCACCAACACCGCCGGCGCCGACCCCGAGGCGCAGTCCCAAACCACCCAAGCAGCCGCCAACATGGCCAGCGCCACGGGCGGGTCCTGGCAAGGGGCCGCCGGCGCGGCGGCCATCATGGTCTACGCCTGGCTGGAAACCTTGGGCGCGGCCCTGTTTCCGGTGGACCACTATTCCTTGGAGGCCAAGGTGCAGCTCTGGCAGCGGACCCGGAGCTATCCGGTGGAAACGGACTCCCCGCCCCTTTGGGAAAAGCGGCAGGCCACCCTTACCGTTTCGGCCCAACAAACCGGCCTGAGCCACGCCGAAGCCTCCAAGCTGCTCGGCCACCAGATCACCGACTCCCTTGCCGAGCTTTTCGACCCCGGCCCGCCCGCCGCCGCCAAGCGCCCCCCAGCCAAGGGCGCCCTCTAGGCGGCTCGCCGCCGGGCGGGCCTATCCGCTGCGGCCTGAAATCACCTAAATATTTCGTGGCATTTTAGGGGAAATGTAATTTTTTTGGTGCGTTGACACTGTTTTGGGTTATGTTAGCCAGCGTATAACCTATACCCTCGCAGGGATTCGCATGTTTTCCAGGCGCCCGCCCTTCCTGCTGTTGGTTCTGCTTTTGGCGGTTTGTTCCGCCTGTGGGTGCGATACGTCCCCCCGGGCGAACCACCCGCCCAACGAGGTGGGCCTGTGGGAAGACGCCGGCGGCCAGGCGGGCATCGAGCAAGCCGCCGCCCCCTCCAGGGCGGAACGCTATGTCCGGCAAAAGGGCAACCGCATGTCCATGGGCTTCAGCCGTTCGGCCCTGTGGGTGCGCCTGGCCCTGGACCAGGTCCCCCCGACCGAGGACTGCTGGGTGCTGTCGGTGGCCGCCCCCTGGATGGACCAGGTCGACCTGTACCTGCCCCGCCCCGGCGGCGGCTGGGAGCACCTGTACACCGGCCTGCAACAGCCCGGCCCCGATTCAGCGCCCGGCTGCTTCGCCCTTAGTGCCCCGGCCGACACCCCCCGCACCGGCTACGCTTATTTGCGCCTCAAGTCCGAACTTTCGCTCAACGCGGGCATCCGCCTGTGGCCCGAAGCCGAATTCGTCGAGGACCTGGTGCACGATGGGTACCTCTATGGGGTGCTCTACGGTGTGCTGGGGGCCATGTTCCTGGTCAACCTCATGGTGCTCCTGGCCACCCGCGACCGGGCCTATCTGCTCTATGTGCTCTATCTGGCCAGCATCACGCTCCATCAGATGTGCTTGCAAGGCCAGGCTCTGTTTTTGCCCCACGCCCTGTGGCCCTGGGTGCCGGAGATAAGCCTGCTGGTTTCGGCGGCCCTGTTCTTTTTCGGGGCCGCGTTCTGCCGCGTGTTCCTGGACACCAAGAGCAACGCCCCGGTGGTGGATCGCCTGCTATGGACCTACCAGTTCATGGCCTTGGCCATGCTGGCTCTGGTCCTGGGCCAGCAGATTTGGCTGGGCACCTGGGTGGCGCACAGCATGGCCCTCTTGGGTCCCGTCCTGGGCATCGCGGCGGGCATCCTGGCCCTGATCCGGGGATTTAGGCCCGCGCGCTTCTATCTTGCCGCCTGGATCGTGTTGCTCTTGGGCAGCATGGCCTGGGGGGCCTGGTCCATGGGATGGCAGTTCCTGGTGCCTCTGCCCCGC
Organism: Desulfarculaceae bacterium; assembly: GCA_020444545.1. Lineage (NCBI taxonomy): Bacteria > Pseudomonadati > Thermodesulfobacteriota > Desulfarculia > Desulfarculales > Desulfarculaceae > Desulfarculaceae bacterium. Next base: position 310,937 of record JAHLKT010000002.1, on the reverse strand, counting down.
TCCCTGCTCACCCTGGCCGCCGCCTTGGAGAGCGTGCTGTTGTCCATGGCCCTGGCTGACCGGGTGCGGGTGTTGCACCGTGAGCGCCAGGTGCTGGTGCAGCGGGAGCGCCGCTACCATCAACTAAGCATCACCGACGAACTCACCAGCCTATTCAACGCCCGCTATTTCTGGAGCAAGCTGGACAGCGAGGTGAAGCACGCCCAGGAGCTGAACGAGCCTCTGAGTCTGGTCATCCTGGACGTGGACGACTTCAAGCGCTTCAACGACACCTACGGTCACCCCGAGGGAGACAAGGTGCTCACCGAGCTGGGCCGCATCCTGCGCCTGACGGTGCGCCCGGCTGACTCGGCCTGCCGCTATGGCGGGGAGGAGTTTGCCCTGCTTTTGCCCGGGGCCACGGGCAAGGGAGCCCGGGAGGTGGCCGAGCGCATCCGCAACAGCCTGGCCCGGCATGTGTTCCAGCCGGGCAACGGAAACCGGGCGGTGGTTACGGTCAGCCTGGGCACCGCCCAGCTCATCTCCGGCGACACGTCGCAATCCCTGGTCAGCCGGGCCGACCAGGCCCTGTACCGGGCCAAGGCCCGGGGCAAAAACCAGACCGTGTACCTGGACAACTAAGAAGCAACCATGCGGCCGGAGCGTCGACGATAAGTTGTAAACTGGTTTTAATGCCCCAGGCATGGTGGGGGTATTTCGCATGTTCGATTATTGTGCTAGTCTGGGATTTCGAACAAACTTGAACTCAAAAGGTCCGCTGTGCGATTTATTTCGTTTGGCAAACTCGCCTGCCCTCATTGTGGCAGCACCTTGGTCAGGCGTTCCCACCGGCGCAACAGCTTGGAAAGAGCCTTGTCCATTTTAGGGTTCAATCCTTACCGTTGCCGGGATTGTTATCACCGGTTTTTCAGCTTCTGACCCGCCGCCGATGGGCATAGGCGCCTTCCAAAGCCGGCCGGGGCATCCCGGCGGGCGACCCCTGCCCTCAGCCCGCCCGCGAGGCCCGGCTCTGCGACCCCAGGTAAATAGCCGCCAAAGCCAAAAAAGCTCCCCCCGCTTCCAGCCAGCTGGTGGCCCGCCCAAAGAAAACGATGTCCCACACAAAGGCCATGGTGGGTTGCAGCAGCAGCACCAGGCCCGCCCGGGAGGCCGGCAGGAGCATCAGCCCCCGGGAGATGAGCACCCAGCCCAGGGCATGGCAGCCCAGCCCGTATACGCCCAGCAAGCCCCAGTCCGCCAGGGCGGGCACGGCCAAGCCGCCGGGCTCGGCCAGGGCCGCCGGCAAAAGCAGCAAGGCGCAGGCCAAGGACATCAGGGCCACGCTGGCCACCGGCTTTAGCCCGCCGATACGGCGCAGGGACCAGCGCATGGTAAGGAGATAGCCGCTGTAGGCCCCGGCCGCTAGCAGGCTCAGCAACACCCCCAGGCGCGATGCCGAGCTCAGCTCAGGCCAGGAGGCTCCCACCAGGCCCCAGAGCCCGGCCATGGCCAAGGCTATGGCCGCCCCCAAGCGCCATCCCGGGCGCTCCTTGAAGTAGACCACCCCCACCAGGGCCATGAAGAACACCTGGAAATTGGCCAGGATGGTGGACAGACCCGGCCCCAGGCTGAGGATGGCCCGGTGCCAGGCGAACAGGTCCAGAGCAAAGAACAGACCGGCCAAGCCCGCCCCGGCCAGAGCCGGCCAGCCGCCCCACAAGGCCTGGCCCCGCCAGGCGGCCCAGAGCAACAGGCCCAGCCCGCCGATGAGCATACGCCAAAAGGCGCTTGCGCTGGGGCCCACCTCCACCAGGCGCACCATCACCGGCGCGAAGCTGATCAGCAAGGCCCCGCCCGACACCGAGGCCAGGGCGCCAAACAACGGGGGCGGCGGGTTTACCGCCGCCCCCGGGATTGCTTTCCGGGATTGGTTCATGGCCGAACCGGCTAGGCGCCCCCCTCGCCGCCGTCCTTGGGCGGCTGGGGAGCGGTCTGCTCCTCGGCGGGAGGAGCCGGGTTCGCCGCTGCCTGGGCCTTAGCCCGCTTCTTGGCGCCCATGCGCTGGAAGAGCACGAACAGGCCGGGCACGAAGCAAACGCCCAGGAAGGTGGCGGCCAACATGCCGCCGAACACCGCGGTGCCCAAGGCCTTGCGGGCCCCGGCCCCGGCCCCGGTGGCGATCAACAGCGGAATCACGCCGAGGATGAAGCTGAAAGCGGTCATGAGGATGGGCCTGAAGCGCAGGCGAGAGGCCTCGATGGCCGCGTCCAGGATGTTTTTGCCCTGCTCGTTCAGATCGCGGGCAAACTCCACGATCAGAATTGCGTTCTTCGTGGCAAGGCCGACGAGAAGCACCAATCCGATCTGGGTGTAGACGTTGTTGTCCAACCCCCTGACATGCAGGGCGATGAAGGCGCCCAGCAGGGCCAAGGGCACGGCCAGGACCACGGGCACCGGCAGCTTCCAGCTCTCATACTGAGCGGCCAGCACCAGGAACACGAACACCACCGCCACCACGAAGACCACCGCGCCGGTGCCGCCGGCCACCACCTGCTGGTAGGAGATGCCGCTCCAGGCGTAGCCCATGGACAAAGGCAGCTTTTCCTTGGCCATGCTCTTCAAGAGGCTGATGGCCTGGCCCGAGCTGTAGCCGGGCGCGGCGTTGCCCCGGATGGTGGCCGCGGAATACAGGTTGAAGCGCGGCACGATCTGGGGGCCCAGGTAGGGGGTTACATTGACCAGGGTGCCCAGGGGCAGCATCTGGCCCTCGGGGTTGCGCACCTGCAAGGAAAGGATCTCGTCGGCCTGGTCGCGGAACTGGGCCTCGGCCTGGATGTTCACCTGGTAGGTGCGGCCGAACTTGTTGAAGTCGTTCACGTAGGCCGAGCCCAGGTAAGCCTGGAGGGTGTCGAACACCGTGGACAGGGGCACGCCTAGGCTCATGACCTTCACGCGGTCCACGTCCACGAACAACTGCGGCACGTTGGCCCGGAAGGAAGTGTACATGCCGGTGAGTCCGGCCTGGCTGTTGCCGTCCTGGATGAATTCGCCGGCCACTTTTTGCAGGTTCAGCAGGCCCAGGGACCCGCGGTCCTGCAGCTGGAACTCGAAGCCGCCAGACAGTCCCAACCCGGGCAGGGCCGGAGTGGGAAAGGCCACCAGCTGGGCCTCCTGGATGCCGTAGAAGGCCATGTTGAGGTGTTGCAGCATGGCGTCCTGGGACTGCTCCGGCTTGTCGGCCCGGGCGCCCCAGGATTTGTAGACCAGCACCAAGCCGGCCATATTGGAAGCCACGGTGCTGTCCAACAGGTTGTAGCCGGTGATGGCGATGTTGTAGGCGATGCCCGGAGTGGCGGCCACGATCTTGTTGGCCTGGTCCACCACCGCCTGGGTGCGCTCCAGGCTGGCGCCGTCGGGCAGCTGGATATTGGCGATGGCGTAGCCCTGGTCCTCCTGGGGCACGAAGCCGGTTGCGGTGTGGCCCATGATCCAGAAGGCGGCCACGCCCAGGATTCCGTAGACGAGCATGGCCAAGAAAAGCTTGCGCACCACCTGCTTGACGATGCCTTCGTAGCCCGCGGTGGCCCAGCCCAAGAACTTGTTGAAGCCGCGCCAGAACCAGCTGCGGTGCTCTTTGCTGGGGCGCAGAAGCAGGGCGCACAGGGCCGGGCTCATGGTCAGGGCGTTGATGGAGGAGAAGATGGTGGCCACCGCGATGGTCAGGGCGAACTGCTTGTAGAGGATGCCGGTCATGCCGCCCATGAAGGCGGTGGGCACGAACACGGCCAGGAGCACCAAGGTGGTGGCGATGACCGCTCCGGAGATCTCCTCCATGGAGCGGATGGCCGCTTCCTTGCCCGTGAGCTTGTGCTCGTCGATATTTCGGGCGCAGTTCTCCACCACCACAATGGCATCGTCCACCACAATGCCGATGGCTAGCACAAGTCCAAAGAGCGTGAGGGTGTTGATGGAGAAGCCCAGGATGCCCATGACCCCGAAGGTGCCGATGAGCGACACCGGGATGGTGATGGCCGGGATAAGGGTGGAGCGCACGTCCTGCAGGAACACGTACACCGTCAGGATAACCAGCACGATGGCGATGAGCAGGGTCGAAACGATCTCTTCGATGGAGGCGCGCACCACGTCCGAGGCGTCGTAGGCCACCACCGACTCCAGGCCCTCGGGGAAGCGCTCGGCCAGCCCGGCCAGCACCTTGCGGCAGGCCTCGGAGAGCTGCAAGAGGTTGGCCCCGGGAAGCTGGTAGACCATGATGGTGGTGGTGGGCTGCTGGTTGAGCTGGCAGTTGACCGTGTAGGTCTTGGCCCCCAGGTCCACCTTGGCCACGTCCTTGACCCTGACCAAACGGCCATCGGGCCCGGTCTTGACGATGATGTCGGCGAACTGGTCCACGTCCTTGAGGCGGCCCAGCACGTTCACCGTGAGCTGGAAGCTCTGCCCCTTGGGGGCGGGCGGCTGGCCGATAACCCCGGCGGCCACCTGGACGTTCTGCTCCTTGATGGCGTTGGCCACGTCGTCGGTGGTCAGGCTGAAGCTCTTGAGCTTCTGGGGGTCCAGCCACACGCGCATGGAGTAGTCGCCCGCGCCCAACACCTGCACGTCGCCCACCCCGTTTATCCGGGCCAGCTCGTCGCGGATGTTGATGGAGGCGTAGTTGCTCAGATAGACGTCGTCATACAGGCCGCTTCTGTCCACCAGGGTGATGAGCATGGCGAAGTTGGGCGACTTCTTTTTGGTGGTCACGCCCAGGCGCTTGACCTCGTCGGGCAGCGAGGGAGTGGCCACGGCAACCCGGTTCTGGGTGAGCACCGTGGCCATGTCCTGGTCCACGCCGGTCTCGAAGGTCACGGTAAGGCTGTAGGAGCCGTCCGAGGCGCTGTTGGAGGACATGTAGAGCATGCCTTCCACGCCGTTGACCTGCTGCTCGATGGGCTGGGCCACCGTCTGCGCAACCACGTCGGCGCTGGCGCCGGGGTAGCTGGCGGTCACGTTGACCGTGGGCGGCTCGATGGTGGGGTACTGGGAGATGGGCAGGCCCACCAAAGTGAGCAGGCCACCCAGCACGATCACGATGGACACCACCGCCGCGAAGATGGGCCGGTTGATGAAAAAGCGGGAAAACATCTAAGCGCCGCCCCTACTTGGCCTTGGATTCGGAAGAATCCTTGGCCTTGGCTTTTGAGGAGTCCTTGGCCTTGCCCTTGGCTTCCTCTTTTTGTTCGCAAGCGGCCTCGGCCTTGAGCTTGGCCTTCATCTGGGCCTCTTGCTGGGCGGCCATCTGCTTGGCCTGCTCCACGGTCAGCGGGGTGCACTTGGCCCCGGCCCTCACCCTCTGGAGCCCGTTTATCACCACCCGGTCGCCGGCCTTGATTCCCTTGAGGATCACCTGCTGGCCATTCTGCAAGGGGCCCAGTTCCACCGGCTTGTACTCCACCTGGTTGGCCTGGTTCACGGTGTAGAGGTAATTGCCCCGCTGGTCGCGGCTCAGGGAGGACTCGGGCACCATCAGAGCGTCCTTGATCACCCCGGTGGGCACCTGGACGCGCACGAACAGGCCGGGCAACAGGCTCATGTCCTTGTTGGGGAACACCCCGCGCACCTGGATGGTGCCGGTGTTGGGGTCCACCTTGTTGTCGATCCAGTCCAGGTAGCCCTTGTGGGGGAAGCCCTTTTCGTTGCTCAGGCTCAGCGCGGCCAGGGGGCGCCCCTTGTCGTCCAGGGGCACTTCCTTCAGGCGCTGGCTGTCGCGGTACTGGAGCATCTCCCGCTCGCTGACCGTGAAGTAGGCGTAGATGGGGTCGTCCATGACGATGCTGGCCAGCTTGGTGGTCTGGCCCGCTCCCACCAGGTTGCCCACGTCCACCAGGTTGCGCGAGATGCGCCCGCTGATGGGCGCGTGCACGTGGGTGTAGCCGTAGTCGATCTTGGTCCGCTCCAGCTGGGCCTTGGCCGCCTCAATCTGGGCCGCCGCCTCGGCCGACTGGGCCTTGGCCTGGATGACCTCGACCTCGCTCACCGCGCGGTCCTTGTAGGCGTTCTCCTTGCGCACCAGGGTGGCCTGGGCCAGCTGGTACTGGGCCTTGGCCACGGCCAGGTTGGCCAGGGCGATGTCCACCTTGGCCTTGTAGGGCTCGGGCTCGATGATGAACAGGAGCTGTCCCTTGTCCACCCGGCTGCCCACTTCGAAGTTCACGCTACGTAGCTGGCCTTCCACCCGGGCCATGATGTCCACCGAGAACACCGCCTGGGTGTTGCCGGTGAACACGCTGTGGTCGGTCACCGTCTTGATCACCGGTTCGGCCACGGTGACCATGGGCGGCGGGGGAGCGTGGAACTTCTCTTTGTCTCCATCGCAGGCCGAAGCCGCCGTCAGGCACAGAACCGCGGCGGCCAAGACAAACATGCGGGATTTAGCCGATAGCATCTGTCGCATCTTCCTGGGGCCCTCCCCCGGGCCGCCGAAGGGCCCTTATGGTCTGGCCGAGGCCGAGGCCGTTCCGCTGGGAGCCGGAACGGCTGTTTGGTTGGGATCCCATCCGCCTCCCAGGGATTGATAGATGACCACCAGGTCGATGGCCACCTGCCCCTTGGAGGCGGCGAGCTGATTATCGTAATTGAACAGGTTGCGCTGGGCGTCCAGCACCGGCTGGAAGTCCTGCAAGCCCTCCTTGTACAGGCGGATGGCCAGGTCCAACGAGCGCCGCGAGGAGGACACGGTCTGGGCCAGGGCCACCTGGCGCCGCTTCTCCTGCTTGAAGGCCTCCAAGGAGTCTTCCACTTCCTTGAGCGCGGACAGCACCGAGTTCTCGTAGGTCAACAGCGCCTGCTCGGTCAGGGCGTCCTGCACCTTGATCTGGCTGCGGATGCTGCCGCCCGCGAAGATGTTCCAATAGATGCTGGGCCCGAAGCTGTAGGTGAGCGAGCCGGCCCCGAACAGGTCGGAGAAGTTGGAGGCCGAGGTGCCCAGGCTGCCCAGCAGGGTGAAGCGGGGATAGAGGTCCGCGGTGGCCACGCCGATGCGGGCGGTGGCCGCGGCCAGCTGGCGCTCGGCCCGGCGGATGTCCGGCCGCTGGCGCAGCAGGTCGGCCGGCACCCCCACCGCCACCTTGGCCGGCAGGGCCGGCAGGGGCATGGGCTTCTCCAGCTCCTTCCTGAGCGAGCTGGGCGGCAGGCCCAACAAGAGGGCCAGGGTGTTGAAAGACTGGATCAGGCTGGTGCGCAGGGGAGGCAGCTCGGCCTGGGAGGAGCCCAGCACCGTTTCGGCCTGGGACACGTCCAGGTCCGTGGCCAGGCCCCACTTGAAGCGGGCCTGGGTCAGCTTGAGCACGCCCTTTTGCGAGGTGATGTTTTCCTGGGTGGCCGCGATGCGCGCTTGCAGGGTGCGCACCGTGAAGTAGGTCTGGGCCACCTGGGAGTAGAGGCTGACCATCACGTCGGCCCGGTCCTCCTGGCTGGCCTGGAGGTCGGCCTGGGCCGCCTCCACCGAGCGCCGGATGCGCCCGAAGAGATCGATCTCCCAGGAGGCGCTGGCGCCGATGTCGAACTGCTCGCCGGTGATGCCCTGCTGGGTCACGTTGCTCAGTGCCTTTTGGCTGGCTTGCTGGCGGCTGCCGTCGGCGTTGGCGTCCACCTGGGGATAGAGCTCGCCGGTGACCACGCCCAACTGGGCCCGGGCCTGCTTGACCCGCGAAACCGCGGCCTTGAGGGTCAGGTTGCCCAGGTCGGCGCGCTTGATCAGGCTGGTGAGCAGGGGGTCGTCGAAGACCTGCCACCAGGTCACCAGGTTGGACTCGCTACGTCGCAGGGAGGGGTCGCCCGCCTGTTGCCAGGACGGGGGCACCTTCTTCTCCGGCGGCTTGTAGTCTGGGCCCACCTTCATGCACCCGGCCGCCAGGAGCAACGCCGCCACGGCCAGCCCCAAAAGCACCCATCTGATTGTCCCTGGCGCTATAACTCCGCGGTGCCGCATTGATCCGTCCTCCCTAGCGTAAGGCCATCTTCGGCGACAGGGCGGTTATTGTCAATATTTACCGGACGGATGCATGTATTTATGCTGAACGGGCGGAGCATTATTTTTCGCGCCGGGAATACAGGGCCACCAAACGGGCCACCAAAACCACCATGTAAAACTGCCCCACCACCGCCTCGGTGTTGGCCAGCTGGCCGGCCACGTTGCTCAGGGGGGTGATGTCGCCGTATCCGGTGGTGGTCAGGGTGACAAAGCTGAAATAGAACAACACCGACCAGTTGTGGCCCGCGTAGTCGCTGGCCTTCATGGTGGTCAGCACACCGTCGCTGAACTCGAAGGAGCCGGGCCAGACCATCTCCACCGCCTGAAAGGCGAAGCCCCACAGGATGCCGATGAGCAGATAGCCGCTCAAGGCTCCGCTGATGGTGTCGAAGGTCACCCGTTCGGTGCTCATTACGTCGCGCCCGATGCCCACCAGCACCATGATCAGAAATACGATGAGCAGCACGCAGCCCAGCACCTCCAACCTGTTGGAGCGCATGCCGAAGTCGCCCAGGGTGAGCACCAGGCCGCCCAGCAGGCAGACGACTGAAACGAAGAAGGAGCGGCGGCGGTGGATCACGGCGTAGGCCGCGGCCACCAGCACGGCCACGATGAACAGGTCCAGCAGGGTCTTGGTGCGCGGGAAAAGCTGCTCCACCAAGGGCACCGCCAGGAAGTAGATCATCAGGGTGACGAAGAGCCACAAGTGCTGCGACTTGAACCAGGGGATGTGGTAGCGCCGCCGGCTGGGCCCCTCCTTGGGCAACGGACTCATCCCAGCACCTCCCGGTAAGGCCGAAGCTGTTCAAAGGGAAAGAGCTGGCCAAAGGCCCGGTTGCTGGTGGCGATGCCCGCCTCCTCCACCGCGGCCATGGGGTTGAGGCCCCCACGCACCACCATGCCCACCCTGCCCTGGGGCAGGGGCACCTCCAAGAGGGGCTGGCCCGGACGGCCCACCAGGAGCACCGCGCCCAGGCCGTGGCGCTCCAGGCGCGCGGCCAGGCGGCGGGCCTTTTCCGCCGCCGGAGCGGGTATCTCCCGGAAGGAGGCCCCGATGACGCCCTCCCCGCTTTGGGCGGCTAGCCACACCGAGGTCATCTGTCCCTTGATGAAGATCTCCAGGGGGTCCAGGGTGGTGCCGTCATAGTTGATGATCTGGGTGAAGCGCACCGGCTTGTGCTCGGATATCTGCAACAGGCCGCCGAAGCGGTTGGTCATGGGGATGCCCTCGGCCAGGGCCACCCCGTTGACGCTCACCGAGCACACCGTGGCCACCACCACCTCGTGGGGCCGGGGCATGAAGTTGCCCATGCGCTGGCCGGGCTGGCCGATGATCAGGCGGTCGCCCAAGGAGTAGCCCGCCGCGAACACCTGGCGCATGATCTCCTTGGCCCGGGGCAGGTCGGCCTGGTCCAGGGTGGACATGTTCACCACCACCCTGCCCTTGCCCTGCCGGAGGCGAAAGTCCATGCCGAAGATAAGGGCCTCGGCCCGGGCGGCCACGAAGCCCACCTTGTCGGCCACGTAGGCGGTCTCCAGCTCGCGGCGGCCCAGCTCGGTGAGGCGGCGGCCTCGGCGGCCCACCTGCTCGGTGAGCCCTTCGTTGTCGGTGAAGCTCAGGTAGTAGCGGATGGTGCGCTGGCTCATGTCCTTGCCGGCCAGGGCCAGGGCCTGGGCTATGCGCGCCCCCCCCAGAGGCTTTTCCGACTCGGCCAACACCCGTAAAACATCAATAATTTTGCGCCTGCTTCGTTCGTCCACTTCGCATGTCTCCACGGCTGCCGGGTTGGCTCTCCGCTCCAGGGGGGCGGATCGACCCCCAACCTAGCCGGACCCTACCGGATTGTCAAGGCTTGATGCGGCAATTTTGCCGGGTTCGCCTTGCCGGGTTTTTCCGGGCCGCGCCTGTTGGCCCTGCCCGATCCAACACTTGACTCCATACAATACAGGTAAGGGGTTACACCTTTTCGTTGGAGAGCGCAGAGGTATTGACAATAAGGTAATCCTCTGTCATAAAGGCAACGGTTGCCGTTTTGGTTACGGGCCTTCCAGCCCCCGTCCTCTTCCCCGCGAAGCGGACGACCGCTACAATCCGCGCTAAAGGCCCTCGGCCGCTTCCCTTCGGGGCGAAGCGGGAGGGTTTTCGTCGCGGTTGGCCTTGCCCACGGTTGCCTGAAAAGTCCACGAGGGGCCGGCCCCGAGCAGCCATGCCAGGGACCGGCCGAGCAGATTCGCTTTAGACAAGGTGAACCAAGCCATGGATAGCTTCCAACCCGAAATAACCCTGCTCTACTGCCGGCAGTGTTTGGCCTCCGGGGTCAAGCCGGTAGAGGGCCGCCGCTCCGGCGAGGGCTTCAGCGCCCGCCTGGTGGTGTTGCCCTGCAGCAGCAAGGTGCAGTTGCCCCATCTGATGCGCCTGCTGGAAAAGGGCAGCGACGCGGTGCAGATCGCCGCCTGTCCCGAGACCGCCTGCCAGCACCTGGTGGGCAGCAACCGGGCCGAGAACCGCATCAAATATGGACAAAGCCTGCTGGAGACCGTTGGCATGGGCGCCGAGCGCCTGGGCCTGGAGCGGGGAGCCGGCCAGAGCTTGGACGATCTTTTGCAAATGGCCGGCCGCCGCGCCGAAGCCGTGCGGGCCCTGGGGCCCAACCCCATGAAAGGAGTTTGAGCGCCGATGATCACCGCAGAGTGGAAGCCCATTGAAGAGATGGTGGGTTACCTGCGCGGCCACAAGAAGGTGCTGCTTATCGGCTGCGCCACTTGCGTGGCCGAGTGCGCCGCCGGCGGAGAGCGCGAGGTGGAGACCCTGGCTCCCCTGCTGGCCATGGCTATGCAGAACGACGGCAACCCCATCGAGATAACCAGCGCCACCCTGGAGCGGCAGTGCGAGCCCGAGTTCGTGGCCACCATTGCCGACCAGGCAGCCGATGCCGACGCCATCGTGAGCGTTTCCTGTGGCATCGGCATGCAGCTGGTCGCCGACACCTATGCCGACACCCCCCTGTTCCCCGGGGTCAACACCACCAGCCTGTCCATCCGCGAGGAGCCGGGCCTGTGGACCAGCCGTTGCGCCGCTTGCGGCGACTGCGTGCTAGGCCTCACCTTCGGCCTGTGCCCCGTGGCCCGCTGCGCCAAGAGCCTGATGAACGGCCCCTGCGGCGGCACCCGCGAGAATGGCATGTGCGAAATCAACGAGGACACCCCCTGCATCTGGCGCCTCATCGTGGAGCGGGCCACCGCCCGCGGCCAGCTTGAGAGCCTGGTGGAGGTGAAGCCGCCCAAGAACTGGTCCAACTCCCCCGCGGGCGGCCCCAAGAGAATGCTTAGGGAGGATCTGCGGTCATGAGCCTGAAAGCGGGAAGCAAGTTAGAGAAGGTATTGGCCGCGGGCGAGTTCGCCCTCACCGCCGAGATCGGCCCCCCGCGCGGCCCCGATGCCGAAGAGGTGCTCAAGAAGGCCGAGGTCCTGCGTGATGTGGCCGACGCCTACAACGTCACCGACAACCAGACCGCGGTGGTGCGCATGTCCTCCATCGCCGGTTCCAAGCTGCTCAATGACGCGGGCCTGGAGCCGGTGGCCCAGATGACCTGCCGCGACCGCAACCGCATCGCCATGCAGAGCGACCTGCTGGGCGCGGCCGCCTTGGGCCTCAAGAACATCCTGGCCATCAGCGGCGACCACCAGCAGGCCGGAGCCAGCGGCAAGCTCAAGGGCCATCCCGGCGCCAAGGGCGTGTACGACGTGGACTCCATACAGCTGATCAACATCATCAAGAACATGCGCGACGAGGGCGTGCAGGCCGGGGGCGACACCCTGAGCAGCAAGCCCGCCTTTTTCATCGGCGCGGCCTGGACTCCCCTGGGACCGCCGATCGAGTTCCGCGTGCTGCGCCTGGCCAAGAAGGTTGCCGCCGGGGCCGACTTCATCCAGACCCAGGCGGTCTACGATGTGAAGGCCTTTGCCGAGCAGCTGAAAAAGGCCGTGGACATGGGCCTGACCGAGAAGACCGCCATCCTGCCCGGCATCATCGTGCCGCGCAGCGCGGGCATGTTGCGCTACATGCACAACAACGTGCCCGGCGTGGTGGTGCCCGACGAGCTGATCGCCCGCATGAAGGACGCGGCCGATCCCGCGGCCGAGGGCCTCAAGGTCACCGTGGAGCTCATCGAGCAGGTCCGCGAGCTGGACGGCGTGAAGGGCGTGCACTTGCAGGCCATCGAAGCCGAAGAGCTTCTGCCCGACATCATCAAGCAGGCCGGGCTGAGCCCGCGGCCGGAGGTCTAGGAAGGCCCCCGGCGGCGCGCCGCCTCGCCCTAGCAGGGATAGATCATGAGTGACAAGTATCACGTCGAAGTAGCGCCCCGCGCCCCCCGCTTCACTCCGGTGGCCCGCCTGGCGGCCATGGAGACCGAGGGGTGCCTGGGCTGCTTGCAGTGCGTCAAGCGCGACGCCTGCATCTACGAGGTCTACCGCAAGAAGACCTTCGACGCCGACCAAGTGGTGGAGACCACCGACGCCATGTGCCTCAACTGCATGCGCTGCGTGCAGGAGTGCAAGAAGGGCATCCTCTCCCGGGCCATGAACCCCCAGTTCGAGGCCATGGGCGACGACTACTGGCGGCCGGACATCATCTCCACCCTGTGGAAGCAGGCCACCACCGGCAAGATCCCGGTGTCCGGGGCCGGCTACCGCGGCCGCTTCAGCGGGCCGGGCTTCGATCAGATGTGGACCGACATGAGCGAGATCGTGCGGCCCACCCGCGACGGCATCCATGGCCGTGAGTACATCTCCACGGTCATCGAGCTGGGCCGCCGCCCCGAGCGCCTGGTGTTCGACGAAGAAGGCAAGCTGGCCATCGACGTTCCGCCTTTCGTGGAACTGCCGGTGCCCATGATTCTGGACATGGCCCCCTGGGGCAAGATCGGCCCCAGCACCCGCCGGGCCGTGGCCCTGGGCGCCAAGGCCTCCCACACCCTGGCCGTGGCCACCTATGACGAGGCGGCCGAGCTGTTGGCCGACCTCAAGGACCACCTCATCGTCCGCCTGGACGGGGTGCCCGAGGACCTTTCGCCCCTGGACGGCGCGGCCCTGGCCGAGTTCATCGACTCGCCCACGGTCCTGGAAGAGATCGCGGCCCTCAAGGCGCGTATGCCGGAGATGGTCACTTCGGTGCGCACCGCCCTGGACGAAAACGCGGCCGACCGTGTGGCCGAGCTGGCCAAGGCCGGCGCCGAGGTCATTCACCTCCAGGCCGGCTACAAGGGCCAGGGCCTGGGCCAGGCGGCGGATCGTTTCGTCACCAAGCTGGTCCGCGAGGTGCACCTGCGCCTGGTGGACGAGGCCTGCCGCGATCAGGTGACCCTCTTGGCCAGCGGCGGCATCGCCCTGGCCGAGCACGTGGCCAAGATCATCCTCTGCGGCGTGGACGGCGTGGGGCTGGACCTGGTCTTGAACGTGGCCATGGAGTGCCGCATGTGCGGCTCCTGCTCCGAGGGCTTCGACTGCCCGGTGGGCCTGGACACCATAGACGAAGAGCAAGGATCGTCCCGGGTGATCAACCTCATGGGCGCCTTCCACTCCCAGCTCATCGAGCTCATGGGCGCCATGGGCATCCGCGAAACCCGCCGCCTGCGCGGCGAGGTGGGCCGGGCCATGATCTTCGAGGATCTGGAGAAGATGAGCTTCGCGCCCATCTTCGGCGAGCGCATCAACGACGACGAGCCCGCGCCCTCTCCCCCGGAGCCGGTGCTGGCTCCCGGCGAGTACGCCAACCTGGGCGGCGAGATCACCCAGGCCCCCAGCCGCTACCGCAACGCCCTGACCAAGTTCAAGGCCGAGCGCATGACCACCTGCGTGGCCTGCGGCAAGTGCGCCGAGACCTGCCAGTTCGGGGTGCACCTCAAGAGCGGCGACAAGATGCTCGCCCCCAAGAGCGAGCACTGCCGGGGCGCGGACTACTGCCGCTCCATCGGCTCCTACTGCGGCGACGCCTGCCCGGTGAGCGCCATCCGCGTGGGCCTCAACCCCGTCTGGCGCACCTTCGGCGACCCCCGCTGGCCGGCCGATCTGTTGGTGAGCACCTGGATTCAGGCCGAAACCGGCAAGCCGCCGGAGAACGGCCTGGAGTACCGCAAGGGCGCCAGCGGCGGCGGCTTCGACCGCATGGACATCGTGTTCCCCACCGAGCCGCCGGATAAGAGCTTCGGCCCCGAGGACGTGGACCTGTCCATCGACCTGAACCACCGCGACGACGACGGCCGCCCCAAGGTGACTATCGACTTCCCGGTGTATGGCGGCGGCATGAGCTTCGGCTCGGTGAGCGGCGCCACCATGGAGAGCCGGGCCAAGGCCTTCACCTCGCTCAACTCCTTCACCTGCACCGGCGAGGGCGGCTTCCCGCCCGTGTTGGAAAACTACTCCGACCACGTGATCACCCAGGTGGCCACCGGCCTGTTCGGGGTGCGCGAGGAGACGATCCAGCGGGTGCGCATCGTGGAGTTCAAGTACGCCCAGGGCGCCAAGCCCGGCCTGGGCGGCCACCTCCTGGGCGACAAGGTGACCCCGGCCGTGGCCAAGATGCGCGAGGCGGTGGAGGGCAACGCCCTGTTCAGCCCCTTCCCCTTCCACTCGGTCTATTCGGTGGAAGACCACAAAAAGCACGTCGACTGGATCAAGCAGATCAACCCCACCACCCTGGTGTCGGTCAAGGTCTCCACCCCCATCGACGTGGACATGGTGGCCGTGGGCTCCTACTACGCCGGGGCGCACATCGTGCACCTGGACGGCAGCTACGGCGGCACCGGGGCGGCCCCGGACATCGCCAAGAAGAACATCGCCATGCCCATCGAGTACGCCATCCCCATGGTGCACCGCTTCCTGGTGGAAGAAGGCATCCGCGACAAGATAACCCTGATCGTCTCCGGCGGTCTGCGCACCGCCTGGGACGTGGCCAAGGCCATCGCCCTGGGAGCCAACGGGGTGGTCACCGGCACCGCCGACATGATCGCCCTGGAGTGCATCCGCTGCGCCAACTGCGAGTCCGGGCGGGGCTGCCCCCGCGGCATCGCCACCACCGACCCCGAGCTGTCGGTGCACTACGACTCGGATTGGGGCTCCCGGCGCGTCATCAACATGTACCGCTCCTGGGGCATCCAGCTGCGGGAAATCCTGTGGCGCCTGGGCCTGAAGAGTGTCAGGGAGCTGGTGGGCCGGAGCGATCTGCTCACCCACCTGGACTACCAGAAGAAGGCGTGATTTAAATGGCCAGCCTGACTCAAAGCATAAAGCAAGGCCGCCTCCCCAGCCGGGAGGAGCTTACCCGCATGACCGAGGCCATCATGGCCTCCCGCCGGCGCTCCATCAAGGGCGCGGCGCCCATCAGCCCCATGAAGGCCGCCGAAGAAGGCGGTTGCGGGGTGGTGGGCTTCGCGGCCTCCGTGCCGGTGCGCGGCCGTCACATCTTCGAGCCCTCCATCCAGATGCACAACCGGGGCAACGGCAAGGGCGGCGGCATAGCCGCGGCCTGCCTGGACGCCGGGCAGCTGGGCGTGGACGCGGCGACCTTGAAAAACGACTACATCTTGCAGGTGGCCCTGCTGGACGACTCGGCCGAGGCCGAGGTCGAGCAGCAGTGCATCACCCCCTACCTCGAAGTGCACCACAAGGCGCGGGTCCAGACCATGGGCGACTACCGCGACTTCGGCCTGGAGGTCAAGCCTCCGGACGTGGTGCGCTACTTCGTGCGGGCCAAGGACGGCGCTCTGCAGCGCTTCGCCCAGGAGGAAGGCCTGGTGGGCCTGGAGGGGCGCGCCCTGGAAGATGAGTTCATCTACCGCAACACCAACCGCCTCAACGCTACCTTCTACACCAGCCTGGGCGAGAAGCGGGCCTTCGTGCTCAGCCACGCCCGCAACCTGGTCATCCTCAAGATCGTGGGCTTCGCCGAAACGGTGGTGCAGTACTACGGCATGGACGACTTCAAGGCCCAGGTGTGGATCGCCCACCAGCGCTACCCCACCAAGGGGCGCGTGTGGCACCCCGGCGGCAGCCACCCCTTCATCGGCCTGAACGAGGCCCTGGTGCACAACGGCGACTTCGCCAACTACTTCAGCGTGAGCGAGTACCTGAGGCAGCACGGCATCGCCACCCAGTTCCTCACCGACACCGAGGTGGCGGTCCTCTTGTTCGACCTGTGGACCCGGGTCTATCACTACCCCCTGGAGTACGTGATCGAGGCCATGGCCCCCACCACCGAGTTGGACTTCGCCCAGCTCAGCGCGGAGCGGCAGACCACCTATCGCGCCATCCAGGCCCTGCACATGCACGGCAGCCCGGACGGTCCCTGGTTCTTCATCATCGCCCGCTCCAACCCGGACAAGGACCTGTACCAGCTGCTGGGCATCACCGACACCTCCATGCTCAGGCCCCAGGTCTTTGCGTTGCAGGAGGGCGACGTATCCATCGGCCTGGTGGGCTCGGAGAAGCAGGCCATCGACGCCACCCTGCTCTCGCTCAACGAGGAAGACCCCCGCTTCCGCCTGGTGGCCGACCGCTACTGGAACGCCCGGGGCGGCAGCCACACCGACGGCGGCGCCTTCCTGTTCAACGTGCAGGGCAACGGCAACGGCTTCGAGCTAAGCTGCGAGGACAAGTTCGGCAAGGCCATCACCGGCGAGGCGGGCCAGTGGCGCTTCGACGCGGCCGAGGCCACCAGCGCCCCGGCCGAGCCCGGCGGCCTGGAGGCCCTGCTGGACGGCGGCAGCCCCTTGGAGGTCTTCGACGCGGTGGCCCCGGCGGTCAAGGGCTGGAACTTCGCCCAGGTGCGCTGGCTCATCGAAAAGGCCGAGGCCAAGGCGGCGGCCAGCGACGATGGCGTGGACTGGGCCCTGGAGCTGTTGAGCCTGCTCAACAACCGGCGCTACGCCACCGGCGAAATGAAGCGCTCGGTGATCTTGCAGCTGCTGCGCACCGCCATCAACCGCATCCTCGACTCGGCCCCGGCCATCGCCGAAAAGGCGGGCAAGCGCTACGCCCGCATCGACTGGGAGACCCGCGACGACCTGCGCGCCCCGGCCGGTGACGAAAAGGTCCTGGTGGTCTACGCCCACCACTTCCCGCCCGAGGGCGACGACTGCGACGCCCGCCTGGAAGTGAAGGCCTATGAGCTGGGCTGGAAGCGCTTCATCGTCTACGGCCTCAAAGGCCAGCGCTTCCAGGGCTGCGGCCTGGGACCGGCCACCGAGGACGTGCGCTTCGACCTCTACGGAGCCTCGGGCGACTACCTTGCCTCGGGCATCGACGGCATGGAGATTCAGATCCACGACAACGGGCAGGACCAGCTGGGCCAGATCATGAAGGAAGGCAAGCTGGTGGTGCACGGCGACGTGGGCCAGGCCTTCATGTACGGCGCCAAGGGCGGCGAGGTGTACATCATGGGCAACGGCGCGGGCCGCCCCCTGATCAACGCGGTGGGCCATCCCCGGGTGGTAATCAACGGCACCTGCCTCGACTTCCTGGCCGAGTCCTTCATGGCCGGCGACCCCTACAACGGCGGCGGCTTCGTGGTGCTCAACGGCGTCACCTTCGACGCCGAGGGCAAGGTGATCGAGTTGCCCTCCCCCTACCCCGGCTCCAACCTGTTCTCCCTGGCCAGCGGCGGGGCCATCTTCGTGCGCGACCCGCACAAGAAGCTGGTGGACGAGCAGCTCAACGGCG
This sequence comes from Desulfarculaceae bacterium, assembly GCA_020444545.1. Classification (NCBI taxonomy): domain Bacteria; kingdom Pseudomonadati; phylum Thermodesulfobacteriota; class Desulfarculia; order Desulfarculales; family Desulfarculaceae; species Desulfarculaceae bacterium. The sequence goes on along the minus strand of JAHLKT010000002.1, from coordinate 293,212 downwards.
GCCACTACTTCGACCTGACCCAGGAGGACTGGGATCTGATCCTGCCCTACCTGGAGGAGAACCAGCGCCTGTTCGGCATCAGCATCGACGACCTGCTCACCGTGGACGGCGTGAAGCGCTCGCCCCTGGAGGTCTACCGCAAGGTAGGCGCGGTCAAGCTGGCCGTGCTGGCCAAGGAGGCGGTGCCCGAATAGGACCCTTCCGACCCGACCCCACCGGCCCGCCGCGTATCCTGCGCGGCGGGCCGTCTTTTTGGCCCCGCCTCCGGGAGGCGCTTCCCTTGCCGCCCCCGAGGCCTGGCTGGTATCTTATGCCCGGGGGGTCCGATATCCGTGCCTTTTTACGAGGCCTTGGGAAATGAGCCTGTCTCTGCCCTACAACCTTGGTCCTTTCCGTCTCTCGGGCTGGCCGTCCAAGGCCGGTCTGGCCGTGCTATGGGTGCTGGCCCTGCGCCTGCTCCTGCCCGGCCTGGGCTTGCCCGACTCGCCGGCCACGGAGCTGGCCCCGCTCATCGGCCTGGACCGCCCCGGCTTCTGGTGGAAGTTCCTGGCCACCTTGGCCCCATTGGGCTTGCTGGGCATGAGCACCGCCGGGCACCTGCTGGCCCGCTGGGCCGGAGGCGCGGCCGCGCAAACCGGCCCCCGCCTGGGCGCGCGCGACTGGGGGGCCTATCTGGCCCTGCCCCTGCTCGTCGCCTGCACGGCCCTGCACGCCGCCACCCACCTGTGGTCCCTGCTGGCCGGGGCCGTCTATCTGGCCGCCATCGCCTACCAGGCCTGGCTATGCGCCGGGCTGCTCTGGGAGGCAGGGGCCGCGCCCTCGGCGCCTCGCCGTTTGCTGGCCTGGGGCAGCGCCCTGTTGGGCCTGGCCCTGTTCTGGGCCCTGGCCGCCTGGGTGGTACAGGCCGTGAGCACCTGCGGCGACGAGACGATCTACCTGATCGACGTGGACCGGCTGCTGGCCGCCTGCGGCCTTTCGGCCGGCAACGCGGCCCAGCCCGCCGCCCGCCTGGCATTTTACTGGGGCGGCTGGAGCAAGGCCCTGGCCGCGCCCTTGAGCGAGGCCTGGCTGCTGCGCCTCATCCTGGCTCCCGGCTGGCTGGTGGCCGGACGCCTGGGAGCCCTGGCCGTGCTGGGCCTGGCCGGGGCCGTGTCCCTGGGCCTGTTCTGCTCCCTGGCCCTGAGCCTGGGCTACCGCGCCCGGGTGGCCCTGGCCGCCACCTGGCTCTTGGGCTTCACCCTGCCGCTCATGCAGCTCACCCAGCATGTGTACCCCGGCGTGTTCGGGGTGCTGGGGGTGGTTTGCGGCCTGGTGCTGCTGGCCGGGCTGCCCCAGCGCGCCGGTTGGCGACTGGCGGGCCTGGCTGGGCTGGGGCTGGCCCTGGTGCTCATCAAGCTTCGCCTGGCCCCGGCCGTCCTGGGCCTGATCATGGCCACCGTGGTTAGCCTCTACCTGGAGCTGCCCCGGCGGCGCATCTGGACCGGGCTCGGCGCGGCCCTGATTGGCGCCCTGGGCGCCGCCATAATCTTGGCCGCCTATTGGGGAGTGGGCCCTCAAGCGCTGTGGCGGGTGGGCCACGAGCTGCGCAACATGCCGCCTCTGGACCTGGGCCTGATGTCCCTTACCCTGCCGGCCATGCTCCTGGACCAGCAGTTCGGAATCATCGCCTTTGCGCCCTGGCTGTTGTTGGGTCTGGCCGGGGCGGCGCGCTTCGGCCGCGACAACCCGCGCCTGTTCCTCTACTCCCTGTTGGCCGGGGGCGTGGCTTTCCTGGCGGTGATCGCCTGGCGCTGGCTGCAATGGTTCGGCGGCTTCACCCCGCCGGGCCGCTTCCTGGCGCCTCTGCTGCCCGTGCTGGCCCTGTGGTCCCTGCCTGCCCTGGCCCGGGCGGGCCGGGCCTGGCGCGTGGTCCTGGCCTGGCTGGGGATGCTCAGCCTGGGCCTGGCCTTTGTCTTCACCCTGATCCCCCAATGGCGTTTCCACCGCCGCACCGGCATGAACAACCTGCTGGCCTGGTGGGGCGACCAGATCAACGGCGTGGTTTACCACTTCCTGCCCTCGTTCAACGACCACGCCTGGCAGCCCATGCTCCCCGCCGTTATCTGGCTGGCCTTTATCGCGGCGGCGGCGGTGTATCTATGGCGGGAGCCACGACCCGGAGCCCGCTCCTGGAGCCCGCGGCGCGCCGGTCTGGCGGCCGCCGGAGGCCTGCTGGCCGTGGTAATATGTCTTTCCCTGGCCGGCCGCGTGGTGAGCAGCGGGCACCTGGAAGCCGAGAACCTGCTGACCAGCCAGAGCCGCCTATACGGCGACATCTACGACCAGCCGGTGCAGCTGGTGCTGCGTTCCACCAAAGACGTGGGGCGGGTCCGGGTGGTGATCCCGACCGGGGCGCGGGGACTGGACATCAAGATCGTAAGCCACGCCGGGCCGCCCTTTGACCAGCCGCCGCCGGTGCTGGGCGTGTTCCTGGACGGCAAGGAGCTGGGCCGCCTACCCATCACCGGTCTGAAATGGAGCCTGGTGCGCCTGGACGCGCCCTTGCCCCCCGGGGTGCACACCCTGGAGCTGCGTATGCTGAGCCACAACGGCCGCGACGTGCTGGGGCTGGATTATCTGGAACTGCGCTGAGCAATGACCCGAGAGCTGACCTCCAAAACCGTCGCCTGGGGCGTCGCCGGGCTGATGCTCCTGGCCGCGGCGGTGCGCGCCCTGTTCTTCATCTACCCTACACTGGACGCGGACCAGGCGGTGGTGGGGCTCATGGGCATGGACATCCTTAAGGGGCACCTACCCCTGATGTTCTGGGGCCAGGATTACGGCGGCAGCCTGGAGTCCATCGTGGCGGCGGGCTTCTTCGCCCTGTTCGGGGTTAGCCGCCAAAGCCTGTACCTCTCGCCCACCTTCATGTCCTTTTTTTATCTGTGGGCCGTGTATCTGCTGGGCCGCGACCTGTGGGGCCGCCGGGCCGGGCTCTGCGCCCTGTTCATCGCCGCCCTGGGGCCCTTCTACCTTATCTGGCACTCGGTGCTGCCCCGCGCCATCTACATCGACACCCTGGCCGCCGGGGTCTGGCTGATGTGGCTGACCCTCAAGGCCCTGCGCAAGGGACCGGAAGCGCCGAGCTATCCCTGGCTCTGCATGGCCTTCGGGCTCCTGACCGGCTTCGCCCTGTGGGGCCACATGCTGGCGGTGTACTTCATCCTGCCCTGCGCCCTGCTCTGGTGGCGGCGCGATCCCCGTTTGCTCATCCGGGCGGACTTCGCCCTGATGATGGCCGCGTTTTTCCTGGGCAGCCTGCCCTTTTGGGTGCACAACCTGCTCACCGATTGGTCCACCTACTACTTCATGTTCCACCCCAAGCCCAAGGAGCCCTTCTGGCAGAGCGTCAGCTTCATCTGGCGCTACAGCCTGCCGGTGCTCACCGGGGCGCATCATTTCGCGGGCCGCGAGGTGGCCCCGGCGGTGGTGCCCTGGCTAAGCCAGGCGGTCAGCCTGCTTCTGGGCCTGGCCGGCCTGGGGGCCTTGTTGGCCTGGGGCAAAAACCTGCTGGCCCGACTGGCGCGCCGCGACCAGGGCGACGGCTCGGAGCTGCTCATCCTGTTCGTGGCCGCTGTAGTGCTTATCTTCGGGATGATGGGGCTCTCCTCCTCGGGCACCCACCGCTATCTGGTGCCCCTGTACGCGGTCTATCCCCTGCTCATCGCCTGGGCCTTCCACCGGCTCATGGCCTTCAACGGCTGGGCCAAGCTCCTGGCCTGGGGCGGCCTGGGCGCGGTGGCCCTTTTGCTGGCCGTGGGGGTGTATCAAGTCTCGCCCCTGGGTGATCCCAGTCTGAAACAGCGCTACGCCCACGACATGGATACCGCCAAGCAGCTCACCGGCTTTTTGTCCTCCCACGGCGTGACCCACGCCTATCTGCCCGAGTATTGGCTGGCCCCGCTGCTCACCTTTGACAGCAAGCAAAAAGTGGTCTACGTGGTGAGCCGCAAGGACCGCAACCCCGAGTTCGAGCGGGCCATCCTTCGGGCCAAGCGCTTCGCCATGGTCATTCCGGGCAAGAGCCAGGGCGACCGCATGGCCGCCAACCTAGCCGCCCTGGGGGCGCGCCCCCGGCGCAAGCAGGTGGGCTCCTGGTGCGTGTTCTGGGACATCACCCCGCCGCCGGACGTGCCCCGCGCCCTTTCGCCGAAAGGCTGGCGTATCAGCGCCTCCCCCGCGCCGGATGCCGCCTGGCAGGCGGCGGACTACAACGCCAATCTGGCCTGGCACACTCCCGGCGGCCAAGAGCCGGGGCAATGGCTACAGGTTGACCTGGGCAAGGTGCGGCCGCAGGTCTGCTCCCTGCTCCTGTTCAACGGCATGGCCGAAAACGGCCCTCACCACTTGAGGGTCATGGGCAGCCGCGACGGCCAGGCCTGGGAGGAGATCAGCCAGGTGGAGGGGCTGCCGGTGCCTTTTGCCTGGACCGGCGAAAGCCTGGTGGCCCTGCGTTGGAACAACTGGCAGGAGTTCCGCTTCACCCCCCGGGCCTTGCGCTATCTGCGCCTGGAGCAGACCGGCAAACGGCCCAACTGGAACTGGTCGGTGCGCGAGATGATGGTGGGCGTGGCCGGGGCCCAGCGCCCCGAGCCCGAGCAAGCAGCCGCCTGGCTGCGCGGCCGCCTGGGACGAGAAACCCGGGTATGGTGCGGCCCGGCCCTGGCCGCCTGGCTCTCCGAGGATATGCGCCCCGAGCCCGGCCGCCACGCCCGGCCCCAATGGCTGCCCCGCTCCCTCAAGCCCGCCTGGTTGCTGGATGACGGCAAGCCGCTGTATGTGGCGGCGGAGGCGGGGCGCGCCCCCCTGGCCGAGGCGGCCCTTTTCGCGGCGGGTTGGAAGCTGAGCCGCGAGGAGCGGCACGGCTACGTGCTTTTCAGGGCGGTGCCGCCCGAGGCCGCATCAAGAGGGGCCTCGGAGACAGTGGCCTTGCGCCCCGATGGCGAGGGCCTTGTGGCCGAGCTGCCCCGAGCGGCCCGCATAAAGGCCCTGGAGCTGGCCCCCCCGCCCGGCGCGGAGATGAGTTGGGCTGGTATCAAGCTGGAGTTGGCCACCGCGCAAGGCCCCTTCCTGCCCGCGTCCGTCCGTGGCCTCTGGCCGCCGCGCCTGTTCTGGAGCGGGCTTGTGCCCCTGGCCGCGCGGCCGGGCCCGGCCCGTTTGGAGTTGGAGATCCCGTCCGAGGCAACGCGCCTGCGCCTGACCCGCGCGGGGGCTCCCCTGCCTCCGAACCTGCGCCTCAAGTTGTACCAAGAAAAGTAGGCTGCTCAGCGCCCCAAACGGGCGCGCAGGAATCCCTTGAGCGGACCGGCCCACAGGGCCTGGCCCACGGCGCGCAGCTTGCGCGCGGGGTCGCGGGGCTGGCCTCCCCAGGGCGCGGCCAGGATTTGCTCCCGCCGGGTGAGGCCCGCTTCGAGCATGGCCCCCACGCAACGGCTCACCACCTCGCGGCCGTGCTCGCGGCAGGCCTCCACGCCAGCGCCCAGGTGCAAATGGTACTTGGCAAAGGTGATGGTGTTGAAGCGGGTGGTCAGGCGGGCTTGCAAGGTGCTGCGGGCCAGGGGCGACTCGCCGCGCATGCAACCGCCGTGGGTGAGCTCCAGCAAGAGCGCTTCCATGCCCCCGGCCAGGCCACGCACCGCCTCGCCCCGGTAAAAGTGCAGGGGCTTGAGATATGGCCCCGCCTGCTTGGCCGCGCCCTGGAAGGTGTAGGCGTGGAAGTCAAAGTACAGGGCCGGTTGCAGGCCCCGCGCCAGGGCCCATAGGGCGGCGGCCTCGGGAATCCTCTCCCTTTGGCTCGGCTCGAACTCCCAGTAGAAATTCACTCCCGCCGCGTTGTGCCCCTGGGTGCCCAGGAAAAAGCCGTCCGGATTGGCCATCGGCGCAACGCAGAAGCTCAGCTCTCGCCGCGCTTCGGCGGCCTCGTCGGAAGCCAGCCAGGCCATGACCGCCTCGGCTGCCAGGGTGTCGGGCTCGGGCGGATGGAAGCCCGAGGTGATGAACACGCAGGCCTGATCGGGCCCTTTGGCGGCGGGGTAATAGTAGGCCGTCAGGTCGCGGCCCTCCAGGCTCTTGCCGTACACCCCGCGCCGGGCCCCGCCCGCCTGGGCCAGGGCGTCCAGCCCGGCGATAAGCTTCCGGGGCTGCCGGGGATAGGTGTTAGCCAGATACAGCTCGCTCCGGGGCGGGATGACGGGGCGCAGCCAGGTGCGGCGGCCGCCGTCGCCCAGAGCCGGAAACTCAGCGGGCGCGAACTCTTGCCCCAGCGACGGAGTAGCATATATCAGGGCCTCGCGGTCCAGGCCCTCCGGCCCGGCGCACTCCAGGCCCACCTCCGCGCTGACCGGCGCGTCGCCCGTGTTCCGCAGGCCGAAGACGAAATGATAGTTGTAGTCGTGGGAGGCCCCGTCAGCCCGGGTCACCGGGTCGCGCCGCAGCTGGGCCCGCACCCGCACGCCCTGCACCTCGCCGCCGCCCAGGATGGCGCCCTCGAAGTCGTGGATCAGTTCCAGCACGCCCGGCCTCAGTAAGTCATTTTTTTCTGGATTAGCTGGGGCCCCAGCTCCACCGTGGACAGCACCTCGGCGATCTTGGCCCCGGCCTCGCCCTTGCCGTAGGGGTTTTCCACCTCGCGGCACAGGGCGCGGAACGGCTCGTCGAACAGCGCCCGGCGGCAGGCGGCCTCGATGGCCACGGCCTCGTAGGGCGCGTCGATCACGTTGTCCGCGCGCAGGCGGCCCTGCTGGCGCGAGCCGATGTTCACCGCCGGACAGCCCAGGGCCGGGGTCTCTTTTATGCCGCTGGAGGAGTTGCCCACGCAGGCCCCCACGCCGTCGCGGCCGCACAGGGCCAACATGCCGTGGTAATTGTAGCGCCCCAGGCTGTTGTGCAGCTGCAGGTTGGGCACGCCCCGCGCGGCCCACTTCTTGAGCGCGGCGATGATGCGCTGGCCGCCCGCGTCGTTGTTGGGGAAGGTGGCCACCACCTGCACCCCCTCGCGGGCCATGGCCTCCAGGGCCTGTAGCGACGGGGCCAGCTGGGCCTCGGCCTGGTCGAACTCGGTGGTCACCGAGTGCTGAGTGAACACGATCACCGGGCGCGCCAGGTCCAGGCCGTAGCGCTCGGCCAGCTCGGCGGGGGTGGCCAGGTCGCCCCGCGCGAGGAGGTCAATGGCCGGGAAGCCCACGTCATGCACCCGCCAGGGCTCCTCGCCCAGCTTCATCACCCGCTCCGCCGCCTGTGCGTTGGTGGTGAAATGCAGATGGGCCAGCTTGCTCATGGCGTGGCGCACCATGTCGTCCAGGGCCCCGCCCTCGGTGATGTCGCCGCCCTCGATGTGGGCCACCGGGATGCCCATCTGGCTGCCGGTGATCACCGCGGCGAAGCCCTCGAAGCGGTCGGCGTAGACCACCAGCAGGTCCGGCTTCAGCTCGGCCAGGATCTGGCTCAGGTTGATCACCCCTGTGCCTATGGCCTGGGCGGTGCCCTTCAGGTCGTCCTGGGGCAGGTCGATCTTCACCTCCGCGTAAACCTCGAAGCCGTCAGCCGCGATCTCGCCCACCGTCTTGCCGAAATCCTCGTTGAGGTGCGCCCCGCCCACCAGCAGATAGGGCTCCAGGCCGGGGTGCTGGCTCACCGCCGAGATGATGGGCTTTTGCAGGCCGTATTCGGCCCGGTTGCCGGTGAAGATGGCGATCTTGCGCTTAGGCCCCACGGCCGGTCCTTTCTCGCCAAGCGCGCTCCAGGCCCTGGCGAAACTCCACCTCCGGGGCCCAGCCGGTCAGCTCGCGCAGACGGCGGTTGTCCAACACCAGGCGGTAGCCGTAGCCCGGCTGCGCCTCGTCGTCCGGCGGCGGGGCCACCCCGGCCAGGCGGGCGATGATCCCGGCGGCCTGGGCCACCCGCCAGCCTTGGCCGGTGGAGATGTTGGTGTAGCGGCAGCCGCCGGGATGCTCCAGGGCGATGAGCCGCAAAAGGCCCTGGGCCACGTCGTCGGCGTGCACGAAATCCAGCTCATGGCCGGGGAACCGCATCACCGGGCTTTGGCCAGCCAGGGCCAGGTCCATGGCCTCCATGAGCACGGTCTGGGGATGGGCGTCCGGGCCGTACACGTTGCTCAGGCGCACCACGTCCACCGCGACGCCGCCCTGGTCGGCCAGGGAAGCCACGCCCTCTTCGGCCGCGATCTTGGCCTCGGTGTAGGGGTTGCGCGCCTCAACCGGGTCGTCCTCGCTGATGTCGCGGCCTCCGCTCTTCGGCTGGTAGACCAGGGCGCTGGAGGCGAAGACCAGGCGGCCGCCGCCCCGCGCGGCCCAGGCGCGGCCCACGCCAAGGGCCATGCCCGCGTTGAAGGCCCGCGCCTTCTCCGGGTTCTGGGCGCATTCGAAGGGCATGCTCAGGGCGGCGAAATGGAACAGCACCGCCGAGGCCATGTCTCCCGGCACGGCGGCCAGGGCGGCCTCCACCCCCTCGGGGCTCATCAGGTCGGCCCGTTGCCAATCCACCCCGACGGGCAGGCCGGGCCAGGCGGGGGCCAGGTCCAGGGCCAGCACCCGCGCCCCGGCCGCGCTCAGGGCGGGGATCAGGTGACGGCCCAGGAAGCCCGCCGCGCCGGTGATGACCACCGGGCGCTCTTGCCAGCTAGAAGTCAACGACGTCCTCGGGCGCTATCTGCTGGTCCACGGCGAGGTCGCGGGTGGCCCGCTTACCCAGCACCCTCTCCAGCTCGGGAGCCAGGATGGGCCCGGTGCCCGGGCGCTTGACCCAGGTGTTGGCGTGACTGAACTCCTCGCCCGCCTTGACCGGAGCGATGGTCACCACCGAGGCGTAGGCGAAGTCGATCACCGGCTGCTCTTCGCTCAGGATGCCCTTGCCGCCGCCGGCCGCCTGCCACACCGCGCGCGAGCCGGTCACCAGATCGGCCAGCTCCCGGGGCTCGATGGACAGGCCGGTGTCCGGGCCAGGCCACTCCCGGCTGATGGTGAAGTGCTTCTCCAACACGCAGGCCCCCAAGGCCACCGCGCCCAAACATGCCCAGATGCCCAGGCTGTGATCGCTGAAGCCCACGGGCAGACCAAAGGAATCGATCATCTGGGGGATGGCCCCCAGGCGCACCTTGTCATAGGGCGTGGGATACAGAGAGGTGCAGTGCATGAGCATGAGCGGCGCGCCGGCGGCCTGGATCACGGCCACCGAGCGGCGCACCGACTCCAGGTCGTTCATGCCGGTGGAGAGGATCATGGGCTTGCCGAAGGAGGCGATGTGCTTGAGCAGGGGCAGGTTGTTGCACTCGCCCGAGCCGATCTTGTAGGCGGGCACGCCCATGGACTCCAAGCGGTCGGCCGCCTCGCGGCTGAAGGGAGTGGACAAGTAGAGGATGCCTTTTTCGCCGCAATAGGCCTGCACCCGGCGCTCCTCGTCGGCGCTCAGTTCGCAGCGCTTGATGATGTCCCACAGCTTCTCGGAGCTGATCTCGCCCGGCGTCATGTCCGTGGGGATCATCTCGGCCTCGGTGATGTGGCACTGGAACTTGATCACCTCGGCCCCGGCCTCTTTGGCCGCGTCCACCAGGGCAATGGCCTTGTCGAACTCGCCCTCGTGGTTGATGCCCGCCTCGGCCATGACCAGGGGCGGATGCTCTGGTCCTATCTTGCGCCCGGCCAGCTGGAAATCGCTCATCGTGTCTCTCCTCGGACCCGCTTGAGAAGCGGGGAAAACTCTTACTCGGCCGGCCCCAGCTCTCCGGCCCGGCGCAGCAGGTAGGCCCCCAGGGCGCTAAGCTGCGCGGCGCGCCTGGCCTCGCGGTCCTGGCCTGCGCCGTCCACCACGTGCACCCCCTGGCGGCCCAGCATGAGCGAGTACCAGTCCAGGGGCAGCGAGGCGTCCATCATTGCGCCCAGGTAGGCCAAGAGAGCGGCCTCGTCGTGGCGGTGCCCGGCCAAAAGCCCGGCCACCTCGCGGCTCAGGTCCAAGGGCTTGTCCGCGAAGCGCAGCATCTCCCCGGGCAGGCAGTTGAAAGGCGCGTTGCCCAGGGTGAGCACCGGCTTGTTCAATAATACGGCCTCGAAGCCCACGCTGCCCGCGATCACCGCACACAGCGCCGCCCGCTCCAGATAGGGCCGCGCCTCCTGCTCCGGCGGGGCCAGGAGCAGATTGGGTATGGCCCTCAGCTTGGCGTAGTAGCTTAGGCTGCGCGTCCCCACGCTGCCCGGGTGCTCCTTGACCACCAGGGGCATTCCAACGGGCAGGCTGGCGGCGATGAGGCGGCAGGCCTCGATCTGGTTGAGCCAGGGCCGGGAGTAGACCAGGAGCGTGACCTCGGGCTCCTTGTGCAGGGGGAAAAAGGCGAAGCCGCCCACGGGCAAATCGTCTGGCTTGGCATAGGCCGCGCGCTGGGTGAAGTCCATGAGCCGCGCCCGCAGGGGCTTGACCACCCGGCGGTGCCAGGTCTGGCTGGCCAGGGGGGGCACCGAGGGATCGGCGTGGTACTTGCTCTGGTAGTCGCGCCACGAGCCCCAGGCTCTGGCCAGGCGTTCCTTCAGCCCCGGCTGCTCGCCCGCGCCCAGGGCCTGCTCCATGGGCTTGGCCGAGGGCGCGATGACCCCTTCGTAACGGGCCGTGCCGCCCCGCACCTCGGCCAGATAAGCCGCCGCCTCGGACTCCTCGCCCCCGGCCGCGCGGCGGCGCTCATACTGGGCCCACAGCCAGGGGCTGGGTTCCAGGGGGCTCTCGCCCGCGTAGAAGTAGTTGCGGATGCGCGTGGGTCTGAGGTTCAGATAAGGGATGCCCCGGCTGGCCGCCACCCGCCAGCCCAGGTAGTCGGCGGCGGTCACGCAGATGAAGCTCACCACCATATCCGGTTGCAGCTCGTCGCAGAGCCGCTCCAGGCCCAGGGCGGTGTGCTGCAAAATGGAGAGCATCTGAGCGTGGGACCAGCGCGGCGCGTAATCCTGGGTGAAGGTGCCCTTGCGGCCCAAGTAAATGCGCCGGTCGGCCACCATGGCGTCCCAGAGATAGGGCGCGCCCAGGCGCTTTTCCAGCCCGGTCAGCACGGCCGGGTCCGCCGCGCCGCTCAGGGCCGCCTGGTAAAGCTCCCACTCCTTGAGCACCGGCCAGCCCAGCCCGATGAACTCGGGATGAGCGGGCAGAAAGCTTTCGTTGAACTGGCGCGAGTCGGTGACGAAGAAGCCCGCTCGGGTGAGGCCCTCCTCGCGGGCCATGATCTGAGCCAGGCGGTAAAAGGTTTCCAGGGAGCCGCCCTGGGTGAGGAAAAGCGCCCTCATCCTAGATGCTGTATTCCTGGGGCCGGAAGTATTGCGGGTTGGCCTTGATCCAGGCGGCCGTGGCGGCCAGGCCCTCTTCCAGGCTGTGGGCGGGCTGCCATCCGGTCAGCTCCCGGGCGCAGGTGTTGTCGCACAAGAGACGGTCCACCTCGCTGCCTTCGGGGCGCAGGCGGGCCTGCTCGGTGACGATGGGCACCTCGCGGCCCACCGCCTTCATCAGAGCCTTGGCCAGGTCACCGATGGAAATCTCGCGGCCCGAGCCTACGTTGACCACCTTGCCCACCGCCTGCTCGGCCCGGGCCACGGCCAGGAAACCGGCCACCGTGTCGGCCACGTAGTTGAAGTCGCGGGTGGGGGTGAGCGAGCCCAGCTTCAGCTCCGTGGCTCCGGTATGGAGCTGGCTGAGGATGGTGGGGATCACCGCCCGGGCGCTCTGGCGGGGGCCGTAGGTGTTGAAGGGCCTGATGATCGCCACCGGCAGGCCAAAGGAGCGCCAGTAGCTCTCGGCCAGCATGTCCGCCCCGATCTTGGAGGCGCTGTAGGGGCTCTGCCCCTGCAAGGGGTGCTTCTCGTCGATGGGCACGTACTGGGCCGAACCGTAGACCTCGCTGGTGGAGGTGTGCACCAGGCGCTGGATGCCGTGGGCCCGGCAGGCGTTCAATAGGTTCAGCGCGCCACCCACGTTGGTCTGCACATAGGAGTCGGGCGCGTGATAGCTGTAGGGGATGGCGATGAGGCTGGCTAGGTGGAACGCCACCTCCTGCCCGGCCACCGCCTCGGCCACCCGGTTGGGGTCGCGGATGTCGCCCGGGAAGATTTCCACCCGCTGCATAACCTCGGCGGGCAGCGAGTCCAGCCAGCCCCAGGCGGCAAAGGAGTTGTAGAGCACAAAGGCCCTGACCCGCGCGCCCTCCAAGGCCAGGCGCTCCACCAGGTGGCTGCCGATGAAGCCGTCCGCACCGGTGACCAAGACCGGCTTGTCTTGCCAATAGCCCATCATTCGCCCTCCCCTTGGCCGTTGGCCTGGCGGCAGGCCCGCTCCAGGTCGGCCGCCTGCCCCACGTCCACCCAAGACTCGTGGATGGGGAAAGCGGCCACCGGCAGGCCCGCGGCCAAGACCCGCGCCAGGAGGTCGTTCATGCCCAGGGGCTCGCCCTTGGGCACGAAGCGCAGCACCTCGGGATTGATCACGTAGATGCCGCCGTTGCAATAGAAGCTCTGCTCCGGCTTCTCCTCCATGCCCAGCATGAGGTGCCCGGCCAGCTTGAGCACCCCATAGGGCACCTTGACCCGGTACTCGGTGGCGGCCACGGTCATCACGCAGCGCTGGGCCAGATGGAACTCGTAGAGCCGGTCCAGATTGGCGGCGGTGAACACGTCGCCGTTGATCACCAACAGCGGCCCGCTGAGCGGGGGCAGCAGGCCCAGGGGCCCGGCGGTGCCCAGCTTGGTCTCTTCGCGCAGATAGCTTATCTCGGCCCCGAAAGCCGCGCCGTCGCCGAAGTGCTCCTCAATCAGCTCGGCCTTGTAGTTCACCGAGATGTGGATCTGCTTGAAGCCCGAGGAAACCAGGTTTTCCACGATGAGCTGCAACAGGGGGGTGTCGCCCACGGGCAGCATGGGCTTGGGCAGGTCGTTGGTCAGGGGGCGCAGGCGCTTGCCCTCGCCCCCGGCCAATACCGCCGCCACCGGCCCGGCGCTGCCGCCCTCCAGGGCGTCGCGCAGGCTGAACACCCCGCTGGGCCGCCCCTCGGGGTCCAACAGGGGGATGTTCCTAAGCTTGTGGGCGGCCAACAGCTCCAGCAGCTCGGCCCGGGTGGCCTCCTGGGGAGCGGTGACCGGATGCCGCCACACCAGGGGGTCGGCGGGCTCGTCCAGGCCCCCGGCGGTGAGCAAAAAGCGGCGCACGTCACCATCGGTGATGGTGCCCAGCAGCTTGCCCTCGGCATCGACCACGAGCACGATGCCCTGCTTGTTGCCGTCGATGGCCTTCATCACCTGGCGCACCGTGGCGCCTTGGGCAATGCAAAGGGGATTATCCTGGGTCATGCCGGTATGCCGCTCCGGAAGGCCCGAAGGCCTGTGCAAGGATGGGGAGGAGGCGCGGACCCCGCCGCCGCCCGGCCGGTGTCGCCGGCCACCCCGTCAATTTATCCGAGCGCCTGGGCCAGTTCAAGGAGTAATTGGCCCGGCGGTGGGTGGGGAACCCGGCGAAAGCATGAACTATCCGGGAAATGAGCGATATTCAGCCAAGCAACGGCCCGGAGCGCCCGGCCGCTTCGCTTTGCCCGCCCCATGCGGTAGAATCACGGGGCAACCTGCCCCCGTAGCCCGGTAACAAAGGAAACGACTTGACGCCCCCCACCACCCTGTTCATATCCATCTGGCGCAACCCCTCGGTGCGCTACTTTCTGCACTCCGAGGTGCTGGCCGGGCTGCGCGAGTCCGGGGCGCGGCTGGTCTTTTTCGTCAAGGACCAGGACCTGAGCTATTACCAGGACCTATTAGGCGGCGAGAATATCATCTTCGAACCCATTAAGACCGTTGCCGCCAAAAAGGCGCTGGCCACGGGACGCCTGAACCAGCAGCTCCAGCGGGTGCGGCGCTTCATGTCCGGCCGCCGGGGCGGGCTCAGCAACACCACGGACCAGACCTGGGTGGAGCTGTACGGCTTTTCCACGGCTGACAGCCTCCGCGCCCGCGCCCTGGCCAAGATCGTCACCGGCGCGGCCGCTCTGGGCAGCCGAACGCGCCTCCTGCGCCACGGGCTGGTGGCCCTGGAGAGCGCCCTGGCCCCAGGCAAGCTCTACGACCCCTACTTCGCCAAGTACCGGCCCCGGGCCCTGGTCACCTCCTCGGTGGGCTACGGCCATGACGTGCTGTTCATGCGCGCCGCCCGGCGGCACGGATGCCCGGTGGTCTCGGTGGTGCACTCCTGGGACAACCCCACCACCAAGGGCTATCGCGGGGCCGACCCCGACGCGGCCATCGCCTGGAACCAGGTCATGGCCGATGAGCTAGAGGTGTTCCAGGACATCCCCAAGCAGCGCGTCTTCGTGGAGGGCGTGGCCCACTGGGACCACTACTTCGACCCGCCCCGGCCCCTGCGCTCGCGGGAGGAGTTCTGCGCCTCCCTGGGCCTGGACCCCGCCCGCAAGCTGATCTTCTACGGCACCTCGGCGGCCAAGATGTTCCCCAACACCTTTGACGCCATTGAGTCCATCATGGAGGCCATCGCGCGGGACGCCTATGGCCGGCCCGCCCAGCTCCTGGTGCGCCTGCATCCCTCCTACTTCCGCCAGCAAAAAGGCGGCCGCATCACGGTGGACGCCTTTGACGGGCGCATCGCCTCCCTGGAACAACGCTACGGTTCGCTAATCAAGTTCGCCCATCCGGACATCCAGACCTTGGAGGCCGGGCTGAACATGCCCCGCGAGGATTTGCTGGGCCTGGCCGAGACCCTGCGCCAGGCCGATCTGCTACTCACCGAGTACTCCACCCTGATCATCGAGGCCGCCCTGGTGGACACCCCCATCGTCAACGTGGCTACCTTCCGCTTCTGGGACACCAACCTGCCGGCCAAGCACTTCGAGAACTACATGCACCTCAAGGTGGTCTTGGACAGCGGGGCCTGCCGCAATGCTTACTCCCTTGAGGAGCTGGACCATTACATAGCCCGCTATCTGGCCGACCCCGCCCTGGATGGGCAAAACCGGGCCGCCCTGGCCCAGACCATGGTGCCCGTGAACCGGGGCCGCGCGGGACGGGCCGTGGCTCAGCGCATCCTGTCCTTGTCCGCTTAAATATCGAGTTGGAGACCAGCCGCCGGGTCCGGCGGCCGACGGGGCCCTATTCCAGGTATTCCCCCAGGTCCAGGCCATAGCGCTCGGCCACCCGGCGGGTGAGCTCTCCCAGGCGCTCCTGGATCATGGCCTGCTGGGCCGGGCTCAGGCGCTGCTTGCCCTCGCCCACCTTGCCCTGGCGGAAGTGCTGGTGCGGGTTGCCCGCGCCGGGGTTCTTTTTGGCCAGGCGGTCGAAGCGCGCCTGGTCCAGCATCTTTTGCACCACCTCCGCAGAAGCGTCCAGGCCCAGGAAGCGGCAGAGGCCGGCCACGGTCTCCGGGCCCCGGCGGGTCAACTCCTCGTAGGTGATCAGGTGCAGCGCCTGCTGGCACTCTAACAGGCAGGCGTATTCCCAGGCCACCCTGTCGCAGTACTGCGCCACCTCCCAATCCTCGATCTCCGCGTGGTCCCAGCGGCCCTTGCGGATCTGGTGGTGATGGAAGCTCACGATGCGGTCGCGGGGATGGCGCATCACGCAGACCAGCTTGGTCTGGGGATATAGCTGTCCGATGAGCTGGTGATGGAAGATGTACTCGGCGGTCTTCTCGCCCACCAGGCGGGCGCCGGGCCGGGCGTTGCGGCGCACGAAGGCGTTGTAGCGGCGGCACAGCTTGGCCAAGGCGGCCCCACGTCCGGCGGTTCCGGCCCGCAGGGTGGGCTGGGCCAGGTCCGCGAAAAAGCCGTGATGCTTGTAGAGCATCCGCCGTCTAAAAAACTCGGGGTCGCTGTCCAGGGCGCCCACCGCGTCAAAGAAATGTCCTTCCTTGACCCGGTCCTCGCCCTCGGGCTGGGTGGGCTGGCAGGAGGCCTCCGGGTGATTCATCAGCAGGTTGGTCAGCCAGTAGGTGCCGCATTTCTGCAAGCCCACCACCAAAAAGTCCGGCCCCTGCTCCGCGTAATACTCGCCGGGCCGGGCCAGCACCTCCAAACGGCGCAGGCCCATCTTGGCTTGGCTTTTGGCGGTTATCCAGCGCTGCTTCAGCTTGGCGGCCGCGTCTTGCTCGCCCCCGCCCGCCTCGGGCCGCGGGCCGGGATACGCCTCGCGTTGTGGCGCGCCCCCAAAAAACCCGCCCGCCAAGGCCAGGTACTCGCCCAGGGGCAAAGAGAGGAACAGCTCGACCCGGGGCTCGGCCTGTCCCCTAGGGAGTTGATTCTTCACCTGCCAGGAGTTCACTGAGGCCAGTCCCATGGCATAGGAGGCCCAATCGTAGACCTGGTTCTGGGAACGCCACAGGCCCATGAGCCGGGCCTTTTCCGGGGCCACCGCGCTGATGTCCACCGCCAGGTTGGCCGCCAGGCTGCCGTAGACCTGGTAGCTCCAGACCTCGGGCACGGCCAGGCCCCGCTCCCGGGCGGCCAGGCAGAACAGACGGGCGCACTTGCGGTGGTCTTCTGGCGGCTCCAGGAAAAAGGGCAGCAGCACCATATCCGGCGCGAAATCCTCGACCGCCTGGCCCACGGCCCGCACCGCTGCCTGGTCCAGGGGCATGGCCTTGCCCGGCAGGTCCAGGAACACCGGCTCGCCGGCGGGCAGATCGCCCCAAACCTCCAGCGCCTCTTGCCGCCTCTGTTGGCCATAGGCCCGGGCTTCCGCGCCCTTGAGCCTGGCCCCCACGCCGTCCGTAAGGTAGACCACGCGCACCGCGCAGCCCTGTGCCATGGCCTGCAAGAGCATGCCGCCGCAGCCGATTATCTCGTCGTCCTGATGGGGAGCCAGTACCAGTAAGCGGCGTCCCGAGGGAGCGGGGACCAGCTGGGGCGCCGCCGCCTTGGGCAGGTTGCCCACGGCCAGCACCCGCTGCAAAACCTCGAGGTCGCGGGTGCGGCGCAGGTAGTCCGCCACCAGCCGTCCGCGATCCTGGGGGCCGGCCTGGGAGTGGGCTCCGAAAAGCAAGCGGTAGCCCAGCTCGGAGAGGCCGGGCAACGCGCGGTCGATCAGGCGAAATTTGCTGAGCTTTGCAGCCATTGGGTCCTGTCGGGCGATTGTAAAATCAATGCAGCGCCGCCCCGTCCCCCCGGGTGGCAGCCTCTGCCAGCATAGTCCAGGCGCGTAGCGAATGCCAGACGGGATTGACGGGCCGGGACCGGCTGGTTGTCATATCCCTCGCCTTGGGGCATACTTGGTCGCGGTGTCAACCGGCCGTTTTCCTTAGCACCGGCCCTGACCTGTCCACGGGGAGTTCGCTGCTTGCTCTTCAACTCCTTCCCATACCTTTTCCTGTTCCTCCCCATCGTGGCCGTCTGCTTCCACCTCCTGGGCCGCCGCTGGCCCTCCCTGGCCAAGTCCCTGCTCATCCTGGCCAGCCTGGTGTTCTACGGCTCCTGGAAGCCGGTCTATCTGCCCATCCTTCTGGTCTCCATCCTGGTCAACTTTGCCTTCGGCAGCCTGCTGGCCTATCTGGCCCCGGCCGGGGCCGGGCCCTCCGGCCGCCCGCCCTGGTGGGCCGCCCGCCTGGCCACCGCCCTGGGCCCCCGCGCCCTGCTGGTGCTGGGCGTGGCCTTCAACCTGGGGCTGCTGGGTTTCTTCAAATATTTCGACTTCATCTCCATCAACGCGGCCTGGGTCATGGGCGTGGACGACCCGCCCCTGCTCGAAATGCTCATCCCCCTGGGCATCAGCTTCTATACCTTTCAGCAGATCGCCTATTTGGCCGACGTGAGGAAAGGCATCTGCGACCAGTACCGCCTTTTGGACTACGCCCTGTTCGTGTCCTTCTTCCCCCAGTTGGTGGCCGGGCCCATCGTGCACCACCGGGAGATGATGCCCCAGTTCAAGCGGCCGGAGTTGTTCCGGGCCGACTGGGGCAACCGGGCCACCGGCCTGTGCCTCATCGTCATCGGGTTATTCAAGAAGGTCTTCGTGGCCGACACCTTTGCCGTGTGGGTGAACAAGGGCTTCGCGGCCGGCCATCCCCTGTCCCTGCTGGACTCCTGGGGCACCAGCCTCTCATACACCTTCCAGATCTATTTCGATTTCTCGGGCTACTGCGACATCGCCCTGGGCAGCGCCCTGATGTTCAACATCATCTTGCCCCTTAACTTCGACTCGCCCTACAAGGCGGGCGACATCCAGGACTTCTGGCGGCGCTGGCACATGACCCTGTCCCGCTGGCTGCGCGACTACATCTACATACCCCTGGGCGGCAACCGCAAGGGCGTGCCCAAGTCGCTACTGTTCGTGTTCATCACCTTTTTGCTGGGCGGCATCTGGCACGGGGCCAACTGGACCTTCGCCCTGTGGGGGGTGCTGCACGCCTTGGCCTTGATCATCAGCCGCCTGTGGAAGCTGGGGGGCTATCGCCTGCCCCGCCCCCTGGGCTGGCTGGTGACGTTCCTGTTCGTAAACTTCGCCTGGGTGCTTTTCCGGGCCGAGTCCATCACCAAGGCCTGGCACATGTTCCTGGCCATGCTGGGCCAAAGCGCGGCCCCGGCCTGGAGCCACGCGGTGGTTAACCTGCACACCTTAGCCTATCTCGTGATATTTGCCTTTGTTTGCCTGGCCTTGCCCAACAGCATGCAATGGGCCTCGCGCCTGGAGGGCTACCTGGCCACCCGGCCCCGCCTGGCCGCCGCCACCCTGGGGGCCTCGGCCCTGGGCTGCCTTTCGCTGATCAAGCTGGCCTCCATGGCGCCCAGCGAATTCATCTACTTCAACTTCTAGGTTTATGAATAAGACGCGGGCAAAAATATTCTTCTTCGGGGTGCTGGCGCTCAGCCTTTTGTCGCTGACCGCCTATAACCTGGGCTTCAAGCTGTACCTGCGTTGGCAGGCCAGCCAAGGGATATGGTACGAGGGCAAGCTCTCCAAGACCGCCCTGCTCCAGGTCCAGAAGCGTTGCTACCCCGTGATCTTCGTGGGCTCCTCCCAGACCCAAAACCACGTGGACACCGCTCTCTTGGCCCGCTGCGGCATCGACGCCTTCAACCTGGGCCTGCCGGGCAACCTGATCAACGAGCAGGTCTTCTCCCTGAACCAGGCCGCCTGCCGGACCGGCGGGGTGGTGGTGCTCAGCCTGGACCCCATGCGCCTGTTCGAGCCCATGCAAAAGCCCCGCTGGCTCACCATGGGCGAAATCATCTTCTTCCTGCGCCACGATCCCAAGCTGCTGGGCGACCTGGGCCTGCCCTTGTTCCTGCGCTCCCTGGCCATGAATCGGCTGGACCGCTATTTGGAGCGCCGCGAGCGCAGCCTGCCCAATCAGGCCCGCTGGAGAACCCTACTCAAACAAAAGTACGGCTACGACCCCGGCGATGACAGCCGGGAGGTGAACTACATCCGAGGGGATCAGGACCGCTTGGTGGTGCTGTTCAACAACGGCGACGGCCAGGTTTTCGCGGACCAAAAGGGCTTTGACCCACCTGAAAAAATCCTCGACTATCGCAACAAACCCATGGACCCTGGCGTGCTGCGTTACTTGGCCGCCCTGGCCGCCTTGGCCAAGGACCAGGGCAAGCGCCTGGTGCTAAACCTGGCCCCGAGCCGGGCCAACCGCTATATCGAGCTGGACCCCGCGCCCCTGGAGCGGGCCTTGCCCGGCGTCGTGGTCATCGACACCCGGGCCGAGCTGTGGCCCCGGCCCTTCTGGGCGGACATCATGCACCTGAACTGGCAGGGCACCAGATTGTACGGGAAGATTCTGTGCCGCGAGCTGAAGCGGGTGCTGGGCCCCCAGGCCCTCGCCCCCGCCAAGCGGCCCTAGAGCAGCGCGGCCAGGCGCTGGGCCAGGGAGGCGCCGTCCAGGCGGTGGGCAGCCAGGGCCTCGCCCGGCGTGCCGCAAGCCGGCCAGCCCTCCACCCCCAATACGGCGAAGGCCTTTCCGCCCAGCAGGCCATGATCCATGAGCGCGGCGCGCAGCCGGTCGCCAAGGCCGCCCACGGGCGAGTGATCCTCCAGCACCACCAGGGGGCCGCCGCCGGTGGCCAACTCCTCCAGCCACGATTCCTCGAAGCGGTTGAGCCAAGGCTGGTTCACCACCCTGAGCCCCACGCCCTGCTTGGCCAAAAGCTCGGCCGCGACAAGCGCCTCATGCAGCATCACCGGGCCATAGGCCACCAGGGTCGCGTCCCCGCCCTCGCTCACGGCCACGCCTCGGCCGGGCGTGAGCTGGTAATGCGCGGGCAGCTCGATGATCCGCGGCGAAGGGCCGATGGCCAGGCGGAGAGCAACGCTCCCAGCCGCGTCCTCCACGGCCCACTCCACCATCTGCTTGGTCTCGGCCCCGTTGCAGGGCTGCATGATGTCCAGGCCCGGCAGCGCGCCCAGCAGGGAGATGTCCCTGAGGCTCTGGTGGCTTTTGCCCGGCCCGGCCGGGATTAGCCCGGCGTAGTGCAGGGCATAAATGATGCGGCCCTGTTCGCTGGCGTTGTTGTAGATGTTCTCGTTGGCCCGGCTGGCCAGGAAGCAGGCGAAGCTGTTGGCCACGGGCAGCATCCCTTGCCGGGCCAGGCCCCCGGCCATGGACACCATGTCCTGCTCGGCTATGCCGCACTCGATGAAGCGCTGGGGATAGGCCTCCTCGAAGGCCCGCACCTGGCAGTCCACGGCCAGGTCCGCGTCCAGCACCACCAGCTCGGGGTGCAACGGGGCCAGCTCCAGCAGCGCCTGGCCATAGGACGCAGCCACCTTCTCGGGGCTCACCCCGCTGGCCGCCTTGGGCGGCGGGGTCACGTCCCTCAGGGACAGCGCCTCCAGGCCCGCCGCTTCCAGGGCCGCGTTCACCCGCCCCACCAGCTCGGCGTGGGCCTGGGCAAAGGGCTCGTCGGCCGGAGCGCCCGCGTGCCAGGGATAGCAGCCCGCGTTTTCGGCCAGGGCGCGGGGGTGCTCCATGAAGGACACGCCGCGCCCCTTCAGAGTATGCGCGATGATGATGCTGGGACGGGAGTCCTGGCGCGCCTCGTCCAGCATGGCGGCCAGCTGGGCGAAGTCGTGGCCGTCGCAGGAGAGCACCTGCCAGCCGAAGGAGCCCAGCTTCTCGGGCAGCTCGCCCAGGCCGGAGATCTCGGCCACCGGCTTGTCGGACTGCACCTTGTTGTGATCCACGATCACCACCAAATTGGGCGCGCCCTGGTGGGCCGCGTTTTGCAGCCCCTCGTAGTTCTGCCCCTCCTGGAGCTCGCCGTCACCGGTGAGTACGAAGGTGCGCACGTCAACGCCCCGACTGCGCTGGGCCCAGGCCATGCCCCGCCCCTTGGAGATGCCCATGCCCAGGGAGCCGCTGTTGGCCTCCACGCCTGGAATATTGATGTCCGGGTGCCCGTCCAGCCCGCCCAGTCGGCGCAGGTTCAGGAGTTTGTCCTCGCTGATCACGCCCAGGGAGTAGAGCACCGCGTAGAGGCCCGGCACGTCGTGGCCCTTGGAAGAGAAGTAGACGTCACGCTCCGGCGAGTCCAGGCCCGCCTCCAGGGTGTTCATCTCCCCGTAGTAGAGCCACACCACGATGTCCATGGCGCTGAAGGAGGACCCCAGATGCCCGCTGCCCGCCAGCTTCACCGCGGCCAGGGCGTTGGCCCGGCAGGCGTCGGCCACCAGGGCCAGGCGCTCCTTTTCGGGCAGGGCGCTGTTCCAGATGCGGGCGATCTCTTCGCGGGGGATCAGATTGATGCTCAGGCTCAAGGCAAGGCTCCGGGAGGCGGCCGGGCTTTAGGCGCCGGGCCAGGGTTCGATGTCTATGTTGGGCAGCGTGGCTTGCCCCTCGGCCAGCAGGCGCTCGGCGATCCACACGTCCTCGGGGTGGTTGATGTCCCAGCCCTCGCTGCCGGTGGTGAGGAAGGGCATGATCACCTGCCCAGCGATGGTGCCGCCTTCCAGGGCCACCCGGGTCCAGGCGATCTCCAGGGAGGCGTTCTGGGCGTACACCCGGGGCAGGTCCGCGTACTGGCAGGAGTGCCAGGGGCGCTCCGCCGGGGTCAGGGGCAACAGCGGGGTCATGCGCTTATCGCGCACCACCCACATCTTGCCCGGGTGCTGCTTGACCAGCTCCACCGCGCGCAGGGAGTCCACCCCCTCTTCTGCCCGGAACTCGGCCCAGGCGCGCTGGATGGTGGTGGGCAGACGGAAGGGGCTGGTGGGCCGCAGGATGGAGAAGCAATCGTACTCGCGCCCCGCCTCGGCCAGCTTTTGCAGGGTGAATTGCACCCACTCGATGTCCATTGACTTGGCCCCGGCCATCTCCACGGGACGGATGAACGGCGTCTCGGCCCCGTAGTGCCGGGCGATGGCCGCGTAGTCCTCGCTGTCGGTGGAGACCACCACCGCGTCGCACACCCCGCTGTCGAGCGCCGCGCGGATGCTGTAGGCCAGAAGCGGGTGCCCGGCCAGGCGCACCACGTTCTTGTCCTTGATGCGCTGGCTGCCCGCCCTCGCCGGGATCAGCCCCACCAGGCTGGGCGCGCTCACGGCCGCGTCCCCCCGCCCACCTGCGGGTTCACGCCGAGGTACACGTCCTTGAGCTCGGAGTAGATGTCCAGGGCCTCGGTGCCTGGCTCGCGGGTGCCGTTGCCCGACACCCCCACCCCGCCGAAGGGCATGTGGGGCTCCGAGCCGTAGGTGCCCATGTTCACCACCGCCACCCCGGCCCGCACCTTGTGGGTGAACTCCATGGCCCGGTCGAAGCTCGTGGTGTGGATGCAGGCGGTGAGGCCGTAAGGCGAGCGGTTGGCCAGCTCCAGGGCGGCCGGGAAGTCCGGCACCGGATACATGCAGGCGATGGGGCCGAACAGTTCGGTGGTGGAGATGGGGTCGTCGGGGCCTACGTTTTCCAGCAGGGTGGGCAGCACGTAATAGCCGTCGGTAAGATAAGCCGCGCCCGAGCGGCGGCCGCCGCAGAGCAGCTTGGCCCCACCGTGCACCGCCTGCTCCACCGCGCCCAGCATGTTCTCCATCTGGCGCTGGTTGATCACCGGGCCCAGGTCGTCGCCGTCCTCGGGGCCCAGCTTCAGGCTCTCGGCCTTGGCCACCAGCATGTCTCTGAACTTGTCGTACACCGACTCAAAGACGATGAACCGGCTGGCGGCGGCGCAGCGCTGGCCCGCGTTGGAAAAAGCCGACAGCGAGGCCCACTTCACCGCGTGCTCCAGGTCCGCGTCGTCGCACACCACCAGGGGGTTTTTGCCGCCCAGCTCCATGGAGACCTTTAGCAGCCGCCGTCCGGCAGCCTCGGCCAGCTGGCGGCCCACCTTGCTGGAGCCGGTGAAGGAGAGCACGTCGATCTCGGCCTGCTCGGCCAGGGGCGCGCCCGCCTCGATGCCCAGGCCCTGGATCACGTTGAGCACGCCCGGCGGCAGGCCCGCCTCCTCGGCGAGCTTGGCCACGATCCATCCCGTGGCCGGGGTGTCCTCGGCGCACTTGAGCACCACGCCGTTGCCGCAGATCAGGGCCGGGAACACCTTCCAGGCCACGTTGGCGATGGGCGTGTTGGCCGCGATGATCAGCCCGGCCACGCCGCATGGCATACGCAGGGTCATGGCGTACTTGTTGGCCGTGCCGCTGGTGGTGGTGCGGCCGTAGAGGCGCTGGCCCTCGCCCGCGTAGAAGCGCCCCAGGGCGATGGCCCCGCCGGTCTCGCCCCTGGCCTCGGCCAAGGACTTGCCGGTCTCCAGGGCCACGATCCTGGCGATCTCCTCGGCCCGCGCCTCCATGAGGTTGCAGACCTGGTGCAGGATGTGGCCCCGCTGCACCGGCGGGGTGGCCGCCCAGGCGGGCTGGGCCGCGCGCGCCACGGCCACGGCGGCCTCCACTTCCGGCCAGCCCGAGCGGGCGATTCGGCAAAGTCGCCGCCCGTTATGCGGCGAGAGCTTGTCCAGCAAACGGCCGTCAGCCGCGGGAGTCTCTTTGCCCCCGATCCAGTTGAGCACCTCGCCGGGTATGGGGTTGTCCATGGCTTCGCTCCTCACCAGGCGGTCCAGCCGCCGTCGATCACCAGGTTGGCCCCGGTCACATATGACGAGGCGTCGGACATGAGGTAGACCACCGCCCCGTTATAGTCGCTCTCCTGGGCCATGCGCCCCAGCGGGGCCCGCGCCTCGTAGCCCGCCAAGAACTCGGGGTCCTGGTTGTTGAACACCCCGCCCAGGGTCATGGTGTTCACCCGCACCCCCTTGGGCCCCCAGTAGGTGGCCAGGTAGCGGGTCAGGTTGAGCAAGGCGCTCTTGGAAACGCTGTAGGCCACGGGCTTGAAAAACTGCTCGCCCCGCTGGCGGCGGTACTCGTAGAGCCGCTGATCCGGCGAGACCACGCCGTAGGTGGAGCATATGTTGATGATGGAGCCGCGCCCCGCCTGGGCCATGGCCCCGCCCAGCACCTGGCAGGCCAAGAACACCCCCTTCACGTTGACCGCCATCACCTGGTCAAAGGACGCCTCGGGATAGGTCTCAAAAGGCCCGTTTTCCTCGCTGGGCGCGTTGGGCGGCGAGTCCAGGGCCGCGTTGTTGATCAGCCCGAACGGCGTTTCCCAGGCCTCTTCCACCCGGGCCAAGGCCTCCACCAACGACTCGCGCGAGGTCACGTCCGCCGCCAAGGGCAACAGGCTCCCCTGTCCGGCCAGCTCGCCAAAGGTCTCTTCCAGGGCGGCCTGGTCCGCGTGCAAATCCAGCACTCCCACCCGGGCCCCGGCCGCGGCCAGGGTCTGGGCGTACTGCCGCCCCAGCTGCCCCAGGCCGCCGGTGACCACCACCACGCGCCCAGCCAGATCGGTCAGGGAGCCGCTCACCCCTTCTCCTCCAGGTCTTCCCAGGCCAGGTTCTCGTCGGCCTTGAGGGCCCGCTTCAGCCGCCGGCCCAGGACATTATCCAGCTCGTAGGGCGGCAGGCCGTCGTTGGGGCTCTTGATGGCCACATGCTCCTGGGCCAGCACCGTGCCCTCCGCCAGATCCGATGCGGCCACCAGCTTCTTGGCCATCTTGTACAGCGGCTTGGCCTCGCTCTCATAGGAGCGCTTGACCCCGTCGCCCATGGCCACCCGAGCCCGCCGAAAGTCGCGCACCAGCTTGCGCAGGCCGGGCCGCTCCAGGGAAAAGGCGTGATCCGTGCCCTTGGCCGCCCGGTTCAGAGTGAAGTGCTTCTCCACGATGCGCGCCCCCAGCATGTAGGCGGCCAGGTCCATGGCGATACCGCTCACGTGGGAGGAAAGCCCCACCACCGTGTCCGGGAACTCGTCGCGGAAAGTGGTGAGCACCCGGAGGTTCAGTTCATTGAAGGCGGGCGGGTATCCCGCCGTGCATTGCAGCAAGGCGAAATCCGGGTTGATGGCCCCCACCGTGTCCACCGCCCGGCGCACGTCGTCCATGGTGGCCCCGCCGGTGCTCATGATCATGGGCTTGCCCAGGGCGGCCACGTGCTTAAGCAGCGGGGTGTTGAACAAATCGCCCGAGGCCATCTTGTAGGCCGGCGCGTCCAGGGCGGCCATCTGGTCGGCGCTGATGAAATCGAACACCGTGGAGAACATGATCAGGCCCTTTTCGCGGGCATAGGCCATCAGCTCGGCGATCTGCTCCGGCTCCAGTTCCAGATAGTCGCGGTGCTGACCATAAGTGCTGCCGAAGCTGTTCTCGTTCTCATAGGGTGCGTCGTAGATCTGCGGGGTGAACAGGCTCTTGTTGTGGCGCTTCTGTATCTTCACCGCGTCGGCCCCGCACTCGGCCGCCGCCGCGATGAGCTTATAAGCCTGCTCCATGTCGCCCTGGTGGTTGTGGCCGATCTCGGCGATCACAAAGCAATCATGCTCGTCGTCAATCAAGCGGTCGTTAATGAGCAGGGAACGCGCCATGCATCCTTCGCTTTCCTATCGTTTATTTTCAGGCCCCCAGCGGGGTTCAGGCGCCGGCCAGGGCCAGGGCCCGGGTGTGCAGCTCGCGGCAGTGCTCCTCCACATAGGCCATTGCCTCGGGCTCCAGGTCAAGAGGCCGCGCCACCACATCCTTTATTATGCCCTTGCCGTCCACCCGGAAGGAGCTGTTGGGCGCTATCAGGGACCGGTTGAAGGTGGGGTCCAACAGGGAATCGCGGTAACGGAGCCCCAGGAAGGCGCACATGTCGCGCATCACCGCCGGGGTGTCGGTGATGAGCCGCTCAAAGGCGTAGAGGCGCACCCGGTCCGGCCATTTCCCGGCGTTGGCGATGGCCGCTTGGGTGGAGACGGTCCAATATTCCATGGCCTGCTCGGTCTGGCGGTATTTCTCCTGGTGCCGCCGGGCCGAAGCCAGCCAGCGCAGGGGATCGCGGATCAGGGAAACCAGCTTGCCCTCCGGGTAGGCCGCGAAGTAGCCCTCCACGCTCTCGGGCCGCGCGGCCAGCATGGGGGTGAAGCCCAGCACGCACTTCTTCTCGCCGCTCAGGTTCTGGTTGTTCACCCAGGCGTTGAAATAGGAGGTCCAGTAGGCGTCCAGATAGTCGCGGGGCCTTGGCTGGGGCACCCCGGCCAGGTAGTGCAGAAAGATGTCGCGCTGCGCCCGGACCAGAAAGAAAAAGGGAAAGGTCTCGTCCTGACCCTTGGCCTTGGAGCCTCTCCCCGGCTTGCGGTAGCCGTTGCGGTGGAATGAAATGCAATCGTGCTCAAACAGCTTGGCAAAGGCCTCTTCCGGGGCCTCGCCGGGCGAGAACTCGGGCCACACCGTCTTGTCCGGCTTGCCGATCTTTATCTCGTAAGGATGGCTGTGGCACTCCGGGTGGCCGTCGAAGAGCTGGGCGAGCAGTGACCCGCCGGAGCGCTGCACCTGGGAGATGAGATACAGCGGCTCGCGCACCGGGCGGTAGGTGGCCAGCATCCGGGCGGGCAACTCCTCGGGGCAGGCGGTCTTGCCCTCCATGGCGTCGGCGATGATCCGGGCCCGCTTGAATTGCTTGATCTCCTGGGGAGACATGCCTCGGGTGCGGCTCTGCCACTGAAGGCGGCCCCAAAGCTGTTTCATGCCTCGACTCCTACTCCCCCATTTTCGGCACGCAAGGCGCCTGGCTCCGGAAACAGGCTGCACCCATGACCCCCGGGCGCCTCCGGTGCCCCAGTGTAACCAATTCCCCGGCCTTTGTCACAATTGTGTAGCGCCCCCCGGTGCCTCAGCATCCCCCCTGCCCGCTAAGCTCCGCGCCTTCCCGCTCCGCTGCCGGAAGCGCCTCCACGCTCAGCCCCCATCCCCAGTAGGGGCAAACGTAATCCCCCTGCACATAGGAGCAGGGCCGCAGGCTCAGGGGCCGGGCCTCGGGGTGCTGGGCCGAATGGCTGGCGTGGATGGCCGCCGCCGCCTCGCGGGCCTCCTCCAGGCCGTAGACCTTGCGCGCGGGCATGGGGTCCAAGACGATCTCGCGTTGGCGATAGCTCCACTGGGGCGGCATTTGCCATTTGCGCTTGGCCCGGGCCACCAGGCGGCTCAGGCCTCTGGCCTGGTTGGCCCCCTCCAGGCCGTAAAGGAAATCGCGGCACCACTGCTGGTCCGGCCGCGCGGGACGCGAGGCGATCAGCTCCATAATGGCCCGGGTGTTGCGCTCCCAGGCCCGGCCGTCGGTGGAGTGGAAGCGGCGCGGGATGTAGTCGGCCAGCACCCGCTCCACCTCGGGGGGGCGCTGGTAGCCGCCCTCCAACACGCGGCCCAGGGCCGAGGCCAGCTCCTCGGGAGAGTCGAAGCCCTCGGCCATGTCCTTGGACTCGTCGTTGCCCAGGCCGCCCGCGAACCAGCGGGGCATTAGGCTGGGCAAGCCCCGGAAGGCGGCCTCCACCCCGGTGAGGCAGCCGGTGTGGATCACCGCGCTGGCCCGCACCATCCAGCCGTAGATCGCCCCCTCGCGCACCAGGTGCAGGTTGGGCAGCTCCTCCAGCAGCTCATCATAGGCGGCCAGCTCCTCGTAGGGATGGGGCCGAAAGATGAAGGTGGCCTGGGGGAAGCGGCGGGCCAACTGGTTGGCCAGCTCGGCGATCTTTAGCACCGCCTCTTTGGACTCGGCAATGTAGGCGTCCGCGCCTTGGGCGCTGTAGCCCCGCTCCATGAGCATCTCGTGGATGCGCTGGAAGCTCTGAAAGCCCGGCCCCGGGTTGCCCCGGGGATAGTGGGTGTTGATCATCACCAGGGGCTTGGGGAAGCGGTCCAGGGACTGGGTGCCCAGCTCGATGGCCTGCTGCCACTGGGGGGCGTAGAAGTCGTAGCGCGGCGCGCCGGTCTCTTCCAGCCGGGCGTTGGGGTAGACCTGCTCGCGTTCCACGTGCGCGGCCATCTCGCTGCCCCACACGGTGACCAGATCCACCCGGGAGCGCAGCACCGGGTCGGCGATGCAGGAAGCGGCGTACTTGTCGATGCCCGTGGCCGGGCTGCCCTCGCCGTCGTGCAATACGATGGCCGTGCCCGCCCGGTGCAGGGGCTCGATCCAGGGGATGAACAGGTCCTGGAAGGTGGGAAGCAGCACCGCGTCCGGGGCCAGGGCCCACAGCTCCCGTGAACGGGTGGCCAGAGGCAAGAGGTGGCAGCGCGCCCCTTCCTGGCACAGGCCGTAGGCCAAGAGCACCATGGTCCACAGATCGCGCACCGGGTTGTTCACGATCAGGGCCACGCTGGGCGGGGCCAGGTTTGGCGTCTCTTTGCTGATGGCCTTTTCCTTCCGTCCCCGCCTCAGGCCAGGGAGAGCATGAAATCGGCGTAGGCCTGGAGCACGTCGCGCTCCGGGTCGCCGCCTTGGGCCGCCTCGGCCAGGAAAGCCCGCGCCGCCTCGCGGGTGTAAGGCCGGTAATCCGGCTCCGCGGCCAGCCGGGCCATGGCGTCGGCCAGCTCCTGGTGGTCGTTCACCTGCCAGCAGGCCCCGAAATCCTCGAAAAGCATGTCGTTCTCATGCAAATACTTGGGATAGACGAAGGCCTGCCCCTCCCACAGCGCCTCCAGGCAGATGCTCGAGGCCGCGTTGATGGTCACCTGGGACCACAGGATCAGGTTGAGGCTCTGGTGATCCGTGGCCAGGCAGTCCAGATTGCGCACGTACTCCGAGGAGGCGGCCCAGGCGGGATCGCTGAGGGCCTGGCCCACCGCGCGGGTGGAAGGCTTGACCAGAAGCTCGATCTCCGGCCGGGCCAGCATCATGGCGATCATCTGGTTAACCTGCTCGGTCTGCATCCGCATCCGGTGGTGGTGGTCCATGTACACAACGCGCAGTTTGTCCGCGCCCCGCCCGGCCAGGTCGCGGTCCGGGGGCAGGATGCGCTTGTACACCTCGCGCCACTGGGGGCAGAAGCGGGCGCTGCCCAAGACCACCACCTTTTCCGGTGGCAGGCCGCCGTTGATCACCCGCTGGCGGAAGAACTCGAACTGCACCAGGTTGTAGTCGAAAAAGCGCCAGTCATGGCCATAGTCCTGGTCGTGGCCGTTCTCCAGGTCCTTGGTGGTGCACAGAGTGGTGGTGGCCAGGTTCATGCCGTGGGGCACCGAGACCATGGGTATGCCCAGCTCGCGGGCGGCGCGCAGCAAATACAAGGTGTTGAAAAACTTGGGACGCTGCCAGTCCACCACCAATACGTCGGGCCGCTCTTTTTGCAGGAAACCCCGGCACCAGGCCTGGGAGTAGAGCCTGTGGCGGGCCCGCTCCTGTAACCAGGCCACCGCCGCCTGGCTACGCCACAAGCTGCCCCGCCCCGCCTTGGTCCCGCAGATGATCTGGTCCATGGCCAGATGCAGCGGCGTGGGCCGGTGGGCCTGGTAGAGGTAGCTCACCGGCACCTTCATTTGGCGCCGTAAAAATTCTATGCGAAAGTCGCCGTCCAGATCAAAGGTGGGGTTGGAACAGAACACCCGGCATTGGGCCGAGCCGTCGGCCGCCAGCTTGTACACCAAAGGGGTGATGTGGTCGATGTCGTTGTAGGCACGGATCAGGAAAACTATTTTGGGTTTGGCGGCCATGCACCATTCCAGTGAGGGAAGCTCTGTTGGCAAGCAATCATATCAAAAGCGCGGCGTTGAGGCATAATGCCCGCTTGGCCGCCGCTCCGGCCTACCCCGGGGCACCGGGGTGGGACTTCTTTTCTCATAACGCATGGTTAAGGTCAAGGGCTCACCTACAGCCTTTCCTACGCCCCCAGAGCGCGCCCATTTATTTCCTTGACTGGCAACCCCCCATAATGCCAATTAAATTGGGGTGTCATCATTATCCCGCCAAATGATCAGGCCTTGCGGCGGCGGGCGGCCGCCGAGGTGAAAGCCATGAAAATCATAGACATCAGCCTCACCATGCAGCCCGGTATGCCCGTATGGCCCGGCGACCCGTCCTTGGAGATCAGCCGGGTCCAAGATCTGGCCGCCGGCGACCCGGCCACGGTGAGCAAGCTCTGCTGCGGGGCGCACGCGGGCACCCATGTGGACGCGCCGGGGCATTTTCTGCCCCAGGGAGCCATGGCCGACCAGCTCGCCCTGCCAGATCTGGTGGGCCCTGCCCTGGTGATCGACGTGGGACCGGAGCGGCGCATAACTCCCCAGCGCCTGGCTTTGCCCCCCGGCACGGAGCGGGTGCTCATCAAGAGCCGCAACTCGGCCCTCTGGTCTCAAGAAAGCCAAGCCTTTCGCGAGGATTTCGCGGCCCTCACCGTTGAGGCGGCGGCCCATCTGGTGGCCCAGGGGGTGCGCCTGGTGGGCGCGGATTATCTCTCCGTGCAGCTCTTCGACGACCCCACCGACGACACCCACCGCATCTTGCTGGAGGCGGGGGTGGTGATTTTAGAGGGCCTCAACCTGGCCCCGGTATCGCCGGGGGTGTATTTTTTGGCCTGTTTGCCTCTGAAGCTGGCCGGATGCGAGGGAGCCCCGGCCCGCGCCGTACTCTGGGAGGAATAGCCCGCCATGAAAGTAGCAGCCGTGATCCCCGCCCGAATGGGCTCTTCCCGGTTCCCCGGCAAGCCCCTGGCACCCATCCTGGGCCGCCCCATGCTGGAGCACGTCTTTCACCGCACCGCCATGAGCAAGGTGCTCAGCGAGACGGTGATCGCCACCTGCGACCAGGAGATATTCGACGCGGCCCAGGCCTTCGGGGCGCGGGCCATTATGACCTCGGACCAGCACCAGCGGGCCAGCGACCGGGTGGCCGAGGCGGCCGAAAAGCTCGACGCGGAGATCGTGGTGCTGGTGCAGGGCGACGAGCCCATGACCATGCCGGAGATGATCGACCAGGCGGTGGAGCCCATGCTGGCCGACCCGTCCATCGCCTGCGTGAACCTGGCCAAGCGCCTGAGCGCGGAGTCGGACTACAACGACCCCAACACCATCAAGATGGTGATGGACCTGAAGGGCGACGCCCTGTACTTCTCGCGCAACCCCATCCCCTCGCCCTATCAGCTGGGCTTCGCCGGGCTCCGAGTGTACAAGCAGGTGTGCATCATCCCCTTCACCCGGACGGCCCTGTTCGACTACCGCGATCTGGAGCCCACCCCCCTGGAGGTGGCCGAGTCGGTGGACATGCTGCGCTTTTTGGAGCACGGCCGCAAAGTGCGCCTCATCGAGACCCAGTTCGACACCCAAGCGGTGGACACCCCCCAAGACCTGGCCCGGGTGGAGGCGATGATGGCCTCCGATTCCCTGGCCAGGAGCTACCTGGATTGACGCCATGAGCCAATACAAGTATCGCGTGCTGGTTTCCGCCCCCTACATGCAGCCGGTTTTGGACGAGTTCGAGCCCCGCTTCAACGCCGAGGGCCTCGAGCTGGTGCGCTGCTCGGTTGAGGAGCGCCTGGAAGAGGCGGACCTTCTGCCCCTGGTGGGCGACATCCACGGCATCATCTGCGGCGACGACCGCATCACCCCCAAGGTGATCGACGCAGCCCCGCGCCTCAAGGCCATCGTCAAGTGGGGCACGGGCATCGACTCCATCGCGGCCGAGCACGCGGCCGCCAGGGGCATCGCGGTGCGCCGCACCACCAATGCCTTCAGCGAGCCGGTGGGCGACACGGTGCTGGGCTATATGCTGGTGTTTGCCCGCAATTTGGTGGCCATGGACCGGGAGATGAAGGCCGGGCGCTGGCAGAAGATCGACGGCCGCACCTTGAACGAGTGCACCCTGGGCATCATCGGGGTGGGCGACTGCGGCAAGGCGGTGGCCCGGCGGGCGCGGGCCCTGGGAATGCGCATCCTGGGCAACGACATCAAACAGATCGACGCCGGGTTCCTGGCCGAGCAGCAGGTGGAGATGACCAGCAAAGAGCAGCTGCTCGCCGAGGCCGACTTCGTGACCCTGCACACCGACCTGAACCCCACTTCGCATCACTTGATGAACGACGAGGCCTTTGGCCGCATGAAGCCCACCGCGGTGCTGATAAACGCCTCGCGGGGGCCGGTGGTGGAGGAGGCGGCCCTGGTGCGGGCTCTGGAATCCGGGCGCATCGCCGGGGCAGCCATGGATGTTTTCGAGGATGAGCCCCTGCCCCAGGGCTCTCCCCTGCGGGGCATGGACAACGTGCTCTTGGCCCCGCACAACGCCAACAGCTCGCCCAAGTATTGGCAAGCGGTGCACGAGAACAGCTTCCGGATGCTTTTGGAGAGCCTGCGCCAAGATGCCTGATTGTTCCCCCGAGACCTCGCTGGTCGTCAGGACCTTCAACCAGGAGCGCCACTTGGGCCCGCTCCTGAAGTCGTTGGGACGCGAGAGGAGGCTCCGGGCATGAGTCGCCTGGCCCAACAGCTCCGTTGGCTGGGCGCGACCATGGCCCACATCCTGGAGATGACCTCCGGGCAAAAGGCCTGGATGATCCTCTTGGGCCTGATGCAGCTTTGCATGGCCCTGTGGGACGGGGTGCTCTACGGAATGGCCGTGGTGGCCGCCCAGACCGTCATCTCCCCCGAGGACGGCGGCTTCGCGGCCATGTTCAAGGATGTCGTGGCCGCCCTGGGGATGGACAACCATTCCCTGCCCGCCCTGGCCATCATGGGCACCCTGGCGGCCATGCTGGTGCGCGGCGGCTTGGAATACCTCATCGTGGTCGTGGAGACCCATTTCCTGGTGCGCGCGGCCACCGCCCTGCGCGTGCGGCTGTTCCGGGTATACATGCGGGCCACCCAGACCTTTCTGGACGAGTACCGCATCTCGCGATTGGACCAGATGCTCAAGCGCGAGGTGCGCACGGTGTGCACCTCCTGCCTGGAGTTCTTCAAGGGTGCCGGAGCCTCGCTTAGCGTGGCGGTGATCCTGGCCTTGCTCATCCAGCTCAACGTGCCCCTCACCGCCTTCGTGGCCGCTTCTCTCCTGTTGGTGCTGTTTTTCAAGTACGCCTACACCCGCTACGTGAAGCACGTGGCCCAGGAGGCCCTGGACCGGCGCATCCTGTTCTGGCGGCAGATCAAGGAGTACGTCTCCGGCCTGCAACAGATCAAACTGGCCGGGGTGGCCCTCCGGGTCGTGGAACGTTTCGGGGCCCTGTCCTATGAGCTGGAACATCTCTTCCAAAAGCAAAAGCGCATAAAACACCTGGAGCCCCTGCTCATCCAGGCCCAGGGCCTGGTCATCGTGGGCCTGGTGGTGTGGGTGGGCATCAAGGGCCTGTTCATCGGCGAGCCTCTTCCCGTGGCCGGCGTGATCAGCTTCCTGCTGGTGCTGCGCGGCCTCATGCCTGCTCTGGGCAAGCTCGCCTCCAACGTCTCCAGCGCGGTGCAATTTTTCCCGTCCGCGGAATTCGTCTACTACCTGTACAACCTGCCGGCCGAGCACCTGGAGGCCGAAGGCGGCCTGGACAAGAGGCCCTTGCTGGAAAAGGAACTGGTGCTCCGGGATTTGCGCCTGGACTACCGCAAGCGGCCCCGGGTGGTCAGCGGCCTCAACCTGCGGGTGGGCCGGGGCGAGCGGGTGGGCATCGTGGGGCCCTCGGGCTCGGGCAAGTCTTCCTTGGCCCATGCCTTGCTGCGCCTCTACGAGCCCGTGGAAGGCAACATCGCCATCGACGGCGTGCCGCTCAAGGAGGTATCCCTGGAGGCCTTGCGCCGGGGAATGGGCCTGGTTAGCCAGACGGTGCACCTGTTCGACCTTTCGGTGCGCGAGATCATCTGCCTGTCCAGTGGGACCTGCGACGAGCGACGCATGGTGGATGCGGCCCGCCGGGCCAATGCCCACGGCTTCATCATGAACCTGCCCGAAGGCTTCGACACGGTGGTGGGCGAGATGGGTTCGAGCCTCTCGGGCGGTGAGCGCCAGCGCCTGATGATCGCCCAGGTTTTTTACAAGGACCCGGAGATAATTATCCTGGACGAGGCCACCAGTTCCCTGGACAGCCGGGCAGAGGCTGAGATACAGCAGTCCTTGGAAGAGCTGGGCCGCGACAAGACCCAGATCATCATCGCCCACCGCCTGGCCACCCTGGTCAACGTGGACCGCATCTACGTGTTGCACAAGGGCCGCCTGGTTGAGCAAGGCACCTGGCGGGAGCTGCGCCAACGCGGCGGCCTCTTCGCGGAAATGGTCGCCCAGCAAGACCTCATGGAAGCCGAGCACAAGGCAGGTCAGTAGAGCCGGCCTTCATCCAACGGAAGCTGAATGCTTTTTCACACCTGGACATTCCTGGCCTTCATCCTGGTGGTGGTCTTGGCCCACCGTCTGCTGCCCTGGCGGGCGGGGCTGTGGTTCCTGCTGGTCGCTTCCTACTTTTTCTACGGCTGCTCCACTTGGTACTACATCTTCCTGCTGTTCTTCTGCAGCCTGAGCACCTACCTCGCCGCACTGTTGCTGGCCCGCTCTGGGGGTGCGCCCTGGCGCAGGCTATGGCTGCTGGTGGGCATCGCCGCGCCTTTGGCGGTGCTGGCCGTGTTCAAGTACACCCACTTCGCCCTGAGCCAGGTGGACAACCTCTTCGGCCTGAGCCTGGTGCCCCTGCTCGACCAGCAAGGCCTCATGTTCCTGCTGCCCGTGGGCATCAGCTTCTACACCTTCCAGGCGGTGGCCTACGTGGTGGACGTGTATCGCGGCGACCTGGCCCCGGTGCGCCACTTCCCCACCTACGCCCTGTACATCAGCTTCTTCCCGCAGTTGGTGGCCGGGCCCATCGAGCGCGGCGGCAACGTGTTGCCCCAGTTGGCCCGCAAGCATGTGCCCGACGCGGACGAGACCATGCAGGCGATCTACTTGTTTCTGCGCGGCCTGGTAAAGAAGATGGTCTTCGCCGACCGGCTGGGCGTGTTGGTGGACCAGGCCTACAAGCTGCCCGCCGCCGGCCAGGACGGCGCGGTGTGGTGGCTGGCCACCTTGTGCTTTTCCTTCCAGATATATTTGGACTTCTCGGCCTACACCGACATGGCTCGGGGCTGCGGCAGCCTCATAGGTATCCGGCTCAGCGAAAACTTCGCCTATCCCTACCTGGCCCCCAACCCCCGCGAATTCTGGCGGCGCTGGCACATCTCGCTCTCCTCCTGGCTGCGCGACTACCTCTACATACCTTTGGGAGGCAACCGCCACGGCAAGGCCCGCCATTACCTTAACATCCTGGCGGTGATGCTCATCGCGGGCCTGTGGCACGGCGCGGCCTGGCATTTCGTGGCCTGGGGCCTGTTCATGGGCCTGTTGATCGTGGCCTATGATATGCTGCGCACCGCGCGGGGAGTGCCCAAGGACCGGCCCCTGGCCGCCTCGCCCCTGCTGGCCGCCCTGGGCGTGGGGCTCACCTTCGCCTGCGTCACCCTGGGCTGGGTGTTCTTCCGGGCCGATTCGGTGGCCCACGGCTGGCAGATATGGGGGCGCATGTTGGCCGCGCCCGAGGGATGGGGCCAGCTGTTGCAAGGGCACTATCGCTACTTTCTGCTCATCTGCGCCCTGCTCTACCTCACCCACTGGCTGGGCGCGCGGCCCTGGCGCAAGGCCTGGCTCCGGCCCAAGGCCGC
Source organism: Desulfarculaceae bacterium (assembly GCA_020444545.1). NCBI lineage: Bacteria > Pseudomonadati > Thermodesulfobacteriota > Desulfarculia > Desulfarculales > Desulfarculaceae > Desulfarculaceae bacterium. The sequence goes on along the minus strand of JAHLKT010000002.1, from coordinate 257,245 downwards.
CTGGGCCAAGGCCCTGAGCTTCGGACTGCGCTGGGGGGTGATGGCCCTGCTCCTGATCTTCGGCGCCCTGGAACGCACCACCCAATTCATTTACTTCGAGTTCTGAGAGGCCCATGGCTGTAGAAAGGCAAAAACGAGAGCCCGCCACCGAAAAAGGCCGCCGCCCCGGCTGGGTGGTCTGGAGCCTGGCCATTGCCCTGTTGCTTTTGGCTGCGGTGGAGGCGGGCAGCTTCCTGGTGCTGCGCCTGGCCGGGGCCTCGCCCGCGTCCAACGAAGGCCACATCCAGTATTACGACGGCCTCTGCGGCTGGCGCTACTTCACCCCAGACGGCTTCCGCTGGGTGGACTATTCCTCCGCCTCCAAGCACTCCACCCTGATCCTCCTGGACAAGTGGGGCTTCAACACCACCGCCGAAAAGCTCACTCTGCACAAGCAGCCGGGCGAGATACGCCTGGCCTTCACCGGGGCCAGCGCCACCTTCGGCATCGGCTGCCGCAAGCCGGAATGGAGCGTGCCCTCCCGCTTTCAAGCCGAGCTGCGGCGGCGGCACCCCGGCCGCGACATCAAGGTGATCAACGCCTGCGTGCGTGGCTACAACTCCTTCCAGCAGTTCACCTATTATTTGCTGTATGTGCGCTCCTTCTCCCCGGACGTGGTCATCTCGGTGGTGGGCTCCAACGACCTCAAGCTGCCGCCCCGCCAGGGCCGCCAGGGCGTGTCCCAGCCGGTGAAGAGCGATTACATGCAGGCCATGGACAACCTCATTAACCAGATGGAGCAAAACAAGGTTCCCCCCGGCATCGGCGAATTCATCGCCTATTACGCCTCGCGCACCAACACCGGCCAGCTGCTGGACCGCGTTGGGCAGCGCTTCGGCGCGGGCAACTGGGTCACCAACGCCCTCACCGCCCTGGAGCGCCAAGATTCGCCGGAAAAGGGGCCGCGCCCGGACACCCCATTGGAGCTGGGCATAACCGCCCGCACCATGCTGAACACCCTGATGGACTACCGGGGCGCGGTGGAGAACCAAGCAGGCCACTTCATGGGCGTGCTGCGCCCGGTGGCCGCCCTGGGCAAGCCGCTTACCAAGGATGAGCTGGGTTTTGTGCAAGACGAGCAGGGACGGCCCACCGTGAAGACCAAGCGGCGGCGCATCTTTTATGGCCTGGTCTCCCCGCGCATGGCCCAAGAGCGCGCCATGTACGACCTCTCGCAAGTCTTCGCGGACCAAGGCGGCAAGACCCTGTACGAGGACCTCTCCCATTACAACCCAGACGGGGCCGCGCTTTTCGCCCGCGCCCTGGCCGACCAAATCGAGAAGCAGGCCTGGTTCCAGGCGCTCCTGGCCCGGAGCAAATGACCAGCATGAGCGACTCGCCCACTATCTTCATCGCGGTGAACAACGGCTTCGGGGCGCGCTACCTTCTGCGCAGCGACATCCTGCCCGGCCTGATCGAGGCGGGCGTCAAGGTGGTGGTGCTAAGCCCCAACGCGGACGAGGAGTACTTCCGCCGCGAGTTCGAGGCCGCGGGCGCGGCGGTGGAGCTCTATGACTTCGCCGCCTGCCGGGACTACTTCCTGAGCAGCCGGGCGCAGATTTTCTTGCAGGAGCTGCGCTGGTACGCCATGCCCGGCCGCCACGACCAGGGCTCTCTGGGGGCGCGTTTCGCGGCCTTCAAGAACATCTGCGACGCCGAGGGCCCCAAGGCCAAGCTGCGTTACCAGCTTATACGCCTGCTGCGCAGGCCCCTGATGCGCTGGCGCTGGGCGCGGCGGCTCTTGCTGGCCCTGGAGGAGCGGTTCTTCGCGGGCAGCGCCCACGCCGAGCTGTTCCAACGCTATCGCCCGGACCTGGTGATCACCACCAGCCTGGGCTACTTCGACTACGACCAGTACCTCATGCGCGAGGCCAAGCGCCATGGGGCGCGGCGTTGCGCGGTGATCCTCAGTTGGGACAACACCAGCGGCAAGGGCCTGCCCGGCGCCTCGGCCGAGCACCTGGTGGCCTGGACCGGGATCATGAAAAACGAGCTGGTCAAATACTACGACCAGGACCCGGCCAAGATCTTCGTAGGCGGGGTGGCCCACTTCGACGTGTACGCCCATCCCGAGCGCTGGACCAGCCGCGAGGAGCTTTGCGCCCGCTTCGGCCTGGACCCCGCGCGTCCCATCATCTTCTTCGGCACCCGCACGCCCAACAAATTTCCCTGGACCCCGGACTACATCCGCCTGCTGGCCGAGGCCATCCAGGGCGGCCGCTTGGCCCGGCCCTGCTCCCTGCTGGTGCGCCTGCACCCCAACCATTTCCAGGGCGGCAAGGGCGGCCTCAAGTTCGCGGGCATCCTGGAGCAGTACCAGGCCATCAAAGAGGAGTACCCCTTTGTGGCCTTCAATGAGCCGGACATACTCTCCACCAAGCTGCCCTCGGACATGCCCGCCGGCGAAATGACCCTGCTGGCCTCCCTGGTGGGGCACAGCGCCATGGTGATAAGCTACTACTCCACCCTAATGCTGGAGGCGGCCGCGGTGGACAAGCCCATCATCAACTGGATCATGCACGCCCACAACGTGCACCTGGGCGCGGCCGACCGCTCGGTCTACACCCTGGAGCACATCGTGCGCATCTGTTCGCGCGGGGCCGAGCGCACCGCCGAGGGCGCCGAGGATATCATCGCGGCCATCAACCAAGCCCTGGAGCATCCCGGGCTGCGCGCCGAGGGCCGCGCCCTGGTCAAGGCCGAGGAGCTGGGCCCCAACCAGGGCCGCGCGGGCAAGGCCATCGCCGCGCATCTTGCCGGGCTGGCCCGGGAGGCGGCGCGATGAAGGCTCTGTTCATCGGCCTGGGCTCGGCCGGGCGGCGGCATCTGCGCCTGCTCCTGGAGCTGGCTCCCGAAGTTGAGGTCATGGCCCTGCGCTCCGGCCTGGGCATGGCCGGAGTGCCCGAGCTGGCCGCCTATGGGGGCCGCTCGATCAACGACTGGGACGAGGCCCTGGCCTGGCAGCCGGACTTCGCGGTAATCGCCAACCCCACCAGCCTGCACCTGGACACGGCGCGCCGTTTGGCCGAGGCGGGGGTGCCCTTTCTCTTGGAAAAACCGGTGAGCCACACGGCGGACGGCCTGGACGATCTGGCCGCCGAGGTGGCCGCCCGGAGCCTGCCCGTGCTGGTGGGCCTGCAACTGCGCCATCATCCCGCCTATGCCCGGCTGCAAGCCTGGCTGGCCGATGGCGCCCTGGGCCGTCCCTTGTCCCTGTCCGCCTCGGTGGGGCAGTGGCTGCCCGACTGGCGGCCCGCCACGGACTACCGCAACTCCCAGACCGCGCGGGCCGAGCTGGGCGGCGGGGTCATCCTGGAGCTGGTGCACGAGCTGGACCTGTGCCTGGCCCTGATGGGGCCGGCCGCGAGCGTGAGCTGCGCGGCGGGCAATTTCTCGTCCCTGAGCATGGACGCCGAGGACCTGGCCGAGATCGTGTGCCGCCACGAGCCGCCCGCCCTGAGCCGGGTGCATGTGGACTGCATCCGGCGGGGCTATCACCGCCGCCTGGAGCTGTTCGGCGAAGAGGGCGAGGCGGTGTGGGACTACGGTGAAGGCTGGCTGGAGCTGCGGCGGCCCGGAGAAGACCCGGTGCGCCTGGAAGACCCGCCCGGCTGGCAGCGCGAGGATATGTTCCGCCACCAGATGGCCCACTGGCTGGCCGTGCTGGCCGGGCGCGAGGAGCCCGTGGCCACCCTGGCCGACGGCATCGCGGCCACCCGCCTGGCCCTGGCCGCCAAACGCGCGGCCCGGGAGCAAAGGACGGTGCAAGCGTGAGCAAGGGAATCGTCTTGGGGCTCATCCCCGCCCGGGGCGGCAGCAAGGGCGTGCCGGGCAAGAACCTCCGAGAGGTTGGCGGCCAGCCGCTCATCGCGCGGGCCATCGCCTGCGGCCTGGCCTGCCCTTCCATCGACCAGGTGGTGGTGAGCACCGACAGTAAGCAGATCGCCGCCGTGGCCCGGGAGCATGGCGCAACCGTGCCCTTCCCGCGCCCGGCCGAGCTGGCCGGCGACACCGCGCCCATGCTGCCGGTGATGCAGCACGCCATCACTGCTTGCGAAGAGCACTTCGGAGCCACGGTGGAGGTGCTGGCCCTGCTGGACTGCACCGCGCCCCTTCGGCGGGTGGAGGATGTGGAGGCGGCCTTGCAGCTTTTGGCCGAACCGGACTGCGACGCGGTGATCAGCGGATCGCCATCCCACCGCAGCCCCTATTTCAACATGGTGCGCGAGGCCGGGAGCTACGTGGAGCTGTTCGCCCAAACGCCCGGCGAGGTGGGCCGCCGCCAGGACGCCCCGCCGGTGTACGACCTCAATACGGTTATTTGGGCCTACAAGCGGGCCGCGCTCATGGAGCAGGCCTCGCGCCTGCCCGCGCGCACCCGGCTCTACGAGGTGCCTCGCGAGCGGGCGGTGGACCTGGACAGCGAGCTGGACTTTTTGCTCTTGGAGGCGATCTTGGCTCAGGAGGAAGGCAAGGCATGAGCGGGCAACTTCCCCCTCTGGAGCAGCCCCAAGAGATGTTCGACCTGAGCGGGCGGGTGGTGCTGATCGCGGGCGGGGCCGGGGGCATCGGCCAGCGCATGGCCCGCGCCCTGGCCACGGCCGGAGCCCGGGTGATCATCGCCGACCGCGACCAGGCGCGCTGCGCGGAGCTGGCCGCCGGTATCGCCGCCGACATGGGCGGCTCGCTGAGCGGCGCGGCCCTGGACGTGACCGACGAGGCCGGCGTGGCGGAGCTGTTCGCAAAAGTGGGCCGCGACGAGGGCCGCCTGGACGGCCTGGTCTACAACGTCATGGCCAAGCCAGAGGGCTACTACCGCCCCTTTACCGATTATTCCTGGGACACCTGGCGGCAAGTGATCGAGGGCAACCTGGGCGGGGCCTTCCTCTGCTGCCGCGAGGCGGGCAAGCTCATGGTGCCCGCCAAGCGGGGCAGCGTGGTGCTCACGGCCAGCGTGTACGGCGTGGCCGCCCCGGACCAGCGCATCTACCAGGGCTGCTCGCCAGCGGGCAACATCTACGGCGGGGCCGATCCCCTTAGCTGCCCGGCCGCCTACACCGCCTCCAAGGGCGGCATCATCGCCCTGGGCCGCCACCTGGCCGCCCTGTGGGGGCCGGACGGGGTGCGGGTGAACTGCCTCACGCCCGGCGGGGTGTTCGACGGCCAGGAGGAGGCCTTCGTGCAGGCCTACACCGCACGCACTCCCCTGGGCCGCATGGCCGAGTTCACCGACTTCGACGCGGCCGCGCTGTTTTTGCTCAGCGACGCCTCGCGCTACATGACCGGAACCAATCTGGTGGTGGATGGCGGCTGGACCGCCTGGTAGCTAGCCTTTTCCCTCGGACAAGACCACGTCGGCCATCTTGATGTGCCACTCGTTGTCAATGGACAGCGAGCGTTCCTCGGGCATGACGTAGGGCCGGATGCGCCGGCCCCAAATGGAGCCCTGTTCCATGAGCACCGCGCGGCGGGTTAGGTAGATGGCGCCGTTGCGCATGTAGGCCGGCGGCGAATAGTCCTGGCGGCGGGTGCCCTCGGCCTCCTCCACGCAGAAGGGCTGGAGCAGGCCGTCCTCGATGCGCTTCATGAGCACCGGGTGCACGTCGAACACCCGCACCACGCTGATCACCGAATCGCAGCCGCCCGCCCGGGCCAGCTCCAGGGCGGCCTCCAGGTCGGCCGGCTCCTTGAGCGGCGCGGTGGGTTGCAAAAGCATCACCCAATCCAGGGTTAGGCCGTCCTGGTTTTCCACGAAATCCACCGCGTGCCGGAGCACCGGCAGAGTGGGGCTCTTGTCCGCGGCCAGGTCGGCCGGGCGCATGAAAGGCACCTCCGCGCCGTAGCCACGGCTTATCTCGGCGGTCTCGGGGTCGTCGGTGCTCACGATGACCCTGTGGAACAGATGCCGCGCGGCCAGGGCGCACTCGATGGTCCAGGCGATGAGCGGCTTGCCACCCACCTCTCGGATGTTCTTGCGAGGCACTCCCTTGCTGCCCCCCCGGGCGGGGATCACGGCCAGCACCTTGGGCGAATCGCTCATGAGCATTCCTTGAGCAGGCCCTTGCCGTGCAGGAAAGCCTCCAGCTTACGGGCCATGAACAGCTCGGTCTTGGCCATGGACTCGGTGGTGGCCCCGGCCACATGGGGGGTGATGATCAGGTTGCCGTGCTCGCGGGCATGGGCGATGAGCGGGCTGGCGGCCTGGCCGCCGCCGGGCTCGTTGGCCAACACGTCCAGGGCCGCCCCGGCCAGGCGTCCGCTGGTGAGCGCGGCCAAAAGCGCCGCCTCGTCCACCAGGCCGCCCCGCGCGGTGTTGATGATCACCGCGCCCTCGGGCAGCAGGGCCAGCTCCTCGGCTCCGATCATGCCGTGGGTGTCTTCGTTGTATGGCGGATGCAGGCTGAGAATCTCGCTGTTGGCCAGGAGTATCTCCAGGCTGTCGCAACGCTCCACGCCGTGCACCCACTTCTGCGGGGCGGGGTCATAGGCGCTGACCTGCATCCCGAAGGCCAGGGCGTAGGCCGCCACCTTGCGCCCCAGGCGCCCCAGGCCCACGCAGCCCAGATGGCGGCCCATGAGTTCGCGGCCCTTGAAAGAGTCTCGGTCCCACTCGCCGGCCAGCACCGAGGCGTGGGCCGTGAGGATGCGGCGCACCAGGGCCAGCAAGAGTCCCCAGGTGTGCTCGGCCGTGGCGCTCACCGACTCCAGAAACTCTACCTCGCCCCGTAGGCTGAGCACCTCCACGCCCCGCGCGGCAGCGGCCTCCAGGTCGATGTGGTCCAGGCCGGTGGTCGCGGTCACCAGGGCCTTGAGCTCAGGCCCCGCGTCCAGGACCTCCGCGTCGATGCGATGCCCCAGGCGGGTGATGAGCACGTCGTAGCCAGCCAGCCGCTCCAGCAGCTCGGCGCGGCTCAGGGCGGCTTCGTCCAGCCCGCCCAGGCTGGCCAGCAGGCGGTGGGCCGGCTCGCTGAAATCCTCGGGCTCTATGTTCAGGATGCGCAGCATAGTCGCAGCTTACGATTTGCCCGGCCCGCTGGCAAGCACATCCATTATGCGCCGGGCCCGGCGGGTCCAGGTGTAGTTGGCGGCCAGGTCCTCCCGCGCCCGAGCGGCCAGAGCCCGGGCCAGGCCTGACTCGTCGCGCAGGCGGCACAGGGCCGCGCTCCAGGCGGAGGCATCGGCCGGGGGGACCAGCAGGGCGTTGACGCCATCGGCCAGCACCTCGCCCAGCACCGGCAGGTGTGAGGAAACAATGGCCGCGCCGCTGGCCATGTACTCGAACATCTTCAGGGGGCTCATCCAGCGGCTGGTTTCGATCTGTCCCGGTACGCTGACCCGCTGCTGATAAGGCATGAGCAGGGCCTTGCAGCCCCGCTGCATGGCCAGGGCCCGCGCCGGGGGCACGAAACCGTGCAGGATCAGGTTGGCCGGAGCCTCGCGGCGCAGGCGCTCCAGCAGGGCCGGGTCCTGGCCGCCCACCAAGTGGAAGCTGGCCCAGGGCGTGAGGCGGGCGGTCTCGACGATCAGTTCCACGCCCCGTCCGGGGTAGAGGTTGCCGAAGTAACCCACCGGGAACTCGCCCTCCAGGGCCTCCACCGGCGCGTCATCCTCCGGCAGATCGGCCCCGTCATGGGCCGCCAGTATGGGCGTGGTGGCGCCCTGCTCCCGGGCCAGAGCGGCCAGGGCCTCGGAGATCACCACCAGCAGGCGCAGGGCCTGCCGCCGCTCCAGGCGGCGGAACATGGCCCGGGTCAGGCGGTCGAGGCCCTCGGGCGGCAGATGGCTCTCATAGGCCGGGCGCGCGCCCATGAGCGAGGCGAAGTACAGGCCGCGCAGATAGCGGCCGTAGAGCAGATCGGGCCTCAGGCCCAGAGCCAGGCGGGCGGCGCGCCAGGCGTAGAGCGCCCAGCCGCCCTTGACCCGGGGAAAGGGCAAGGCGGCCAGGCGGAAGCTGGGCGGCACACCGTAGTGCGCGAAGAGATCGCCCACGCCGGGCTCGGCCGCGCGGTTGTCCACCGCGATGAGCGTGACCTCATGGCCCAGGCCCGCGAAGGCGGCGCACATCTTCATCACGTGCACGCTGTTGGCCATGCGCGAGGGCAGCAAGGCGTCTGAGAGATATACCAGGCGCATAAAAGGCGGCAAGCTCCCGAAAAAAGGCTCCAGCCAAGGTCAAGGGGCAGTATGACCCCCGGGCCCGGCCCTTGGCAAGCGCGGCCGGGGCGCCCGCTTTACCAGCGCCAGGCCCCTTGCTAGAATGGGCTCACGGTTCGGCGAGGGGCCGGACCATTCAGGCGGGTGAAGCATGGATTATCAAGCGATAATGCTGGGCGAGCGGGAGTTGGGCCCCGGGGCCAAGCCCCTGGTCATCGCCGAGGTGGCCCAGGCCCATGACGGGTCCTTGGGATTGGCCCACTCCTACATCGACGCCGCGGCCCAGGCCGGGGCCGACGCGGTGAAGTTCCAGACCCACATCGCGGCGGCCGAGAGCACCCGCGACGAGGAGTTCCGGGTGCCCTTCTCCTATGAAGACGCCACCCGCTACGACTACTGGCAACGCATGGAGTTCACGCCCGAGCGGTGGGCCGGCCTGGCCGAGCACTGCGCCAAGGCGGGGATAATTTTCCTAAGCTCGCCCTTTTCGGTGCAGGCGGCCGAGCTCTTGGAACGCCTGGGCATGGTGGCCTGGAAGGTGGCCTCCGGCGAGCTGGACCACGCGCCGCTGCTGGAGTTCATGGCCTCCACCGGCAAGCCGGCCATCATTTCTTCCGGCCTCAGCGGCTGGGACGAGCTGGGCCGGGTGGCGGAGTTCTTCCGGGGGCGCGGCTGCCCGCTGGCCCTTATGCAGTGCACCACCGCCTACCCCGCTCCCTTGGAGCAGGCGGGCCTGGACAACATCGACGAAATGAAACGGCGCTTCGGAGCCCCAGCCGGGCTCTCGGACCACTCCGGCACCATCTACCCCGCCCTGGCCGCCCTGGCCCGGGGGGCGGATCTGGTGGAGGTGCACCTGGTTTTCGACAAGGCCATGTTCGGCCCGGACGCCAAGGCCTCGCTCACCCCGGCCGAACTGGCCATGGTTTGCTCGGGCCGCGACGCGGTGGTGGCCATGCGCGCCCCGGTGGACAAGGACGCCATGGCCCATGAAAAGACCGAGCTGCGCGCCCTGTTCGGCCGCAGCCTGGCCCCGGCCCGCGACCTGCCCGAGGGCCACGTGCTGGAGACCGACGATTTGATCCTTAAAAAACCCGGCGGCGGCATCCCCTGGGAGCAACGCGCTTCCCTGCTGGGCCGCCGCCTGGCCCATCCCGTTCCGGCCGAGCGTTTGCTCCGGCCCGAGGATCTTGAGGACTGATTTGGCGAAACGCAAGATATGCATCATCGTGGCCAGCCGGGCCAACTACGGGCGCATCAAGTCCCTGCTGGAGGCGGTGGAGGAGCATCCCGACCTGGAGCTCCAGCTCATCGTGGGCGCCTCGGGCCTGCTCTACCGTTTCGGCCAGGTGGTCAAGGTCATCGAGAAGGACGGCTTCCAGGTGACCGCCAAGGTCTATTCCATCGTGGAGGGCGAGAACCTCACCACCATGGCCAAGTCCACCGGCCTGGCCATCCAGGAGCTGGCCACCCTGTTCGAAAACCTTCGGCCAGACGTGGTGGTCACCGTGGCCGACCGCTTCGAGACCATGGGCACCGCCGTGGCGGCCAGCTACATGAACATTTGCCTGGCCCACACCCAGGGCGGCGAGGTGAGCGGCTCCATCGACGAGAGCGTCCGCCACGCCATCAGCAAGCTGGCTCATTTGCACTTCCCGGCCAATGAGCAGGCGGCGGGCATCCTCAAGCGCATGGGCGAGGACCCGGCGCGCATTTTCGTCACCGGCTGCCCGGCCATCGACCTGGCCGCCCGCGCGCCCAAGGAGATCGGCCAGGAGTTCTTCGCCCGCTACGGCGGGGTAGGGCCAGACATACAGGCCGACCAACCCTACCTGGTGGTGTTGCAGCACCCGGTGACCACCGAGTTCGGCCAGGGCATGGAGCAGATCAACCATACCTTGAGCGCGGTGATCGACAGCGGCATGCAGGCGGTGTGGCTGTGGCCCAACGTGGACGCGGGCAGCGACGAGGTTTCCAAGGGCCTGCGCATGTTCCGCGAGCGCAACCCCGAGGCGCCCATCCACTTCTATCGCAACTTCACGCCCGAGGATTACGTGACCCTTATCGCCAACGCGGCCTGCCTGGTGGGCAACTCCTCCAGCGGCATCCGCGAAGGCGCTTTTTTGGGCACGCCAGTGGTGAACATCGGCTCGCGCCAGGCTGACCGCACCCGGGGCCCCAACGTGGCCGACGCGCCCCATGACGCGGCGGCCATCCTGGCGGCCATCCGCGCGCAGGCGTCCCACGGGCCCTACCCCTCCGCCCCCATCTACGGCGACGGCACGGCGGGCAAGCAGATGGCCCAGGTGCTGGCCACGGCCGAGGTAAGCATCCAGAAGAAGTTCGTGCTCAACCAGTAAAGGCAAGGCAGGCACGCGCATGTCCCTGAACCTACCCAGCGCGCCGGCCCTCCTGCGGGGGGCGGTGGTGGCGGCCGCGGCCTTGGGGCTGTGGTTGGCCTGCCTGGCTTTGCAACCGCCGCCCACGCCCCTGATCAAAGCGGTGGGCGACGGCGACCTGACCCGGACCGAGGCCCTGCTCCAACAAGACCCCGCCTCGGTCAATCGGGTCTGCCTGGGCCGCGCAGCCTTGCACCTGGCGGTGCTCAAGGGCAACGCGCCCATGGTGGAGTTGCTACTCAGGCACGGGGCGGACATCGAGGCCCGGGACGCCCTGGGCGACACCCCCCTGCACGCAGCGGCCTTCGGCGTGGGCAAGGCGGTGATCAAGCCGCTGCTGGCCCACGGCGCTAACCCCGACGCGCGCAACCACGCGGGACAGACCCCCTTGCACCTGGCCGCCTACGCCTGGCCCAACCTCTACGCCCGCGACCAGAGCCGCACTTTGCTGCGCGCCGGTGCCGCGCCCGACCCCCGCGACCAAGCGGGCCTCACGCCCCGCGACTTGGCGGTGATCATGGGCAACGAGCCGGTGATCGATCTCCTGGAGAGGCCCTAGCCGTGCCCGGCACCAGCCAACAGGCCACGGTCATGCCCGAAGATGCCAGCCGTCCCCGGCCGGGGCGCAAGCTGTTGGCCGTGCTGGCGGCGATCGCCGCCTTGCGCCTGCTGCTGGGCCTGGGGCTCTATTGGACCGCGCCCGGCCCCTCCCCCACGGAGCAGCTCTATCAGGTGAGCGAGCGTCTCCTGGCCCCGGACGCGCCGCGCTTTTACGCGGCCGCCCTGCACATCGACCGCTTCTGGTCCGGCCGGCTGGGGCACTGCGAACCCGGCCTGACTCCGGAGTACCTGGGCTATCCCGCCCTGCTGGCCTCGCTGTTCCAGCTGACCGGGGCGGGGGTGTGGCCCGGCCTGGCGCTCAACGCCCTGGCCTGGTTCCTGGCCTCGCTGCTGGCCTTTTATCTGGCAGTCCGCCTGGGGCGCGGGCAAGCCGCATGTGCCTGGGCGGCCCTGCTGGTGGCCCTGTGGCCCCCGGCACTGGCCTACAACGCGGTGCTCATCAAGGACTCGGTGTTCCTGTGCCTGCTCATGGGGATCATGCTTTGCCTGGTGGCCGTGGCCTCGCCCCGCCGGCCCCGCGACTCCTGGCTGGCCGCCGCCTGGCTGTTGCCCCTGGCCTGGGTGGCCATGACCGTGCGCTTCGACTTCAGCACCCTGGGGTTGGTGGTGGCCGGGGCGGCCGGCGTCCTGGGCCTGGCCGGCGCGGTCTTCCGCTGGCGGCTGCTCACCGCCGCCGGGGTGGTGGCCGCCTGCCTGGCGGTGTTTTTCGCCTCCTGGCTGGCAACGCGTTGCGCCTTGGGCCCCGCCCTTATCCACGAACAGCAGCTGCACACTCCTCCCGTAACCTCGCTGGCCGAGCCGGTTGCCCCCGCCGCGCGGCCTGCCTGGCGGGCGGCGGCCCCCACGGAGCAGCCCGGCCCGGTCATCCAAAGCGCCCGGGAGGCCTGGCGCTATCTCTGGGGCAAGCGCTGGCTCTACGCGGCCAACGGCACGGCCAGCGCCCCGCCCGAGACCATGCTGATCGTGGACAGCCCTTCGTCCCTGGCCCGGCTGGCGGCCGCTTCGCTGCGCGACCTGTTCCTGTTCCCCTACCCTTGGCAGCGCTGGCCCAGCAGCGGAGGCGCCATCTCCAAGATAATCAGCGCCCAGAGCCTGTTCTGGTACGCCCTGCTGCCCGGCCTGGTGCTGGGCCTGGTTCGCCTGCTGCGGCGGCGGCCCCGCGCGGCCTTGCTGCTGTTGTTCTGGAGTTTGGGGGTGGGCGGGCTCTTGGCCCTGGTGGTGGTGAACCTGGGCTCGCTCTACCGGATGCGGGACATGATCATCCTGCCCCTGCTTGCCACGGTGTCCCTGCGCCCCTATGCCGCCCTGTGGCGCTGGGTGCGCTGGGGCAAGGCGGGCCGGAGCTGAGCTAGAGCCCCAGCTTTTTTGCCACCCGGCCTTGGGCCCAGGCCTCCAGGGTGCGCTCGGCCAGGCGCTCCACCCCGAAGTTTTCCTTCACCCGATGGCGAGCCCGCAGACCCAGGGCGCGGCGCTCTGCCGGGCTCATGGCCAGCAGCTCGCACAGGGCCCCGGCCAGGGCCGTTGGGTCGCCGGGCGCGACCACGCGGCCCGCCTCGCCCAGGATGCCGGGGGCGTCGCCCACCCTGGTGGCCACGCAGGGCAGCCCGCAGGCCATGGCCTCGCCAAGCACGTTGGGGAAGCCCTCGCCAAAGCCCGAAGCGCTGCACAGCACATCCAGGCCGTTGTAGACCTCCTCCACCGCATCGCGCCCGGGCAGCCAAAAGAGCCGGCCGTCCAGGCCAAGCTCGCGGCCCAAGGCCTGGAAGCGGGCCAGCCTATCGGCCGGGCCGTCACCCACGCAAACGAAACGAGCCTCGGGAAAACGCCCGGCCGCCAAGGCGGCGGCCTTTAGGAACCCGGGGTGGTCCTTGGCCGGGTCCAGGCGGCCCACCAGGCCCACCAGGTTCTGCTCCGGCGTCAGGCCCAGCTCGGCGCGCAGGCCCAGACCCTTCTCACGCGCCGGGGCGAAGCGCCGGGTGTCGATGCCGTTGGGCACCACCACCAGGCGATCGGCCGCGAAACCGGCACCCCGCGCCTGTTCCAGGCCGGCGTGGGAGTTGCAGATGATCAGGTCGGCCAGGCGGGACATGGGCCGTTCCAGGCGGAAGGTCAGACGCTCGAACCAGCCATAGCGGCTCCAGTCGGTGTTGGAGGCGCGCACCCCCCACACCACCGCCGCGCCGGGCAGCAGGGGCCTTAGCCCCGCGGCCACCAGGTTGGGCACGTCCAGATAGGTGACCAGCACCTGGGTGCCCAGGCCGCGCAGGGTGCGGGCCAGGCGGGGCAGGAAGCCCACCAAATCCCAGCGGCCGCCCTTGCCCATGCCCACCACCCGGCAGCCCGCGGCCAGGAGCTCTTTTTCCAGAGCCCCGCCGGGATAGAACACCACCACCGAGACCCGATGCCCCCGCCGGACCAGCTCGCCGGCCAGCATCACCACCTGACGCTCGGCCCCGCCGTAGAGCATGGAACGCATGAGAAAGGTGACTTTGAGCGGGGGCAGGCTTGCCATGGGCCGCTTCCTCAGTGATGGGCGTGCGGAGGCAAAAAGCGGTGGTAGAGATTTTCGTAGGCCCGGGCCATGGCCGCCAGGGAGAAGTGCTCCTTGATGCGGCGGCGAGCCGAAAGCCCCAGGGCGCGGCGCTCATCCGGGGACATGGCCAGCACCTGCTTAATGGCTTCGGCCAGGGCCGCGCTGTCGCGGGGGGGCACCACCAGGCCGGTTTCGCCCACCAGGCGGCCGCTGTCGCCCACGTCGGTGACCACGTTGGGCACCCCGCAGGCCATGGCCTCGCTCACCGCGTTGGACATGCCCTCGCCAAAGGCGCTGGAGGAGACGTGCAGGTCCATGGCCTCCAGCCAGCGGGGGATGCCGGTGTGGCGGCCGGCCAGGATGACCCGGCCCGCCAGGGGCGGCTCCAGGGCCTCCTTGAGGGCCGGGTTGCCCGGCTCCATGTTCAGGCCCAGGGTGACCAGGCGGGCGTTGGGAAACTGCTCCAGCACCTCGCGGAAGGCCCGGAACAAGGAGGCGTGGTCTTTCATGGGGTCGAAACGGGCCACCTTGCCGATGAGCAAATGCTCCTCGCCCAGGCCCAGCTCGGCGCGCACCTCGGCCCGGGCCGCGGGATCGGGGCGGTAGCCCTCGGTGTCGAAACCGTTGGGGATCACCAGCATGGACTTGCGGGGATAGCCCTGGGCCGCGTGGAAATTCACCCCCACGTGGCTGTTGGACACGATGGCCACGGGCCAGCGGGAGGCGGCCGCGCAGGCCTTTACCAGCACGCGGGTGGTGGCGCGGTACTCGGCCAGCTCCATGTTGGAACAGAACACCCCCCAGGTCACCGGAGCGCGGCCGCTCAGGCGCGCGGCCATGAGCGCCATGAGGTTGGCGTGGTACATCCATCCTTGCACCAGCTCGGGCCGGGTGTCCTGCATGATAGCCCGCAGGCGGCGCACCCCCTCGAGCAAGGCCACGGGCTTGGGCTCCAGGCCCAGGCTGATCACCTCGGCCCCGGCCTGGCGCATCTGCTCGGCCATGGGGCCTTCCGGGCCCAGGCCCACCACGGTATGGCTGAAATGCTCCGGGTCGCTGGCCGCGACCAGGCGCACCAGTTGTATTTCAGCCCCCCCCACCATGGTGGTGGTGATGGCGTGCAAGATCCGGTGAGGCAATGTAATGAACTCCTCGTATGACCCTCCTCCCGCCGGTCATGGCCGGGAGGCACCCCTGGAGGGGCATAATCCCGCTACTGGGAGCGTAAGTCAAGCGGGCTGGTCCACGGGACGTCCGGAGGCGCGGATCAAGCGTGGTTCAGCCCCTGGAGCACCACCACCGCGTGCAGCACCCCGGCCCACTCCCCGTCCTTCATCCATGGGGCCACCCGGACGGCGAAGCGCTTGTCTCCCCGTTCCAGGACCCAGCTGAACTCGCCGCGCTCGCCCGAGGCATAAGCCGCCAAGATGGCGTCGATGCGCTCATTGCTGGCCGGGTTGTGCAGCTCGCGCACGTCGCGGCCGATATAGGATGGCTTGCGGTCCAGGATGGTGGCCGCGTAGGGGTTGTAATAGAGCACCCGGGCCTCGCGGTCCAACACGGTGAGGGCCACCGGGGCCTGGGCCAAAAGCTCCACGGGAGGGGCGGGCAAAGGCTGTGTATCCATGAGTGCGTCTCCGGAACTGGCGGGATGTATTTCAGCTTAGGCGGAGCGGGGCGGCCGGGTCAAGGCAGAGGCTCGGGCGTGGGAGGGCTCTCGATGACCCGCATCTTTTGCCAAGCTCCCCGCCGGAAGCGCCAGCGGAAGCTCAGACCCATGGCCACCACATAGAGCACCACGCAGCCCCACAGGAAATCTAACCCCAGCCCCAACACCTCCAGCCCCACCCAGGCGGGGATGATGAGGATGCTCAGGGCGGCCAGGCCCATGGTCCACATGACGAAGTAGATGTCGCCCGCGCCCTTGAGCGCGCCCATGTAAATGATGGCCAGGGCGTCGAACAGGGTATAGAGCGCCACGAAGCGCAAGAGGGTCACCCCCAGGGTCATGAGCTGGGCCCGGGCCTCCGGGCTGGCCTGGGCGTCCATGAAGGGGCTCATGAGCAAGTGGGGCAGCAGCACGAAGCTCAGGGCCACCAGCCCCATGTAGGCCAGGGTGATGTGCAGGGTGGAGGCGGTGGCCTCCACGCCGTCGGCGGGGCGGCCCGCGCCGATGGCCTGGCCCACCAGGGTGCTCACCGCGATGGACAGCCCGATCATGGGTAAAAAGGACAGGGTGCTGATGGCCATCACGATGTTGGTGGCGGCCAGCTCCGCCCGGCCCAAGCGCCCCACCATGAACACGAAGAAGGTGAAGGCGAAGATGTCCATGAAGAACTGCACCCCGCCGGGCAGACCGAAGCGCATCAGGCGGGCGAAAAGCGCGCGATCCAGGGCCCGGGAACGCCACACCGCGAAGAGGCGGTCGTGCTCCGGCCGGAACACGGCCAAGGCGAACAGCAGCACCATCACCGCCTGGGAGGTCACCGTGGCCAGGGCCGCGCCCACGATGCCCAGCTCCGGGAAAGGCCCCACCCCGTAGATGAGCAGATAGTCCAGGGGGATGTTGAGCCCCGCGCTGATCAGGTTTATCACCATCACCGGGCGGGTGAGCCCCCGGCCGGAGAAGAAGCAGCTCAGGGTGGTGGCCATTACCACCATCCCCGCTCCCAGGGTGAGGATGCGGAAGTAGACCACCTCCAGGCGCTGCACCGGCTCGGGATGCCCGCCCAGGGCGAACAGCGGCCCGGCGATGAACCACAGGCAGGCCAGCAAAAGGCCTGCCCCCAGGGAGAAATAGATGCCCTGCCACAGCGCCGCGCCCACCCGCTCCCGGGCTCCGGCCCCCACGTATTGGGCCACGAACACGTTGACATAGCCGGTGACGCCCATGAAAAAACACAGGGCCACGAAAGAGGCGATGCCCGCCGGCAGGGAGGCGGCGATGGCGTCCACCGAGTAGTTGGCCAGAAACACCCGGTCCGTGAAGTGGATCAGAGAGGTGCTGCCAAAGCTCACCACCAGGGGCAGGCCCACGGCCAATACCTGGCGATAGCCATTGGGTTGTGACCAACGCTTGAACATCACGATGCCTCGGGTTACTTATTGGGGGCGGCAACAGACGCAACAAATGTATAGGTAGGCCCCGGATGTGTCAACGGCAAGCGGCCTTGACAAACCCCCTGTTCATGCCTGAATTTGAACTGACGATTTTACCAGGCGGCGCGGGTCCGTCCATATCAGGGAGAGGCGAACATGCCGGACAACATGGGCAACGGGCCGCGGCGCACTCTGGGCATCTTCACCCTGGCCATGATCAACATGGCCGCCATCCTCACCCTGCGCAACCTGCCGCTTATGGCCTTCTACGGCCTGGCCTCCATTTTCTATTACGGCGTGGCCGCCCTGGCCTTTTTCGTGCCCGTGGCCCTGGTGGCCGCCGAGCTGGCCACCACCTACCCCGAGTCCGGCGGGGTCTACGCCTGGGTCAAGCGCGGCTTTGGCCCCAGATACGGCTTTCTGGCGGTGTGGATGGACTGGGTGGAGAACGTGGTGTGGTTCCCCACGGTGCTCTCCTTCGTGGCCGCCACCATCGCCTACGCTCTGAACCCCAGCCTGGACGAGAACAAGTTGTTCATGGTCACGGTGATGCTGGTGGTCTACTGGGGCGCCACCTTCGCCAACTTCTTCGGCATGAAGGCCTCGGGCATCATCTCCAGCGTGGGCACCATCGCCGGCACCCTGATCCCGGGCACCCTGCTGATCGTCATGGCCGTGGTGTGGCTTCTCAAGGGCGGCGGGGTGCAGTTCGAGGTGTCCTGGGGCGCCATGATGCCGGACCTGAAATGGGCCAACATGTCCTTTTTCGCCGGGGTGATTCTGGGCTACTTCGGAATCGAGATGGCCGCCTTCCACGCCAAGGAGGCCCGCGACCCGCGCAAGGACTACCCCAAGGCCATCATGCTGGCCGTGGTGGCCATCGTGGCCGTGTTCATGATGGGCTCGCTGGCCATCGCGGTGGTGGTGCCGGCCAAGGACATCAGCCTGGTGGCCGGGCTCATGCAGGCCATGGAGCGCTTTTTCGACCCCTTCGGCCTCAAATGGCTGGTGCCGGTGCTGGCCGTATTGGCCGCGGCCGGGGGCATCGCCCAGATATCCACCTGGCTGGTGGGCCCCTCCAAGGGCCTGTTGGCCACCGCCCGCGACGGCTCGCTGCCCTCTTCCTTGCAGAAAGTGAACCGCAAGCACATGCCGGTGTCCATCCTGATCGCCCAGGGCATGGTGAGCACCGTGTTCATCCTGCTTTTCCTGCTGGTGCCCAACGCCAACAGCTTCTACTGGATTCTCTCGGCCCTGACCGCCCAGCTCACGGTGATCATGTACATCCTCATGCTGGGCGCGGGCATCCGCCTGCGCTACAGCGACCCCGAGGCCAAGCGGGCCTATCAGGTGCCCGGCGGCAAGCTGGGCATGTGGATCATCGGCGGGGTGGGCCTGTTCTCCTGCTTTTTCGCCTTTTTCGTGGGGTTCGTGCCGCCGGTGGACGTGAAGACCGGCGGGCTCATCGGCTTCGAGGCCTTCCTGGTGCTGGGCATCGTGGCCCTGTCGGCCCCGCCCTTTATCCTGGACCGCATCAAGAAGGCCTCCTGGCTGCCCAAGCATCCCGAGGAGCTGGAAGACTAGCGCCCCTCTATTTTTTGCCGGGCTTGCCGCCCACCAGAGGCACGAAGCGCACCGGCAACAGGGTCTGCTGGCTGATCTTGCCGTTTTGGTCCTTGAGCACCAGGGTGAGCTCCTCGCCGCCCGAGTCCGCGCCCACCGGGATGACCATGCGCCCGCCGGGAGCCAACTGCTCCAAGAGGGCGGGCGGTATCTCCTTGGCCCCGGCGGTGACCACGATGCGGTCAAAGGGCGCCTGATCGGGCCAGCCGAAGTGCCCGTCGGCCAGCTTTACCTTCACTCCCTGGTAGCCCATGCCCTTGAGGGTGGCGGCGGCCTTTTCGGCCAGCTCGGGGATGATCTCCACGGTGTAGACCTGAGCGCCCATCACCGCCAGCACCGCCGCCTGATAGCCCGAGCCCGTGCCGATCTCCAGCACCTTGAGTCCGGGGCGCACCCGGAGCAGCTGGCTCATGTAGGCCACGATGAAGGGCTGGGAGATGGTCTGGCCCTGGCCGATGGGCAAGGGGTGATCCTCGTAGGCCTGGGGACGCCAGGCCGGGTCCACGAACTGGTGGCGGGGCACGGTGCGCATGGCGGCCAGCACCAGGGGCGAGCTGATGCCCCGGTCGGCAATCTGGGTATCCACCATGCGCTGGCGGGCGGCCTGGTAGGGGTCGTCGGCCAGGGCGGGCCAGGCGGCCAGCAACAGCAGCGCGGCCAGCAGCAGGATCAGCCGTTTCATGAGGTTCCTCCCCATCGGTACAAGGCGCCGCGCCGGGGCGCTACCCGCGGCACAGCCAGGCGTGGCCGCGTCCGCCGAAACCGCCTAGTTGGTCAGCGAGCGGATAGGCGCGGGCAGGCGCCCCCCCCGGGCCACGAACTTCTCGCCCGAAAAGGGCGACAAGGGCATGACCGGCGCGCGGCCCAATAGGCCCCCGAAGTCCAGCATGTCGCCCGCCACCATGCCCGGGGCGGGAATCACCCGCACCCCGGTGGTCTTGTCGTTGGCCATGCCGATGGCCAGCTCGTCGGCGATGAGCGCGGCCAAGGCGGCGGGGCTGGTGTCGCCAGGCACGGCGAACATGTCCAGGCCCACGGAGCACACCGCGGTCATGGCTTCCAGCTTCTCCAGGGTGAGGGCCCCGGCCTGCACCGCCTCGATCATGGCCGAGTCCTCGCTCACCGGGATGAAGGTGCCCGAGAGCCCGCCCACGTGGCCCGAGGCCATGGCCCCGCCCTTTTTCACCGCGTCTATGAGCAAAGCCAGGGCGGCGGTGGTGCCGGGGGCGCCCACCCGCTCCAGGCCCATGCCCTCTAAAATCTCGCCCACGCTGTCGCCCATGGCCGTGGTGGGGGCCAGGCTGATGTCCACCACCCCGAAGTTGACCCCCAGGCGGCGGGCCAGCTCGCGGCCCACCAGCTCGCCGGCGCGGGTGATCTTGAACACGGTGCGCCGGATGATCTCCGAGAGCATGGTGAGGTCGCAGTCGGGATGCTGGGCCACCACCGCGTTGACCACGCCGGGTCCGCTGATGCCCACGTTGAGCGCGGTGTCGGGCTCGCCCCCGCCGTGGAAGGCCCCGGCCATGAAGGGGTTGTCCTCGGGCGCGTTGGCAAAGGCCACGAACTTGGCGCAGGCGATGCCCTTGTCCGCCGCCGCGGCCATGTCCTTGAGGATGTGGCCCAAACGGGCGATGGCGTCCAGGTTCATGCCAGCCTTGGTGGAGGCCAGGTTCAAGAAGCCGCAGATACGCTGGGTGTTGCCCAATACCTGGGGCAGCGACTCCATGAGGCGGTTGTCTGCGTTGGTGGCCCCCTTTTGCAACAGGGCCCCCCAACCGCCGATGAAGTCCACCCCCGCCTCGGCCGCCGCCGCGTCCAGGGCGCGGGCCAGGGTCAGCGGGGCCTCGTCGCCCGGGCAGGGCTCCAGGAGCCAGGCCGCCGGGGTGATGGACATGCGCTTGTTGACGATGGGCAGGCCCAGGGACTCGGTGACCGCCGCCGCCTCGCTCACCAGGCGCGAGCCCAGGCGGGTCAGGCGCTCGCGGGCCGCCTCGGCCAGCTGCTCCGGGTCGCGGGCCATGAGGTCCTTGAGGTTCACCCCCAGGGTCACCGCGCGGATGTCGAAATGCTCGAAGAGGATCATCCCCGCGGTTTCGAAGACTTCCTCAACCCCGAATTCCACCGTTAGCTCCTAGCTGGAATAAATTGTTCGCGTCATGTCGCGCCCGGCACAGCCAGGCAATGGCAGGCGAGGCCGGCCTAGACCCGGTGCATGGCCTTGATCACGGCCTCGTTCTGCAACATCACCGTGAGGTCCATCTCCGCGGCCAGGCCGTCCAGGGCCTTGCGCAGCACGGCGGGATCGCTGCCGCCGGTCAGGTCCACCAGCATGGTCATGACAAAAGTGCCGTCCATGACCTTTTGCTGCACGTCCATGATGTTGCCCCCGTGCTCAAAGCACAGGTTGGAGACCTTGGCGATGATGCCCTTCTGGTCCTTGCCCAGCACCACCACGAACACGCGTTCCTTGTCCATGGCCCCTCTCAGTCGTTCACATGCTGCTGCCCGAAGGGGCAGTGTTTGAGCAGGCCGCAGTCACCGCAGGCCGGCTTGCGGGAGTGGCAAACCTGGCGGCCGTGGAAGATCACCTGGTGGCTGAACATGGTCCAGCGCTTCTCCGGGACGATCTCCATGAGCTGGAACTCGGCCTTGACCGCGTCCTTCTGGTCGATGAACTCCAGGCGCAGGCACACCCGGCCCACGTGGGTGTCCACGGTGATGCCCGGCACGCCAAAGGAGTTGCCCAGGACCACGTTGGCCGTCTTGCGCCCCACGCCGGGCAGCTTGACCAAGGCCTCCAGGTTGTCCGGCACCTGGCCGCCGTGCTCTTCCATGATCTTCTGGGCCGCGCCCTTGATGGACTTGGCCTTGTTGCGGAAAAAGCCGGTGGGCCGCACCGCCTGCTCCAGGTCGCCCGGGTCGGCCCCCGCGAAGTCCTTTACCTTGGGATACTGCTTGAACAGCTCTGGCGTGACCTGGTTCACCCGCTCGTCGGTGCATTGGGCACTGAGGATGGTGGCCACCAACAGCTCCCAGGGGGTGGAATAGTTCAGGGCGCAGTGGGCCTTGGGATAAAGGCGGTCCAGGGCCGCCAGCACCGCCTTGACCCGCTTGGGGTCGGGAGGCTGCCAGCCCTGGACGCTCTTATCGGCCTTGGATTTGGCCAAGGGTCTACTCCGAGATCACCACGGCCTTGTTGATCACCACCGGCTCCACGGGCACGTCCTGGTGCATGCCCTTGGTGGTGGTGGGCACGTCCTTGATCTTGTCCACCACGTCCTGGCCCTGGGTCACCTTGCCGAACACCGCGTAGCCCCAACCCTGGGGGTTCTTGCCGGTGTGGTTGAGGAAATCGTTGTCCGCCACGTTGATGAAGAACTGGGCGGTGGCGCTGTTGGGGTCCATGGTGCGGGCCATGGCCAGGGTGTACTTGTCGTTCTTCAGGCCGTTGTCCGCCTCGTTCTCGATGGGGGCCTTGGTGGCCTTCATGCCCATGTCGGACTTGAAGCCGCCACCCTGGATCATGAAGCCGTCGATGACGCGGTGGAAGATGGTGCCGTCGTAGAAGCCGTCCTTCACGTAGGCCAGGAAGTTGGCCACGGTCTTGGGCGCCTTGGCCTCGTCGAGCTCGATTACTATGTCGCCTTTGCTGGTCTCAAGTTTGACCACGGGATTGCTCCTTGCGGCCAGGGCAGCCGCCCCGGCGGTGAGAGTGAGGGCCACGGTCAGCGCCATGGCCAACAAAGTTTTGCTAAAGTTCATTTTGGCCGCCATTCCCGGCGCGGACGCCGGCTAGAGAATAACTACCTGCTTGATCAGCTTGACCACCTCGGCCGGGTCGTCCATCACCCGGAAGAAGTCCAGGTCCTCGGGGCTGATCATGCCTCCGCCAAGCTGCTTTTCCTTGATCCAGTCTACCAGCCCGCCCCAATAGTCGCTGCCCATGAGGATCACCGGGAAAGGCCGGATGCGGCGGGTCTGGATGAGGGTGAGGGCCTCGGCCATCTCATCCAGGGTGCCGAAACCGCCGGGCATGACGATGTAGGCCACCGAGTACTTGACGAACACCACCTTGCGCACGAAGAAGTAGCGGAAGTCCAGGCGGACGTTGGCATAGGGGTTGGGCCGCTGCTCAAAGGGCAGTTGGATGTTGAGCCCCACCGAATGGCCCCCCGCCTCGGTGGCCCCCTTGTTCCCCGCCTCCATGACCCCGCCGCCCCCGCCGGTGATCACCGAGAAACCGGCCTCCACCAAAAGGCGGCCCATCTCCTCGGCCAGAAGGTATTCCGGGCTGCCCGGGGCCACCCGGGCCGAGCCGAAGATGCTCACCCCCTTGGGTATGTTGCTCATGGCGTCGATGCCGTCCACGAACTCGCTGATGATGCGGAACATGCGCCAGGATTCCCGGGCGCTTAGGGCGTCTATTACGTATTGCTGCTCGCTTTTTTCCGACATGGGCCTTTCCTGGTTGTGGGCCGGTCTCCCCGGGGGGCGACCGCCGTCAAATGCCCTGTTATACTAACCGAACGTTTTCGTATGGTCACTGGATTGCCTGTCCGCTGTCAAGACGGGGGCCGCTCCGGCACGGCCTCGCACGAAGGAGAGCACCGAATGCAACTCACTTGCCTGGGCGCTGCCCGCACCGTCACCGGATCATCTTACCTCATAGAACTAGACGACGACCGCTGTTTCCTGGTGGACTGCGGCATGTTCCAGGGTAGCGGGCAGCTGGAGCGGCGCAACTGGGTGGGCACCCCCTACCGCCCGGCCGACCTGAAGGCCATCTTCATCACCCACGCCCACATCGACCACTCCGGCCTGGTGCCCCGCCTGGTGCGCCTGGGCTTCAAGGGCAAGGTGATCGCCACCAAGCCCACCTGCGAATTGCTCAAGATCCTGTGGCTGGACTCGGCCCACATCCAGGAGATGGAGGCGGAGTGGCAGAGCAGGAAGAACCGCCGGGCGGGCAGGAACGCCCTGGAGGCGCTCTACGAAACCCCGGACGCCGAGGCGGCCATCGAGCTGCTGACCCCGGTGGAGCACCATTGCTACGAGGAGTTCATCCCCGGGGTGCGCGTCTGCTTCTACGACGCCGGACACATCCTGGGCGCGGCCAGCCTGCACCTCACCCTGAGCGAGAACGGCGGCGAGCACCGCATCGGCTTCTCGGGGGACGTGGGGCGGCCCAACCAGCTCATCGTGCCCGACCCCGAGACCATGGAGCCGGTGAACACCCTGTTCATGGAGACCACCTACGGCAACCGCGCCCACAAGTCCCTGCCCGATAGCATGGACGAGCTGTTGAGTATAGTGAAAGAGGCCTATGCCGAGGGCGGCAAGGTGCTTATCCCGGTGTTCGCGGTGGAGCGCAGCCAGGAGATCATCTACACCCTGGCCGCGGCCCAGCGCCGGGGCGAGCTGCCCGAGGACATGCCGGTGTTTTTGGATTCGCCTCTGGCCATCAACGCCACCCGCATCTTTAGGGACCACCCCGAGTTTTTCGATGACGAGACCAAGGCCATCCTGGAGGCGGGGCACACCCCCCTGGACATGCCCAACCTCAAGTTCACCACCACCACCGAGGAGAGCCAGGGCATAAACCGGGTCATGGGCCCGGCCATCATCCTGGCCGGCAGCGGCATGGCCAACGCGGGGCGCATCAAGCACCATCTGAAGCACAACCTCTGGCGGCCCAACACCCACGTGGTGATCGTGGGCTTCCAGGCCAAGGGCACCACCGGCCGCTTGCTGGTGGAGGGCGCGGACAAGGTGAAGATCTTCCGCGAGGACGTGGCGGTCAGGGCCAAGGTCCACACCATCAACGGCTTCTCGGCCCACGCCGATCAGAGCGAGCTGCTGCACTGGCTGGAGCCCCTGGCCCGCCCCGGCGTGGTGGTCAACCTGATCCACGGCGAGGAGGAGCAGTCCCTGGCCTTCAAGCGCGTGGCCATGGGCCAGTTCCACAAGGTGCGCTTCCACCTGCCCCGCTGGAACGAGATCATGCAGCTAAAGGCCTACCCGCCGGAGATGGTGCAGGTGGAGCCCAGCGAGCTGGCCGCCCAGGCCCGCGAGCTCAGCGGCCGCCTGGCCGAGCTGGCCTCGCGTCTGGAGAGCGGCAAGCAGGCCGACCTGGCCGAGGCCGCGATATGGCTCAGGGCCTTCAAGTCGGCCGACAAGGCCATGCTCATGAACGAGGCCGACTAAAGCGTGGACCGGCGAGGACTCATAAGCGGGGTGGAGAAACCGGCCCGCTATCTGGGCGGCGAGCCCGGCTCGGTGGTCAAGGACCAGAGCCGGGTGCGGCTCAACTTCGCCTTGGCCTTTCCCGAGGTCTACGAGATCGCCATGAGCCATCTGGGCATCAAGGTGCTCTACGAGTCCCTGGCCAAGCGGCCCGACGTGGCCGCCGAGCGGGTGTTCTGCCCCTGGGTGGACCTCTTGGAGCTGCTGCGCGCCCAAGGCGAGACTCTCTGGTCCCTGGAGACCGGCCGCGCCCTGGGCGAGTTCGACGTGATCGGCTTTTCCCTGCAATACGAACTGACCTACACCAACCTCCTGGCCATGCTCTCCCTGGCCGGGGTGCCGCTCAAGCGCGAGGAGCGCGGGCCGGAGCATCCCCTGGTTATCGCGGGCGGCCCGGCCATGGTCAACCCCGAACCTTTGGCCGACTTTTTGGACCTGGCCGTGGTGGGCGAGGCCGAGGAATTGCTCGACTCGCTCATGGACCTGTTCATCCGGGCCAAGGAGGAGAGCTGGCCCCGGGAGCGGCTTTACGCCGAGGCCGTGGCCATCGAGGGGGTCTACGCGCCAGCCATGTTCGCGCCGATGTACGAGAACGGCCGCTTGCAAGAGATAAAGGCCCTGAACCCCGCCCACCCCAAGGCGCGGCGGCGAATAGTGCCCGACATGGGCGCCCACCAGCCTCCGGCCCGGCCCATCGTGCCTGCGGTGACCCCGGTGCACGACCGTCTGGGGGTGGAGGTGTCGCGGGGCTGCACCCGGGGCTGCCGCTTCTGCCAGGCGGGCTTCATCTACCGCCCGGTGCGCGAGCGGCCACCGGAGCAGGTCTATGGCGCTGCTCTGCAGGGCCTGGACGACAGCGGCCTGGAGGAACTGGCCCTGTTGTCGCTTTCCACCAGCGACTACTCCTGCATCGAGCCCCTGGCCGGGGCGCTGATGGACGCCCTGGAGCCCCGGCGCATCAGCCTGAGCCTGCCCAGCCTGCGCATGGATTCCCTGGGCGAGGGACTGATCAACCAGATCAAGCGGGTAAGGAAAACCGGCTTCACCCTGGCGCCCGAGGCGGGCAGCGAGCGCCTGCGCCGGGTGATCAACAAGAACCTGAGCGAGGAGCAGATCCTGGCCACGGCCCGCACCGTCTACGGCTTGGGCTGGAACCTGGTCAAGCTCTACTTCATGCTGGGCCTGCCCACCGAGACCGATGAGGACGTGGCCGCCATCGGCCGCCTGGCCGCCCTGGTGGCCGGCGAGGGCCGGGCCCTGGGCCGGGGCCGGGGCAGGAATCCCCTGGTCAACGCCTCGCTGGGCCTGTTCGTGCCCAAGCCGCACACCCCCTTTCAGTGGGAAGGGCAGCTCGACCTGGAGCAGGCCCGGGAGCGCCTGGCCCAGGCCAAGTCCGGCATGGGCGACCGCAAGGTCAAGGCCAAGTGGAACGACCCCTACACCAGCGTGATCGAGGGGGTTCTGAGCCGGGGCGACCGCCGTTTGGGCCCGGTGCTTCTCAAGGCCCTGGAGCTGGGCTGTGTGTTCGACGGCTGGAGCGAGCACCTGAAGTACGACGCCTGGCTGCGGGCCCTGGAGGACAACGGGCTCTCACTGGCCGACTATTTGCGCCCCCGCGAACAAGACGAGGTGCTGCCCTGGGAGCACATCGAGGTGGGGGTCACCAAGCAGTATCTCTGGGCCGAGCGGGAACGCGCCCTGACCGGGGAGTCCACCGCCGACTGCCGGACGGGACGCTGCCTGGACTGCGGAGTGTGCGACCACAAGCTCATCAAGCCGCGCCTGGCCACCGGGGCCGACCTGCCCGCCCCGCCGCCCGCGCCCGAGCCCGAGGGCGAGCGCCTGCGCTACCGTTTTCGTTTGGCCAAGACCGGCACCGCCCGCTTTTTGGGGCATCTGGAAATGCTCCGGCTCATCGAGCGGGGGCTCCGGGCTGGGGGCGTGGAGCTGGCCTACACCCAAGGCTTCCATCCCCACGCCTTGGTGAAGACCGCCGCCGCCCTGAGCCTGGGAGTGGAGAGCCTGGCCGAAGTGCTGGAGATCACCACCCCGCGCTCCTATGACCCCGAGGACCTGGCCGCGCGGGTGAACCCCCATTTGCCCGCCGGGCTCTCGCTGCACGACGGACGCCTGGGCCGCCCGGGCGAAAAGCTGGTGGACCCGCCCATTGCCGCCTATCGGGTGGAGCCCTCGGTCCCCTTGGACCCGGGGCGGCTGCACGCTTTTCAGGAGGCCGCGGATTGGACTATGCTTAGGCAGTCCCCCAAAGGCTCCAAGGAGATCGACCTGAAGGCGGCAATCAAGCGCATGGAGCTGGAGGACGGGGCCCTGCTGTTGGAGGTGGGCTCCGCCGGGGGAAGGCCCAAACCGGGCGAGGTGCTGATCAGCGTGTTCGGCCTGAGCCCGGCCGAGGCCGCGGCCAGCCGGGCGTTGAAGATGCCCGCGAGCCAGGAAAGTTAGGGAAAGCATGGCGGCCACTCTGCTCATAAATTCGCGCTCCTACGAGACCCGCGTGGCGCTGCTGGAAAACGGGCAGTGCGTGGAGGTCTACGTGGAGCGCCACAAGCAGATGTCCCTGGCGGGCAACGTGTATCTGGGCCGGGTGGCCCGGGTCTTGCCCGGCATGCAGGCCGCCTTCGTGGACATCGGCCTGCCCAAGGCCGCCTTCCTCTACGTAAGCGACGTTTACGAGCCCCCCGAGGAGATGCAGTGGGACGCCGGCGAGGTGCCCCCCGAGGCCCAGAAGAGCCCGGGCAGCCGCATCGAGCACATGCTGCGGGAGGGCCAGGAGATCATGGTGCAGGTGGCCAAGGAGCCCCTGGGCAACAAGGGCGCGCGCATCACCAGCCACGTCACCCTGCCCGGCCGCAATTTGGTGCTCATGCCCACCATCGACCACGTGGGGGTGAGCCGGCGCATCGAGGACCTGGAGGAGCGCCAGCGCCTGCGCGAGATGATCGAGGACCTCCGGCCCGCCGGCATCGGCTTCATCGCCCGCACGGTGAGCGAGGGGGCCGACCGCCAGAAGCTATCGGCGGAGATGGACTTTCTGCGCTCCCTGTGGGACTCCATTGGCCAGCGCCGGAGCACCGCCGGGGTGCCCTCGCTGCTCCATCAGGATTTGTCGGTGAGCCTGCGGGCGGTGCGCGACCTGTTCACCCGCGAAGTGGACCACCTGATCATCGACGATCAGGCTGAGTTCGACCAGGTAATCGAGTTCGTCTCCACCTTCATGCCCCGCCTGCTGCCCAGCGTGGAGCTCTACGACCGGGGCGATCCGATCTTCGACGCCTTTGAGGTGGAGCCCGAGCTGGCCCGCGCCCTGGAGCGCAAGGTCTGGCTGAAAAGCGGCGGCTACGTGGTGATCGAAAAAACCGAGGCGCTCACCAGCATCGACGTGAACACCGGACGCTACGTGGGCGGGCACAACTTGGAAGAGACGATCCTCAAGACCAACCTGGAGGCGGTCAAGGAGATCGCCTGCCAAATTCGGCTGCGGGACATCGGCGGGCTCATCGTCATCGACTTCATCGACATGGAGCGCGAGGAGAACCGCGAGCGGGTGGTGGCCGCGCTCAAGGACGCCCTGGCCGCCGACCGCTCCAAGACCAACGTGCTGCCCATGAGCCCCCTGGGCCTGGTGGAGATGACCCGCAAGCGGGTGCGCGAGTCTTTGGGCGAGTCCCTGGGCGAGAGCTGCTTCTACTGCGAGGGCAGCGGCCGCCTGCGCGACCCCACCACCGTGTGCTACGAGATCTTCCGCGCCCTGGAGCGCGAGATGCGCAACTCGGTGGCCGGGGTGGTCAGCGTGATGGTGCATCCCCAGGTGGCCGAGGTGATGCTCCAGGAGGAGCGCTTTGCTCTGGAGGAGCTGGAGGCCAATCTCAGCCTGACCATCCACGTGGTGCCCAACCAAAGCCTGCACCGGGAGCATTTTCAGCTCCGCCCCGAGGCGGGGCGTCCCTGAGCCCTGTCCCTTGCCGGGCGCCGCGCCTGGAGATAGGCTTGGGCCCTAGAATGAAACCTCAAGCGTGACGACGCCGTGGCCCGCTTCCGCCTTTTAGACCCCGGACCGCTCAGCGCGGCCGAAAACATGGCCCTGGACGAGGTGCTCACCCGCCGGGCCGGCGCCGGGCTAAGCCCCCCTACCCTGCGCTTTCTCGTATTCCAGCCCGACGCCGCCCTGGTGGGCTATCACCAGCAGATGGAGCGCGAGCTTCGCCTGGACTATTGCCGCGAGCATGGCATCGCCCTGGGCCGCCGCCTCACCGGGGGCGGGGCCATCCTGTTCCAGAGCTCGGCCCTGGGCTGGGAGCTGATCGCGCCCTGGGGCGAGCCTCCCTTCAACGGAGGCTTCAACCCGGTGCTGGAGCGCATCTGCCAGGCGGCCGCTCAAGGGCTGAGCCGCTTGGGCATCGAAGCCGAGTTTCGGCCGCGCAACGATATTGAGGTGCATGGCCGCAAGATATCCGGCACTGGGGGCATGGTTTTGGAAGGCGGGGCCATGTTCCAGGGCACCGTGCTGGTGCACAACGAGATCGAGCGCTTCCTAAAGGCCTTGCGCGTGCCGGTGGAAAAGCTCAAGCGCCGCGAGATCGAGTCGCTCATGGAGCGGGTGGCGTTCCTCGAAGAGCTGTTGGGGCGGCCGGTGGAGCACGCCGAGATAAAAGCTGCCCTGGCCGAGGGTTTTGCAGAGGCCCTGGGCCTGGAGCTCACCCCCGGAGGCATTAGCGACGGAGAGCGCGCCGGGCTGGCCGAGCGCCTGCCCTATTTCCGCTCCGAAAAGTGGCTGCGCAGCAGCTCCACCCCCAGCGGGCAGCCCGCCTGGCTCAATTCGTATTTTCAGGGCGAGGGCGGCAGCCTGCGGGTGCACCTCTGGCTGGACCGGAGGGGAGCGCGGGCGCAAAAGGCGCTGATCAGCGGCGACTTCTTCTCGCGGCCCCAACGCCTGGTGGCTGACCTGGAGGCCGCGCTCATGGGGGCCAAGGCCGAGCCCGAGGCGCTGCGCGCCAAGGTGCGTGAGTTTTTCGCGGGCGGCCCCGGCGAGCTGGTGGGCCTGAGCCCCGAGGAGGTGGCCCAAGCGGTGGCCATGGCCGGGGCGCGGCGGGTCTTGGCCCGCTCCCTGGACCAGGAAGCGGCCTCGGAGTTGTTTTTGGTGGGCCTGGAGCCGGGCGAGGCCCTGGCCGAGCAAGCCCAATGGCTGCTGCTCCCCTACTGCGCCAAGCCGCCGGCCTGCGAGTTCCGCAAGGTGCCCGACTGCGCCCAGTGCGGCGAATGCCAATTCGCGGACATGTACGCCCTGGCCGAAGAGCTGGGCCTGACCCCGGTGAGCGTGCAGTCCTTCGAGCACCTCATGGAGGCCATGACCTGGATCAAAAGCCGGGGCGGCCGCTTCGTGGGATCGTGCTGCGAGGCCTTTTACAGCAAGCACCAACGGGAGATGGAGGACAGCGGCGCCCAAGGGGTGTTGATCAACCTGGACTCCACCACCTGCTACGACCTGGGCAAGGGCATGGCCGCCTATGCCGGGCATTTCGACAACCAGACCGAGATGAACACCCAGCTCATCGAGCGGGTGGCGAGGGCCATGGGCCATGCCTGAGCGGGTCGACGTATTGGTGGTGGGCGGTGGGCCAGCCGGAGCCCTGGCCGCGCGCGAGGCGGCTGTGGCAGGGGCCAAGGTTTTGCTGACAGACCAGAAGGCCCGCTTCGGCGCCCTGCCTCACTGCGCGGAGTTCGTGCCGCGCCTGTTGGCCGCGGAGGTGGAGTTCCCGCCCCACGGCAAGAGCCAGCCCGTGGCGGGCATGGTCAGCGTCATCGGAGGCGATGAGCGCTTCATGCCCGGGCCGGGCTGGATCCTGGACCGCCAGGTGTGGGACCACGGCCTGGTCATGCAGGCCGTGGGGGCCGGGGCCCTGGCCTGGGCCGGCACCCGGCTCACCGGCCGCGAGGGCGAAATCTGGGGCCTCAAGCGCGGCGGCCGCGTGGTGGAGGTGATCGCCGGGGCGGTGGTGGCCGCCGACGGCGCGGCCTCGGCCACGGCCCGCCTGAGCGGGTGGGAGCGCCAGGCGCTCATGGCCGGGGTGCAGATGCAGGTGCCCCTGGCCCGGGCCATGGAGCGCACCCGGGTTTACCTGGACCCAGCCTTTAAGCACGGCTACGCCTGGCTCTTTCCCAAGGGCGCGGCGGGCAACCTGGGCCTGGGCTGCCGCACCGAGGCCAAGCCTTTGCGCCGTTTGGAGGAGCTGAGGCAAAAGCTGGAGGCTGACGGCATGATCAAGCCCGGCGTACTGGCCATGGCCGGGGGGGCCATCCCGGTGGGCGGGGTGCGCCAGAAGCTGAGCCGGGGCCGGGTGATCCTGGCCGGGGACGCGGCCGGGCTGCCCCACCCCATCACCGGGGCGGGCATCCCCCAGGCGGTGTTCTCGGGCATCCTGGCCGGCCGGGCGGCGGCGCGCCGAGCCGGGGGCGACGGCGCGGCGGGCGAAAACTACCAGCATGAGCTGCTGGGCCGCTACGGCCGCAACCTGCTGGCCGGGCTGGTGGCCCGGCAAAAGATGGAGGCCGGGTGGGAGAGCGAGGATTTCGCCGGACTCATGGCCAAGGTGTGGCCCGGTTGGCGGGGGGAGAAATGATGCCTGAGCTGGAAGCCAAGTTGGAGCGGGCGCGGGAGCTGTCCCACGCCGCCTTCGGGGCGCGCCTGGACATTTTTCTGCCGGGCATGTTCACCGCCTACGGCCGTACCGGCCGCTATCCGGCGGTGAGCATCACCGGCAAGACCTGCGCCCTGGGCTGCGACCACTGCCGGGGCAATCTGCTGAAAACCATGCGCGCGGCCACCAACGCGGACAAGCTCTACGCCCTGGGCAAAAAGCTGGCCGCCTCGGGACAGGAAGGCATGCTCATCTCCGGGGGCAGCGACCCGCGCGGCCGCCTGCCTTGGGGAAAGGTGCTCCCGGCCATAGAGAAGCTGGCCGTCGAGACCGACCTGATCCTCACCGCCCACGTGGGGCGCATCGACCGCGAGACCGCCCGGGCCCTCAAGGCGGCCGGGGTGCGCCAGGCCTTGGTGGACGTGGTGGGCTCCGAGGGCACGGCGCAAAGGGTCTTACACCTGGCCGACGGCCTGGCCGGGCAGAGCGAAACCCTGGAGGCCTGCCGGGAAGCGGGTCTGGAGCTGGCTCCGCACATCATCCTGGGTTTGGACCACGGCCATCTGCACGGCGAGGAGCACGCCCTGGAGCTGGTGGCCGGGCTGGAGCCCAAGCGGGTGGTGTTCGTGGTGCTCATGCCCCTGAAGGGCACCCCCATGGCCGGGGCCGAGCCGCCCAGCGTGAATGAGGTGGCCGAGTTTTTGGCCACGGCCCGGGAGCGCCTGCCCCACATCCGCCAGCACCTGGGCTGCGCCCGGCCTCGGGGGCGCTACCGCCGGGAGCTGGACGCCCTGGCGGTGAGAGCCGGGATCAACGCCCTGGCCATACCCAGCGACGGAGCCCTGGACCAGGCCCGGGAGTTGGGTGTAGAAGTTAGCTTCCGGGACACCTGCTGCTCCCTGGCTTGATTAAGGAGACGACCCTATGCCTTTGGCCGCCGCCCAAACACCTCTGAGCGAATCCAGCCCCGACCAGGTGCGTCTGTCCCTGGCCGCGGCCATGACCCTGGGCTTTGCCGAGGGGCGCTTCTACCGCAACGCCCGCCTGGGCTGCATCAACCTGCTCCTCACCTACCCCGGCGGGTGCAAGGCCAACTGCTCCTTCTGCGGCCTGGCCCGCGAGAGCCAGGTGGCCGAGGGCGACCCCCGCTTCCAGAAGTTCATCCGGGTGACCTGGAAGGCCTATGACCTGGACGAGGTGGTGGCCCGCTGCGCGGCGGCCCCGCCCCACGTGGAGCGGGTCTGCGTGTCCATGATCACCCACCCCCGGGCCAAGGCCGACGTCTTGGAGGTGTGCCGCCGGGTGCGCGCGGGCTCTCACCTGCCGGTGAGTTTGTTGATCGCGCCCACCTTGCTCAAAGCCTCGGACCTGAAGGACATGAAGGAAGCCGGGGCCGACCGCATCGGGGTGGCCATTGACGCGGCCACGCCCGAGCTCTTTGCCCAACTCCGGGGCAAACCCGCCGGAGGCCCCCACCGCTGGGAGCACTACTGGGACATCTACGAGGAATCGGCCCGCATCTTCGGCCAGGACATGGTGGGCGTACACCTGATCTACGGCCTGGGCGAGCGCGAGCAGGACCTGGCCCTGGCCATGGACCGGGCCCGCCGCATGGGCGGCTCCACCCATCTGTTCTGCTTCTACCCCGAGCGCTTCAGCGCGCTGAGGGACACCCCCCAGCCCCCGCCGGGAGGCTACCGCCGCATCCAGCTGGCCCGCTGGCTCATCGACCACGACCAGGCCCGGGCCGAGGACATGCGCTTCGACGGCGAGGGCCGCATCGTGGGCTTCGGAGCCGACGAGGCCGCGGTGGAGGCGGCCATCGCCTCGGGCCGTCCCTTCATGACCTCGGGCTGTCCCGGGGCCTCGGGCGAGGTGGCCTGCAACCGGCCCTATGGCAACGAACGGCCCGGCCCGGACCTGCGCAACTACCCCTTCCCCCTCATCGAGGACGACATCAGCCTGGTGCGCCGCCAGCTTTCCGAATACTAAGAGCGGCCCATTCATACCTTTTTGCGGCCCTTTGGGGTTGCGGGGGCCGGTTGCTGGTGTTATATCTCTACAATTTCAGGCTTGTTAACCCTTTTTAGGACAACCCTTCCGAGGGCAAGGAATACCGGACATGAAGGTCAACGTTGAAGAGCTGAGCCAGGTGCGGCGCCAGGTAACTGTGGAGCTGCCGGCCGGCGACGTGGATAAGACCCTGAACAAAGTTTTTAACCAGATTAAAAACCGCGCCAAGCTCAAGGGCTTCCGCCCCGGCAAGGCCCCCCGCGCGGTTCTGGAGCGCTACTACGGAGCAGAGGCGGCCAACGAGGCGGTGCAGGAGCTTCTGGGCGGCACCTACCATGAGGCCATCCAGGAGTCCGGCCTGGAGCCCTTGGCCCAGCCCGAGTTCGATTTCGACCCCCCCGAGGCGGGCAAGGACTTTACCTACAAGCTGCTGTTCGACGTACGCCCCGAGTTCGAGCTGAGCAAGGAGGCCTACCAGGGCTTCGACCTCAAGGAGCCCAAGCTTGAGGTAACCGAGGAGGAGATGAACCAGCGCCTGGAGCAGCTGCAAGAGCGCCAGGCGGTGCTGGTGCCCCTGGAGGAGGAACGTCCGGCCGAGATCGGCGACGTGGTGGTGATCGACTACCAGGCCTTCATCGGCGACGAGCCCCTGGAAGGCGGCACGGCCGAGAACGTGGACGTGGACCTGGGCGGCGGCCAGAGCCAGCAGGAGATCGAAGTGGCCCTGGTCAAGGCCAAGGTGGGCGACGAGGCCACGGCCACGGTGCACTACGAGGACGACCATCCCAACAAGCAGATGGCCGGCCAGGACGTGCGCTTCGTGATGCAGGTAAAGGGCCTCAAGAAGAAGGTCAAGCCCGAGCTGGACGACGACTTCGCCCGCTCCCTGGGCGGCGAGTTCGACAGCCTCCAGGCCCTCAAGGACCGCATCTCCGCCGACATGGAGGAGATGTACGCCGAGCAGCGCAACCAGGAGCTGCGCAAGCAGATCCTGGACAAGGTGCGCGAGCTGGCCGAGTTCGAGGTGCCCCAGTCGCTGGTGGCAGAGGAGACCGAGGCCATGGTGTCGGACTTCAAGCAGCGCCTGCGTCAGTCGGGCATGGACCCGGACATGGCGGGCCTGGACGACGCCAAGCTGGGCGAGGATTTCAAGGAGCAGGCCGAGAAAAAGGTCAAGGCAGGCATCATCCTGGGCAAGATCACCGCCCTGGAGGAGATCGAAAGCGGGCAGGAAGACATCGATGCGGAGTTCGAAAAGATGAGCTCGCGCACCGGTCAGCCGGCCCAGGCCCTCAAGGATATCTACAATAAAAACAATGCCATGCCTTCGTTGACCGCACGCATCCTCGAGGAAAAGACGTTGCAGGCCATCAAGGCCGGTGCTACTATTGAATCAGTTGATCCCGCCGAATTGGCTGCCAAATCCGGCGAGGAAAGCGCCCAGCCGGCCGACGGCGAAGCAAGCTGATTCCAGCGAACGAAACGAGGCCCTGATGCCCTTGATTCCTTTTGTCATCGAGCAGACCGGACGCGGCGAACGCTCCTATGATATCTATTCCCGGTTGCTCAAGGACCGCATCATCATTCTGGGCGAGCCCATCGACGACCACGTGGCCAACGTGCTCATCGCCCAGTTTTTGTTTCTGGAGGCCGAGGACCCCACCAAGGACATCAGCCTCTACATAAACTCTCCCGGCGGCCAGGTGACCGCGGGCATGGCCATCTACGACACCATGCAATACATCAAGAGCAAGGTGGCCACCCTGTGCCTGGGCCAGGCCAGCAGCATGGCCGCCATCCTCTTGGCCGCCGGCGAGCCGGGCATGCGCTTTTCCCTGCCCCACTCGCGCATCCTGATCCACCAGCCCATGGGCGGTTTCCAAGGCCAGGCTTCGGACATCGATATCCACGCCAAGGAAATCCTTCGCATGCGCGAAGAGCTCAATCTGATCCTGGCCCAGCACACCGGCCAGAGCGTCAAGAAAGTCACCGCCGACACCGAGCGCGACTTCTTCATGAGCGGCGCCGAAGCCAAGGATTACGGCATCGTGGACAAGGTTATCACCCACCGCGACGCTACCGAGACCTAGACGCCCCACAAGGCTCGCTAAGGCGGACGGAGGCTTCTTCATATGACCAAGAAAACTGACGGCAAGGGTTCGGATCTGGTCTGTTCCTTCTGCGGCAAGAGCCAGGATGAGGTCAAGAAGCTCATCGCCGGCCCTTCGGTATACATCTGCGATGAATGCATCGAGCTGTGCAACGAGATCATCGAGGAGGAGTACCAGAAGGAAGAATCCGCCAGCCGGATCGCCATTCCCAAGCCCGTGGAAATCAAGGCGATAATGGACGAGTACGTGGTTGAGCAGGAGCGGGCCAAGAAGATCTTGTCCGTGGCCGTGCACAACCACTACAAGCGCATCGACGCCAAGATGGAAATGGGCGGGGTGGAGCTGCAGAAGTCCAACATTCTGCTGGTCGGCCCCACCGGCTGCGGCAAAACCCTGTTGGCCCAGACCCTGGCCAAGATCCTCAACGTGCCCTTCACCATCGCCGACGCCACCACCCTGACCGAGGCCGGCTACGTGGGCGAGGATGTGGAAAACATCATCCTCAACCTCTTGCAGGCCGCGGACTACGACGTGGAGCGGGCGCAGCGGGGCATCGTCTACATCGACGAGATCGACAAGATCGCCCGCAAGAGCGAGAACCCCTCCATCACCCGCGACGTGTCGGGCGAGGGCGTGCAGCAGGCTCTCTTGAAGATCATCGAAGGCACCCAGGCTTCGGTGCCCCCCAAGGGCGGCCGCAAGCACCCGCAGCAGGAGTTCGTGAAGGTGGACACCACCAACATCCTGTTCATCTGCGGCGGCGCCTTCGTGGGCCTGGATAAGGTGATCAACAACCGCCTGGGCGCCAAGATGATGGGCTTCACCGCGGACGTGCAGCAGCAGTCCAAGGAAGTGCCTCTGGGCGAGGTCTTGGTGAGCTGCCGCCCCGAGGACCTCATCCGCTTCGGGCTCATCCCCGAGTTCGTGGGCCGGCTGCCCGTGGTGGCCACCCTGGAGGAGCTGAGCGAGGAAGCCCTCATCCGCATCCTCACCGAGCCCAAGAACGCCCTGGTCAAGCAGTACCACAAGCTCTTCGAGCTGGAGGGCGTGGAGCTGAAGTTCACCGACGAGGCCCTGCTGGCCGTGGCCAAGGAGGCCTTGGCCCGCAAGAGCGGCGCCCGCGGACTGCGCTCCATCCTGGAGTCGGCCATGCTCGACATCATGTACGAGCTGCCCTCCTCGAAGGACGTCACCGAGTGCGTGGTGGGCGAAGAGGTGATCACGGAGAACCAGCAGCCATTGCTGCTCTACTCCGACCAGGCCGAGTACGCCTAGAGGCGCGGCCGGCCCCGGCCGCCCCAGAAGGACGGCGTTTAAAATTCATGCAATCGACCCCAACAGTGCTTATCCTCTATTTTGTAGATAGAGGATAGGCACTTTTGCTCTAAATCCAGGATTAAACTCCTGACCGGAGTCTTGTAAATATGCGCGCACCTTTGATGCCCCTGAGAGACGTCGTGGTCTTCCCCTCCATGGTCGCCCCCCTGTTCGTGGGCCGCGACCGTTCCGTGGCCGCCCTGGAATACGCCATGGAGCACGGCAAGACCATCTTCATGGCCACCCAGCGCGAGGCCAAGGTGGACGACCCCCGCGAGGGCGACATCTACCAGGTGGGCACCCTGTCCACGGTCTTGCAGCTCCTGCGCCTGCCCGACGGCACGGTGAAAGCCCTTATCGAGGGGCGCGAGCGCGCCCGCATCGTCAGCTACGAGACCAACCCGGACTTCTTCATGGTGGAGCTGGAGGTGCTCGACGAGCGCTACCCGGCCGACCTTGAGTCCGAGGCCCTGATCCGCTCGGTGGTGGCTTCTTTCGAGCAGTACGCCAAGTTCAACAAGAAGATCCCCAAGGAAGTGCTGCTCTCCGTGGCCGCGATCACCGACCCCGGCGCCCTGTCCGACACGGTGGTGAGCCATCTGCCCATCAAGCTGGAGGACCGCCAGCAGCTTCTGGAGCTGCTGGAGCCCAACCGCCGCCTGAGCCGTTTGTTCGAGCTGTTGCGCAGCGAGATCGAGATTTTGCAGATCGAGCGGCGCATCAAGGGCCGGGTCAAGCGCCAAATGGAAAAGACCCAGCGCGAGTACTACCTCAACGAGCAGATGCGCGCCATTCAGAAGGAGATGGGCGAGAAGGACGACCTCAAGAGCGAGGCCAAGGACCTTGAGGAAAAGCTCAAGAACAAGCGCATGCCCCGCGAGGCTCGCCAAAAGGTCGAGGCCGAGATCAAGAAGCTCAAGATGATGTCGCCCATGAGCGCCGAGGCCACGGTGGTGCGCAACTACGTGGACTGGCTCATGGCCATCCCCTGGTACGAGCGCACCCGGGACATGCTGGACCTGAACGAGGCCCGCAAGATCCTGGACGAGGACCACTACGGCCTGGACAAGCCTAAGGAGCGCATCCTGGAGTTCTTGGCCGTGCAGGCGCTCACCAAGAAGATCAAGGGCCCCATCCTGTGCTTCGTGGGCCCTCCCGGCGTGGGCAAGACCTCCCTGGCCCGCTCCATCGCCCGGGCCATGGGGCGCAACTTTATCCGCGTCTCCCTGGGCGGCGTGCGCGACGAGGCCGAGATTCGCGGCCACCGGCGCACCTACATCGGCGCCCTGCCCGGCAAGATCATCCAGTCCATGCGCCGGGCCGGCAGCGTCAACCCGGTGTTCTGCCTGGACGAGGTGGACAAGATGTCCACCGACTTCCGGGGCGACCCCAGCGCCGCGCTCTTGGAGGTCCTGGACCCGGAGCAGAACTTCGCGTTCAACGACCATTACCTGGACACGGACTACAACCTGTCCGAAGTAATGTTCATCACCACGGCCAACACCCTCTACTCCATCCCGGCCCCCTTGCAGGACCGCATGGAGATCATCCGCCTGCCCGGGTACACCGAGCTGGAGAAGCTGGGCATCGCCACCCAGTTCCTTCTGCCCAAGCAGGCCAAGGCCAACGGCCTGGCGCACGAGCAGGTGCAGCTCAGCGACAACGCCATCCTGGAGATCGCGCGGCGCTACACCCGCGAGTCAGGGGTGCGCAACCTGGAGCGCGAGATCGCCAGCGTGTGCCGCAAGGTGGCCAAGCGCCTGGTGAGCGAGAACGACACCAAGGGACAGGTGCGGGTGCCGGTGAGCGCGGTGGAGAGCTATCTGGGCGTGCCCAAGTTCCGCTACGGCCTGACCGAGGAAAAGGACCACGTGGGCCTGGCCAACGGCCTGGCCTGGACCGAGGTGGGCGGCGAGATGCTCACCATCGAGGCCATCGTCTTGCCCGGCAAGGGCAAGGTGACCATCACCGGCAAGCTGGGCGAGGTCATGCAGGAGTCGGCCCAGGCGGCGCTTAGCTACGTGCGCTCCCGGGGCAAGTCCCTGGGCCTGCCGGGCGACTTCTACACCAAGGTGGATTTGCACATCCACGTGCCCGAGGGCGCCATTCCCAAGGACGGCCCCTCTGCCGGCATCACCCTGGCCACGGCCCTGGTGAGCGCCCTGACCCGCATGCCGGTCAAGGCCAGCGTGGCCATGACCGGGGAGATCACCCTGCGCGGGCGGGTGCTGCCCATCGGCGGCCTGAGGGAGAAGGTTTTGGCCGCGCACCGCGCCCAGATCACCCAGGTGCTGATCCCCAAGGACAACGAGAAGGATATCAAGGAAATACCGGCGAAGGTCCTCAAGACGGTGGAGCTGATCCCGGTGGAGCACATGGACGAGGTCCTCACCTACGCCCTGGCCTGCGACGACCCGGAGGCCATCTTCCAGTGCAAGCCGGAGCCCTATGTGCTGCCTCCGGAGTCCGAGGCTGACAAATCCTCGGATATGGTGGCTCATTAGTCACTTAACCGCTTGACAGTTAGCCTGTCGCTTGATAAATAAGAGTCCCCTTGAATGGGGTGCGGGGCCGGGCGCAAGGCGCGCGGCCCCGGGACTTGGGCGGGTAGCTCAGTTGGGAGAGCATCGGCCTTACAAGCCGGGGGTCACAGGTTCGAGTCCTGTTCCGCCTACCACCATTACCCCTGACGAGGGCGATGGCGGTGGGCCCGAGCCCAGAGCCTACGGCTTATAAAATAGATCTACGCGGGGGCGTAGCTCAGTTTGGTTAGAGCGCCGGCCTGTCACGCCGGAGGCCGCCGGTTCGAGCCCGGTCGTCCCCGCCACGCAAAAGATAAAAGGACCAGCCGCAAGGCTGGTCCTTTTTTGTCTGGCAAGCGTATCAGCCCTTTAATCGGGGCGGCTTGCGCGGCCCCGCCGCCTGCTCGAAGCCGTAACCCAGGCTCAGAAGACTCATCTCCTCCCAAGGCCGGGCAATGATTTGCAGGCCGATGGGCAATCCGTTCCCCGAGAAACCGGCCGGCACTGTAATCGCCGGGAAACCGGCCACGCTGATGGGGTCGCAGTTGCGGATGAAGGTGAGGAAGGTGTTGACCTTCTTGCCGTTGAGCGTGGTGTCCACGTCCTCGCCGATCTTGGCGGCCGGCAAGGGAGTGGTGGGGGTGAGCAGTCCGTCAAGCCCGTCCAGGGCCTGGGCCATGCCGGCGATGATGAGCCCGCGCTCCTTGCGTAGGGATCGGGAGTAGACCCATCCGGGCACCGGCTTGCTCTTGGGGGTGCCCTTCTGGCTGCCCAGCACGCCCTTGACGTCAGGGCCCATCTGGTCCAGGTACTTGTCAATGCTCGCCTTGGGGTCAAAGGCGCGCAAATAGTCCTCCATGAGGTAGACCGCCTCCGAGAGCACGATGTTGAACCCGGCCGAGGTGACCAGGTCCATGTGCTTGACCTCCACCTCCTTGACCTGCCCCCCCTGCTTCTCCACCAGCTTGATGGCCTGGTCTATCACCTTGGCGGTGTCCGGGCTGATATTGTCGAAGAAGTAATTTTTGGGCAGGCCGAACTTCTTGCCCTTGAGGCCGGTTTTGGCAAAGGCGGAATAATTGGGGATTTTGGCGGGGCCCCGGCCGCTTTCCGGGTCGCGGGCGTCTTTGCCGGCGATGGCCTCCAAGACGATAGCCGCATCGCTGACCGACCTGGTAATAGGCCCGATGCAGTCGCGGGTGAAGGACAAGTACATCATGCCGCCGCGGCCCACCAGGCCCAGGGTCGGCTTAAGACCGACCACTCCGCAAAGGGCCGAAGGTATCCTCACCGAGCCGCCGGTATCGGTTCCCAGGGCAGCGGCGCAGAGGTCGGCCGCCACAGCCGCGGCCGAGCCGCCGCTGGAGCCCCCGGGGATGCGGGTCTGGTCATAAGGGTTGCGGCAGGGGCCGTAGTGAGGGTTGTTGGTGGTGATGCCGAAGGCGAACTCGTGCATGTTGGTCTTGCCCAGGATGATGGCGCCGGCCTGTTGCAGGCGGGCCACGGCATAGGCGTCCTGGGGCGGCCGCCACTGGGCTAAAATCTTGGAGCCGCCGGTGGTGACTATCTCCATGGTGTCTAGGTTGTCCTTCACGGCAACCGGGATGCCGTGCAGCGGGCCGGCGAATTTGTGGTGGGCGGCCATGGCGTCCAGCTTTTTGGCCCGGGCCAGCGCCTGCTGGCCGGCCAAGGTTATATAGCAGTTCAGGCCCTTTTTGCCGCCGTATTTGGCGATGCGCTCCAGGTAGATCTCCACCAACTTGCTCGCAGTCAGCTTGCCCTGACGGATCTTTTCTTCGAGCAGGTACACCGGCAAGCCGGCGGTTGCTCCGGCTTGGCCGGACGCGAACACCGTTGCCCCCATGGCCGGCAACAAGGCGGCGCCTGCCCCGGCGGCCAGGGACATCTTCACGAATTGCCTTCTGGACATCTCTTCATTATTGGACATGACTGCTCCTTTGGACCGGCATTGGTTGCGGGTGGCTTTCCGAGAAGCAGTCGAACACGGAGAGAAGGGACAATGGTATCCCCAGGATTGGGGAGGTGGGCCTAATCCAGGGTGATGTCCACCAGATCGTGCATCATGGTGTGCAGCAATTCGGTGCGGTTGGTAACTTCCAGCTTATGAAAAATGCTCTTGATGTGAGCGCGCACCGTGTTGAAGGTAATCGAGAGTATTCCCGCGACCTCCTTGTCGGCCAGGCCCTTTACCAACAACATGGCTATCTGCGACTCGCGCTGAGACAAGCCGAACCGGGAGCGCAGCCAAGCGGCGTGCAACCTCGGTTGAGCGGCGCGTTGCACATGAACCACCAGGTGCCGCTTTTCATCACCGCTCGGTTCGGGACGGAACACCGAAATCTGGAAAGGCCCCCAGCCGTCTTCCGGCAGCTTCCCCCCAGCGGCCCGCGACACCTGGGACATCAATTGGGAAAACTGACGCTCCGGCATCTGCTTTTCCAACCTCATGCTGGCTTGGTTGCGGAAAAACAGGCTCAATTCCCGGTCAAAGACGAAACAGGGGATCGGGGAGTTCTCCCAATAATGGCGCGTCGTGGATTCCGCCCCTTTTTGCAAGGCCAGGCGGACCCTCGCGTTGCGCAAGGCGTTCTTGAAGTGAGGCTTGACCAGGTTCAGCAGTTGAACGTCTCGTCCATCAAACTCCGGCTGACGTTTGTTGCGCCAGATACGAAGGTCGCCGATATTCAGGTTTCCATCGTAGGCGTACAGGTTGATCCCATGGTGCAAGCCGTCTCTGGCAAGAAAATCGTTGAAGAACTCCGTCCGCTCCAGGTCTCCCTGGGGCATTACGCGGTGTACCGGAGTGGCGCTCCGTTGTTTCTGCAATGCTGGCGTGATGGGATCGCGGAACTGAAAGTATTCGTCGTAGCGCGCCAGGTTTTTGGGATCCATGTTGATGCTGACGCCCTGCTCAAAAACTTTTTTGGCTGGCTCCCAAACGTATGAGGCCAGATAGTCGGCCCTGAGAAGCCGTAAAAGCTCCTCCCCCGCCGAAAGCCTGACTTCTATTTGGCTCAGGCTGCCGGATAACTTTTCCGATATCTTCAGAAGCAGATTCGCATCATTTGCGGTGAGGTCGATCATGGAACCCAGCCACATGCAAGCCTGGTAGATATTAAGGGCAGCAGAATCCCTGGGTGGCCGTAGACCATTAATGCCCTATGACTCGCCATGTTATCTCAAATGGCTTGTTGAAAACAAACCCCATGCCTTTTTGACGGCATGCGGGTGACTAAATACGCCATGCATTCAGGCCGCCGGTTCGAGCCCGGTCGTCCCCGCCAAGCAAAAGATAAAAGTACCAGCCGCAAGGCTGGTCCTTTTTTGTCTCGGTTCGGGAGGGCAAAGAAGCGATTTCCTTCTTGAAGCGGCCCGTGATAAAATTTCTAGCTAACATAGCAATTTTTGGTTGGAGGCCTGCCCCATGCCCCGCCTAGCCCAACTTGCCTTAGACGACACCGGCGTCAGCGCGCTGGAATACGCCCTTATCCTGTCGTTCCTGGCCGGAGGGATCGCCTTCGCCTCTTTCCTGTTCGGCGATTCGGTCAGCAATGTTTTTCAGGCCAAGGCCGACCTGATCAACAGTTACTGATTCGATCTGGGCCGTCGCCACGCCATGGGCGGCGGCTCGGAACTGGGTCGTCCCGCCAGGCATGAAGATAAATGGACCAGCCGCAAGTTGGTCCTTCTACTTTAAGAACCAATATTAAAAGACATTTGATCTTCTAGGCTGTAAAGACCTGTTCCTCGTTCTTAAATGCTGTTATCTCACCATCTTCAGACACTTTAATGCCCAGCCCTAACGTGCTTCCCTTTTTGGCGGCCGCTCTACGGCCTCCACCGTCGCTACCAGAAGGAACGCTAATTATTGCCCCAACCGCGAGGACATCTCCATCATGGGTCAATATTGTTGCACCATCTAATGCGAGAAGCTCCTGTCGCAATCGTCGATCTAATTTTTGGAATTTTTTATTCGTCATCGTTTTAATTGTCTTTGTTTTAATAGATTGATTTGTTCCATCTAGACGATCCGAACTAGA
Source organism: Desulfarculaceae bacterium (assembly GCA_020444545.1). NCBI lineage: Bacteria > Pseudomonadati > Thermodesulfobacteriota > Desulfarculia > Desulfarculales > Desulfarculaceae > Desulfarculaceae bacterium. The sequence continues at coordinate 213,854 of JAHLKT010000002.1, read as the reverse complement.
TATCAACTCATTTGCATCATCAACGGAACCGGACCTAACAATGATTATGCATCCACCTGTTCGTGCGAAGGAAGTATCGATACAACTTTCGTACACAGCCTCACGTAGTTCCCTCTTTTGAGGCGGCTGCATTTGTCTGATATACATTTCGTGGGAATAATAGCGCCATTCTCCACGCCTTTTTGCAAATATTAGTTTCTTTCCCTTAAAAACCAATTGTTCACCGAGCCTATTCAGTACGAAAGCGACCTTATTGCCTTCGGACCACCCTGCAACAGGGCTAAGTCTATAAGGCGCAAATCGCAAATTGTCTTCACTCACGGATAATTGTCTGGCACCTCCCACACTTCCCCCAGGCGAAGACAACAGGAGTGTATCGAACCCATTGCTCAACACCGCCGAAAAATCGTGTTCAAAAAGTTCTGCCAGTAAAACATCACGTTCAGTACATCCTGGATCGATACCCACTAAAGACGAGATGGCCCCTCCTTCATATGTCCTCGCAGCCCATTTTTCAAATTGACGCAAAACGATCTTGGTTGCCTCCATTCCCCCCAGATGCCGAGCAATTGCTCTCGCAGGAAGAAATGATAACAACTCTTGCCGATAACCCTGCGCCGTAGCCCCATAAATATTAAATAACTCTTCTGTAAAATCCTTTGCTATTTGGAGTTCTTCTGGAGGAAACCCTGGAGTCCGGTTAATCACAATCCTTTCTGTATCACCATCGCTTGCTTTGATACCAATTCTGCTAGGGTCTAGTGCAGCAACACGGCTACAATATGGTTGGCAAGGTTCGAGGGCAGGAAGGACCTGGGCAGACAACAGGGGGGCTAGGTACGTTTCCGCTGCCAAACGTAATTCGTCGATGGTCAATTATCATCCCCTATTATGGTTGATAAATTCACTTCAAAGTATACGAGGTTCCATAAAAACTCAATCCCTAATTCCGCAACAAATAATGGATTATTCGTTGTGAACCAAATAAATCCATCCTGCTAATAATAAATTAGTATAAAGGCTCTGAACTGCTACCATTGCCCACTAAATCCACACGATTGAGCGCCTTTAAAAATTAATTACCTATTATGCAACTCAATCTGCCTTTCACTTCAAAGCCAGTATTATGCAATCATGTAGCCCCAGCCACACAAAAGACAAAAGGACCAGCCGCAAGCTGGTCCTTCTTTTTATGCCAAGCGCCCATCCCCTCCCGACCTGGGCAACTTGCACAAGGCAAACACCTTCGCAACGCCTAGCTGATGCGAAGGCCGCCCCCTACCCCGCCAAGGCCAGCTCCACCAGGGAGAACCAGCCCCGCTCGTCGCTGAACCAGCGGGTGAGGCGGAACCCGGCCTGCTCCAGCATGGCGCGGGCGCTCTCGGGGGCGAACTTGCGGGCGATCTCCACGTGGATCGTCTCGCCGGGCTCGAAGCCCACTTCCATGCCCAGGTCGCCCACCCGGCAGCTCAGCTCTCGCCGCGCCCGGAGGTGCATCTCCATGCATTCGCGTTGGGGGTTGAAAAAAGCGTGGTGCTCGAAGTGCTCCAGAGGGAAGTCCGCGCCCAGCTCGCGGTTGAGGTGGGCCAGGATATTCTTGATGAAGCGGCTGGTCACCCCGGCCGCGTCGTTGTAAGCCGCCTCCAGCACCTCCACCGGCTTGACCATGTCCAGGCCCAGGAGAAAGCGGTCCTCCGGGCCCATGGCCGCGGCCACGCCCCTGAGCAGGGCCAGGCCGTCCGCCTCGTTGAAGTTGCCCAGGGTGCTGCCCAAAAACAGCACCAGCTTGCGGCCCGGCGGCAACGCGGCCAAATGGCGGGTGTAGTCGCCCACGATGCCCATGACCTCCAGGCCGGGATATAGCTCCAGGAGCTCGCGGGCCGCCTCCTCCAGGGCGCTCTGGCTGATGTCAAAGGGCACGTAGCGCAGATGCCCTCCGGCTCGCGGCGCGTGGCCGTCCAGGAGCAGGCGTATCTTCTGGTTGGAGCCCGAGCCCATCTCCACCAGGTCGCCCCCGCGCCAGGCGAAGAAATCCATGATCTCCCCGGCGTGGCGCTCCAAGAGGGCCATCTCGGTGCGGGTGGGGTAATACTCCGGGGTGCGGCAGATTTGGTCGAAGAGCTCGGAACCGCGCTGGTCGTAGAGGTATTTACAGTGCAGCCACTTGTCGGCCGCGCTCAGCCCCTCCCCCACCAGGCGCCGCATCTCCTCGCGGTGGTCCAGGTCCAAATAGTCGTGAATCTCCAGCCGCTCTTGTTCGGCCTTGATGCAGGCTTTCAGGCGCATATCCGCCGCTCCCCGCTGCCTTACCGGCAGGGCACGAAGCGCACCAGGTTCTCGCTCTCGGCGATCACCTGCCGCATTAGTTGCAAGGTTCGCTCGATCTCATCGGCCGTGTTCTCGCGGCCCAGGGAAAAACGCAAGGCGCAGTGCGCCTCCTCGTCGCTCAGGCCCATGGCCAACAGCGCGTGCGAGGGCTCCGGGCTGCCCGCCCGGCAGGCCGAGCCCGAAGACAAGGCCACGCCCTTCTGATCCAGGGCCAGCACCAAGGACTCGCCCCGGATGCCGGGCAGGGACACGCTCAGGGTGTTGGGCAAACGTCCCTCTCGCGGGCCATTGAGCCGCGCGTCCGGCACCAGCTCCCGGATGCCCGACCACAGCCGGTCGCGCAGCGCGGCCACCTGGCCGCCCATTTTGCCCAGGCTGCGCGCGGCCAGCTCGGCCGCCGCGCCCAGGCCCACGACGGATGCGGTGTTCTCGGTGCCCGCCCTCCGGCCGCCCTCCTGGCCGCCGCCATGCACCAGGGGGGCCAGCTCCAATCCCTGCCGCGCGTAGAGCGCGCCCACTCCCTTGGGCCCGTGCAGCTTGTGGCCGGACAGGCTCAGGAAGTCCACGCCCAGCTCACCCACGTTCAGCGGAATCTTGCCCACCGCCTGCACCGCGTCCGTGTGGAACAAGGCCCCGGCCCCATGGGCCAGGGCGGCCAGCTCCGCGATGGGCTGCAAGCCGCCGGTCTCGTTGTTGGCCAGCATGATGCTCACCAGGGCGGTGGGCTTCTCCATGGCTTCGACCAGGTCATCCGGCCGCACCAGACCCTCGCGGTCCACGGGCAGAATCACCACGTCCCAGCCCAGATCGGCCAGCCACGAGAAGACCCTCAGCACCGAGGGGTGCTCCACGCTGGAGGTGATGAAGCGCTGGTCCCGGTTGGCCGGGTCTAGGGCCACGCCCTTGATCACCTGGTTGTTGGCCTCGCTGCCCCCGGAGGTGAAAGTCAGGCGGCGGGCGGTGGTCCCCAGCAGGGAGGCCAGCTTGCGCCGCGCCTCGGCCAGGGCCGTGGCCGCCGCGCGCCCCTCGCGGTAGATGGCCGAAGGGTTGCCGAACTCGGCCGCCAAAAATTCGCTCATGGCCGAAGCCACCCCCGGGTCCAGGGGCGTGGTGGCGTTGTGGTCCAGGTAGATGCGCGGCCCCGCCTGGGCAGCGCGCGGCGCAGGCCGCACCTGGGCCGCCGCGCCTTCGCCGGAGTCCACCGCCACGGCCTCGCCCGCGCCCTGCTCTTTGGCCACCTCGCACAAGAGCGCCTTGTAAATGGGGAAGCCGCTGATGGGGTCGTACTTCAGCTCGGTGAGGTCGTTGATGTTGCAGTCCTGCCAGGCCTGGGGGCCTAGCGGCCCTCCCCCGCCCATGTTGGCGTCCACCGCGCCGGGCACGATGTCCTCGGTCACATGCGCCCGCAAACGCACCGCGCCGCGCGGCGAGGAAAGGCGCACCCAGTCGCCGTTGACGATGCCCCGCGCCTCGGCGTCGTGGGTGTTGAGGGTCACGGTGGGCTCGGGGCGGCGTTTTACCAAGCCGGGGATGTGGTGGAATTGGGAGCGGAAGTCAGTGCTCACCCGCGCCCCGGAGTTGAACACCAGGGGGTAGTCCTCGGCCAGGTCGGGGCGCGACACCGGGCTCTCCGAGGGCTCGGTGTACTCGGGCAGCCCGGCATAGCCGTGCTCGGCCAGGATGGTGGAGAACAGCTCGATCTTGCCGGTGGGGGTGTCGAAGCCGGGCTTGCCGTCTGGGCGCAGCAGGCCCTTTTGCCACTTCTTGTACTGCATCATGGCCCCGGGCAGACTCACTTGCCCCCCGGCGGCGCGCACCTGGTCCAAACTGAAGGGCCCGCCCTCCAGGGCACGCTCCAGCACCTCCTGCTCGTTCTGGGGGTAAAGATGGCCGTAGCCCAGGCGCTTGGCGATCTCGCTGAAGATGAAAAAGGCGTTTTTGGCCTCGCCCACCGGGGGCACCACTTGCTCGCGCAAGCGGAAGGTGGGGCCGTAGGTCATGTAGGACTCGATCTCGTACCAGGTGGCCGCGGGCAAGACCAGGTCCGCGTAGGCGGTGTCAGCGTTGTGGAAGATGTCGACGCACACCAGGAAATCCAGGGCGGCCAGGGTGTCCTTCCACACCGAGGCCCTCGGCCAGGAGGTGCACAGCGACGCGCCCAAACTGATCAGGGCCTTGATGGGATAGGGCTCGCCCTCCAACACCGCGCGGGGCAGGCAGTTGGCGTGGGACTCCTCGCGGTACAGGGTGTAGAGCGGGAAGCTCTCGCGGCCCAGGGCCTTTTCCGGGGCCGGGTTGGCCACCAGGTGTTCCCGGTTGATGGGATAGTTGTTCTCCCGCATGGCAAAGCAGCGCCCGCCGGGCACGTCGAGCTGGCCGGCCAGGGCCCACAGGGCCAGGGTGGCCCGGATGGCCTGCACCCCGGAGTCGGAATACTCCAGGCCGGTGTACATCACCGGCGCGGCCCCGGCCGCCCCGGCGATCTCCCGAGCCAGCTCCTTCACCGTGTCAGCGGGCACCCCGGTGATGTTCTCCACCACCTCGGGCCTAAAGTGCTGGGCGTAAGCAGCGAACTGATCGAAGCCGTGGGTCCAGTCGCGGGTCAGCTCCTCGTCGTAGAGTTCCTCGGAAATGAGCACCGCGCACATGCCCAGCGCCAGGGCTCCGTCGGTGCCCGGCCGGATGGGCACCCAGCGCGCGCCCGGCATTTTGGCGGTGAGGGTGCGGCGGGGGTCGATGACCACAAGGCGCGCCCCGCGCTCCACCGCTTGGGCGATGCGGCGATAGTCCATGGGCGGGCTGTCCGTGGCCGGGTTGGCCCCCCACACCACGATCAACTCCGCGTTCTCCAGGTCGCTGAACATGGTGATGTGCATACTCCCCAGGGTCACATGGGGCGCGATCATGGCGTAGGACACATAGCACAAGGCGCCCACGCCCATGGTGTTGGGCGATCCGAAGGGGAACAAAAGCGAGGAGGCCGAGGAGACCGCCACGCCCTTGGGCTGGTACAGGTCGCACATGGCCAGCTCGAAGGAGCCGCGCCCGGTGTACACGCAGGTGGCCTCGGGACCGTGCTCGGCCTTGATGCCTTGCAGGCGCTCGGCAATCGCCGTGAAGGCCTCGTCCCAGGAAATGGGCTCGAAATCGTAGGTGCCCTTGGGGCCCTTGCGGCGCAGGGGAGTCTTCAGGCGCTCGGGGGAATACAGGATCTCGGGCGAGTGGTCGCCCAGGCGGCAGGTGATGCCCAGGGGCGAGGCCGGGTCGGGCTCCACCTTGGCCAGGCGGCCGTCCCCATCGTAGGTGGCGATTATCCAGCACCCGGCCGGGCAGATGCCGCAAAGGGCGCGGCGCTGGTTGGGCTCCAGGCTCATGGGGTCACGGGCTCCCGGCAGGCGGTGTGCAAATCGGGCATGTCATTACTCCGGCGGACGCGTCCCAGGGCCTGGCGGGGACCATGGGGGGTAAGGGGCGAATATTAATGTCTTTTATGGATATTTTTCGTAGCAGCCACGGCGGCGCGCCCGAGCCCTCCCCTAGGGCTCATACTAAAGCCTATGCCCTAGCTGGTCAAATTTCGCCGGGCCATGCCCCCACCAATCACAGGGGGTTTACAGGTGCCCTCTCGAACCTCAACTACGATTTTGTCCCTAATTTCGCTCATCTGGCCGAATTTTTAACATAAAGCCTTGCCGTGGTTTTTATGGTTGACACTCAGTTACATTGTAGCCATATTATAACTACCATTCACCCGCCCCTTAAGATGTGGGGCGGTAGGCTGTCTAAAAAGACTGCATGCAAAGCAGGGACTTGAGGATCGCTCCATAGCCATCCCCGCCGTTTCTTTGCTTTCGAAAGAGGTAAGAATGAGGTACGGAGAGACTGGTTATAACCTGGAGATCGATCTGGCCACCGGCAATATCGAGCGGGTGGAGACCGATCCCAAAGTGTTGGAGACGCACCTTGGCGGCCTGGGCACCAGCGTCAAGATTCACTGGGACCGGGTGCCGCCGGAGACCAAGCCTTTTGACCCCGAAAACCTGCTGATCTTCAGCTCCGGCCTGCTGAACGCCACCCCGGCCTTCAGCGCCAACCGGACCGTGATCAGCTTCGTTTCGCCCCAGTCGGAGCTTCTGGCCTATCCCATGATGGGCGGCTTCTGGTCGGCCGAGCTGAAGCACGCGGGCTACGACAAGGTGGTCTTCAGCAACAAATCGCCGGACTGGGTCTACGTCTGGATCAACAACGACAAGGTTGAGCTCCGCGACGCCACCCACCTGGTGGGCAAGGGCGCCCTGGAGACCCAGGACCTGATCCGCGAGGAGCTGGACGAGCCCCGGGCCCAGGTGGCGGCCATCGGGCCGGCAGGCGAAAACAAGGTCTTCGTGGCCTCCATCGAGCAGTCGCGCTCCAGCTCCAGCCGCCTGGGCGGCGGCGCGGTCATGGGCGACAAGAAGATCAAGGCCGTGGCGGTGCGGGGCACCAAGGACGTGCACATCCACGACGGCGCCAAGTTCATGGAGATCATGGACGAGATCACCGAGTACATCAACTACCGCAACAACAACCCCATCCCCGACGTGATGACCATCCTCTCGGGCATCGGCTCCCCGGCGGAAATGGTGCACACCGACGAGAAGTGGCACACCGAGAACTTCGCCTGGGGCAACGCCCGCGAGCGGCGCAAGGACTTCTGGACCGACGAGATCGACGAGAGCTGGTCCAAGACCCAGACCGACTCCATCGCCCGGCTCATCTCCTGCTACAACTGCCCCCAGCACTGCGGCGCGCTCATCGACTATCCCAACGTGCCCCGCTACATGATGAAGTGCTTCTCCAAGCTCACCTACGCCATGGCCGCCTACGTGGACAACCTGGACTTCGGCTTCCAGATCGCCCAGAAGGCCAGCGAGTACGGGGTAGACGGCTTCTCCACCCCTCAGATCCTGGCCTACGCGGTGGAGCTCAAGGAGGCGGGCATCCTCACCGACGAGGACTTCGAGGGTTGCCCCGAGGACAAGGAGGGCCGCTTCTTCTGGCTGCTGGACCACATGGTGCACCGCAAGGGCAAGGTGGGCGACCTGCTGGCCAACGGCACCTACTGGGCGGGCAAGGCCCTGGGCCCCGAGGCCGAGAAGCTGGCCCACAACAACATCAAGAAGCACGAGCAGCTGCCCATCAAGCTGGGCATGCTCGACCCGCTCTATTTCCTGATGTACGCCACCAACGAGAAGATCAGCATCACCCAGATCGAGGGCAACTGGCCCCAGGCCGCCTTCCCCAAGAAGGAGCAGCGCGAGCGCTTCGTGGAAGACTGGCCTCAGCTGCCCGACGATAACTGGAAGGAGTGGCTCTTGGAGTGGGAGGTCCGCGGCGAGAAGGCGATCCCCTACTACCCCACCCCGGAGATCGCCTCCCAGATCGTGGACTGGATGGAGATGCTGCACAACATCGACGATGCCTTGTGCATCTGCGCGGGCATGGGCTCGTTCTGCCTGAAGCCTCCCTACCACATCCACAACTACCCCAAGCTGATCACCGCGCTCACCGGCCTGGAGCTGGACGAGAAGAGCCTGCAGAAGATCGTCAACCGCAGCCGCAACCTGCACCGGGCCTTCAATAACCTGCGCGGCATGTCCCGCAAGGACGAGTACCCGCCCGAGGATCACTGGAAGCGCCGCTTCCCCGAGCTGGAAGAAGAGCTGCTCAGCACCTACTACAAGTTCAAGGGCTGGAACGACAACGGCGTTCCCACCAAGGAACGGCTGCATGAGCTGGACCTGGACTACGTGGCCGACGAACTGATCAAGAGAGGCTTGCTTGAAGATGGCGAAAATTAAAAAGACCATCAAGACGATCAAGGTCGACGCCGACCGCTGCAACGGTTGCCGCGGCTGCGAGATTATCTGCTCCGCCTACCACGCCGAGCCCAGATACAGCAGCATCAACCCGGCCAAGAGCCGCATCCAGATCCTTACCGACCGCATCAAGGACATCTGGCTGCCGGTGTTCGCCGGGGAGTACACCCCGGCCGAGTGCATGGGCCGCGAGAAATACACCATCGACGGCAAGGAATACGACGAGTGCGCCTTCTGCCGGGCCACCTGTCCCTCCCGCGACCTGTTCAAGGACCCTGACTCGGGGCTGCCGCTCAAGTGCGATATGTGCGAGGGCGCCGACGAGCCTCAGTGCGTCAAGTGGTGCCTCAACGACGTGCTCACCTACGAAGAGCGCGAGATAGAGGTGGACGAGGAGGAAGAGGCTCCCCTGGAGGACATGGAGACCGGGCTCATGTCTTTGGCCGACAAGTTCGGCCTGGACAAGCTGCAAGACGCCGTTGCCCGGATGTCCCAATCGAAAAAAGCCTAGGGCGCCCTTAGCACCCGGCGGAAGGACTGGCACGGACAGTGGAGAATGTAGCCGACTACAAAGAAATTGTAGAGGTAATACGCGATAGCGGCGGCGACCTGTTCAAGCGCTGCTTCCAATGCGGCCTGTGCGACGCGGTGTGCCCCTGGAACCGGGTGCGCGATTTTTCCATGCGCAAGATCGTGCGCCAGGCCACCTTCGGCATGACCGAGATCGAGAGCGAGGATATCTGGCTCTGCACCACCTGCGGCCGCTGCCCCCAGCAGTGCCCCCGCGACGTGAAGCAGATCGAGTCCGGCGTGGCCCTCAGGCGCCTGGCCACCGAGTACGGCGTCTTCCCCACCTCGGTCAAGCCCATCCGGGCCATCAGCGCCAGCCTCATCGGCGAGGGCAACCCGCTCAACGAGTCGCGCAAGGACCGCTCCGCCTGGGCCCAAGGCCAGGGGGTCGGCACCTTCAGCGAGGAGATGGAGTACCTCTACTTCCCGGGCTGCTACCTCAGCTACGACCCGCGCCTTAAGAAAGTGGCCCAGGCCACGGCCAAGGTGCTCAAGGCCGCCGGGGTGGAGTTCGGCATCCTGGGGCCCCAGGAAAACTGCTGCGGCGAGAGCATCCGTAAAACCGGCGACGAGGAGCTGTTCAAGCGCCTGGCCAAGGAAAACATCAAGAACTTCATCGACGCCGGGGTGAAGAAGATCCTGGTCTCCTCGCCCCACTGCTATCACACCTTCAAAAACGAGTACCCCGATTTCGCGGTGAACTTCGAGGTGGTCCACGTGAGCCAGCTCCTGGCCGAGCTGATTGCCGAGGGCCGCCTGGAGTTGAAGAACGAGTTCGCCAAGACGGTGGCCTACCACGATCCCTGCTACCTGGGCCGCCACAATGGGGTGTACGACGAGCCCCGCGGCGTGCTGAGCGCGGTGCCGGGCCTTAGCCTCAAGGAGCTGCCCGACCACCACAAGGCCAGCCTGTGCTGCGGCGGCGGCGGGGGCCGCATCTGGATGGAGACCCCCAAGGGCGAGCGCTTCAGCGACCTGCGCCTCCAGCAGGCCATGGACCAGGAGGCCGAGGTGCTGGCCACGGCCTGCCCTTACTGCATCTCCAACTTCCAGGACAGCATCCTTACCCTGGAGGCCGATGAGGCCATCCAGATCAAGGACATCACCGAGATCGTGGCCGAGGCCCTCTAGGGGGCCGCGCGCGGGGGTGGGGGGGGGAAACCGCCCCGGGCGGACAGAAAGAGCATAAGCGGCCAAATCGGCCGATAAAGCCCCGGGGCGAAGCGCCGGGGATATGGAAAGGGGAACACGAGCCCATGTCGGAAGAGCAGTTGCCGCAAGAGGCTGTTAAACAGCCCGGCGGCGAATTCGGAGACGTGATGGTCGTGGGTGGCGGGATCAGCGGTATCCAAGCCTCCCTGGACCTGGCCACGGCGGGCTACCGAGTATACCTAGTGGAGAAAAACCCAGCCATTGGCGGGCATATGTCGCAGTTGGACAAGACATATCCCACCAATGACTGCTCCATGTGAATACTCTCGCCTAAACTGGTCGAGGTCGGCCGGCATCCAAATATAGAGGTCCTCTCCTACACCGATATCGAAAAGGTGGAAGGAGGGGTGGGCGATTTCACGGTGAGCCTGGTCAAGAAGCCCCGATACGTTATCGAGGACGCCTGCACCGGCTGCACCTCCTGCGTGGAATATTGTCCGGTGGAGTACCCGGACAAGTTCAACCAGGGCATTTCCGACAACAAGGCGGTGCACATCTACTTCGCGCAGGCGATCCCCCTGATCGCCTACATCGACGAGAGCTGCATCTACCTTAAAGAGAAGAAATGCCGCATCTGCGAGAACGTCTGCCAGGCAAACGCCATCGATTTCCACCAGAAGCCCGAGAAGCTTCAGATCAGGGTGGGCGCGGTGGTGCTGTCCCCGGGCTACGAGGTCTATGACCCGGCGGTGAAGGAGGAGTACGGCTACGGCCGCATCCCCAACGTGGTCACCAGCATGGACTACGAGCGCCTCTTGTGCGCCACCGGGCCCTACGAGGGCGAGATCCTCCGGGCCAGCGACAAGAAGCACCCCCAAAACGTGGCCTGGTTGCAGTGCATCGGCTCGCGCCGCCTCACCGAAGGCGACAACTCCTACTGCTCCAGCGTGTGCTGCACCTACACCCAGAAGCAGGTGATTCTGACCAAGGACCACCACGCCGACGCCAAGTGCACCGTGTTCCACAACGACGTGCGCGCCTACGGCAAGGACTTCGAGCGCTACTACCAGAACACGGCCGCTCTGGCCGACACCCGCTTCATCCGCTCTTATGTGAACATCGTGGGCGAGAACCCGGAGAACCACAACGTCATCATCCGCTACTCCACCCCGGACGAGGGGGTCAAGGAGGAGGAGTTCGACATGGTGGTGCTCTCGGTGGGGCTCAACCCGCCGGAGGACAACCAGCGCCTGGCCGAGATGTTCGGCCTGGAGCTGGACCAGCACGGCTTCTGCAAGGGCGAGCCCTTCAACCCCATGAACACCGGCGCGCCCGGCGTGTTCGTGTCCGGCGCCTTCCAGGGCCCCATGGACATTCCGGAGTCGGTGTTCAGCGCCAGCGCGGCGGGCAGCCAGACCGGCGAGCTTCTGGATTACCGCCGCGACAAGCTGACCAAGGAGCGCGAGTATCCTTCCGAGAAGGACGTGACCGGCGAGGAGCCGCGCATCGGCGTGTTCGTTTGCCACTGCGGGGCCAACATCGGCCGCATCGTGGACGTGCCGGGCACGGTGGAGTTCGCCAAGACCCTGCCCAACGTGGTCTACGCCCAGGAACAGCTTTTCTCCTGCGCCACCAACAGCGCCAAAGAGATCACCGACATGATCAAGGAGAAGGGGCTCAACCGGGTGGTGGTGGCCGCGTGCAGCCCGCGCACCCTGGAGCCTCTGTTCCGCGACACCCTGCGTGAGGCTGGCCTCAACCAGTACTACTACGACATGGCCAACATCCGGGAGCACTGCTCCTGGTGCCACTCCAAGGAGCGAGAGGCCTCCACCGCCAAGGCCCAGGACATCACCCGCATGTCCGTGGCCCGCGCCTGCCTATTGGAGCCGCTCAGCGAGATCGACCTGCCGGTTAACAAGGCGGCCCTGGTAGTGGGCGGCGGCATCGCGGGCATGACCGCGGCCCTGTCCATCGCCGAGCAGGGGCACGAGGTCTATTTGCTGGAGAAGTCCAATGAGCTGGGCGGCCTGGCGGTGCGCATCCATGACACCCTGGACGGCCTGGACGTGCCGGCCTATCTGGAAGAGCTAAAGGCCAAGGTCTTCAAGCACCCGCTGTTGCACGTGTACACCGGGGCCGAGATCACCGAGGCCACCGGCTACGTGGGCAACTTCGTCACCAAGGTGAAGAGCTGGCGCGGCCTGGTGGAGATCAAGCACGGGGTCACCGTGGTGGCCACCGGCTCCGGGGTCTATGAGCCCAACGAGTACCTCTACGGCCAGGACGAGCGGGTGATGACCCACCTGGAGCTGGAGGAGCGCATCACCAACGGCGACGAGGGCCTGGCCGAGGCCGAAACCGTGGTGATGATCCAGTGCGTGGGCTGCCGCAACGAGGAGCGCAACTACTGCTCGCGCGTGTGCTGCGGCGAGTCGGTGAAAAACGCCATCAAGCTGAAAAAGCAAAACCCCGAGCGCGACGTATACATCCTCTACCGCGACATGCGCACCTACGGCTACATGGAGGACCACTACCGCGAGGCCAACGAGCTGGGAGTGCGCTTCGTGCGCTACGAGCCCGAGCAGGCGCCCCAGGTGGAGGCCGCCGAGTCCGACGAGGGCAAACCGGTCCTCAGGGTGTCCCTGCCCGACTACATCCTGAGCACGGAGATCGCCATCGACGCGGACTACGTGATGCTGGCCGCGGCGGTGGTGCCCGGCGAGGACAACGTGGAGCTCTCGGGCCTGTTCGGCGCGGCCCTGGGCGAGGACGGCTTCTTCAAGGAGGCCCACGTCAAGCTGCGCCCCGTGGAGTTCGCCACTCAGGGCGTGTATCTCTGCGGCGCGGCCCACTACCCCAAGTACATCCACGAGACCATCAACCAGGCCTACGGCGCGGCCGGCCGCGCGCTCACCATGCTCTCCAACGACATCGTGACCGTGTCGGGCAGCGTGTGCGAGGTAAAGGAAGACGCCTGCATGGGCTGCAGAGCCTGCCTGGAGGCCTGCTCCTACGATGCCATCGAGATGCGCAAGACCAAGGGCGGCCCCAAGGCCGTGGTCAACCCGGTGCTGTGCAAGGGCGACGGCCTGTGCAACGCCTGCTGCCCCACCGGGGCCATCTACCTAAAGCATTTCACGGACGAAGAGGTCTTCAGCCAAATCGACGCCTACGCCCCTCCGGACGAGGACATCCTGGGGCAGATAGACGCGGCGGTGAACCAATGATGTTTGCCCAGACCCGGAAAGGAGGTGAGGAGCTATGAGCGCGGCTGCCAAATTCAAGCCGAAGACTCTGGGGTTCCTCTGCCATTGGTGAGCGTACGGCGCCGCTGACATGGCTGGAGTTTCCAGACTACAATATTCCACTGATATGCGAATCATCCGCGTCATGTGTTCCGGCCGGGTGGACCTGGAGTTTATTCTGCGGGCCTTCTCCAACGGGATGGACGGGGTGTTCGTGGGCGGCTGCCGCCTGGGCGAATGCAACTACATCACCCACGGCAACTACCATGCTCTCAACACGGTGCTCTTGGCCAAGCGCATCCTGGAGCACATCGGGCTCAACCCGGCCCGGCTCAAGGTATCCTTCATGTCCTCGGGTGAGGGCCTGGTGTTCGCGCGCGAGGTCGACGAGTTCAACAAGCGGACAAAGGAGCTGGGCCCCCTGGCCGAGGGCGAGGGCGTGGACCTGGTGGAGGTCAAGGCCAAGCTGGCCGCGGTGCGCAAGCTCATCCCCTACATCAAGGTGAGCGAGCGCGAGAAGCTCTCCACCCCGCTCAAGGACAAGGAGCTCTACGAAGGGCACTTCACTCTTGACGAGGTGACCAGCCTCATCGAAGAGCCGGTGTCCTTTTACATCGACCCGGAGAAGTGCCAGGCCTGCGGCATCTGTGCCCGGCGCTGCCCGGTGCAGGCCATCGAAGGGGCCAAGGGCAAGGTGCACGTGATCGACCAGGATCTGTGCATCAAGTGCGGCACCTGCCACGAAGCCTGCCCTTCCCGCTTCTCGGCGGTGCAGGAGCTGGGCGGCGGCCAGGCCGTGCCCCCTCCCCTGCCCGTGGAGCAAAGGAGCCTGCCCGGCAAGGGCGACCAGAGCTGACCGGCGTCCCCCCGCTGCTGCTGCGGCGGGGGGATTCGCCGCCAAAACGCCCGCCGGCCACTGCTTGCTTGGCGGGCGCTTTTATTTGGGGGTAAACGGCGTAGCGGTATGAGCCAAGAGATGAAAACCGTCTCCCTGCCCGAGGCCCAGAGGATCATCCTGGACGCGGTGACGCCCCTGGGGCCGGAGGAGATATCCATCTTTAAGGCGGTGCGCCGGGTGCTGCATGAGGACGTGGTGGCCGACGCCATGCTGCCGCCCACCGACTCCTCGGCCCGCGACGGCTACGCGGTGGCCTCCAGCGACACCGCCGGGGCCTCACCCCAGCGCCCCGCGCGCCTGAAGATCGTGGGCGAGGTGCAGGCCGGGGGCTCGCTGAACGGCCTGACGGTGACGCCCGGCAAGGCGGTGCGCATCATGACCGGCGCTCCCCTGCCCCCGGGCGCGGACGCAGTGGTGCAGTTCGAGGACAGCCGAGAACATGGCGGCGAGGTGGAGCTCTTTCGCGCCGTGGCCCCTTACGAGAACTACCGCCGCCGGGGCGAGAATATCGAGAGCGGCGAGGCGGTGCTCATGCGGGGCGACATGCTCAACCCGGCCGATGTGGGCATCCTGGCCGCCCTGAACCACGACACGGTGCGGGTGTACCAGCGGCCCCGCGTGGCCATCATCTCCACCGGCGACGAGTTAGCCGCGGTGGGCGAAAAGCCCGCCCCCGGCCAGATCCGCGACGTGAACGCCTACGCCCTGTGCGCCGAAGCCCGCAAGTACAACGCCGAGCCGGACCATCTGGGCATTGCCCGCGATTCCCTGCCCCAGGTGCGCGAGCTCCTGGGCCGCGCCCTGGACGCGGACGTGATCCTCTCCACCGGCGGCGGCTCCATGGGCAAGTACGATTTCGTGAAGGACGCCTACGCGGACCTGGGCGTGGAGCTGCGCTTTGGACGGGTGCGCGTGAAGCCGGGCAAGCCCTGCTCCTTCGGCACCATGGACGACAAGCTCTTCTTCAGCCTGCCGGGCAACCCGGTCTCGGCCATGACCAGCTTCATCCAGTTCGTGCGCCCCGCCCTCCTGGCCCTCATGGGCGCGCGCAAGCTGTTCAAGCCCGTGGTCAGCGCGGTGCTGGACGAGCCCATCGACAAGAAGCCCACCCACAACCTGCGCCTGCTGCGCGGGCGTTTCTCCCTGGGCAACGGCGGCCTGCACGTGGCCCTGGCCGGCGACCAGAAGTCATCGGTGTTCAAATCCATGCGCGACGCCAACTGCCTGATCATCATTCCCCCCGACTCCGGCCCCCTGGCCGCGGGCACCACGGTCAAGATTCAGCTCATCTATCACGACGAGATCGCCGAATCGGGTTGGCAATAAGACTCAGGCCAGGCGCAGGGGCTCGCCGTTTTGGCGCAGGCGGCCGGGGTGGGTGTAGATGACCAGGTTCTCCGGGCCGTGGCAATTGGCCAGGGTTAGGCCCAACCGCTCGGCCGCCTCCACCGCCGGCACGGTGGGCGAGGACACGCTCACGATTATGCTCACCCCCGCGCGCACCGTCTTGAGCACCATCTCCAGGCTGCACCGCCCGGACAGGGCCACGGCCACCGCCCGGCTCAGGCTGCCCTCCAGCCAGGCCATCCCGACTGCCTTGTCCAGGCCGTTGTGACGCCCCACGTCCTCGGCCAGGGCCAGCAGCCCGCCCGCCGCGTCGAACAGCGCGGCCGCGTGGGTACCCCGGGTCAGGGGGTAGAGCACCTGACCTTGGCCCATGGCCTCGGTGAGGCCTCGCGCCAGGCCCAGCTCCATGCCGGGGCCCTCCGCCAAGGGCTCGGCCTCGGTGGGGCCCAGCAGGCCGCCCCCTGCGGCGCGGATAGGGCTCAGCGACTCGGGGTCCACGGCCAAATCCAGCTCCACCTGGGCCTGCCCGGCGTGGTAATCCACCCGAGGCGGCGTGTCCCCGGGCTTGGCCCAGCCCATGGTCAGGGCGTAGCCCGCGGCCAACTCGCACTCCAGGCCCGGGGTGGCCATGAGCACGGTGAGCGCCCGGCCGCGCACCGCCAGACTCAGCGGCCGCTCGTCGGCAAAGGTGATGCTGTCCGGGCTTACCGCGTCGCCGCGCACCCGCAGGATGGGCCGGGTTTTCAGGGGGTGTTTCATAGGCTGCATGGTATTCCGTTGCCCCCCGGACCGTCCAGGTTATAAATTCAATACAGGCCGCTGTCGGCCTGATTGGGCTTTAGGAGAGCATGAACCGCTTGTCTCTGGGATACGAGGAGGCCCTGCGCCTGACCCTTGAGGGCGTGGAGCCCCTGGGCGTGGAGGACGCGCCGCTATTGGAGAGCGTGGGCCGGGTTGCCGGAGCCGAGCTGCGCGCCCTGCTGGACAGCCCCGCCGCGGCGGCCTCGCGCAAGGACGGCTACGCTCTGCGCGGCAGCGAGGTGGCCTCTGCCAGCGAGGCCGCGCCGGTGCGCCTGGAGCTGGCGGGCATCATGGCCGCCGGGGACCACGAGGAAATCCCGGTGGGGCCTGGCCAAGCGGTGCGGGTGCTCACCGGCGCGCGCATCCCGCCCGGCGCGGACGCGGTGGTCTCCGAGGAATACACCCGCCTGGAAGGCAGCGATTTGCTGGTGCTGGCCCCGTCCCAGGCCAAGAACATCCTGCCCACAGGCGGCGACGTGGCCCGGGGCGACCTGATCCTGGCCACGGGCCGAGTCATCACCCCCGTGGCCGCCGGGCTGCTGGCCGCGGGCGGCCTGGGCTCGGCCATGGTGTTCGCGCGGCCCCGGGTGGGCATCCTGGGCACGGGCAGCGAGATCGTCATGCCCGGCCTGCCCCTACGGCCGGGCCAGGTGCACGCCTCCAACATCATCACCCTGGCCGGGTTCTGCGCGCGCGAGGGCATGGCCCCCTCTCTGGGCATGGCGGTCGACCAGCCCGAGGAGCTGCGCCGAGCCCTGGAGGACCTGCTGGCCGGCAGCGACGCGCTGATCACCAGCGGCGGGGCCTGGCGCGGCGAACGCGACCTGGTGGCCCAGGCCCTGAAAGAGCTGGGCTGGCGCAAGGTGTTCCACCGCATCCGCATGGGCCCGGGCAAGGCGGTGGGCTTCGGCCTGCTGGCCGGCAAGCCGGTGTTTCTCTTGCCCGGCGGTCCGCCTTCCAATCTCATGGGTTTTTTGCAGATCGCCCTGCCCGGCCTGCACGCCCTGGCCGGACGAGCCCGTCCCGGCCTGCCCCGGGTGAGCGCCCGTCTAGCGGCGGACATATTGGACGGCAACCCGGCCTGGACCGACTTTTTCCAAGGCTCCCTGTCCCCCGGCGAGGACGGCCTGCCCCTGTTCCATCCCCTGTCCAAGCGCAGCCGCCTGAGCGCCCTGGCCAAGGCCCATGCGGTGGCGGCCATACCCGAGGGCCGGGAAAGCCTGTCCCAAGGCGAGATCCTCAACGTGCAGCTTCTCGGCGCGGGCGCCCTCGCCTGAGCGCCCCCCTGCCGGTCCTTTCAGCTTAGACGCCACACCAGCCAGCCCCGAGGCGGTTGATGCCGCCGCACCGTATCTATCTGAAAGCGGAGGTGCCTCATGCCGGCATTTTGGCATTTCTGGGCCTTGGGCCTTTTGGCGGCCGCGGCGGGCGCGTCCTTTGTGGTGCAGGCCTCGGTGAACTCCCAGCTGCGCGGGGCCCTGGGCTCGGCCTGCTGGGCTTCGTTCGTCAGCTATCTGGGCGGCACCCTGGTCATGCTGGCCGTGCTGGCCGTGATGCGCGAGCCCCTTCCCACGGCCTCGGCCATGGCCAAAAGCTCCTGGCTTTCCTGGACCGGCGGCCTGTTCGGAGCCGTTTACGTGGTCATCATCATCCTGCTCCTGCCCCGCCTGGGCGCGGCCGCTCTCTTGGCCCTGTTCGTGGCCGGGCAGATGATCGCCTCCCTGGCCTTTGACCACTTCGGGCTCCTGGGCCTGGCCCGCCAGCCCGCCGACCCCCTGCGCCTGCTGGGGGCCCTGCTCCTGGTGGCCGGCGTGGTGCTCATCCGCCGCTAGGCCGCCCGGCTGCCCCCTCCAGGCATCCCCTTCCACTATGTGATCGGTTTGGCCTTAAAACCGCCCGTGCGGTGCCCCGGCCTGACCTTTTTGTAGATTGTTACACTATATGTAACTAAAATTGAATTATGTGTAAATTTTTTATTGACCCTACGGAATCAAAAAACTAAGATTTTTCCACCCTATGATCACCAGGCACCCGAGGAATCATGAAACAAGCTGATAAACCGACCAAAAGCCAATCAGCCTCATCCTCGCAGCGGGGAGTGCAGACCATCCACCGGGCCATCGGCCTGTTGCGCATGGTGGTAAACAACAACGAACGCGGCATGAGCCTGGCCCAGGTGGCCCGCGAAGCCGAACTGCACACCGCCACCGCCCGCCGCTCTCTGGGAGCCCTGGTCTCCGAGGGCCTGCTCTCCTACAATCCCATCACCAAACGCTACCACCTGGGGGTGGAGCTCTATCATTTCGGGGCCGCGGCCCATCAGTTCCAAATTCGGGACCAATACCGCCACATCCTGGAGCGGGTGGCCCTAATCACCGAGGACACCGCTTTCCTGGTCATCCGCTCGGGCTATGACGCCCTGGTGGTGGACCGGACGGAAGGCAGCTTCCCCATCCGCACCCTGACCCACGAGGTGGGTCAGCGCACCCCTCTGGGCATCGGCGCGGGCAGCACCGTGCTCTTGGCCAGCCTGCCGGACAAAGATTGCCGGGCGGTGATCTCGGCCAACCGGAGGCGCTACACCCGCTACAAGAACTACACCGCGGACGACGTGTTGGAGTCGGTGCAGCGCTGCCGGGAGATGGGCTATTCCGAGACCGGCGGGGTGTTCATACCCGAGGCGGTGGCCATCGGCCGCCCGGTGCGCGATGAGTCCGGGCAGGTGGAGGCGGCCATCAGCGTGGCGGCCATCGCCCAGCGCATGGACGCAGAGCGGAGGGCCTGGGTGGCCAAGGTGATCGCAGACGAAATCGTGGCCGGGCGGCACGCCGAAGCTCCCCTGCCCGGCGGCGGACCCATAGCAGGAAGCGACGGGGTCTAAACCCCCCAGCCGCCCCCGGGCGGCTCACCGGACGGTATTTCCCGCCCGGACAGGACCACTAGTGCCAAAAAAAGGCGGCAAGACCCATGGACAAGGCATTTCAGGCATGGCTTAGGGACCTCCGCGAGGACCTGCATCGCCATCCCGAGCTGTCCGGCCAGGAGGAGCGCACCACCCGCGTGATCCAGGCCGAACTGGCCCGCTGGGGGGTGGAGCTCCTCCCTCTCCCGGGCATGACCGGCGCCGTGGGCCTGATTCGGGGAACCCAGCCCGGCCCCACCCTGGCCTTGCGCGCGGACATCGACGCCCTGCCCATTGCCGAGGCCAACGAGGTTCCCTACCGCTCCCAGAACCCGGGCGTGATGCACGCCTGCGGGCACGACGGCCACACCGCCATCATGCTGGGCGTGGCCCGCCGGGTTATGGAATCCGGGCTGAAGAGCAGGTTAAAGGGAAATATTAAGTTTCTTTTTCAACCTGCCGAAGAAACTGGACAAGGCGCACGCATGATGCTGGAGCGGGGCGTGCTGGACAGCCCCCGGGTGGACTACATCCTGGCCGCCCATCTCACCGCCGACCTGCCCGCCGGCCAGGCGGGGATCACCCCCGGGGTCAGCCACAGCTCCTGCGACGTGTTCCATTTGGAGATACGCGGCCAGGGAGCCCACGGCGGGCGCCCTCACCTGGCCAAGGACCCCATCGTGGCCGGGGCCCATCTGGTGAGCGCCTTGCAGTCCATCGTGGCCCGCAACCTGAACCCCCTGGAGAGCGGGGCGATCAGTGTGGGCGAGTTCGTGGCCGGCTCGGCCAACAACATCATACCCGGCGCGGCCCGCCTCTCGGGCAGCCTGCGGGCCTTGTCCGCCCCGGCCCGGGCCCTCTTGAAGGAGCGCCTGGCCCAAATGACCGCGGGCCTGGAAAAGTCGTTTAACGTGGAGTGCCACTTGGAGCTGGAGGAGACCTTCCCTCCCCTGGACAACCACCCCGAGGCCCTGGAGCTCTTGGCCGAAGCGGCCCGCGAGGCCCTGGGCGCGGAAAACGTGATGCCCCTGGACCCGGTGACCGCGGCCGAGGACTTCGCCCTGTTCCTGGCTGAGCGCCCCGGTGCGCTGATCCGCCTGGGTTGCGCCCCGGCCGGGCCCTACCGGGCCATGCACTCCCATACTTTCGATTTGGACCCCCAAGCTTTGATCACCGGTGTGAAGGTTTTCGTCGCGGCGGCGCGGCGCTACCTGGCTCCCGGCGAAACCACCTCATCATAAGGAGCAAGGAGCATATGTCCCCAAAAGGTACTCACAAGACCATGCGCGCCGTGGCCGTTTGCCTGGCGGCGGCGCTGGTGCTGCTCGGCGCCACCAGCCTGTGGGCCGCGCCCCAGCCCAAGGCCGGGGGCGAGATCAAGGTCAGGCTCAACACCGACATCACCAGCCTGGACCCCATGGCCAGCCCGGCCATGGTCAACGCGGTGGTGCTCAACCACGTGTTCGAGCCCCTGTTGGCCTACACCACCAACCTCAAGATCGTGCCCGTGGTGGCCCAGTCCTGGGAGGTGAGCAAGGACTACAAGACCTACACCTTCCACCTGATGAAGGGCAAAAAGTTCCACAACGGGGCCGAGGTGACCTCCGAGGACGTTAAGTTCTCGGTGGAGCGCATGATGAACCCCAAGACCTGCGCCCGGGCCAAGCTCTTCGCCGGGGTGGCCAAGGTCGAAGCGGTGGACAAGTACACCGTGCGCATTCTGATGAAGAAGCCCTCTCCCGGCTTCCCCAACGCCCTGGCCTACGTGGCCCCGGTGATGGCCATCATGTGCAAGGCCGACATGGCCAAGCAGGGCGGCCAGATCACCCATCCCGTGGGCACCGGCCCCTTCAAGTTCATCGAGTGGAAGCCGGACCGCCACGTCATCCTGGCCAAGTTCGCGGACTACAAGGGCCAGAGCGGCGCCCGCGACGGCATGGGCGGCCAGCGCGTGGCCTACCTGGACAAGGTCACCTTCATGCCCATCTCCGAGGAGTCGGTGGCGGTGATGGCCCTGGTCAACCAGGAAGTAGACCTGGTGCACTCCTTCCCGCAGAAGTACATGAAAAAGTACAAGAGCGACTACTCCAAGGAAGGCATGGTGGTGCAGGAAGTGGCAGGCCTGGTCTGGGTGGGCGCCCACTTCGGCGTCACCCGGCCGGTGGTCAACAACCTCAAGTTCCGCCAGGCCTGTGCCTATGCCCTGAACATCAACTCCATGGCCAAGGCCGGATTCATGGGCTACGCCACCATCAACCCCTCGGCCGTGGCCACCGCCAACCAGTACTGGACCCCCTTCTTCAAGACCTGGTACTCCCCGGACATGGCCAAGGCCAAGAAGCTGCTCAAGGAATCGGGCTACAAGGGTGAAGAGGTGGTGGTGGACACCACCAAGAAGTACTCCTACATGTACCGCATGGCCGTGGCCGTGCACGCCCAGCTCAAGGCCTTGGGCGTCAACGCCAAGCTCAACGTGATCGACTGGCCGGTGCTCTTGAAGAAGCACCTCAAGGGCCAGTCCCAGATCCACACCTTCGGCGCGGCCCCCATGCCCGACCCGGCCCTGGCCTACGCCTACTTGAAACGCAATAAGTTTATGGAGGTCTATCCCGAGGCCGAGAAGCTGCGCCAAGAGGCCCTGGCCACCGCCGACTTTGCGGTGCGCCAAAAGATCTTCGAGAAGATCCACCAGATCTGCATAGACCAGGTGCCCTGGGTGCTCTCTTGCAACTACAACTACTTGAACGCCTTCCGCGACTACGTGCACGGCTACCAGGTGCTCAGCACCGGTATGCCGCGCCTGTGGGGCGTGTGGTTGAGCAAGTAAACCTTCAACAGCCGTCCTCCGGGCTTGACCTCCTGGGCCCGGGGGGCGGCGACAAAAAGACCGTGGCCCATGCTTAAATACATTCTCAAAAGGATCATCTACCTGATCCCCACCATCGGCCTGGTGGCGGTCATGGTCTTTCTGTTGATCCACATGATCCCCGGCGACCCCGCCCTGGTCATGCTGGGCAACGACGCCACGCCCCAGGACGTGGAGGCCCTGCGCGACGCCCTGGGGCTCAACCAGCCGCTCTACCAGCAGTTCTTCCTGTGGGTGGGCCGGGTGCTCACCGGCGACTTCGGGGTGTCCATCCACTCCAAGGTGCCGGTGCTCACCTCCATCGCCGACCGCTTCCCGGTCACCCTGTCGCTCACCACCCTGGCCCTGATCTTCTCGCTGATCGTGTCCATCCCCTCGGGGGTCATGGCCGCGGTAAAGCACAACACCAAGAGCGACTACATGTTCATGATCGGCACCATCGTGGGCGTGTCGGTGCCCGGCTTTTGGCTGGGGCTTATCTGCCTGCTCGTCTTCTCGGTGAACCTGGGCTGGTTCCCCTCCACCGGCTTCGTGCCCATCTGGGAGAGCTTCTGGCAGGGCATGCGCTACCTGCTCCTGCCCGGCATCACCCTGGGCCTGTTCATGGCCGCGGTGGTGGCGCGCATGGTGCGCTCGTCCATGCTGGAGGTCTTGCGCCTGGAGTACGTGACCCACGCGCGGGCCAAGGGCCTGCCCGAGTGGAAGGTGATCAACAAGCACGCCCTTAAGAACGCCTTCGCCCCGGCGCTGACCACCATCGGCATCCAGTACGGCATGCTCCTGGGTGGCGCGGTGGTCACTGAGACGGTGTTCAGCCTGCCCGGCCTGGGCAAATATCTGGTGGTGGCCATCAACATGCGCGACTACCCCGTGGTGCAGGGCTGCATCCTGTTCATCGCCCTGGTCTACGTGCTCATCAACCTGATCGTGGACCTGCTCTACGGCTTCTTCGATCCCCGCATCCAATACAAGTGAGAGGCGGGCACAACATGCTTTTAAAACGACTGCTCAAGAACAAGATCGGCCTCATCGGGGTCATCGTCATCGGCCTCAACCTGGCCGTGGCCCTGGCCGCTCCCCTGCTGGCCACCCACGACCCCCTGGCCATCAACCTGGAGATGCAGGCGGCCCCGCCTTCGGCGGAGCACTGGTTCGGCACCGACGAGTACGGCCGCGACATCTACAGCCGGGTGATCTACGGCTCGCGCATCTCGCTCTACATCTGCCTGTTGTCGGTGGTGCTGGCCACGGTGGGCGGGGTGATCACCGGCGCGGCGGCGGGCTATTTCGGGGGATTGTTGGACAACGTCATCATGCGCTTCATGGACGCGCTGATGTCCTTCCCGGCCATCCTGCTGGCCATCGCCATCCTGGCCGCGCTGGGGCCCAACCTCTACAACGTGATCATAGCCCTGGGCGTGGTCTACGTGCCGCGCTTCGCGCGCATCGTGCGCTCCTCGGTGCTTTCGCTCAAGGAGAAGGAGTTCGTGGAGGCCTCGCGGGCCATGGGCAACGGCGACGTGTACATCATCTTCCGCCACATCCTGCCCAACTGCACCGCGCCCTTGATCGTGCAGGCCACGGCCAGCCTGGCCTACGCCATCCTGGCCGAGAGCTCCCTGGGCTTCCTGGGTCTGGGCGCGCCCCCACCGGCGCCCTCCTGGGGCAACATCCTCAGCGACGCGCGCAACTTCATGATGGAAAACCCCATGATGACCGTGTTCCCCGGGGTGGCCATCACCCTGGCGGTTTTGGGCTTCAACCTCCTGGGCGACGCCCTGCGCGACGTCCTCGACCCGAGGCTGAAGTAGCATGGAACCGCTGCTGCGCATAGAGGACCTTGAGGTCAATTTCCACACCAGCCAGGGCGTGGCCCAGGCGGTGTGCGGAGTGAACTATCACATCGATCCCGGCGAGGTGCTGGGGGTGGTGGGCGAGTCAGGCTCGGGCAAGAGCGTCACCGCCTTGGCCGTGCTGGGCCTGGTGCCCTTTCCCGGCCGCATCGCCAAGGGCCGCATCTGGTATCAGGGGCGCGATCTGCTCACCGCGTCGGCCAGGGAAATGCGCCGGGTGCGGGGCGACCGCATCTCCATGATCTTCCAGGAGCCCATGATCTCCTTGAATCCGGCCTTCACCATCGAGAACCAGCTCACCGAGGCGCTGCGCACCCACCGCAAGATGAGCAAGAGCGAGGCCCGCGACCGGGCGGTGGAGATGCTGGCCCTGGTGGACATCCCCGATCCGGCCAAGCGCATCAAGGACTACCCCCACCACCTGAGCGGCGGCATGCGCCAACGGGTGATGATCGCCGAGGCGCTTCTCCTGGACCCGGACGTGCTCCTGGCCGACGAGCCCACCACCGCCCTGGACGTGACGGTGCAGGCCTCGGTGCTGGATCTCATGCACCGGCTCAACGAGCGCATCGGCACCGCGATCATGCTCATCACCCACAACCTCGGGGTGGTGGCCGAGTCGGCCAAGCGGGTGGTGGTGATGTACTGCGGCCGGGTGGTGGAGCAAGGCACTGTGCAAGACATCTTTGACAACGCGGCCCATCCCTACACCCGGGGCCTGCTCAAGTCCATCCCCCGCCCGGGCGGCCACGAGCTCTACGAGATGAAGGGCATTGTGCCCAGCCTCTTCGAGCTGCCCCAGGGCTGCCCCTTCCACCCCCGCTGTCCCCGGGCCCTGCCCCGCTGCGTGCAGGAGCCCGCCCCCTGGCGCGAGCTGGCTCCGGGGCACCACGCCCTCTGCTGGCTCTACGAGTGAGGCGGCCATGAATCGTGAAACCATCCTAGAGGTACAAGACCTCACCAAGCACTTCGTGGTTAACCGCTCCATCGTCAGCTCCGGCGAGGTGGTCAAGGCGGTGGACGGGCTCAGCTTCGATTTGTTCCAGGGCGAGACGCTCAGCTTCGTGGGCGAGTCGGGCTGCGGAAAGTCCACCACCGGCCGCCTGGTGCTGCGCCTCATCGAGGCCACCCGGGGCACGGTGAGCTACAAGGGCAAGGACATCGCCAAGCTTTCGGCCGGAGGGCTGCGCAAGCTCCGCCGCGAGATGCAGATCATCTTCCAGGACCCCTGGTCCTCGCTCAACCCGCGCCTCACGGTACGCGAGATCATCGGCGAGGGCCTGAGGCGCAACAAGGAGCTGAGCCAGGCCGAGCGCAAGCGCCGGGTGCTGGAGATGATGGAGACCGTGGGCCTCAGGCCCGAGCACTACGACCGCCACCCCCATGAGTTCAGCGGCGGCCAGCGCCAGCGCCTGGGCATCGCCCGCGCCCTGATCGTGGGCCCCAAGCTGGTGGTGGCCGACGAGCCGCTCTCGGCCTTGGACGTATCGGTGCAGGCCCAGGTGGTCAACCTGCTGGCCCGCCTCAAACGGGAGATGGGCCTGAGCTATCTGTTCATCTCCCACGACCTGTCCGTTGTGGAGCACATCAGCGACCGCATCGCAGTGATGTATTTGGGCAAGCTCATGGAGCTGGCCTCCAAGGAGGCCGTCTTCTCCGGGCCGCGCCACCCCTACACCCAAGCCCTGTTCTCGGCCGCGCCGGTGGCCGAGGTGGGCCGGGTGAAGAACCGGGTGATCCTTTCCGGCGACGTGCCCAGCCCGCTCAACCCGCCGACGGGCTGCCGCTTCCATACCCGCTGCCCCCACGCGCAGGACGACTGCCGAAGCCTGGAGCCGGAGTTCCGGCCCCTGGCCAGCGGACACTGGGTGGCCTGCCACCATCCCCTGCCCCGCGCTTAACCCCCTTATCCATCGGCACGGAATAAGCGTCATGGAAATCAGCTTGCTTAGTCAGAAGATCAGCGCCGCCGTGGAGCAGCTAGCCCCCGAGCTTACCCGCTCCTTGCAGGAGCTGGTGCGCATCCCCTCGGTGGTGGGCCAAGAGGCCCCGGCCCAGCAATACATGGAGCGCCTCTACCACGGACTGGGCCTGGAGGTGGCCACCGTGCTGCCCGACATCGAGGCCCTGCGCGGGCACCCGGCTTTCCTCGATACCAAGGCGCCCTACGACGGCCGCCCCAACCTGGTGGCCACCCTGCCCGGCGACCCTGCTCGACCCTCGCTCATCCTCAACGGCCATATCGACGTGGTATCGCCAGAGCCGGTGGAATCCTGGAGCCGCGACCCCTGGAGCGGAGATGTAGAGGGCGAGCGCCTCTACGGCCGGGGCGCGGGCGACATGAAGGCAGGCCTCATGGCCAACCACTACGCCTTGGCCGCGCTGCTGAACGCGGGCCTTCGTCCGGCGGGCACGGTGCGCCTGATGAGCGTCATCGACGAGGAGGCCGGCGGGGCCGGGGGCACCCTGGCCTGCCTGGCCGCGGGCCACGTTGCCGACGCCATGATCTGCTCCGAGCCCCACGGCATGAACGTGACCATCGCCCACGCCGGGGTGTGCATGTTCCGGGTGCGGGTGGTGGGGCGCACCGCCCATGGCGGCCTGGCCCACGAGGGGGTCAACGCCTTCGGCAAGCTGATCCCCATATACCAGGCCCTGGAAAAGCTGGGCGAGCACCGCCAGGCCACGGTGCACTACGAGCTGTTCGAGCGCGGCTCGGGCCGCTCCTGCCATCTCAGCGTGGGCACGGTGCGCGCGGGCGACTGGCCCTCCACCGTGGCCGGCGAAGCGGTGATGGAGTGCCGCATCAGCTTCCCGCCGGGCGAGACCATGCAGCAGGTGCGCGCCCTGGTGCGCCGCACTATCGAGGAGGCCGCCCAGAGCGACCCCTGGCTGGCCGAGCACCCGCCCAGTATCGAGTGGTTCGGCTGGCAGACCGAACCCTGGCGGCAGGACCCGGAGCACCCCTTTGTGCGGACCATGCTCCAGGCCGCCCGCAAGATCTCCGGTGGCTATGTGCCCTTCATCGGGCGCTCCTCGGGCATCGATTCGCGCTTCGCGCCCTACTTCAACATGGTCTCGGCCTGCACCGGCCCCAAGGCGGGCAACATCCACGGCATCGACGAATACGTGGAGCTGCCCAGCGTGCTGGCCACCTGCAAGGTGCTGGCCCTTACCACGGCCCTCTGGTGCGGAGTGCGGGCCTGATCCCGCTATCCATGGAGATGTCCACGGGCTATAATGCCCCGGGCCAAGCGGCCCTTTGGCACTGACACCGCAAAGCAAGCGAGGACGATCATGCGCGAGTACGACATTGCTTTGATTCCCGGCGACGGGGTGGGCGGCGAGATCACCGTGGAGGCGGAGAAGCTGCTCCGGGCAGCGGCCGACAAGCACGGCTTCAAGGTTAAAACCCAGCTTTATGACTGGGGCTGCGACCGCTATCTGGCCAGCAGCGAGATGGCCCCGGAGGACTGCCTGGACCAGCTCGAAGGCTGCGACGGCATCTTTCTGGGCTGCGTGGGCGACGCGGCCAAAGTGCCGGACCACATCTCGCTGACCATGCTGCTCAAGATTCGCAAAGGCTTCGACCAGTACGTGAACCTCAGGCCCATCAAGCTATACCCCGGCGTGGCCACGCCCATCCGCACCGCCACCCCGGAGACGGTGGACTTCGTGGTGGTGCGCGAGAACACCGAAGGCGAGTACAGCAACGCGGGCGGTATCTTCAAGGCAGGCACCCCCGACGGCCTGGCCATGCAGACCGCCATCTTCACCCACAAGGGCTGCGAGCGTGTGATCCGCTACGCCTTCGAGCTGGCCGCCAAACGCGGCAAGCAGGGCATGGTCACCAACTGCACCAAGTCCAACGCTCTGAACTACTCCATGGTCTTCTGGGATTCGGTCTACGCCGAGGTGGCCAAGGACTTCCCGGCCGTCAAGACCGACGTAGCCCTGGTTGACGCCATGACCATGTGGTTCGTGAAAAACCCGGAGTACTTCGACGTGGTGGTGGCCTCCAACCTCTTCGGCGACATCATCACCGACCTGGGGGCCATGCTCCAGGGCGGCATGGGCTTTGCCGCCGGCGGCAACATCAACCCAGAGAAGGACTACCCCTCCATGTTCGAGCCCATCCACGGCTCGGCCCCCAAATATGCGGGCCAGGGCGTGGTCAACCCCATCGCCTCCATCGAGGCGGTGCGCCTGATGCTGGAGCACATGGGCGAGGACGAGGCCGCCGGGGACATGCAGCGCGCGGTGATGGCCGTGTTGGGCGCGGGCCAAGTAAAGACCCGCGACATGGGCGGCACCGCCAGCACGGCCCAGATGGGCGACGCGGTCAAGGAGGCCCTTCTGGCCGATTAAATCTAGCCATAACCCACGACGGCCAAGGCCCGCCCTTGCGGCGGGCCTTTTCTTTGCCCATGACGCCTAGCCCTGGTTGACCCCGGCCTGCTCAAAGGTGAGCACCTCGCGCATCACCCGGGCCGCCCCGCTCAACACCTGCATGGCCAGGGCCGCGCCGGTGCCCTCGCCCAAGCGCATGCCCAGGTCCAAGATAGGCTCCAGGCCCAAGCGCTCCAGCATGGCCGCGTGGGCCGGCTCCTGGGAGCGGTGGCCCGCGAAGATGTAGCCCGCAACCGCCGGGCACAGGGCATGGGCGATGAGCGCCCCGGCGGTGGAGATGAGCCCGTCGATGACCACCGGCTTGCGGTGATAGGCGGCCGCCAAAACGCAGCCCGCGATGCCGCCGATCTCGAAGCCGCCCACCTTGGCCAACACGTCCAGGCCATCGTTGGGGTCGGGCCGGTTCAGCTCCAGGCCGCGCTCGATGACCCAGTGCTTGTTGGCCAGGCCGGGATCGTCCAGGCCGGTGCCCCGCCCCACCAACCCGGAGAGAGGCTTGCCGGTTAGCGCGGCCGCAATGGCCGTGGAAGGCGTGGTGTTGGCGATGCCCATGTCGCCGGTGCCCAGCATCTGCGCGCCTTGGGCCACCGCCTCCCTGGCCAGCTCAAAGCCGGTGAGCACCGCCTGTTCGGCCTGGGCGCGGCTCATGGCCGGGCCTTGGGCCAGGTTGGCCGTGCCCCGTTCCACCTTGCGGCTGATGAAGCGCTGTCCGCTGGCTGCCTGGGCCTCGATCTCCGGGATGATGCCCAGGTCGGCCACCCACACCTCGGCCCCTGCCTCGCGGGCCAGGGCGTTGATGCTGGCCCCGCCGGCCAGGAAGTTCTTGACCATCTCGCCGGTCACCTCCTGGGGAAAAGCGCTCACGCCTTCAGCAGCCACGCCGTGGTCCCCGGCCATGACCAGAAAGACACGCCTTTCCACGCTGGGCGTTATGGTGCCCTGGATGGCGCAGAGGCGCTCGCCCAGCTCGTGCAGCCGCCCCAAGGCCAGGGGCGGTATGGCCAGGGCCATGGAATGCGCGTGCGCCTCGGCCAAACGCTCCGGATCGATGGGCGCAATGTGCGCGATAATCTCAGTCAGTTGCATGTCTAATTCTCCTCCTGCCCATGGGCAGCCCTCGTCCCGGGCTAGGGCCGGGTGGGCCCGTTCTGGCTTCAGGCCGATCACCTCAGGCCTTGCAGGTGCCCTCGACCAGATGGCCGAACACCGCCATGCTGCCCTTGTTGGCGCAGAACTTCCCGCACATGGTGCAGGCCTGGCTGTCGGCCGGGCAGCGCTCGGCCCGGATGGCCTTGGCGTCCTGGCTGAACAGAGCCAGCTCGTACTGCTTGTCCCAGTCCGAGTCGCGGCGGGCCTTGCTCATGGCCTTGTCGCGGGCGCGGCCTTTTTCGGGCAGCTTCACCGTGTCGCCGATGTAGGCCGCGGTGCGCGCCGCCTTGACCCCTTCGATCACGTCCTGCTCATTGGGCAGGGCCAGGTGCTCGGCCGGGGTGATGTAGCAGATCAGGTCCGCGCCGTAGCGGGCGCTCTGGGCCGCGCCGATGGCCGCAGTGATGTGGTCGTAGGAGGCGGTCACATCGCTGGGGATGGGCCCCAGCATGTAGTAAGGCGCGTCGTCGCTCATGCGCTTTTGCAGGATGATGTTGGCCTCGATCTGGTCCAGGGGCACGTGGCCCGGGCCTTCCACCATCATCTGGCAGCCCATCTCGCGGCCGATCTGGGCCAGCTCGCAGTTGATCAGAAGCTCTTGCACCATGGCCCGGTCGAATGAGTCGTGGATGGCCCCGGCGCGCAGGCCGTTGCCCAGAGAGAGCACCACGTCGTACTTCTTTAGGATCTCCACCACCCGGTCGAAGCGTGCGTAGAGCGGGTTCTCGCGCTGGTTGTTCTTCATCCAGGCCACCATGGTGGTGCCGCCCTTGCTCACCAGGCCGCCGTAGCGGTAGTGCTGCTTTTCCAGGCGCTCGATGGTGTAGAGGTTGATGCCGCAGTGCACGGCCATGAAGGCGATGCCGTCGGCGCATTGGCGCTCGATCAGCTCGAAGAGCATATCTTCGTCCAGCTTGTTGGGGTCGCCGTACTTGGCCGTGGCCTCGCTGAAGGCCTGGTACAGAGGCACGTTGCCCACGGGCAGCTTGACCGCGGCCAACACCTCGCGCCGCACCTGGTCCAGGTCGCCGCCCACGCTCAGCTCCATGAGGGTGTCGGCTCCGGCGGCCTCGGCGGCTTGGGCCTTGCTCACCTCGGCGGCGATGTCCACGATGTCGGTGCTGGTGCCGATGGAGGCGTTGACCTTGGTGCCCAGGCCCTTGCCCATGCCCACCACGCTGTGCTCATGGTTGGAGCCTATGGGGGCCACGATCTGGCCGGCGGCAAAACGCGCGCGCACCAGTTCGGGCTCCAGGCCTTCGGCCAGGGCGATCTCTTTCATCTGAGGGGTGATTTGGCCTTGAACGGCCAGTTCGACTTGGGTGGCCATGCTTTCTCCTTATTCCCGTTAGGAGTTCAGCGTTAGGGGGACCACCCCGGAGAAAACAAAAATCCCCGGACGCGGTGCGTCTCGAGGATTTGCCTTCTCCCCAGTCGCCGGCGGCAAGGCAGGTCTTCTGACTTCCGGTTCGCCCTACTCCCCGCGCCTTCCCGCCCCGCTCTCGCGGTGCAGTGGCTTGTTTTGCGGGTTTCGTCCCCGGTCACAGCGGCGGGTCCGTGCCGGATTCGCACCGGCTTCCCTGTTAGGGCCTATATGGCCGCCTTGCTGCCGCCCAAACAAATTTTCTCATTAAATATGGGAGGCGCGCTTCTTTGTCAAGGCCTTTGCCCGGCGCGCCGCCCCGGCTCATCCCTCCAGGGTGATGTACAGGGGAATGGCGTGCAGCTCGTTGCTGACCGGCTGGGTGTGGCCCAACTCCCACTTGGCTTCAGCCGGGTCGGCTCCGGCCAGCTGGCACACCTTGGCCACCACGCCCTTGAGGTTGAGCACCGGGTGGCGCGAAAAAACCTGGGGCAGGCCGTAGGTGAGGTTGCAGGCCAGGCACTTGCCCGGACGCTGCCTGAGCAACAACTCCAGCTCCAAACGCGGGCCCTGTTGCCCCTTGAAGGACAGGCTGATGTCATAGGCCCCCTCGGCCGCGTCGCCATACAGGGCGTCGAAAAACTCGTCGGCTATGCCCGTGGGTAATAGCTGGGCCAGTTGTTCGGGGTCGAGGTTGCGCATCACCGGGCTCATGGGTCCATGCCTTTCTCGGATGTTTTGCGGATCGCCGGGGGAGCGCCCGGCCGAGCAGGAATTTTAATACAAGGCCGGGCCGGGCTCCAGCCTTGTGTGACGGGCCAGACATTTTTCTTGACCCCCGCCAAAATGCGTGCATATACTCCTATTGAAGGGTCACCCGGAGAACCGAACCATGAACTACAAGGAGCTGCAAGACGAACTGGCCGCCATGCGCACCAACGGTGCCGCGTCGTGCCTGAGCTCCGCGTTCTGCCTGGACCTGGCCCGCAGCTGCGCGGCCTTTAACCTGCGCCGGGCCAGCCGCCTGGTAACCCAAGCCTTTGATCAAGCCCTCAAGCCGGTGGGGCTGAAGATCACTCAGTTCAGCCTGCTGGTCTCCTTTGTCTTGTCGCCGGACAGCAACCTGGCCCAGCTGGCCCAAGGCCTGGGCATGGACCGCACCACCTTGAGCCGCAACCTGCGCGTGCTGGAGAAAAAGGGCCTGGTGAAAACCCACTCCGGAGAGGACCGGCGAGAGCAGCGAGTGGAGATAACAAACAAAGGCAAGGGGGCGGTGCTCCAGGCCGTGCCCCTTTGGCACCAGGCCCAGGAGCGCGTGGTCGGCACCTTGGGCAAGGACAAATGGGACGGCCTGGCCAAGGACCTCAGGACCATGGTCAAAGGCCTTAGGTAATTTTTTTTCAGGAGAAAGGTGCATATACACTCATGTGGCGGGCAGTGTGTAGATTAAGGAGCCAAAGGAGGGAGCGCCTCCGGAGGTCGGTGGTGAAGGGGCCTTGGCCGCAAAGGCGGCGTGGGCGGGAGATGAATCCGGAACATGACCGGCAGGAGCCGCAGCCGGGTGGGAAGCTGATTGCGGGGCCGTGGCTGCGAGAGCGGGCCGAGCGCAAGGCGCGGGAGGTGGCCCGGCGCTACAGCCAGAGCGACGGGCACGAGCGCCTCAACCTGTGGCTGCAACACCGCGACCTGCGCGCCATGCTCAACGAGCTGGAGAGCTGAGGCCGCGCCCTCCCCTGCCCGGCATGGCGGAAAAAGACGCATGAAAATGCGGCTTAAGGTTTAGCTACGGCGGTGATGGGAGTATAACAAAGGCATCTGCCCTAGTTTGCCGCTGCCTACTCTCAAGCGGCAGGGAGGTGCCATGCCCAAGCCGTTGAAGATCCTGATCGTGCTGCTCATTCTGGCCGCCGCGGCCGGAGGCGCCTACTACTACTTGTATGTGCGCCCGGCCGAGAACAAGCCCAAGGATCAGCTAACCCTCTACGGAAACGTGGATATTCGCCAGGTGCACCTGGCCTTCCACGCCAACGGCCGCATTGAGCGCATCCTGGTGGAAGAAGGCGACCAGGTCAAGTCGGGCCAACTGGTGGCCGAGCTGGACCCGGTGCGCTATCAGGCCAACCTGGCCCGGACCCAGGCCGAGGTGGCCGCCCAGGATCAGGTCCTGGCTCGTCTCTTGGCCGGCAGCCGGCCCCAGGAGATCGCCGAGGCCCGCGCCCGCCTGGCCGGGGCCAAGGCCAATCTCTCCGACGCCACCCACCTCTACAAGCGCAACAAAGAGCTTTACCAGCGCAAGGCCATCCCGGCCCAGACCTACGACTCCATCGAGGCGCGCTATCTGGCGGCCAAATCCGAGGTCAAGCGGGCGGCCGAGTCCCTAAACCTGGCCATCGAGGGCCCCCGCCAGCAGGACATCGCGGCCGCGCGAGCCAAGCTGGAGGCGCTCAAGGCAGCCGCGCGCCTGGCCGAGCGCGAGCTGAGAGACACCAAGCTCTACGCCAGCGGCGAGGGGGTGATCCAGCAGCGCATCCTGGAGCCCGGCGACATGGCCTCCCCGGCCGTCCCGGCCTTCACCGTGGCCCTGAACAACCCGGTGTGGGTGCGGGCCTATGTGCCCGAGACCATGCTGGGCAAGGTGGTGCCGGGCATGAGCGCGTCCATCCTCACCGACAGCTTCCCGAATAAGAAGTTCCCCGGCTGGGTGGGCTACATCTCGCCCACCGCCGAGTTCACCCCCAAGACGGTGCAGACCCCGGAGCTGCGCACCAAGCTGGTCTACCGGGCGCGCATCTACGCCTGCAACCCGGGCCACGAGCTGCGCCTGGGCATGCCGGTGACCGTGGTGCTGGATCTGAAGCAGCCGCCCAAGCC
This sequence comes from Desulfarculaceae bacterium, assembly GCA_020444545.1. NCBI lineage: Bacteria > Pseudomonadati > Thermodesulfobacteriota > Desulfarculia > Desulfarculales > Desulfarculaceae > Desulfarculaceae bacterium. The sequence goes on along the minus strand of JAHLKT010000002.1, from coordinate 180,238 downwards.
GGCCGCCCGGGGCGGGCAGAACCCCTGCGCCGGCAAATAGTCCCGTGAACGCGCCGCAAGCCAGCCAGGACTCCCCGGCCCTGGTCCTGGACGGGGTGGTCAAGACCTTCTCCGGGGGCGGCCGCAAGGTCACCGCCCTGGACGGGGTCAGCGCCTCGGTGCGGCGCGGCCTGGTCACCGGCCTGGTGGGGCCGGACGCGGCGGGCAAGACCACCCTCATGCGCCTGGCCGCCGGGCTGTTACTGCCCGACCAGGGCACGGTCACCGCCCTGGGCCTGGACGTGGCCCGCCAGGCCCTGGAGGTGCAATCCTCCCTGGGCTACATGCCCCAGCGGTTCGGGCTCTACGAAGACCTCACCGTGCAGGAAAACCTCGACCTCTACGCGGACCTGCAAAACCTGGCCCCCAAGGAGCGCCCTGCCCGTTACGAGGAGCTGATGCGCCTCACCGGCCTGGCCCCCTTCACCAAGCGTCTGGCCGGCGACCTCTCCGGCGGCATGAAGCAAAAGCTGGGCCTGGCCTGCTCCCTGGCCCAACCCAAGGAGCTCTTGCTCCTGGACGAGCCCACCGTGGGGGTGGACCCCCTGTCGCGCCGCGAGCTGTGGGCCATCATCTACCGCCTGGTGGAGGAGCAGGGCTTCACGGTGCTCCTGAGCACCGCCTATCTGGACGAGGCCGAGCGCTGCCAAGAGGTGATCCTCATGCACCAGGGGAAGGTGCTCCAGGCCGGGCCGCCCAGCGACTTCACCACCACCATGACCGGCCGCAGCTTCCTGGTTTCCTCGCCGGACATGGGCAAGCGCCGCTTGCAGCGCGAGCTGTCCCAGGCCCCGCCGGTCTTGGACGCTTTGATTCAGGGCGAGGGCGTGCGGGTAGTCACGCGGGAAAAAGGCGATCCCGGCCTGGCGGGCATGGCCGGGGACGGCGAGAAGCTCAAGGTGCAGGAGGTGGCCCCGCGCTTCGAGGACGCCTTCGTGGACATGCTGGGCGGGGAGCGCCGCGACAAGGACACGGCCATGAACGCTCCCGCCCCGGAAGAGGATTCCGGCGAAGGCCCGGTGATCGAGGTCAAGGACCTGAAGCGCCGCTTTGGAACCTTCTACGCGGTGGACGGCATCAGCTTCGCGGTGGAGCGCGGCGAGGTGTTCGGCCTGCTGGGCGCCAACGGGGCGGGCAAGTCCACCACCTTCCGTATGCTCTGCGGCCTGCTGCCCGCCAGCGAGGGCACCTTGCAGGTGGCCGGGCACAACCTGCGCACCGCCGCGGCCCAGGCCCGGTCCAAGATCGGCTACATGGCCCAGCGCTTCAGCCTCTACGGCAACCTATCGGTGGCCGAGAACCTGCGCTTCTTTGCCAGCATCTACGGACTCAAGGGCTCGCTCAAGCGTGAGCGGGTGGGCTGGGCCCTGGAGGAGTTCGAGCTGGCCGAGCTGGCCGGGGCCACCAGCGGAGACCTGCCCCTGGGCTACAAGCAGCGCCTGGCCCTGGCCGCCTCGCTGATGCACCATCCCCGCATCTTGTTCCTGGACGAGCCCACCTCGGGCGTGGACCCCCTGGCCCGCCGCGAGTTCTGGCGGCGCATCAACGCCCTGGCCGAGCACCAGGTCACCGTGTTGGTGACCACCCACTTCATGGAAGAGGCCGAGTATTGCGACCGGGTGGTGATCATGGACCGGGGCAAGCTCTTGGCCGAGGGCACGCCGGAGCAGCTCAAGCAAGAGCACCGCAACCAAGAGAACCCCGACCCCACCATGGAGGACGCCTTCATCGAGCTGATCGAGCAGAGCCACGCGGCCAAGGACAAGGAGCAGGCGGCATGAGCGGGGGCGGCTGGCGACGGGTGCGGGGCCTGGTGCGCAAGGAGGCCTTGCAGATCATCCGCGATCCCTCCTCCATTGCCATCGCTTTCGTGTTGCCCGCCATCCTCTTGTTCATCTTCGGCTACGGCGTGTCTCTGGACGCCAAGCGGGTGCCCCTGGCCCTGGTGGTGGAAAAGTCGTCCCCGGCCGCCTCCAGCCTGTTGGCCGACTTCTACGAGTCGCCCTGGTTCCGGCCGATGCGCTACGACCACATTCAGGCCGCCCAAGATGCCATGCGCCACCGCCGGGTGGAGGGCATCCTGTGGCTCAGAAGCAACTTCGCCTCGCGCCTGTTCACCGGCGGCCCGGCCCCCATCGGGCTGATCCTCAACGGGGTGGACGGCAACACCGCCCGCATCGTGGGGGGCTACGTGGAGGGGGTGTGGAGCAACTGGCTGGTGCGCTACGCCGCCCAGCAGGGCAAGGCCATGAGCCTGCCGGTGAACGTGGAGCAGCGCATCTGGTTCAACCCCGAGGTGCGCTCCACCAACTTTCTGGTGCCCGGACTCATCGCGGTGATTATGACCCTGATCGGCGCCCTGCTCACTTCCATGGTGGTGGCCCGCGAGTGGGAGCGCGGCACCATGGAGGCCCTGCTGGTCACACCGGTGCGTTTGAGTGAGATCCTTCTAGGCAAGCTGGTGCCCTACTTCTGCCTGGGCATGGGCGGTCAGATACTCTCGGTGGCCATGGCGGTGTTTTTGTTCGAGGTGCCGCTTAGGGGCAGCCTGGGGGTGCTCATGGGGGTCAGCGCCCTGTTCCTTTTGGCCGCGCTGGCCATGGGCCTGCTCATCTCCACGGTGGCCCACAGCCAGTTCGTGGCCGGGCAGCTGGCCATCTTCGCCACCTTTTTGCCCGCCTTCATCCTCTCGGGATTCATCTTCGACATCGGCTCCATGCCCGGCTGGGTGCAGACCATCACCCACGTCATCGCGGCGCGCTATTTCGTGGCCGTGTTACAGAGCGTGTTTTTGGCCGGGGACGTGTGGCCGGTGATCGGGCTCAACTCCCTGGCCTTGGGTGTCATGGCGGCGTTTTTCTTTACCCTGGTGCGGCTACGTAGCCGCAAGCGTCTGGACTGAGGGCGGCCATGTGGGGACGCATCCGAGCCCTGGTAATCAAGGAGCTGCTGGCCTTGCTCAAGGACAAGACCAGCCGAATAATGCTCATCGTGCCGCCCCTGTTCCAACTTTTGATCTTCAGCTACGCGGCCACCTTCGAGCTGAACCAGGTGCCCTACGCGGTCTACAACCAGGACGCAGGGGTGGCTTCCCGCGAGTTGCTGGCCTCGTTCCAGGGCTCCCCCGCCTTCCAGCTACGCCAAACCCTGGACCACCTGGGCCAGGTGGCCCCGGCCATCGACGCCCGCGAGGTGCTGATGGTCATCAACATCCCGCCCGACTTCACCCGCCAGCTCATGCAGGGGCGGCCCGGCGACTTGCAGGTGATCATCGACGGCCGCAACTCCAACACGGCCATGGTGCTGCTGAACTACGTGCGCACCATCGTCACCAATTTCAGCGGCAAGTGGGCGGCCGACCACGGCTGGCCCAAGCCCCCGGCCGAGCTCAAGGTGCGCACCTGGTTCAACCCCAATTTGGAGAGCCGCTGGTTCATCGTGCCGGGCATCGTGGGGCTGTTGACCCTGCTGCTCTCCCTGGTGGTCACGGCCCTGTCCGTGGCCCGGGAGCGCGAGAACGGCACCTTCGACCAGTTGCTGGTCACCCCCTTGCACCCGGCGGAAATCCTCTTGGGCAAGGCCCTGCCCGGCATAATCATCGGCCTGGGCGAAGGCAGCCTGATCATGCTGGTGGCGGTGAAAATCTTCCAAGTGCCGCTGTTGGGCAGCCTGGCCGCGCTCTATCTGGGCATGGGGCTGTTCATCCTCTCGGCGGTGGGCCTGGGTCTGATGATCAGCTCCATCTCCGTGACCCAGCAGCAGGCGCTTCTGGGCACCTTCCTGTTCATGGTGCCCGCGGTGATCCTCTCGGGCTTCGCCACGCCCATTGCCAACATGCCCGAGATCGTGCAGCAGTTCACCCTGCTCAATCCCCTGCGCTATTTCCTGGTAATCATCCGGTCGGTGTTCTTGGAAGGGGCGGACGTGGAGCTTCTGCTGCCGCTCTACTGGCCCATGGCCGTGATCGGGGTGGTGACCCTGGGTATCGCGGGCTGGCTCTTTAGGCGCAGGTTGTACTAATTCAACAGCGCGGCCAGCTCGCGGGGGTGGCTTAGGATCGCGGCCGCGCCCGCCTGGCGCAGTTCCTCTTCCCCCCGGAAGCCCCACAGCACGCCCACGGGCAACATGCCCGCTCTCCGCGCGGTGTTCATGTCCACCGCCGTGTCGCCCAAAAAGATGCACTGCGCGGGCTCCAGGCCCAGGTCTTCTGCCATGCCCAGGGCGGCCTGGGGGTGTGGCTTGATAGGCACCTCTGGCTTGGCCCCGGCCACGGCCGCGAAGCTGAACTCTGGGAAAAAGTGGGGCACGATGATCTTGGTGAACTCGTCCACTTTGTTGGAGAGCACCGCCAGGGCCAGGCCCCGCTCCACGGCCAGGCCCAGCATCTCGGGGATGCCATCGTAGGGGCGGGTGTGCACCGCCCAGTTGTCGGCATAGACCGCGCGCATGCGCCGGGCCATCTCGCGCACCGTGTCCGGGTCGCGCCGGTCCTCGGGCAGGGCGCGCTCGGCCAGCTTCTCCACCCCGTTGCCCACGAAATAGCGGTAGGCCTCCAGGGGATGCACTGGCAGCCCATCGTCGGCCAGAACCGCGTTCATGCTCTCGCCCAGGTCGTCCAGGCTGTTGATCAGGGTTCCATCCAGGTCGCAGATCAGGGCGGCAAAGGGCACGGTATATCCTCGCGGGCATGGGGTTGCAGGACGCACGCCCTCAAATCTAGACCCCACCCCCCTGCCCCGCAAGCGCCTTTTCTGGCGCGACCGGCCCGGTTAGAGTGAAATTAGGGAGAAAGCGAGGGCAGCATGGTCATTCCCACCGCCAGCTTCGGAGACAAGGATTTCCCGGTGACCCGGGTGGGCCTGGGCGGCGAGGGGGTGCTGCGCACCCAGGACCGCGAAGAGGAGGCCCAGGCGGTGATCGAGGCGGCCATCGCGGCGGGCATCACCTACTTTGACACCGCCCCGGCCTACGCGGGCAGCCAGGGCTACTACGGCCAAGTCTGGCCAGAGCGGTCCGAGGACCGGGCCCGGGTGTTCCAGACCAGCAAGTCCGCCGCCCGCGACAAGGACGGGGCCTGGGCCGACCTGGAGAACACCCTGGCCACCATGGGGGTGGAGCGCCTGGACCTGTGGCAGATTCACGACATCCGCACCGAGTACGAATATCAGCGCATCTCCGGTCCGGGCGGGGCCCTGGAGGCCTTTGTGCAGGCCAAGGAGCAGGGCCTGGCGCGCCACATCGGGGTTACGGGCCACCACGACCCCTATCTGTTAACCAAGGCGGTGCTCACCTGGCCGGTGGACGCGGTGCTTTTGCCGGTGAACCCGGCCGAGGCCTGCTTGGAAGGCTTTTTGGACGAGACCCTGCCCGCGGCGCGGGCCAAGGGCCTGGCGGCCATTGCCATGAAGGTGCTGGGCGGGGGGCACTATCTTTCGCCCCGGGACGGCCTGGACGCCGAGGCGCTGATCCGCTTTGCCCTGGCCCAGGAGGTGACCACGGTGATCGTGGGATGCTCCACGCCGGAGGAGGTGGCCACCCTGGCCCGGGCCGGAATCAAAGGCCCCTTGCCCCCCGAGGGCGTGCAGCGCCTGACCGGGATGTTCCGGCCCCAGGCGCGCCATCTGGCCTTTTACCGGGGCCGCTACTAGAAGCCGGGCAAACGAAGAGGCCGGCGGTCTTGCGTCCGCCAGCCTCGTTGACTGCTCTGGGGCGGTCAGGCGATCAGCGCCAGGGATCGTCCTCCCACTCCAACTGATCGGCCCGCCGTTGCTCCCATGCGGCGTCGTACCCCGGCGGGGCCACGTTGGCGCAAGACGCCAGCATCGCGCTCATGGTCGCCAACAAGATAAAAAAGGCCAGCATTCTCAAAACGGTCATGATTTTCTCCTGCCGTGGGACTGCCCCAATATTGCCAACATAGCGCGCCGGGCGCAACCTCTTTAAGCTCCCTGCACAAGCGATGCTCCCTGGGCTATAATGCCCATCCCAAAGGGAGGGGCCATGTTGCTCAAGTTTTACCGCATAATCGCCGCCGCGCTCCTGGCCCTGGCCCTTAGCGCCGCCCCGGCCATGGCCAGCGAGACCGCTCCCAGCCCCCAGAGCCTGCCCTTCGCGGTGCCCAACCAATCACCCCTGGCCCTGGCCCTGGTGCCCTTCACTCCCACGGGCGCGGCGGTGGCTCCGGCGGGCACGGGCCGCCTGCTGCTCACCACCGCCTACTCCAGCGTGTTCGTGCGCCAGGGCAGCAACCGGGCCAGCCTGGATTTGGACATGGAGCTGGGCTACGTGTCCCTGGGCTATGAGCAGTCCCTGCCCCACGGGGTGCGCCTGGGGGTGGAGCTGCCCGCCGCATTTTACTGGGGCGGCTTTATGGACGGCTTCATCGAATCCTATCACCGCGCCCTGGGCCTGCCCAACGGAGGCCGTGAGCAGGTGCCCCAGGATCTGGTGCGCTACCGGGCATCAAGCCGAAGCCGCACCATCATCAGCCAGGACTCCAGCACCCAGGGCGTGGGTGACCTGCGCCTCAAAGGGGCGTGGAGCCTGTGGGCCCGGCCGGGCGCGGCGCTCAGCCTGTTGGGCCAGGTGAGCCTGCCCAGCGGCGACCCGGACAAGGGCCTGGGGGCCGGGGGAGCCCTGCCCGCCCTGGGCCTGACCGGGGAGCTGACCCACGGCCGCTGGTCCTTGAGCGCCAACGCCCTGTACTTCTATTTGGGCTACACCAGCCTGCTGGACCCCCTGGAACCCAACAACGTGGCCGCCGGGAGCCTGTCCCTGGGCTGGGCCTGGAGCGACACCCTGACCCTGCGGGCCCAGCTAAACGGGGCCACGCCCCTGCTGGACGACACCGGGGTGGAGGGGCTGGACAACGGCATGTTGCAGATTCTCCTGGGCGTGCAGTGGGTCCCGACCCACGGCCAGCTCATCTCCATCGCCTTTGCCGAGGACCTGATCTACTACACCAGCCCGGATTTTACTCTGAGCCTGAGCTGGGGCTGGACCTTTTAACCGGCGGCGCAGCCAGACACCGGAATACTGCGTTGCCGGCGTTTCCATGGCTGTGCCACGAGATGATGGGATATTTAATAATTTTCTTATTTGTTATTATTTAACTAACATTTTAAGTAATACTAACTGTATATATTCCTTCATTGGGCTGGGATATTAGCGGACGGCACGGCTATGCCCCGGTAAGTCTTGGCTTTTTTCAGCAGATCGACCATCGAGGCCTGGCTGATCTTGGCCGGGTCGTAGGTCACGGCATTGATCTCCCGGCCCCGGTGCCAGCCCCGGGTCACCTTGATAACTCCCGGCTGCCCCTCCAGGGCGGCCTTACCCACGTCGTATCAGGCGACATAGAAGACGATGCGCTGAGGCGGGGCCGCGTCGGCGTGGGGAGCCGGACCGGCGAGGATCGCGGCCACCAGGGCCAGGCCCAGAGCCCAGACCCAGGCCTGCTTGCTTGCCTGGCTCATCATGGCCCTACCCCCTCTTCCCAGTGGCCCGAACCGTGATCTTGCTCACGTACTTGACCCAGTCGTCGCCGTAGTGGTCTCCCGCCACCACCCTGAGCGGGAAGCCGTGCTTGGGAGGCAGGTCCTTGCCGTTGACCTGGTAGGCCAGCCACACCTTGTCCGAGAGCACCTCGCTCAGCTTGAAGTGCTCGATCTTGGTGTAGCCGCCATTGGGCCCGCGAATCTCCACCATGTCGGCCATGGGGTCCAGGCCCGTCTCCTCCAGCAGCTTGCCCAGGCTGAAGCCCTGATACACCGCGTTATAGGAGAACACCCCCGGGCAGATGAGCAGCACTGTCCGCTGCATCTGGGGCCGGGCCCGCAGCGTGGCCAGGTCCAGGCTCAGCGGCTGCCTCAGCTTGCCCTGAACCACCAAACGCCACTTGGCAGGGTCCAGCTTGAGGTCGCTCTGGCCCATGGTGCCGAACTGCTCGATGGGGGTCACCGAAAGGTTGCGGTTGTCAATGCCCTTGGGGTCGCGGTTGAAAAGGCCGGTGGGTTTGGTGTGGGCCGGCAGGATCTGGCGCTTGAGCGCGGCCCAACCCCGGGAAGGCCAGGCCAGGACAAGATTGAGCCCGGCCAGGCAACCGAGGCCCAGGGCCAGGAACTTGCGTCTTGGCTGCATTATTTAGGCTGCTTTCCCACCCCCGGGGAACCAGGCGCGCCCTCCCCGGCGCGGCGAATTCCCTACTTGCCTACTAATTATATACGGGTCAGCTCCGCCAATGAAGGGCCGCGGCGGCGGCCCCCCACAGGCCGCTCTGCTCGTTGGTGTTGAGCAAAACCGGAATGCGCTCCAGGACGTGGACCATGCTCTCGGCCAGGCGGAACTCGCGGCCGAACGCGGGGTGCTCCACCAAGACCGGCAGTTTGGCGGCCAGGCCCCCGGCGATGTAGAGCCCGCCCAGGGCCAGGCAGCCCAAGGCCCACTGGCGGCAGGCCCGGCCATAGAAGCGGGCCATCCAGCGCACCGTCTCCGAGTCCTCGCCCATGGCCTGCCCAGCCTCCTTGGGGCTCAGCTTGTCGCCGCTCAGGAAGTGGTGCACGTGAGCCAGGCCCCGGCCCGACACGGTCACGTCGTTGCTGGGCTGGTCCATGTCCACCTGGCCGCTGAGGAACTCGCGGTACTCGCGCTCGCGGCCCCCGGCGAATGGAAAAGGCGCGTGACCGAACTCCGAGGCCAACACCAGACCGCCCGCGCCGGGCAAGAGGGCGGCGTGCCCCAGGCTGGTGCCCGCGCCGATCACCCCGATCACCCCGTCAGGATCCGGGTCGCCGGAGAGCACCTCGCGGGCATCGTCCACCGCCGGGGTGCGGCAGGCCCAGGCCTGGGCCACGAAGTCGTTGATCAGCAGGCTGGGCCCCAGGCCGTGGGCCGGGCGGTCGCGCTCCAGGTCGATGTCCCACTCGATCCAGGGCGGCTGGCAATAGGTGCCGCCTATGACCGGCCCGGCCACCGCGAAGCAGGCTAGGTCCGCCTCTTTGGGGGCCAGGCCCAGCTCCGAAGCCTCCACCTGCTCCAGCAGATGCTGAAAGGTCCCGGCCTCGGCGGTCTTGAGCCACACGCTGTTCTTGAGCTCCAGGCCTTGGTCTTCCTCGCCCGCCACATGGGCGAAGCGGCTGTTGGTGGCCCCTATGTCCGCGGTCAGAATGCTGGGCATGTCCTACCTCGTTGCTGCCGAAGGTGTCCCTATTGGGCTGTGCCGCCCGTGGGCGGGGTGCAGGCCCGGCCCCGGGTGGAGAAGAAAAGCTTGAGCCCCTTTTTCACCAGGTCCGAAAAAAGCTTGGGGGCCAGCACGTCGCCGGCCACCCGCTTGCTTATCTCGCCCAGGGTGGGATAGGGGTGCATGGCCCCGGCCATGGTGGAGAGCTTCACCTTGCCCCCGGCCACGGCCACCCACTCGTTGATCAGCTCGCCCGCGTGCAGACCCAATATCTGCGCCCCCAGAATCTTCTCGTCCTGATCCAGGATCAGCTTAATGCGCCCCTCGGCCTCGCCCTCGGCCAGGGCCCGGTCATTGCCCGCGAACTGCTCGCTCCACACGGTGTACTTAAGCCCCGCCGCCTCGGCCGCCTTCTCGTTCAGGCCGATGGAGGCCAGCTCGGGGTCGGCGTAGGTGCACCAGGGCAGCCAGGTGTAGTCCGTCTTGCGAGGCAGGTGCAGCACAGCGTTGGCCAGCACCACCCCGCCTTCGTAACCCGCCGCGTGGGTGAACTGGTTGCCGCCGGTCACGTCGCCCGCGCCGTAGATGTGCTTGTGCGCGGTGCGCAGGCGGGCGTCCAGCTTGAGGCCCTTGGCGTCGAATTCCACGCCGATGTCCTCCAGGCCCAGGCCTTCCAGGTTGGCCCTACGGCCCAAGGCCACCAGCATACGCTCGGCGCTCAGCTCCCTGGCCTTGCCGTCCGCGTTGGTGAAGGCCAGGTGCGGCCTGCCGCCAACCTCCCGCGCGCCGGTCACCTTGGCGTTGAGGTAAAACTCCACGCCCTCGGCCATGAGCGCGGCCATCACCCCGTCGGCCAAGTCCTTGTCCTCTTTGGAGAGGATCTGGCCGGAGCGCTGCACCACGCTGACCTTGCTCCCCAGACGGGCGAAGGCCTGGGCCATCTCGATGGCGATGGGCCCCGCGCCCAGGACGATGAGCGACTCGGGCAACTTGTCCAGGTAGAAAATTTCCTTGTTAGTGATGTAGGGCGTTTCGCTCAAGCCGGGCACCGGCGGAGCGGCCGGGGAGGAGCCCGTGGCGATGAGCCAGGCCTTGGCCGAGATGCGTTTGCCATCCAACTCCACGCTGTGCTCGTCCACGAAGCGGGCCGAGCCGAAGCGCACCGCCGCGCCCAGGGAGCAAAATCGGGCCTCGCTGTCGTGCTCCTGGATGGTGGCGATGACCCCCTTGATGCGGTCGCGCACCCGCGCGAAGTCCACCGGCGGGGTCTCCACCGGCGGAAGGCCGAAGCGGTCCGCCTGCTTCATCAAGTGATAGACCCGCGCGGTCTTGATCAGGGTCTTGGAGGGCACGCAGCCGTAGTGCAGGCAATCGCCGCCCAGGCGGGGCTCCTTTTCGATGAGCAGGGTCTTGGCCCCCAGCTGGGCCGCGCCCGAGGTAAGGGTCAGCCCGGCCGAGCCCCCGCCTAGCACCCCCAGGTCGTAATCATACGTCGCCATGCCCCCTCCCTTCCGGCTACTCGATGATCTGCTTGCGCCCGGTGCGGCGGCGGTACCAGGCCAGGCCCTTTTTGACCACCAGCGGGAACAGACCCAGGATCACGAAGCTGATGATCAGCCCGGGCGAGAGGATTCCCCCCAGGCTGTCGATCTGGCCCAGCTCCTTGCCCGCGTTGGTGAACACCATGGTGCCCGGCAACATGCCCAGCTGGCTGACCCAGTAGAAGGTGCGCAGCGGCATCTTGGTCAGGCCCATGACCAGGTTGATAACGAAGAAGGGGAACAGCGGCACCAGGCGCAGGGTGAACAGATAAAAGGCCCCTTCCCGCTCCACCCCCCGGTTGATCGCCTCCAGCTTGTCGCCGAAGCGGGCCTGCACCCAGTTGCCCAAGACGAAGCGGGCGAAGAAGCAGGCCAGGGTGGCCCCGATGCTGGAGGCGAAGGAGACCACCAAGAGGGTCTCCCAGAAGCCGAACAAGGCCCCGCCCGCCAGGGTCATCACCACCGCGCCGGGCAGGGAAAAGGCGGTGACCAGCACGTAGACCAGGAAGTAGCCGCCCAGCATCAAGGCCGGGTGGGCGTGGTAATAGGCCTGGAAGGCCTGACGGGAATCTTTGACGTAGCTCAGGGAAAAGTATTGCCCCAGGTCCAGCAGCCAAAAGGCCAAGACCGCCGCCACCACCAAACCCAGGATCACCAACTTTTTGATCAGGCCCCGGCTCATGCCGCCTCCCAGCTCCCGACCCGGACGCGGGCCGCCCTTTCTTAGGAGCAGCCCCTTGCCTAAAAGCCTACGCGGATCGGTCGCGCGATGAAAGTTACTCGTGGCGCCGCTGGGGCGCGGTTGCCGGGGCAGGCGATGGACAGGCCAAAGGCCTACTCGATGATTATCTCCAAGCGGCCCGCGCCCTGAATGCCGTGCAAGGGCCGCAGCAGGCCGTCCAGGCTGTTGGCCAGGATGTCGCGCACGAACGGCTTGGCCGGCACCGGCTTGCCGTCGGCCAGGATGGTCAGGCGCCGCTCGCCCTGGCTCTTGGCCCGGCGGGCGGCCAGCTCTTCGGCCAGCTCGGCCTCGCGGCCGGGCTCGATGCTCAGGGTCTCCTGGCCCTCGCCCGGAGGCAGCAGGCTGATGACCAGCTCCAGGCCGCGCAGACCAACCAGGGCCTCGCCCGCGCCGCCCTCCAGGGGCAGGCTCAGGGCCACCCCTTCGCCGTTGGCCCGCAGCAGCCCCACGGCCACGCCTTGCTGGGCCAGGGCTTGCATGAGCCCCTGGGCCAGGGCCTCGCGCTCCGGCCCGGCCGGTCCGTCCACATGCACCACCCGGGGCATCATGCCGCGCCCTCCTTGCCGCGCAGGGCGGCCAGCTCCTGGTCCCACTGTTTTTGGTACTTTGCGGCCAAGCGCTCGGCCTCCTTTTCCATGGCCCGGTGCCTGGCCATCAGCTTGAGGGCCTGTTCGGTGAGGCGCACCTCGCGGCGTCCCTTGCCGCGGCGCTCCAGCAGGCTGAAGCCCAGGCGGCTTTCCGAGGCCCGAAGGCGGCCCCAGGCCGCGCGGTAGCTCATGGACATTTGGCGGGCCGCCCCGGCCAGGGAGCCGGCCTCGTGCACCGCCTGCAACAGGGCCAGGCGGCCTTCGCCGAACAGGACCTTGCCCTCCTCCTCGACCCAAAGCTTGAACTGCACCCGCGCCATGACCTCTCCCCGCCTCGCCTAGCTATGGTAATAGGCCTGGCCCGCGCAGGCCGGGCACAGCTCGCCCTGGCGCAAGGGGTGATACTCCCCGCACCCCGCGCAGGGGCCGGTGGAGACCTTCTCGACGGGCTTGAGCCAGGAACGCATACGCACCGGCGCGGCCTGGGCCAGCACGTAGCCGCCGTCCAGGATGTCTTGCACCACCTGCTGCTTGTCCACCTTGCCGCCCCGGCGCAGGAACCAGTCCGCCACCCGGGGGAAGCGCTCGATATCGCCCACCTCCACCCAGGCCCGCGCGCCCTCCAGGGTCTCGCGGTCGTAGAGCGTCACCGCGAACTTGCCCCAATCAAGAAGCTGCAAGAACCCGTTGCCCAGGGTGCAGGGAGTTATCAGCTGCACTGCGTCGGGCAAACAGACCATGGTCTCCACCACCGCGTTGATATAGGGCGTGTCGCCCAAGAGATCCCAGGCCGCGCCCACCAGAAAGCCGCCCATGGTGGTGCCCGGCGACACGTGGCCATGGAACTCCTCCACCCGGAGGAGATACTCTTGGGCGGTGAGGCCGGCGATGAGGGGCTGGGGGGTGGGCATGGCGTTGCTCCGATGACTAAAGGCCGCGACCCGGCAAGCTTATCACAAACCCGCCGGGACCGGGCCTGCCAGGGGGCGGCCCTCTTGCAACACGCGTTCGGCGTGGCTGTAGAGAGTGGCCCTCTCGCCCCGCACGAAGCCCAGCAGGGTCAGGCCCAGCTCCTGGCCCAGGCTCTGGCCCAGGGCGGTGGCCGCCGAGACCGAGGCCACCACCGGCAGCCCGGCCCGGGCCGCCTTGAGCACCATCTCCATGCTCAGGCGGCCGGACACGGTGCACACGCATTGGCCCAGGTCGCGGCTCTGTTTGATGGCCATGCCGATGGCCTTGTCCAGGGCGTTGTGACGGCCCACGTCCTCTCCCACGCAAATGAGCTGGCCCTCGGCGGTGCCCAGGGCCACGGCATGGGTGGCCCCCGAGCGGCGGAAAAGCTCCTGTTCCGCTTCCATGGCCTCGAATTGTTTTTGGATGATCGCCAGCTCCACGGTGAACCCGGAAGCCACCGGCGCGATGCCCCCGCTCAGGTCGCGGAAGGACTCCAGGCCGCAGAGGCCGCAGGAGGTGGCCGCCGGGGCCACCCGGCGGGCGCGGGCCTGGCGGGCCAGGCCGGGCTCCAGGCGGGCGTCCACCCAATGCACCGGCCCCATGCCGGGCAGCTCACCGCGGCCGGTGCTCAGCTCCAGCACCTGCTCCGGCCGGGAGACCACGCCCTCGCTGAGCAAAAAGCCCAGGGCCAGGGCCTCCAGGCCGGCCGGGGTGGCCATGAGCAATACATGGGAGCGGCCCTCCAGGCGTATCTCGCAGGGGGCCTCGCGGGCCATCTCGTCTTGGCGGGCCTCCCGGCGGGGGCCGTCGAGGCTGAGCACCTCGCGGCGCGTCAGGGAGGGGTCGTCTGCTTGCGGGCTCAAGTTGTTCCTTCCCGCCGCGCCCCTTGGCTCACCACTGGTGCATCTGGTCGAACCCCTGCGCGCGGGCCAGCTCGTCCTGGGCCGCGTTGAAGCGCTGCCCGATGATGTAGGCCAGGTTGCGCATAAAAATATACCCGATGCGCGGGTTGGCTTCGAACAGGGCCTCCAGGGCCTCGCGCCCCAGGCGCAGGAAGGAGCACTGCCCCGAGGTGCAGTAGGCCGAGAGGGTGTAGATATGCGGCGGCACCAGGGCCGACCACCCCCAGGCCAAGCCGGGCTCCAGGGTGGACAGGGCGTGGTCGCTCGTAGACTCGCGGCCGGGCAGCTCGTAACGCAGCTCGCCCGCGCCCTGCCGCAGGATGAACAGCTCCTCGGCCGGCTTGCCTTCGGTGGAAATACGCTCGCCTTCGCGGGCCTCGCCGCCCCGGGCCAAGGCGGCCAGCTTCATCAGCTCGGGCAGGGCCAGCCCCTCCAGCATCGCCACCGTGCTCAGGAATTCCAGATGGTCCATGGGCACCTACCTTTTTGTGGTTAATTCCATCTTAACCATTCCCCCTCACCCCTGGAAACCCCCTGCTTCCCGCGCCTTAGGCGGATCGCTTGCTCCGGGGGCCGGGCGTGCTAATCTGTAGAAGACCATTCACCCGGGAGGACGGCATGACGTTGAGCGAGATTTACGCCCAAGGGCAGGCGGCCCTGGCAGAAAAAGGCCTGGCATGGGTGCTGAACGCGGTGGAAACCGGCTTCGTGCTGGAGCACGACCGCAAGGTGCTGGACTCCTACACCTTCAAGCCGCGCTACATCGACGCGCCCGCGCCCGACACGGCGGTGGAGGTGTTGGGCCTGGAGCTGGCCACGCCCATAATCATGTCCGCGGTTACCATGCCCATCCCCAAGATCGCCGAGCACGGCATGAGCCTGGTGGCCGAAGGGCTCAAGAAGGCGGGCAGCCTGCTCTGGTGCGGCAGCCCGGTGCCCGCCAACCTGGCCGAGCTCTGCGGCCTGGGCCTGCCGGTGGTGGCCAACGCCAAGCCCTTTAGGGAGCGGGGGCGCATCTTCGAAATGATCGAGGAGTTCCAAAAGGCCGGAGTGACCTGGATCGGCCTGGAGATCGACGCGGCCGAAGGCACCAAGGTAGGCGACAAGCCCATGGTGGCCGACTGCGCGCCGCTCAGCCTGGCCGAGCTACGCGAAATTCGCCGCGAAGTGGAGTGCCCACTGATATTGAAGGGCGTGTTGAGCGCGGAGGACGCGGCCAAGGCGGCAGAGGCCGAGGCGGACGGCATCGTGGTGAGCAACCACGGCGGCCACACCCTGGATTATCTGCCTCACGCCTTGCAGGTCTTGGACGAGATACGGGCCGTGGTCCGCGACCGCTTGGCCATCGTGGCCGACGGCGGGGTGCGCCGGGGCAGCGACGCGCTCAAGTGCCTGGCCATGGGGGCCGATCTGGTGGGGGTGGTGCGGCCCCTGCTCTGGGGCCTGGCCGCCGACGGGGCCGACGGGGTGCACGCGGTGGTCGCCGGCTTGAGCCAGGAACTGCGCCGCACCATGGGGCTTTTGGGCGCGGCAACTCCCCGGGAGCTGAACCGCGCCATGCTCATCACCGGGCCTTAGGCGCAGGCCTCCTCGCCGGGCCTTTCCTCTTCCCACAGAAAGGCCAGGTCCTCGGGGGTAAGCGGCTTGGAACTGGTGCGGCTCTGGCGGCGGCACACCGCCTCGAACAAGGTGACCACCCGGTGCACGTCCTGTTGCTGGATCTCGCCCCAGTCCTCGCGGACCACCTGGCGTTTGGAACAGCCCTCGCAATCGAAGTTACGGTCCTTGGCCTTCACCGCCTGGTTCAGGCAGCGGTCATAATCGGGGCAGGCAAAATTCCGTTTCAATGCTGTGCTCATGGCGTTTCCTCGACAGTGGTTCCCCTAAATAACTGCTATGCCGCCCGCCCGGCGAGCAGCATACCTAATTGTGGGCCTGCAAATTGAGAATGGGTATGCGGAAAATGTAGGAAATTCGACTAAGAAAAAGTCCTAGTCCGGCGGGGAGGAAAAACGGGCTCCGGATAGCGAAACTAAGAATTTACCTGGGGGGCAAACCCTAGAATTACCTATTTACTCGAGGGCAATCCTGCCCGAGCATAATTGACAACAGCCCACTCACACGCCGCTCCTCCAGCGGGGGCGGAGGATAATTTTTGGCAGGAGGAACCCATGGCCAACTTTGCCGATATGATCCGCACCGACGATTTTAAGAAGGAAAAGCACGTGCCGGTGGTGGAGATCACCCAAAAGGGCCAGCCCGGCGACCCGGTGGAAATCATGGTCTCGGTGGGCAAGGAGATCGCCCATCCCAACACCACGGCCCACTTCATCAACTGGATCACCCTCTACTACATGCCCCAGGGCGGCAAGTTCGTCTATTGCCTGGGCCGCGCGGAGTTTTCCGCCCATGGCGCCAGCACCGAGGGGCCGGACAGCATCGTGGCCAACACCGAGCCCGTGGCCTGTTTCAAGGTGAAGCTGGACCAACCGGGCACCCTGCTGGCCACCTCCTATTGCAACATCCACGGCGCCTGGGAGGGCCAGGCCGAGCTCAGCTGGTAATTATCGCGCCAGGCCGCGCCTCCGGGCGGGGGCGCGGCCTGGCCCGCTGACCGCGCTTTCAACAGCTGGCTTATCTGTTGGTCTTCGCGTAGCGCCCAACCAGCCTTGGCCAGCCCCCAAAGTTCCCAAGCCGAGCTGCTCGGTAATTCGCCTCACCTCGATAATTTTTTCTTGGGCTGGAGATCAGAATAAGGTAATTTAGGTAAACAGGTACTTATTTGATTTTATATTGAATCGACTTTACCTTTACCTACGCGCCGGCAGCACATGCTTTTGGCGTGCAAAAAAGTTAAGGAGGCTTCCTTGGGCGGCACATCCGAAACTCCCCCCACGGACGCACTGCGCTTGGACGACGAGGACATCTATGAGGCCATGCGCCAGGCAGGTGGTTATCTCGACATTACCCCCGGTGATTTCAAGCAGATATATAGCCTGGCCTTCCAACACGCTTGGGAACGCCTGGTCGGCGGACGCCGGGCGAGCGAGGTCATGACCAGGCCGGTGGTGTCCCTGAAGGCGGAGGACAGCCTGGCCCAGGTGGTACACGTCATGGCCCGTGAAGGGGTGGCTGGGGTCCCGGTGCTGGAGAACGGGTTTGCTGTAGGAATGATCTCCGAAAAGGACGTCCTAAAGCTGATGGGCGGCGAGGCCGGGCTGAGCTTCATGGCGGTGGTGGCCCGTTGCCTGTCCGGGGAAGCCTGCGGCGCCGTTCCCTTGCGCCGCCGCCTGGCCCGCGAGGTGATGAGCTCCCCGCTGGTCAAAGTGGGTCCCGAAACCGGCGTGGCCGAGATAGCGGCCCTCATGGCCCGCGAATCCGTCAACCGGATTCCGGTGGTGGACCAGGACGGTGGCTTGCTGGGAATAGTCACCCGCTCCGACCTGCTCCCCCGCTCCGGTGAGGGTGACCAAAGATGAGCTACTGGTCCAAGATGAAAAGCTCCACCCAGAGCCCTCCCGGAGTGGGCCTGGCCGAGATTCTTTGGTCCTGGCTGGGCTCTTTCCTGGGCATCGGGCTGGTTGCCCTGCTCAACTACCACTGGCTGGCCCCCACGGGGCTGGCGATGATTATCGGGTCCTTCGGAGCTTCGGCGGTGCTGATCTACGGTGCGATCAAAAGCCCTTTGGCCCAGCCGCGCAACCTGCTTGGCGGCCACGTGCTCTCCGCCGTGGTGGGGGTGGCCTGCGTACAGCTATTGGGCCCTCATTACTGGCTCACCGCCGCCTTGGCGGTGTCGTTGGCTATCGCCCTGATGCATGCCACCAAGACCCTGCACCCTCCCGGCGGAGCCACCGCCCTCATAGCGGTCATCGGCGGCCCCTCCATCCAAAACCTGGGCTGGCTCTACGTGCTTGTGCCCGTGGCGGCCGGGGCGGTGGTAATGCTGGGCGTTGCCCTGCTGGTCAACAACCTTTCGCCTCGACGCGCTTATCCGGAATTTTGGTGGTAAGCCGGAGACTTCATCGTCTTTGCAGGGTGGTCAGGCCTTCCTGGATGGCGATCTTGGTCAGGTCGGCCACGTTGCGCGCCTGGAGCTTTTCCATGATGTTGCGGCGGTGGGTGTAGACCGTCTTGACGCTCAGGGAGAGCATGTCCGCGATTTCTTCGGAGGTGCGGGCCTCGGCGATGAGCTGGAGCACCTCGCGCTCGCGGGGGGTGAGCACCTGGGAGACCGAGCCCTTTTCCTGGGCGCGGGGCTGGCGTATGCCCCCCAGCACCACCCCGGCGATGGCGGGCGACAAAAAAGTGCCGCCATTGTGCACCGTGCGGATGGAACTGACCACGTCTTCCAGGGGGCTGTCCTTGAGTAGATAGGCGCTGGCCCCGGCCTTGAGCATGCCCAGGACGTAGCGCTCCTCGTTGTGCATGGACAGGGCCACCACCTTGGTGGTGGGGCAATTGGCCAGGATGGCGCTGGTGGCCTCGATGCCGTTGAGGTTGGGCATGGAGATGTCCATGACCACCACGTCCGGGCACTCCTTCTCGGCCAGACGCACGGCAGCGCGGCCGTTGTCGGCCTCGGCCACCACCTCCATGTCCGGCTGCTCGGTGAGCAGGGTGTGGATGCCCAGGCGAAACAGGCTGTGATCATCGACAAGTAAAAGGCGAATTTTCAAAGCGCCCTCCTTTAAGCCGATTATACGGAACAATCCCCAAGATTCCACACAACTAAAGAACCGCATCCCGATTTGTCGCCCGCAGGGACGCGGCGCGGCCCCGCGCCATGGCCCTCCCCCGCCCTTGCCTCGCCGGGCCGGGTGCTCTCCTCGCTATTTCGACTGAAAAACGTTTAATCTTGCAACATGTCTCTCCCTAAGTGGCCCAGCTAAATTTATGTAAATATTCATTTACTTTATCTGGCATTTGCCCTACCATTTCGTTGCATACTGTAACGGTTGACCAAGAACCGCATCGAGACCAAATTAGGCTGATAAGCGAGGCAATTCAGCCCATTGTCCCCGAGCTTGAGAAATTTGGCACGAATCCTTCAGACAAAAGCCGCATGAGTTCCGCCAGCGGCGACATCCTGAGAGCCGGATTTATGCCAGGGGCCGCCCGGCGCGCCCCGGCCGGGGCCGGCCAAGCCATGCCGCGCGCGGGACAAGGGAACGCGATGAAACTGCTGCGCAACACCAAGAAGATCCGGGTGCGCCTTACCGTGGGCTTTGCCGCCGCCTTTTTGGGCATGGCCCTGTTCGGTGCGCTGAGCTACCACTATTTCGCGCGCATGGAGCAGCGCCTGCTGTTCCTCAGCCAAGCCGACAGCCTGGTGAACCAGGTCCTGGAAGCCCGGCGCTACGAGAAGAACTATTTCCTTTACCACCACGAAAAGGACTTCGAGCAAGCCCTGGCCTATTTGGGCCAGTACCAGGACCTCTTGAACGCCGAGAAGGAACACCTGGGCCAGGCCAACCAGCGAATTCTCTCCACCCTGCTGGATGAGTACCGCCGCCGCTTGGGCAAGGTGCACGAGCTTTTGGCCGGCGGGGGGCACTTGGCCGAGGGCCCGGCCCTGGCCCAGGCCGTGGGCCGCCTGCGCGAGGCGGGCAAGGAGCTCATCGACCGCTCCGAGACCATCGCCCACCAGGAACGCCACGGGCTGAGCACCCTGCTCCGGGAGTACAGCCCCCTGCTGGTGGGCTTCTTGGTGGTGCTGGCCGCCATCGGCGCGGTATTGGCCCACGTGCTCATCGTGCGCCTGATCAAGCCCTTGCAGACCATCGAGGAGGCCACCGGGGTGGTGGCCCAGGGCCAGTACCAGACCATTCCCTGGGCCGGGGGCGGCGACGAGATCCACAGCCTGGTGCAGGGCTTCAACCGCATGGTCAGCCAGCTTAGGCACAACAACGAGCAGGTGGTGCAGACCGAGAAGCTCACCGCCCTGGGCACCCTGACCAGCGGCGTGGCCCACGAGCTGAACAACCCCCTGAACAACATCTCCACCTCCTGCCAGATTCTCTTGGAAGAGCTGGACCAGGAGGCCAGCCCCTACCACCGCGAACTGCTGGCGGCCATTGACCAGCAGGTGAGCAAGGCGCGGGACATCGTGGGATCGCTCCTGGAGTTCGCCCGCCAGCGGGAGTTCGAGCTCAACCCCGAGGACCTGCGCGCCGTGGTGGAGGAGGCCCGCAAGCTGATCCGGGGCGAGATACCCGCCGGGGTGGAGGTCCGCCTGGAGGTGCCTGGCGGCATCCGGCTGGAGATGGACAAGGCCCACATGGTGCAGGCCCTCTTGAATCTGATCATGAACGCCATCCAGGCCATGGGCGAGCGGGGCATCGTAACCATCCGGGGCCGCCGCGAGCTGGCCCAGGGACAGGTGGTCTTGGAGGTGGAGGACACCGGCCCGGGGATCGCGCCCGAGGTGCTCTCGCGCATCTTCGACCCCTTCTTCACCACCAAGGACGTGGGGCGCGGCACCGGCCTGGGGCTGTCCATCACCTACGGCATCGTGGAGCGCCACGAGGGGCACATAACCGCCGAGAGCCCGGCGGGCAAGGGCGCCCTGTTCCGCCTGACCCTGCCCCTGGCGCCGGAGGGGAGGTAGACCATGTCCGCCAAGCCTCATCTGCTCATCGTGGAAGACGATCCGGTGGCCCGCCGCAACCTCCAACACGTGTTGGAAAAGGATGGCGAGTACAAGGTGGTGGCCGCCTCCGGGGGCCAGGAGGCCCTGGAGCTTTTGTCGGTGCGCTCTTTTGAGCTGGTGCTCACCGATCTGCGCATGGAAAAGGTCGACGGCATGGAGGTGCTGGCCGAGGTCAAGCAGAACCACCCGGACACCGAGGTGATCATGCTCACCGCCTTCGCCTCGGTGGACTCGGCCATCGAGGCCATGAAGCGCGGCGCCTTCCACTACATCGCCAAGCCCTACAAGATCGGCGAGGTGCGGGCCCAGGTGGCCAACGCCCTGGACAAGGCGCGGCTAAAAAAGGAGATCAAGCAGCTCAAGCAGGAGGCCTCGGCCCGCGACGGGGTGGGCTCCATCGTGGGCAAACACCCCCGCATCCAGCAGCTCATCCGCACCGTGGCCCAGATCGCGCCCACGGACTGCAACGTGCTGATCATGGGCGAGACCGGCACCGGCAAGGAGCTCTTCGCCCGGGCCCTGCACCAGGCCAGCTTTAGGGCCGAGCGCCGCTTCGTGGCCTTCAACTGCGCGGCCTTTGCCGAACAGCTTCTGGTCAGCGAACTTTTCGGCCACGAGAAAGGCTCCTTCACCGGGGCCATGGCCACCAAGCCCGGCCTGTTCGAGGCGGCCGACGGGGGCACCGTGTTCCTGGACGAGATCGGCGACATGCCCATGGCCATGCAGGTGAAGCTGCTACGGGTCATCCAGGAGAAGGTCGTCACCCGGGTGGGGGGCACCGAGCCCATTCCGGTGGACGTGCGCATCGTGGCCGCCACCAACCAGGACCTCAAGCACCTGGTGGAGCAAGGCCAGTTCCGCTCCGATCTTTTCTACCGCCTCAACGTGGTGTGCCTGGAGCTGCCCCCCCTCAGGGAGCACCCGGACGACATACCGCTATTGGCCAATCACTTTTTGCACAAGCACGCGGGCAAGCAGGGCAAGGACATCACCGAGATCCCCCGGGAGATGATGGAGGCGCTCATTGCCCACCGCTTCCCGGGCAATGTGCGCGAATTGGAAAACCTCATCGAGCGGGGGGTGACCCTGGGAGGCGACAGCCTCGACCTGGCCGACCTGCCCGAGGAGGTGAAGAGCGCCGCCCAGGATGCCGGGCAGCGGGAGGCCTCGCGGCCGCCCACCCTGGAGGAGCGGGAGCGCGAGTACATAAAGCAGGTTCTAAACCAGACCGGGGGCAACAAGACCCGCTCGGCCGAAATCCTCGGCATAGACCGGGTGTCCCTGTGGCGCAAGATCAAGAAGTTCGGCTTGGAGGATTAGCAATGACCATCCAGACCAATGGAGAGCGGACGAAATGCTGAGTCGCATATTCCCTTTCCTGGGCTGGTTCAAAGGGTATTCCGGAGCTGCCTTCCGGGTGGACCTGCTGGCCGGGATCACCGTGGCCCTGGTGCTCATACCCCAGTCCATGGCCTATGCCCAGTTGGCCGGCCTGCCGGCCTACTACGGCCTTTACGCCGCTTTCCTGCCCCCCATGATCGCGGCCATGTTCGGCTCGTCCATGCAGCTGGCCACCGGGCCGGTGGCCATCGTCTCACTGATGACCGCCGCCTCGCTGGAGCCCCTGGCCACCGCGGGCAGCGAAGCCTTCATCGCCTACGCGGTGCTCTTGGCCCTCATCGTGGGCGCCTTCCAGTTCGCCCTGGGTGTGCTGCGTTTGGGCTTGGTGGTGAACTTTTTGTCCCACCCGGTGGTCAACGGCTTCACCAACGCGGCGGCCATCATCATCGCCTCCAGCCAGCTCTCCAAGATGTTCGGGGTCTACGTTGACAAGGCCCCTCATCATTACGAGACGATCTGGCGGGTGCTGGAGGGCGCGCTGCACTACACCCACTGGCCCACCCTTGCCATGGGGGTGGGGGCCTTCATCATCATGTGGGGCCTCAAGCGGATCAACCCCAAGATCCCCTACGTCCTGGTGGCGGTGGCGGTGACCACCCTCATCTCCTGGGCCATCGGCTTCCAGCACGACGCCAAGGTGCCCCTGGATGCCATCCAGTCGGCCAAGGTGCGGGCCCAGATCGTGGCCTACAACCAGGAGGTGGAGCGCATCAACAACCTGGGCCAGGAGCGGGCCGACATCAACGTAGCGGCCCGCAAGGCGGCCGACAACCAAGGCGCGGAATCCTTGGAGGTGATGAAGCTGCACCAGCAGGCCAGCATGGACACGGCCAAGATAGAGCTGGAAAAGGGCAAGGCCCACCTGCTGCGCGAGGACCTGCGCTCCTACATCTTCGTGGGCGAGGAAGGCCCGGACGGCCGGATGCGCTTCTGGCCCGAGGGCAAAGTGCCCCAGGGGGTCAAGGGCGACGGCCGGGTGTGGCGGGTCATGGTGGGCAACCGGGGCCTGGACCTGGCCAGCCTGCGCATGGCCGGCGGCGGGGCGGTGGTGGCCGACATCCCGCCCGGCCTGCCCACCCTCAGCGCGCCCACCATGGACTGGGGCATCATCCTCCAGCTGTTCCCCTACGCGGTCATCATCTCCCTGTTGGGCTTCATGGAGGCCATCTCCATCGCCAAGGCCATGGCCGCCAAGACCGGCCAGCGCCTGGACCCCAACCAGGAGCTTATCGGCCAGGGCCTGGCCAACATGATCGGCTGCCTGGGCAAGAGCTATCCGGTATCGGGGTCGTTCTCGCGCTCGGCGGTGAACTTGCAGGCTGGCGCGGTAACCGGCCTGTCCAGCGTGGTCACCGGCCTGATGGTGGTGATAGTGCTTTTGTTTTTCACGCCGTTGTTGTACCACTTGCCTCAGGCGGTGTTGGCGGCGGTAATCATGATGGCCGTGGTGGGTCTTATCAACGTGAGCGGTTTTGTGCACGCCTGGAAGGCCCAATGGTACGATGGAGCCATAAGCATCATCACCTTCGTGGGCACCCTGATCTTCGCCCCCCATTTGGACAAGGGCATCATGATCGGGGTGGTGCTTTCGCTCTTGGTGTTCCTCTATAAGAGCATGCGTCCCCGGGTGGCCAAGCTGTCCATGCACGAAGACTGCTCCCTGCGCGACGCGGAGCACTTCAGCCTGGCCGAGTGCGAGCACATCGCCGTGGTTCGTTTCGACGGTCCCTTGTTCTTCGCCAACGCCAGCTTCCTGGAGGACCAGATCAACGAGCGCATCCGCGAAATGCCCAAGCTCAAGCACATCCTGGTGGTGGCCAACGGCATCAACGACATCGACGCCTCGGGCGAGGACACCCTGTCGCTGTTGGTGGACCAGGTGCGTAGCGCTGGCTACGACATCAGCTTCAGCCACCTCAAGGAAAACGTGCTGGAAGCCATGAAGCGGACCCACCTGCTGGCCAAGATCGGGGAGGATCACGTCTATCCCCTGGCCTCGGTGGCTCTGGGGGCCATCCACGAGTCAGCCCACCTGGGCTCCGACGAGGAAACCTGTCCCCTGATGACCGTGTGCCCCCTAGAGGAAGTGCACGTCTTGGGAGGTGATTAGTAATGAGTGTGGTCAACCTATTCAGCGGTGTCTTCTGCTTCGCCGAGGAGGTGGTGCACGGCCTCTCCTCGCGGCTCGAATATCCCGTCATGCGCGACGAGGACCTCATCAGCCAGGTGGCCGAGACCAGCGGCATCAAGGCCGGGGCCCTGCGGCGGGCCATGTTCGGCAAGCCATCCATCTTCAACCAGTTCAGCAACGAAAAGGAGCGGGCGGTCAGCCGGCTCAAGCTGGGCATGGCCGAGCTTTTGGCCCAGGAGGAGCTTATCTACCTGGGCTACGCCTCCCATCTGGTGCCGCGCTCCATCACCCACGTGTTGGACGTGTGCCTCATCGCCGAGGCCAAGGGCCGCGCGGTCCGCGGGGCCCGCGAGCTGGGCCTGAGCGAGAAGGACGCCCTGGCCCGCATCCACCGCGAGGACGAGGCGGCCATCCGCTGGGTGGAGTATCTGCGCGGCCGCGAGGCCTGGGACCCCAAGCTCTACGACATGCGCATCGGCATGGACCAGGTAGGCGAGACCGAGGCGGTCAACCAGATCTGCGACAACGTCGACAGCGTCATCCTGGCCCCCAACGCGGCTTCGCGTCAGGAGGTCAAGGACTTCCTCCTGGGCGCCCAGGTGGAGGCGGCCCTGGCCGACAAGGGCCACAACCCCCACGACCTCAAGGTGGAGGCCAAGGACGGCCAGGTGGGCATCGCCATCAACAAGAAGGTGATGATGCTGGGCCGCCTCAGCGAGGAGCTGGAGGAGCTGGTCAAGACCGTGCCCGGCGTGTCCTCGGTGCAGGTGGCCCCGGGTCCGGCCTACTACCAGGCGGACATCTACCGCCAGGCCGACTTCAAGCTGCCCTCCAAGGTGCTCTTGGTGGACGACGAGCGCGAGTTCGTGGAAACGCTCTCCGAGCGCCTGATGCTGCGCGAGATCGGCTCGGCGGTGGTCTACGACGGCACCGAGGCCCTGAAGATGGCCGCCGAGGAGGAGCCCGAGGTCATCGTCCTGGACCTGAAGATGCCGGGCATCGACGGCGTGGAGGTGCTCAAGCGCCTCAAGACCGATCACCCCGAGATGGAGGTGATCATCCTCACCGGCCACGGCAGCGCCCGCGACCGCGAGCTGTGCTTGCAGATCGGGGCCTTCGCCTACCTGGAGAAGCCGGTGGACATCGACCAGCTCTCCGAAGTCATGCAGCAGGCCTATGACAAGATAAGGTCCGCGCAGGGATGATAATGGGCCTCTGGCAAAAAATTAAGCCGGCCTTCTGGGACCGGCGCGAGTCCGAGCTGGAGTCGCTGAACTACCGGCGTTTGTGGCGCAACACCTTCGGACTGGGCCTGCTGGCCACCCTATTGCCCGTGATCCTGCTCTCCTGGGTCAACTTCTATCAGTTCGACCAGCAGTACGAGCTGCAGAGCAACCAGATCAGAGGCCACATCCAGCGGCTGTTGTCCACCGGCCAGGTGCAGATCAGCTACTTCCTGGACGAGCGCCGCGCCGCCCTCACCTACGTCAGCCTGGGCTACACCTTTGAGGAGCTTTCGGACTTGAAGCACCTGGGCGCGGTGTTCCTGCGCCTGCGGCGGGCCTTCGGCGGCTTCGTGGATCTGGGGCTCATCGACCAGGATGGCATCCAGCGGGCCTACATGGGGCCCTACAACCTGCAAGGCCGCGCTTATAAGGATCAGGACTGGTACAAGGAGGTGCAACTCAGGGGCATCTACGTCAGCGACGTGTTCCTGGGCCACCGCAACTTCCCCCACTTCGTGATCGCGGTGCGCCACGAGCGCGAGGGTGAAAAGCCCTACGTGCTCCGGGCCACCATCGACACCGGCCGCCTGAACAACCTCTTGCGCGCGGCCGAGTTGCAGCCCTCGGGCGACTTGTTCCTGGTCAACCAACAGGGCGTGTTGCAGACGCCCTCCCAGCTCTACGGCGGGGTGCTGGCCCGCTTCCCCCTGTTGCCCTCCTCGCCCCAGGATTGGCACGGCATCGTGGAGGGCAAGGACCTCTCTGGGCATCCCCTGCTCATGGGCATGGCCCGCATCGAGAACACCCCGCTGACCCTGGTGCTGGTCAACCAGCCCAAGGTGCTCCTTCACAAGTGGGGTCAGCTGCGCATCAACGTGATCGTGATGATCGCGGTGAGCGTGCTGGCCATTTTGGTGGTGCTCTGGTGGGGCACCTCCACCCTTGTCTCCCGGGTCTTTGAGGCCGACCTCAGGCGCGTGGGCCTGCTGCACGAGGCCGAGTACACCAACAAGCTGGCCTCCATCGGCCGCCTGGCCGCGGGGGTGGCCCACGAGATCAACAACCCGGTGGCCATCATCAACGAAAAGGTGGGCCTGATGAGCGACCTTTTGGCCGTGTCCACCGACTTCGGCCATAAGGAAAAGTTCTTAAAGCTGACCCAGGCCATCCAGGGCTCGGTCAAGCGGGTGAGCGAGATCACCCACCGCCTGCTGGGCTTCGCCCGCCACCTGCCCCTCAAGTACGAGCAGATTCATTTGCAGGCGCTGGTCAAGGAGGTGCTGGGCTTCTTGGGCAAGGAGGCCGAGTACCGCAACATCGACGTGAAGGTGAACATCCCGCCCGAGGTGCCCACCCTCAGGGCGGACAAGGGACAGCTGCAGCAGGTGCTGCTCAACATCATCAACAACGCCATGGCCGCCATGGACGACGGCGGCGGCCTGGACATCTCGGTGAGCCTGCCCAGCGATGAAACCATAGCCATAGCCATCAGCGACGACGGCGTGGGCATACCCAAGGAAAACCTTAACAGCATCTTCGAGCCCTTCTTTTCGACCCGGGGCGAAAAAGGCACCGGCCTGGGTCTGTCCATCACCTACGGCATAGTTCAGAAAATGGGCGGACACATCGACGTGCATAGCGAGCCGGGGCAGGGAACCACCTTCACCGTGGTGCTGCCGCGCTAGATTTGAGGCCGAGCCGGCCCGATAAGGGCGGAGGAAAGAATGCGGGTCTTACTGATAGACGACGAGAAAGAGCTGGTAACCACCCTCTCCGAGCGATTGGAGCTCAGGGGTATCGACAACGACTGGGCCACCTCGGGCGAGGCCGGCCTGGAGCTGGCCAGGAAGCAGGCCTACGACTGCGTGGTGGTGGACCTTAAGATGCCCGGCCTGGGCGGTCTGGACACCATCCGCGCCATCCGGCAGGAACAGCCCGACACCCGGGTGATCATCCTCACCGGCCACAGCGCGGGCGAGGAGATGGAAGGAGCCCAGGACCTGGGCACCTACCGCTACCTGGTCAAGCCGGTGGACATCGAGGACCTGCTCAACCTTATGCAGGACTAAAGCGCCGCCCCCGCGCGGCGGCCCGGTTATGAGGCCGAGGCCTACTCTGGAGGATTTACGATGAGCGGCCCCCAAGAGCACGCAACCCCGCCTCACAAGAACAAACCCACTCCGGCCGAGGTGCTGGCCATATTGGCCGAGGGCAACCGCCGTTTCTGGCAGGACCGGCCCATCCACCCCAACACCGGCCCGGAACGCCTGGAGGCCGCCCACCAAGGCGACCAGGCCCATCACGCCCTGGCCACCGTGCTCTCCTGCTCCGACTCGCGGGTGCCGGTGGAGCGTCTTTTCGACGCGGGCATCATGGAACTGTTCGTGGTGCGGGTGGCGGGCAACATCGTCACCCCGGTGACCGCCGCCTCCCTGGAGTACGGCGCATTGCACGTGCACACCCCCCTGGTGGTGGTGCTGGGGCACACCGGCTGCGGGGCGGTTACCGCCGCCTGGAACCGCCGCCAAAGAGGCGGGGACGGAATCGAGCCCAACATCGCCGGGCTGCTGGACTACATCGACCCCGCCCTGGAGCGGGTGCCCCCGGCCCCGGCCGGCGACCCGGGCCACGGCCAGGTGGACGCGGCGGTGGAGGAGAACATCTGGCAGGCCCTGGGCGACCTGGGCCGCCTGAGTCCCCTGGTGCGCTCGGCCTGCGCCGAGGGGAGCATAGCCGCGGTGGGCGCGGTGTACAACCTGGAGTACGGCCAGGTGCGCTGGCTGGATCAGCGCAAGGCCGCCGAGGTGGTGGCCGGCCGCCGTTAGGCTCCGGCCAGGCCGGGTGGTTTTTTTAAAGGAGGGACCCATGGCCCAACCAAGAGTGCTCATCGTCGATGACGAGCGGGAGTTTCTGGAGAGCATGGGGGAGCGCCTGCGCAACCGGGACTTCCTGGTGGACACCGCCGACAACGGGGCGGACGCTCTGGAAAAGATTCAAGGCAATATTTACGACGCCATCGTGTTGGACCTGATGATGCCGGGCATCGACGGCATGGCCACCCTGAAG
Organism: Desulfarculaceae bacterium; assembly: GCA_020444545.1. NCBI lineage: Bacteria > Pseudomonadati > Thermodesulfobacteriota > Desulfarculia > Desulfarculales > Desulfarculaceae > Desulfarculaceae bacterium. Next base: position 151,819 of record JAHLKT010000002.1, on the reverse strand, counting down.
CAGGCCCTGGCCAAGAAGACGGACCTGCAAATCATCCTGCTGACCGGCCACGCCACCCTGGAGACCGGGGTGGAGGCCATCAAGCTGGGCGCCCTGGACTTCATGGAAAAGCCGGCCGACCTGGACCTGTTGGCCGCCAAGATCCGCGAGGGGCAGAGCCGCCGCCTGGAGTTGGACGCGGCCACCCGCGAGGATGCGGTGCGCGAGGCGCTCAAGAAGTACGGCTGGTAGCTCGGCGGCCGGAGGCCCGCGGAGCAAACCCGCCGCGCCGGGCCTTGCATGGCTCCGGGCCGGGGCCATGGGGCAGGCTTGGCCGGCAAACCCCTTTTCATCGATCCGGTTGCGCGCCGGGGGCTCTCTTGCGGGCCCGGGCGCCCTCCCCTCACCTCACCCCCCACGCATGGGTTAGAATGGCCGCACCGGAGGGCCACAAGCCGCCCTCCGGCCCCACCCCGGCCAAGGAGGCGGCGGCATGGCTGAGAGCAAGGCGAGCCTGAAACTGAACCTGATCTACGGCCTGGTGGTCTTGGTGCCCACCGCGCTCATCGCCTTTTTGGTGGCGCAGGTGGTGGGCGCGTTGGGCAAGCTGACCAAGCTCCTGGGCCTGCAATCCATGGGCATGACCCTCCTGGCCGCCCTGCTGGCCGTGATTGCCCTGGTGGTGGCCTGCTACCTCATCGGCGCGGCGGTGCGCACCCGCATCGGCACCTGGTCCTTTGACAAGCTCGACGCCAAGCTCTTCCGCCAGATACCCGGCTACCAGCTCATCAAGAACCTGCTCACCGGCTTCGCCGAGACGCGCACCGCCTACCCCGCCGCCCTGGTGCGCCTGCACGACTCCGGAGCCGAGGTTCCCGGCCTGGTCATGGACCGCCTGCCCGGAGGCCGCAGCACGGTGTTTGTACCCATGGCCCCCATGGTCAGCCTGGGGCACATCTATGTGGTGGACGACGAGCGCCTGACCATGCTCAAGGCCAACGCCCTGGACCTGGTGGGCTGCGTGTCGCAGTGGGGGGTGGATGCCGCCAAGGTGCTGACCCCGGCCGATGCAGCCCCTCCCAAGACCGAGCCCTAGGCGCTTCGCTCAGGCCTGCAACACCTTCTTCATTTCCAGACCGTACTTTTTCATGCGGTTGTAGACCGTGACCCGGTTGACCCCCAAGAGGGCGGCCGCCTGGGTCTGGTTGCCGCCCGTCTGCTTGAGGGCCGCCACCAGGGCGTCCTTTTCCGACAGGCCGGCCGGGGATGCTTGCGGGAGCGCTTGCGGCCCGGCGGGCATGATCGGGGCCGGGCGGGCCTCCAGCACCTGGGGCGGCAGGTGGTCCGGCTCGATCAGGCCGCTCTCGGCCACCACGAAGGCATACTCCAGGGCGCCCTTGAGCTCGCGCACGTTGCCCGGCCAGCGATAGGCCATGAAGCTGTCCATGGCCTCGCGGCTGAGCCCGGTTATCTCCTTGCCGGTCTTGGCGCTGAAGCGCTGGATGAAGGTGTTGACCAGGGCGGGCACGTCGCTGATGCGTTCGCGCAGGGGCGGCAGGTGGATGGGGATCACATTGATGCGGAAGTAGAGGTCCTCGCGGAAGGCCCCGGAGGACAGCAGCTGCTGGAGGTTGCGGTTGGTGGCGGTGATCACCCGCACGTCCACCGAGATGGGCTGGTGGTCTCCCACCCGCTCGAACTGCTTGGTCTCCAGCACGCGCAGCAGCTTGACCTGGGTGCTCAGGGGGATGTCGCCGATCTCGTCCAGGAATATGTCGCCTCCGTTGGCCGCCTCGAAGCGGCCGATGCGGTGGCGGTAGGCCCCGGTGAAGGCCCCCTTGGTGTGGCCGAAGAGCTCGCTCTCCAACAGCGACTCGTTGAGCGCGGCGCAGGAAAGCTGCACATAGGGCATCTCCCGGCGGTTGCCGGTCTGGTGGATGGCCCGGGCCACCAGCTCTTTGCCGGTGCCGCTCTCGCCGTAGATGATCACCGGCGCGTCGCTGGCCGCCGCCTTTTGAATCACCTGAAACACTTTTTGCATGGCCGGCGAGGAGCCCACGATGCCGCGGAAGCCGTCCACCGTGCCTAGCTGGGCCGAGAGCTGGGCCACCTCCTGGTCCAGGCGATCCAGCTCCGAGATGTCGGTGAGGGTCTCCACCGCGCCCAGGGGGATGCCGTTCTCGTCGTGCAGCACCGAGGCGTTTTTCAAAACCGGGACGTAGGAGCCGTCCTTCTTGCGGTAGTTGCAGCGGCAGCGTTTCATGCCCCCGTGGGCCGGGTCGAACAGGGCGCACCACCACACCTGGCCCTGGCCATGCTTGATGGCCAGCTCGCAGGCATCGCAAGAGAGCAAGGTGCAGGGCTGTCCGATCACCTCCTCGGCCTGGTAGCCGGTGAGCGATTCGAAGGCCTGGTTGATCATCACGATGGCCCCGTCCGGGGCGATGACGATCAACCCGTCGTTCATGGTGTTGATGATGCTCTCGAGCTGACGGTTTATCTCATGGGCGCGCATAGTTCGCATTTTCTCCAGAGCTGGCTGTCAAACCTGTTCGCAACAGGTGTTTAAGATTTTATCACTAATTTTTACATATGCATAAGACATTTAATCAATTGTAAAACCCACCCCGCCAATGTTTAACACCGCAATATGGTTTATTTGCCATTCTATTTCAATTGCTTGTCAACAAAGCCTTCCCGCGGGATCAATTCTTACAAATTGGGCATACATATTGCGAGTATGCGTTGCAACTTGCAGCAAAGGAGGGGCGATGGGCCCACATCATGAAGTCGACCTCAACGGCGTGGTCGCCCCTTTGTGCCTGCTGCAGATGAAGAGCGCCCTAAACCGCCTGAACCCAGGCGAGCGGCTCCGGGTAATGGTGCATGACGAAGGTCTCATCGGGATGATCGGCCAGATAGTGTCGCGCTCGTCCGATTGCATCGTGGAGCAGCGGCCTTCGGACGACGGCATCAGCCTGATCATACAAAAGGGTAAACGCGAAACCTAGAACCGAGCTTAGGACTGGTTGGCGTAATGGAAATAAACCGTAGAAGCTTTTTCAAGATCGCCGGGGCCACCGCCGCCCTGCCCCTGGCCACGGCCGGCAAGGCCTCGGCCAAGGCCAAGAAGGCCCCCCCGGAAGGCCAGGTGGGTTGCCTGGTGGACACCACCCTGTGCGTGGGCTGCCGCAAGTGCGAGCAGGCCTGCAACCAGCGCAACCACCTGCCCCAGCCCAAGCAGTCCTTCGAGGAGATGGCTGTCCTGGAGAGCCTGCGGCGCATGGACGACACCAGCTTCACGGTGGTCAACAAGTACTACCCCAACAACATCGGCACCCTCACCTGGCGGCAGCGGCCCACCTACGTGAAGTTCCAGTGTATGCACTGCGCCGACCCCTCCTGCGTGTCGGCCTGCATCGTGGGGGCGCTGAGCAAGGCCCCCAACGGCGCGGTGGTCTACGACGTGGACAAATGCATCGGCTGCCGCTACTGCATGATCGCCTGTCCCTTCCAGGTGCCGGCCTATGAGTACGACAAGGCCCTGACTCCCCAGGTGCGCAAGTGCACCTTCTGCTTCGACCAGGTGAAAGACGGCGGCCTGCCCGCCTGCGCCCAGGTCTGCCCCCGCGAGGTGATCACCTTCGGGCCCCGGGAGAAGCTTTTGGATCTGGCCCGCTGGAAGATGAAGAACAACCCCGGCAAATATCATGAGCGCATCTTCGGGGAGCACGAGGTGGGCGGCACCTCCTGGCTCTATCTGGCCTCCGAGCCTTTCGAGAACATCGGCTTCCCCAAGCTGAGCCCCACGCCCCCTCCCCGGCTCACCGAATCCATCCAGCACGCCATCACCAGCTACCTGGCCGTGCCCCTGGGCCTCTACGGAGTCCTGGGCGGCATCATGTGGCTCTCGGGCTATCTGAAAAAGAGCCAGGAGGCCGAGATGGGCCATCACGACGACGACCAGAAGGAGGCGGGCCATGAGTAAGCACGAAGCCGCGGCCCCGGTGGAAGAAAAATTCCTCAGCCCCGGGGTGATGGTGCTCCTGGCCCTCATGGCCATCGGCGGGGCCTTCATCGCCGCCCGTTTTTTGTTCGGCATCGGCAAGGTGTCCAACCTCAACAACCAGTTCCCCTGGGGCATCTGGATCGCGGTGGATGTGGCCACCGGCGTGGCCTTGGCCGCGGGCGGTTTTACCACCGGCCTGATCGCCTATGTGTTCAACCGCGACCAGTACCACGCGGTGATCCGCCCGGCCCTGCTCACCGCCATGCTGGGCTACACCTTCGTGGTGCTGGGCCTCTTGGTGGACATCGGGCGCTACTGGAACATCACCAGCCCCATCTTCAACCACAACCCCAACTCGGTGCTCTTCGAAGTGGCCATGTGCGTGATGATCTATCTGCACGTGCTCTACATAGAGTTCCTGCCCATCGTGGTGGAGCGTTTCAAGGGCCGGGTGAACCTGACCCTGAAGAAGCACAACTGGCTGCTGGTGTTCCTGGGGGACATGCTCGAATCGGTGCTGGAGTTTTTGGACCGCATCCTGGGCAAGGTGATGTTCCTGTTCATCATCGCGGGCATCGTGCTCTCCTGTCTGCACCAGTCCAGCCTGGGCACCCTGATGCTCATCGCGCCCTCCAAGGTGCATCCCCTGTGGTACACCCCGATCCTGCCGCTGTTGTTTTTGCTCTCGGCCTTCGCGGCCGGCTACCCCATGGTGGCCTTCGAGTCGCTCCTGGTGGCCAAGAGCTTCAACCGCCAGCCCGAGATGGAGGTGCTCACCCCCCTGGCCCGCTTTATGCCCGTGCTCATGGGCATCTACCTGGCCTTCAAGATCGGCGACATGCTCTGGCGGGGAACCTACGTGTATCTGCTGGAGGGCTCCTACCAGTCCAATTCCTTTATCGTGGAGATGCTCTTCGGGGTGATCCTGCCTTTCACCCTGCTCTTGTTCGACAAGGTGCGGCGCTCGCCGGGCTGGCTGTTTTTCGCCTCGGCCCTGTTCGTCCTGGGCATCATGCTCAACCGCATCAACGTGTTCCTGGTGGCCTACAACCCGCCCTACAAGCTGACCTCCTACTTCCCGGCCGTGGGCGAGATATTCATCACCGCCGGACTTATCGCCACCCTGATGTTCCTCTACCGGGTGTGCGTGTTCATCTTCCCGGTGCTGGGAGCCCATCCCAAGAAGCTCTCCCCGGTGGTGCTCAGCGCCCTGGCCCTGGCCGTGCTTCTGGGCCTGAGCGCCGCGCCCGATACGGCCATCGCCGCCGAGACCGCGGCCAAGCGCCCCCTGGAGACCAAGGCCCAGCCCTTCCCCGCGCCCAAGGACACGGTGCGCCTGTTCATGCTGGACAGCCCGGTGATCAAGGAGCATTCCGACTTCTACGAGCCGGTGCGCTTCATGCACGGCAAGCACGCCGGGGTGCTGGGCGACTGCACCATCTGCCACCACCGCCAGCCGCGCGAAAAGGGCGACACCTACGGCGCGCCGGTGCGCATGGCCGAGCTGCAAGCCAAGGGCATCAAGCCGGTGTCCTGCAAGGAGTGCCACGGCGCCCCTTTTAACCCCAAGCAGCTGAACACGCCCGGCCTCAAGGGCGCCTATCATCAGCTGTGCATGGACTGCCACAAGGAGTCCGAGCAGACCCCGCACGCCCGCGGGCCCATCATCTACAGCTCTATGGTGCGCGGGGCCAAGGTGCGCCCCCTGGAGACTCGCGCCCCCACCGATTGCCTGGCTTGCCACGCCAAAAAGGTGCCCGACCACCACGCCCTGGTGAAGCTGGACAAGGGAGTCACCCCGCATGAGGTGACCCAAAACTGTCTGAGCTGCCACAAGGAGGCGGGAAAGGCCATCCTGCACACCTCCCACTGGAACTGGCAGGGGCCCTCGCCCTACACCGTAGGCAACGAGAAGCGGGTGGACCTGGGCAAGCGCCACAACACCATCAACAACTTCTGCATCAACCTCTCAGGCAACTGGGCGCGCTGCACCTCCTGCCACATCGGTTATGGCTGGAAGGACGCCAACTTCGACTTCAAGAACCCGGCCAACATCGACTGCCTGGTTTGCCATGACACCACCGGCGATTACCGCAAGAACCCCAAGGGCGCGGGCATGCCCTTCAAGGACGTGGACCTGGCCCGGGTTGCCAAAAACGTGGGGCGGCCCAGCCGCAACACCTGCGGCATGAACTGCCACTTCGTGGGCGGCGGGGGCGACGCGGTCAAGCACGGCGACATGAGCTCGGCCATGGCCAAGCCCGACAAGAACCACGACGTGCACATGGGCCTGACCGGCGGAGGCATGAACTTCCGCTGCCAGGACTGCCACAAGACCCGCAACCACCTCATCTCCGGGCGCAGCATCTCGGTGCCCGCGGTGGAGGGCGACCTGACCTGCGAGCAGTGCCACACCGACCGGCCCCACATCGGGCGGCCCTATCTGGACTACCACCTGAACCAGCACACCAAGCACGTGGCCTGCCAGACCTGTCACGTGCCGGTCTACTCCAAGGGCAACCCCACCAAGGTGTCCTGGGACTGGTCCACCGCCGGGAAGAACAAGAAGGGCAAGAAAGACGCCCTGGGCATGCCCACCTATGCCAAGAAGAAGGGCAGCTTCACCTGGGCCCAAGGGGTGAAGCCCGCCTATCGTTGGTACAACGGCACGGTCAAGCGGCACCTTTTGGGCGACCGCGTCAACGACAACGGCGTCACCGAACTGACCTCGCCGGTGGGCCGCATATCCGACCCGGCCAGCCGCATCTATCCCTTCAAGATCCACCAGGGCAAGCAGATCGCCGACGCGGTGCACCGCTACCTCATCGCGCCCAAGCTCTTCGGCGGCTTTTGGAAGCACTGGGACTGGAACAAGGCCGCAGCCGAGGGCATGAAGCAGGCCGGCCTGCCCTACTCCGGCAAGTACACCTTCGTGCCCACGGCCATGTACTGGGGCCTGACCCACGAGGTGGCTCCCAAGGAGCAGTCGCTCTCCTGCGCCGACTGCCACCGGACCCTGGCCAAGGCCCCCTACTGCGGCTCCTGCCATCAGAACAAGGCCGGAGCTGACTTCAAGAAGCTGGCCGGAGCGGGCGCGGGCCCGCACGGCGGCAAGGGCAACTACGTGGACTTCAAGGCCCTGGGCTACAAGGGCGATCCGGCCAAGGACGGCGGCCGCTTCCGCAACCTGCCCTTGCAGGCGAAGGGGGGCAAGTAATGAGCATCACCAAGAAGACCGGCATGACCCGCCGCCGTTGGCTCCAGCTCAGCGGGGCGGCCTCGGCCGCGGCCCTGGCCAGCAGTGGCGGCGCCTGGCGGGCCCTGGCCGGCGACCAGAAACCCGCCCCCCCGGCCCTGGAGAAGAAGTTCTCGGCCTGCGACATGTGCTTCAACAAGTGCGGGCTCATCGCGCGGGTGGAAAAAGGGGTGGTCACCAAGCTGGACCCCAACCCGCGCTACCTCAAGTCCCGGGGCATGCTCTGCGCCCGGGGCAACGCTGGGGTGATGCAGCTCTACGACCCGGACCGCCTCAAGTACCCCCTCTTGCGCGCGGGCGCGCGGGGCGAGGGCAAATGGCGGCGCATCAGCTGGGACGAGGCGCTGGACCTGGCCGCCGCCAAGCTCAAGGCCATCGGCGAGCAGTACACCCGCTGCGGTACGGTGTTCATGGCCGGCACGGACACCCAGAGCACCTTTGTGCACCGCTTCGCCGAGGTCTACGGCTCCTACAACGTGATCTCCCACGAGTCCAACTGCCTGCTCAGCCGCAACCGGGCCTATCTGGACACCTACGGCGTGGTGCCCATCCCGGACACGCTCAACTGCAAATACCTCGTCATGCCCGGGGCCAACCGCTTCGAGGCCCTGGTCACGCCGGACAGCATCGACATGGTCACCGCCTTGCAAGGCGGGGCCAAGCTGGTGGTGCTGGACCCGCGCTACACCAAGACCGCGGCCCTGGCCACCGAGTGGCACGCCATCCGGCCGGGCTCGGACATGGCCTTTTTCCTGGCCGTGGCCCACGTGCTCATCAAAGAGGGCCTCTATGACAAGGAGTTCGTGGCCAAGCGGACCCACGGCTTCAAGCGGCTGGCCGCGCATGTGCGGCAGTACACCCCCGAGTGGGCCGCGGGCGAGACCGACATCGCGGCCAAGGACATAACCCGCATCGCCCGTGAACTGGCCGCGGCCGCCCCGGCGGCCATGGTCTATCCTGGCCGCCGCTCCAGCGACTATGTGGACTCCACCCAGATCCGGCGCTCCATGGCCATTGTCAACGCCCTGTTGGGCAACTGGGACCAGGCCGGCGGCCTGACCCTGCCCCACAAGATCAAGACCGGCTCCATCCCCTATGAGGCGCCCTTTTACGATTCCAACCCCGAGGACCGGGTGGACGCGGGCCGGGCCAAGATGATGTTCCCCGAGGAGGGCTCGTTCAAGTACACCCGCGACGCGGTGATCGAGGGCAAGCCCTACCCGGTGAAATGCTTCTTCTCCTACAAGACCAACCCCATGCAGACCGGGGCCAACCGGGCCAAGACTGTTGAGATGATCTCCAAGCTGGACTTCATGATCAGCGTGGACATCGCCATGAGCGACACCGCCTGGATGGCCGATCTGGTCTTGCCCGCCCCCACCTACCTGGAGCGCGAGGACCCGGTCTCCTCCTTCCAGGGCTCCTCGGCCTGCTCGGGCATGGTCATGCGCGACCCGGTGGTGCCGCCCATGTACGAGACCCGCTCGGTCTTCTGGATCATGAAGGAGCTGGCCGGCCGCCTGGGCCTGGGGGAGTATTTCGACTTCACCATCGCCGACTTCCGCGCGGCCCAGCTGAAAAAGCTGCCCCAGGTGGACGCCGCCCTCAAGAACGAGGGCGTGTACAACGAGGTGGTGACCACCCACGGGGTGCATCAGAACAAGCCTTTCCGCACCCGCTCCACCAAGGTCGAGCTATACAACGACCGCTACAAGGAAAACGGGGTGGACCCGCTGCCGGTGTACCGTTCCCGCCCCGAGGTGCCCCAGGACCGCTTCCGCATGGTGGTGGGGCGCAACGCCTACATCTCGCAAAGCTCCAGCACCAACAACGCCCTGCTCTGCCAGCTGGAGGACGAGAACAGCCTGTGGATCGCGCCCTGCCGCGCCAAGCGCCTGGGCATCGCGCCCGGCGACACGGTGCGGGTGAGCAGCCCGGCCGGGGCGGTCCGGCTCAAGGCGCGGGTGACCCAGGAGATACGGCCGGACACGGTGTACATGGACACCGGCTTCGGGCCGCTGTCCACCTGGCTGAAAAACATCTACGGCAAGGGGGCCTGCCTCAGCGCGGTGCTCACCGACGAGGCCGACGAGGTCTCGGGCAACATGGCCATGCATGAAACCCTGGTCACCGTGGAAAAGGTGCAAAGCTGATGAGCGCGCAAAAAGCCCAACGCCTGGCCATCGTGGTCGACACCCAGAAATGCTTTGACTGCAAGGCCTGCATGATCGCCTGCAAGGTGGAGAACCAGGTGCCGGACGGCCATTGGCGCAACTGGGTGAAACACACCGGAGGCCTGGAGGGCAAGCGCACCCAGTTCCAGCCCGGCCAGTGCATGCAGTGCAGTCAGCCCTCCTGCGTGGCCGCCTGCCCGGTGGGGGCCACCTATCAGCTGCAAAACGGAGTGGTGGTCATTGACCCCAAGAAGTGCATCGGCTGCGCCAACTGCGTGAGCGCCTGCCCTTACGGCGCGCGCTTTCGCAACGCCAAGACCCGGGTGGCCGACAAATGCGACTTTTGCCTGCACCGGCTGGAGCGGGGCGAGCTGCCTGCCTGCGTGGAGACCTGCCCCACCAAGGCGCGGGTCTTCGGCGATCTGAACGACCCGGCCAGCCCGGTGAGCCAACTCATGGCCACTCGCAAGCTGGTAACCGTGGACTCGCCCCAGGTCCACACCCAGCCCAACATCTATTACACCCAGGGCACGCTGATGCTCGACTGGGCGGTGACCCCCACCCTGCCCGGCGGCATGCACATGCCCCCCGAGTTCTGGAAGGTCGGCTAACTCCCCCGATTGGGAGCAGCCCCTTCCCGCAACCAAATCCACGGAGGCAATGATGATAAAGACCGTATTCTCCCTGGCCCTGGCCGCGCTGCTCTTGCTGGCCAGCATGGGGCCGGCCCTTTCCGAGGGCAACTGGCGCAAGGGCAAGTACCTCTACCGCAAGAACTGCCGCACCTGCCATACGGCCAACGGCCCGGCCAAGGACCTGAGCCCGGCCACCTACAAGCAGGCCAAGTGGGCCGAGCTGTTCAACCAGAACAAGATTCCCTGCAAGCCCAAGTGGCCCAAGATGAGCGAGTCGAACCTGACCGACATCTACGCCTATCTGCACGGCCACGCGGCGGACTCGCCCAGCCCGGCCAAGTGCAAATAGCGTCCCCGGTTTGTATAAGCGTTAGGAGGCTAACCGTGAACTCGATCAAAAAGGGAGCGGCCCTGGTGCTGGCCGCCCTGCTGGTGCTGGCTATCGCCTTGCCGGTGATGGCCGGCGAGGCCCCGGCTTTTAAGCAATTCCCCAACATAGTCGACGCCGCCATGGTCAAGGACGTGGTGGACGGCAAGGTCAAGGGCGTGGTCATCGACGCCCGGCCCTACAAGAAGAAATACGCCAAGGGCCACATCCCCGGCGCTCTGAGCATGCCCACCAGCCAGTTCGACAAGCTGGCCGCGAGCAAGCTGCCCAAGGACAAGGCCATGCTGGTGGTGTTCTACTGCGGCGGCCTCAAGTGCGCCCTGAGCCACAAGGCGGCCTTCAAGGCCCAGGCCCTGGGCTACAACAACCTGGCGGTCTACGCCAAGGGCTATCCGGACTGGAAAAAGGCCTATGGCCCCGGCCCCAGCGGCCCGGAGGCCACCGCCGCCCCGGCCTTCAAGCCGTTCCCGGTGCTGGTGGAGGCGGCCGAGGTCAAGGACGTGGTCACCGGCAAGACCCTGGGCCTGGTCATCGACTCGCGGCCCCATAAAAAGAAGTACGCCAAGGGCCACATCCCCGGCGCGCTGAGCATGCCCACCAGCCAATTCGCCAAGATGAAAGGCCTGCTGCCCGCTGATAAAAACGCCCTGGTCATCTTCTACTGCGGCGGGCTGCACTGCGCCCTGAGCCACAAGGCGGCCTTCAAGGCCCAGGCCTTGGGCTACAAGAACCTAAAGGTCTATGCCAAGGGCTACCCGGACTGGAAAAAGACCTACGGCGCGGGCGTGGCCATGGCCGCCGCTCCGGCCAAGGCCAAGGCGGCCCCTCAGCGCTCGCTCAAGGCGGGCAAGGAGGAAGGCAGCCTGGACCTGGTGGCCTTCGAGGAGATCTATAAAACCAAGCCCCAGAGCATCTACCTGGTGGATGTGCGCGACCCCCACGAGTACAAGGCCGGCCACTTCAAGGGCTCGGTGAACATCCCCACCGACAACCTGGAAAAGAAGCTGGGCTCCCTGCCCGCCGACAAGCCGGTGGTGTTCATTTGCTCCACCGGAGCGCGCAGCGGCGAGGCCTATTACATGCTGCAAGACAAGCGGCCCGAACTGACCGAGGTCTACTACCTCGACGGCGAGATCACCTTTGACGGCAAGGGCGGATACAAGATCACGCCACCCAAGTAAACCCACCTAATCTGGCCCGTAGCCAACGCGGCCCGGCTTCCCCTGGGGAGGCCGGGCCGTTTCTATTGGGTTGATGAGACCGGCGGAGCCTAGCGGCTCCAGGAGTCCGGGTCCACCAGGCCGCTGGCGATAGCGTACTTGACCAGGCCGATGAGGTCGTGGCGGCCCAGCTTGCTCATGATGCGGGAGCGGTGGTTGTCCACCGTCTTGGGACTCAGGAACAGCTTGTCCGCGATCTGCTTGTTGGTGTTGCCCTCCACGATGAGCCGAAGCACCTGGCGCTCGCGGTCGCTCAGGCGCTCGGCCTGCTCGCTGCTTTCCGGGGCGGCCTCGGGCACGGCCAAAAACTCGTCCACAATGTGCCCGGCCACGGGAGAGTCCAGATAGCACTCGCCCTTGATCACCGCGTCCACCGCGGCCAGGAGCTTCTCCCCGGCCGAGTCCTTGAGCACATAGCCCCGGGCCCCGGCCTTGAGCGCCTCGGAGATGAAGGTCTTGCGCGAGTGCACGCTGAGGATCACCACCCGGGTCTCGGGGCGCAGGGCCACGATCTCGCGGGTGGCCTCGATGCCGGTGAGCTCGGGCATGGTGATGTCCATGATCACCACCTCGGGAGCCAGCTTCTTGACCAGGGCCACCGCCTCCAGGCCGTCGCCGGCCTCGCCCACCACCTCCAGGGCGGGGTTGGCCGCCAGGACCTGCTTGATGCCCTGGCGGAAGATGGCGTGGTCGTCGCAGATTATGGCGCGAATCTTGTCAGGCATGAGCCTCCTCCAAAGGCACCTCGACCACCAGGCGGGTCCCCTGGGGCGACGAAGTCAGCTCCAGGTGCCCACCCAGCAGGTTCATACGCTCGCGTATGCCCAGCAGGCCCAGGCTGCGCCCGGCCCCGCCGTCTTCCAGGACCGCCTCCACGTCGAAGCCGCGACCCCGGTCGCTAACCGCCATCCTGATGAGGTTGCCCTCCATGGCTAGCTCCACCTTGGCCCAGCCGGAGCGCGAGTGGCGCACCACGTTGTTGAGCGCCTCTTGCAGACAGCGGTAAATGGACAGGCTGACCTCGGGCGCCAGGTCCAGGGGCACTTCCTGGATTTCGGTCTCCACCTGCAACAGGCCCGCCTCGCTGAGCGCCTCGCAGAGGTCGCGGGCCGCCGCGGCCAGGCCAAAGCTGTCCAAGATGGCCGGACGAAGATTGTAGGCCAGGGCGCGCACCCGGTCCATAACCTTTTGGGTCAGGCGGATCAGGCGATCCATCTCCGGGCCGCCCCCCCGCCGGGCGGCCTCGCCTTGCAGGCCGATCTTCAGGGCCGAGAGGAGCTGGCCCATCTCGTCATGCAGGTCCTGGGCCAGGCGCTTGCGCTCGTCCTCCTGGGCCCCGATGAGCCGCCGGGAGAGCTCGCGCACCTGGCGCTCGGCCAGCACCTGCTGGGTCACGTCGCGGGCCACTCCCCGGCGACCCACCAGGTGGCCCTGGGGATCGAATACCCCGCGCGAGTGCACCGAAAGCCAGCGGGTCTGGCCGTCCTTGGTCACGTGCCGCAGGGCCATCATGTTCATCTTCTCGCCGCGCTCGGCCCGGAGGCGCTCCTCGTCGAACTTGTCCAGGTCGTCGCTCAAGACGAATTCGCGGCGCAGGCGGCCCACCATCTCGCGGGGCTCGTAGCCCAGCAGCCGGGTCACCGCCCGGTTGACCAGGGTCAGCTTGCCCTCGGCGTCCACCTCGTAGATCATGTCCGGCAAGTCGCGGAACAGGGTGCGCAGGCGGTCGTTGGCCAGGCGCAGCTCGGCGGTGCGCTTGGCCACCTCGCTCTCCAGGCGGCGCGCCTCCTGGTCGGTGCGCTCCAAAACCGTCTGCTGGGCGCGGTACAAGGACAACAGCAGCAGGGTGCCGAAGGTGATGCCCGCGGCCAAAAGGGCCAGGAACAAATACACCTGGCGCGACAGGGCCAAGGCCTGGGCCATGGCCTGCTCATAGGGCTGGGCCACCACCAGCACCCAGCCCAGGCCGCTGACCGCCGAGGCGGAGACGAAGGCCTCGCCGCCCCAGGCCATGGCGGCCATGCGCGACAAGGGGCCGGGCCGGCTGCCCAGCTCGCGGCGCAGCTCCTCGGCCAGGCGGGCCAGGCGCGCGGAGGCCTGGGGGCCGGAGGCCAAAAGCCCGCCCTGGTTGTCGAACAGATAGTAGGAACGCCCCGGCCGGGCCGAGAGGTGGGACAGGAAGTTGCGCCAGGGCTCGTTGGTCTGGCGCACGGCCAAATAGCCGAGCACGCTGCCCCGGGGACCGGGGATGGGCACCCCCAGGGTGACCAGCAGGCGGCCGTCGCTGGTCTTTTGGGCTCCCGAGACCCAGGGTTGGTCCGGAGCGCGGGCCTCGCCCATCGGCAGCACCAGGTCGGGCGATCCCTTGACCCGCGCCGCCGGGGCCTCCATGAGGATGCGGCCGTGGGGGTCGGTGACCAGGGCGGTGCGCAACTCCTCATACTGCCCGGCCAGGGAATTGAGGTAGGCCCTCAGCTCAGGGGCCTCGCCGCTGGTGAGCAGGCGGCCAAAGGAAGGCCGCGAGGCCACCGCCGCCAGCCGGGTGAACAGGCTGTGCTGGTGGTCGGCGATGAACAGCACGCCCAGGGAGGCCTGGGCCCGGTCGGCGGCCAGGTTCTCCTCCTCGGCCTGCTGCACCACCGAGTGCAGGACGAACAGACTGTAGGCCGCGATGAGGCCGAACAGCAGCATGGAAGCCACCACCACCACCACGGCGGCGGTCTTGAAGGAGGCGCGTTGGGGTAAGAGCTTGGCCATGGCCTACACTCTATATCGGGCGATGGGGTTTAGCCAAGCGTTGTGCGCGGCCTCCCGGGCCGCTCCGAGGGACGGCCTCGAAAGGCTCGCCAACCCCCTATCGGCTGCGCTCATCATTGGCACCTCCACGGTTGCCCTGGGCCCACCGGGAGGTTGATTTAGCCCTGGGGCCGGGTCACGATACTCTGGGAAAGAAGTGGTACAATGGTCATTGGCATATTAGATAATTAATATCATATGATAATTAATATCTATTGCAAATATTGCAGGGCCCTTGCTTTTAAGATGCCCGTGAGTGACCAGAAAGCCGGGAAGCCCGCAAAAGCCCCAATCGAGGATAGCGATTAGGAGCGATATGGTCCGGAAGGAATCCGTTTTGAATTTCGGGGAGCCCGCCTCGTGAAAACCATCGGCAGCCGATTGATTTTCCTGTTGGCCGTCTGCCTTGCCTTCATGCTGGCCTCCACCGTATTCCATTACGAGAACGTGGTGGGCCTGAAAAACAAGCTGATCCTCATGGAGCGCTTCAACGACCTCCGGGACGACATCCTCGAGCTGCGGCGCTACGAAAAAAACGTTTTTCTGGCGGGCGACCGCGGGGACGTGGACAAGCTGACCTCTTATCTCCTGCAAACCCTAAACAACTTCAGCGAGCTTCGCGGCCAGATGAAAAACATCATGGGCGCCCCGGCGCTCGCGCAATTCCAAAACGCCCTGAAAAGCTACGAAAGCCTGGTCTACCGCGGATTGGACAGCGAAAAGCGGGGCGTCGCCGATTACGTAAATTCGCAGTTGCGCGAAAAGGGCAAGCTACTAAATGACTTCGTGGACAAATTGATCGAGACCAAGCGCCGCAGGATCGATCAGGCCATAAACACCATACTGATCATCCCCTTTGTCTTTTTCGTCCTGTTCCTCGCCGTGTTCGCCTTCCTGTTGTTCAAGGCCCGCTGGAACATTTCCAAGCCCCTGTCCATATTGCACAGCGCCACCGGCAAGGTTTCCCGGGGCGATTACAGCCAAATATATTACCCGGCCGACCGGGGCGACGAGATATCGGCCTGCATCAACGCCTTCAACAAGATGACCAAGGAGATACAGACCCGGCAGGAGCAGCTGCTGCATTCGCGCAAAATGGCCTCCATCGGCACCTTCACCTCGGGCATCGCCCATGAACTGAACAACCCCATCAACAACATATCCCTGATAACCGAGACCCTGATGGACGACGACGACTTCACCCCCGAGGAGAGGGCGAAGCTCTACAACGACCTAATGGGGCAGGCGGAGCGCGCCGCCGAGATCGTCAAGGGCCTGCTGGAGTTCTCCCGGAACGATCAGGAACACCTGGAAAAGCTCTCCCTGGACGACATCATCGACAAGACGGTCAGCCTGGTCAAAAACAAGATCAAGCTGCAACAGATCAAATACAGCAAGTCGATCAACACTCCGCTCAGGCCCGTGTGGATCGACAAGAGCCGGTTGCAGCAGGCCCTGCTGAACCTCTTGATCAACGCGATCCAGGCCATGCCGGATGGCGGCAATTTGAGCGTAATCATCGGCGCCGGGGAAAACCCCGACGAAATCAGGATCGACGTGGCCGACACCGGCCAGGGCATCCCCCAAGAGCAGATCGATTCCATATTCGACCCGTTCTTTACGACTAAAAAGGAGGGAGAGGGGACCGGGTTGGGGCTATCGGTCACCTACAGCATCATCAAAAAGCACGGCGGCCGCATCACGGTTAAAAGCAAACCCGGACAGGGCTCCATATTCTCCATTTTCTTGAGCACGAAAGAAGCGCATGAGCCAGGGCAAGATTCTGCATAAAGCCAGGGTCGCCATAATCGATGACGAAGCCATAACCCGGAGGGAAATCCAGCGGGGCCTGTCCAAGACTCTGCACACCGTCGAGACCTTTGGGGACGGCGAATCGGCCTTGAAAGCAATGGCCGCCGAGCACTATGACCTGGTCTTCTGCGACCTCAGGTTGCCGGGCATGAGCGGGCTTGACGTGGTCAGGGATATCAAAACCCACCATCCCACCACCGAAGTCATCGTGTTCACCGGTTACGGCTCCATCGACACCGCGGTGGAGGCCATCCAGGCCGGAGCGTTTCATTTTTTGGCCAAGCCGGTGAAGGTCAAGGAGCTGAGCGCCCTGGCCTTGCGCGCCCTGGAAAAGGTAGCCCTGGTTCAGGAACGGGACGACCTCAAGAAGTCCCTGGCCGCCTACTCCCGCCAGCAGTACATCATCGGGCACAGCCAGGCCATGCAGGATGTCTTGTCCGTGGTCAAGAAGGTGTGCTCGCTCAATTGCAATGTCTTGGTTCAGGGGGAGAGCGGAACCGGCAAGGAGCTGGTCGCCCGGGCCATCCACTTTCTCGGCTCCCGGCGCGAGAACCCCTTTATCGCCTTTTCCTGCGGGGGGTTTTCCGAGGAGCTCATCGCCAATGAGCTATTCGGACACGAAAAAGGAGCCTTCACCGGCGCGCTGAACACCAAGATCGGCCTGCTGGAGTCGGCCGACAAGGGCACCCTATTTCTCGACGAGATCGAGATCATGCCGGGCAGCATGCAGGTCAAACTCCTGCGTTTCATTCAGGAACGCACCTTGATTCGGGTAGGAGGCACCAAGCAGATCCCGCTCGACGTAAGGATCATCGCGGCCGGGAACAAGAACCTAAAGGCCGCCACGGACGAAAATCGCTTCCGGGAGGACCTTTACTTCCGGCTCAATGTGGTGTCCATCGAGCTGCCTCCCCTGCGGGACCGCAGGGGCGACATCCCCCTGCTCATCAACCACTTCATTAAAAAATACAACCAGCAGTTCGGGATGTCCGTTTCGGCGGTTGACCAAAAAGTTGTCGAAATATTTAATCAATACCCCTTCCCCGGCAATGTGCGCGAGCTGGAGAACATCATCGAGCGGGCCATCGCCCTTTCCGACCACAAGACCATCACCCCCAAGGACCTGCCGGACGATTTGTTCAACTTCGCCATCGAGGACATCAAGCCGGAGACCTGGCAGACCCTGCAGGACAACGAGAAGGAACACATTCGCCGCGTGCTGATCGAAACCGGCTACAACAAAAGCAAGGCGGCGGAGATCCTCAAGGTCCCTCGAACGACCCTGTGGCGCAAAATCAAACAGTACGCCCTCGACCCTTCCCCCAAATAAACCCCTCGGCCCAAGCCCCTCGGCCCCTTTTCGCCCATTCTCGCGTTCCATATTGGAACATCAAACTGTTCCAAATTGGAACGTTTTAGCTGGCTCCGCTCACGCCCCATTTTTTAACAATCTTAAATAATTGGCTATTCCATAATGGCCTCTGCCTTGCAGGGCATTGGGCAGGGCCCGGCATGGGCGCGGGCCCACCCGCAAGGTTCCCCGTGCAGCCCGGTTGGATCGAAACTGGAAACACTCAAACATCGGGATGAATCGTGGGGCAGGAAAACATTCTCATTCCATTGGCTCCGGACAGCCGGGACTTGAAGGCCCTGCAACAGGCCATATCCCTGGCCGAGAGGATCAACACCAAGATCATCGTCTTCTCGGTGGAGCCGGAGCCAGCTCAGGGAGAGGCGAAAAGCCCGGTTATCGAGGCGTGCATGGATGTGATCAACCGGGGCCGTGAGAACGATATTGAAATATCCCTCCTGGTCACCACCTCTTCCCAGGGCGAGGAGGCTGACAAGGAATTTCTGCAACTTCTGACCCGCGAACGTATCGACCTGATCATCATCAGCGACACGGAAACCGACATGGAAAAGATGATCAGAAGACTAATGCCGTTGATTCCCTGCCATGTGGTTCAGGTCAGGGAGAAGGACCATATCAGTCGCTTAACTAGCTAGGAGTAGCCGCAGCAAGGCCAGCAAAAAAAGAAGCCCTCACCCCGCGACAAGACACCTTTTTTTGGGCGCGAGCACCAAGAGCATTCCCACCTCCGGCACGGCCGGCCTCTCGACAACTCAAGCTCAAGTTGGTGACCCACTGAAAGGGTGAGCCTATGTCAATTGTCTTGATTACCGCGCCGGCGCACAGCATGGTCAGCGTCCTGGCGCAGAAAGTGGCCGAGAAAACCGGGTGGCCCCTGTACTCGCGGGCCCAGCTCGCCGAGGAGGCCCACACCCAGGGGATCAAGCTGAGCCGCCTGGAAGCCTCCATAATCAAGTCCCCCATAGTCTCGGAAAAGCTGGCCTGGGAAAAGGAAATCTACCTTTCCTTCGTCACCGACATGCTCAGCAAGAAAATCAAGGACCAAAACTTGATTTACACCGGCCGGGCGGCCCACCTGCTCTTTCCTGGTGTGAAAAACGTCCTGCGCGTGGGCGTCAACGTGCCCATGGAAACCCGGGTGGACATCGTCTCCCAACAACTGAACCTCAACCCGGGCAAGGCCCTGGACTACTTGCAATCGTTGGACGCGGACATCATGAAATGGGTGCACTACGTCCATCGCGCCGACCTGCGGGACATCTCCAACTACGACCTCCTGCTCAACCTGGAAAACCTCAGCCTGGCCAACGCATCCGCAATATTGATGCAGATGGCCGAGCTGCCGGAGTACCGCCTCACCGAAGAGAGCGTGAGCCACATGGACGACCTCCACACGGCCGCCCGGGCCACGCTTCATTTGGCCTTCAACAAAGAAACCGCCAACCTGAACCTGGGGGTAAAGGCCAGCGGCAAGGTGGTGACGGTGACCTATTTGCCGCGCCAGAAAAAGGTGGCCGAGTCGGTTTCGCGGGTATTGGGCTCCCTGGACGAGTGTCACGGCCACGTTTGCACCATGGCGGAGACCAACATCCTGTACCTGTCGGAACACTTCGACCCCAAGACCGATGACTTCGTGCAGATCACCAAGCTCGCCAAGAGGTGGGGGGCCGCCGTCGAGCTGCTCCGGCTCGTCCCGCCCAAGGAAGGCCAGCCCTTCTTCCAGGAGGCGGCAGGCCCGGAGCCTCGCCCGACCCACGGCGCCTACACTGGGGGGGTGGAAGACGACGGGCCCGAGGTGAGCAGCGACGACGGCGGCCTGGAAAACACCATCGAGGAGCTGGTGGCCATGGGGCGCTCGGCAGGCGGGGTCACCATCGCCGGGGGGCAGCACGAGGTCATAGACACCCTCCGGGACAACGACAACTACTCGCTGGTGGTCCTGGGCGACCTGTTCCTGGCCAAGGGGCCCCAGGCCAGCACCCGCCTTACCCGCGAGCTGGGGCTGGCCATCCATGAAAGGATGAAAACCCCGGTCATCAAGATCGACGAGCTCAAGTCGCAGTTCCTTTTCGGGGCCAAGCAGGCCTTCAAGCTGCTGGGCTTCACCGCGCTGGCCGTGCTCATCTACGGCCTGGTCTTCACCCACCAGGAGCCCATCATGAACTTCCTGGGCGGCGCGACCCACGATCATTGGAAGTGGGTGGCCGCCGTCTCGGTGGCCCTGTTCGTGCCCTTGGTGGCCTACACCTACGGGACCATATCCGGGCTGCTCCTTAAGCTGGTGAATATCGACTGATACCGCTGCTCCGCGAAACAGGAGGCTTTCATGGATTACCTTCTCGCAAACTTCATCCAAATAGATCTTTCCACCGCCTTGCAGGTGGTGCTGCTCGGCTTTATCGGCGGCGTGCTGAGCGGGTTCATCGGCAGCGGCGGCGCCTTCTTCATGACCCCGGGCATGATGAACCTGGGCATCAACGGCGTGGTGTCGGTGGCCAGCAACATCACCCACAAGTTCGGCAAGGCCATGGTCGGCTCCCACAAACACGGCAAGGCCGGCAACGTGGACAAGAAACTGGCCCTGTTCATGCTCATCACCGCGGTGATCGGCATCCAGGTGGCCGTGCTCATCAACAGCTTTCTTTTCAAGGAAGGCAGCGGCCACGGCGCGGCCAAGGGCGCCGGAGCCAACCTGTACATCAGCCTGGTCTTCGCGGTCATCCTCTCGGTGGTCGCGATCTCCATGATCAAGGACGTGATGGGCTCCAAGAAGGACAGCAATGGACGCGACACGGGGCCGTCCCGCAAAATCGCTGA
Source organism: Desulfarculaceae bacterium (assembly GCA_020444545.1). NCBI lineage: Bacteria > Pseudomonadati > Thermodesulfobacteriota > Desulfarculia > Desulfarculales > Desulfarculaceae > Desulfarculaceae bacterium. The sequence goes on along the minus strand of JAHLKT010000002.1, from coordinate 131,361 downwards.
CGCCATGGCCAAGATCACCATTCCCCCGGTGATCCATTTCAAGGTGGCTGACACCAAGGTCAGCCTGTGGGTCCTGTTGCCCTGCGGCATCGCCACCGGCTACCTGGCCGGGACCATCGGGGTGGGGGGATTCATCGGGGTGCCGGCAATCATCTACGTGTTCGGGGTCCCCACCGCGGTGGCCGCGGGCACCGAGCTCTACTTGGCAATGTTCATGGGCGCCTACGGGGCCCTGAGCTACGCCTTTCAGGGCTTCGTGGACATCCGCTTGACCATGCTGTTGTACCTGGGCTCCCTGGTGGGGATCTATCTGGGGGTCTACGGGGTGAAGGTGGTCAATGAAAAATACATTCGCATGGTGACCAGCCTCATCATCCTGCTCTGCGTGGTGAGCCGGGGCATCGCCATCCCCATGTACCTGCGGCAGTTGGGGATCATGGACTTCGACCCCTCCTATGACGCCTATTTCAACCTGATCAGCAAGTTCTTCCTGTTCGCCAGCGGAATCTCCGGATGCCTGGTGATCCTGTTCAACGTCGGCCGCTCCTACATCCAGAGGAGGGGCATCCAGAAAACCCTCATGGTGGTCAATCCGGATGGATAGCCCGGTTGCGCGACGAACCATAGGGCTGAGAGTCAATCAAAGGGAGGCCGAAGATGTCTTTAAAAATACTGATCCTGGACGATGAGACCATTGTGGGAGAGCGGCTCCAGGCATCGCTGGAAAAAGACGGCCATTCGCTGGAAGCCTTCACCAGCCCCCACGAGGCCATAGATGCGCTTAATGAAAAAGTGTTCGATATCGTGGTCACCGACATCCGCATGGATGATATCGACGGCATCAAAATCTTGGAACTGGTCAGAGACAAGAGCCCGCGGACCAAGGTCATCATGATCACCGGCTACGCCACCCTGGAGGTGGCCCGGGAGTCCCTGACCAAGGGGGCCTTTGACTTCATCGCCAAGCCATTCAAGATCAAGGAGATCAGGGGCGCCATCGAAAAAGCGGCCCAGGCCCTGCAAATGGAAGATGGAGGTTGATGCCCATGCTGAAGACCGCCATCGCCGTTGACGCGGACCTGGCCTCGCGCATCGCCGTGCGTTACGCCTGCCAGCTGGGCCAATTCCTGGACCTGGACATCAGCACCATCCACGCGGCGGAGCCGGGCGAACAGGGGCAAGCCATCGCCACTGGCTGGGTCCGCCGGAAGTGGGAAGACGCCGTGGTCAGGGACACCGTGGACCAGGTGGTGCAGCTGGTCAAAGCGGAGCAGGCCGGATGCCGCATCCTGCCCTCCCCGCTTTTCCTGCCTCCCGAGCAGCCCCGGGACGAGCGCATCGCCAGGCACCTGCGCTCCAACCGTTACGCCCTTTTCGTGGAGGGGTTGCTGCACCGTTTCAAGCCGGACCACTTCACGGCCAAGATCGGCTCCCGGCTCTACCGCAACCTGCCCTGCCCGGCCATGGTGGCCCAAAACGTCCCTCCCCCCTCCAAGGGGGTGCTATGGGTCTCCCCGGGCAAGATCGCACCAAAGTCCATGGAGACCTTCCTGGGAATTTTCCCCAGCCGCTCCATCGAGCTGGCCCTGCTGAACTGCCGGTTCGGCGGCAAGCCGGCCTCACCCAGCGATATCGAGGCCGCGGTCTCCCTTTTCGAATCCTCGGGCGGAACCATAAAAGACATCTCCACCGTGGAGGGATCGCCCTCCTCCATGGCCGCGCTGGTCAGGGACCACTTTCTGATCGTCTCGGAGGTGCCGCCGGCGAACAGCCCTCTGGCCGAGCTGCTGAGCAAGAGCCCCTGCTCGCTGCTTTTCCTTCCCTAACGCCGACCCATGAGGTGGACATGAGAATTCTTGTAGCCCTAGATCAGGACACACGAAGCGCCCATACCCTTAGCCAGGTCTCCCGGCTTTTGGTCAACACCTGGGCCAATGTCACTCTCTTGGGCGTCATACCCCACAAATCCGATGAGGGCGGCGTGCCCCCGGAATTCGCCGATACCATGCATCAATACCACCGGTCAGTCTTGCAGGGGTTCTCCGCCGAGGACCTGCCCTATGCCCCGGCCGGCGGTGACTACGAAATGGTGGAGATCAGCCCCGGCCTCTTTGAAAAGTCGGGCAGCGCCGATGGCGGCATCAAGGAGCTGACGGTCCGGGTGCGGGTGGGCAACCCGGCCCAGACGATCCTGGAAGAGGCCCAGGACTGCGGCAGCGACCTGATAGTCCTGCACGGCGACATGGACAGCCAGCAGAAGATCGCCACCAACGCCGATTGCTCGGTCCTTATCGTCAAGGAGGAAAAGGATACGGGCAGAATCCTCTGCTTCCTGGAGGACGACCTGCTCAGCCAGAAGTCCCTCGAGCTGGTCACCCAGATGGCGGTCCTGTACAAGGCGGAGGTCGAAATTGCAGGCCTGACCGACAAGCACTTGGCGGAGGACAAGATCGAGAAAAAGCTGGATTGGCTGATGCACTACTTCAACCGCAAGGGGATTCAGCCCTGGATCCAGCTTGTGGCCCTGTCCTTGCTGGAGCAATTTGTCCTAAAGGAAGACCACTGGAGCCTGGTGACCATGTGGATGGGCGAGACCTCGATCTTCAAACGGCTTTTCTCGGTGAACAAGGTGGCCAAGCTTCTGGCAAGCCGCAGGTCGTCGGTCCTCCTTCTGCGCTAGGTAAGGCCCCGCGGGGGCATGGCCCCCGCGAGCCGCTTAGAACCGCCAGGAAAAGCCCAGGATCGGACCCTGCTGGGTGACATCGTACTTGAAGCCGTCGTTTTCGTAGTCCACGTACAAGTAGCGGTAGCCGAAAGTGAGGGCAAAGGTCTCAGTCAGTTGGTAGCCCAGGTTGGCGTTGAGGTCGTACATGAAGTCCGAGCCCACCCCGAAGCCACCGGTCAGCGCAAAGCCGCTTAGGAAAAACTTGGAGCCGCCAAGGGGCAGCAGGCCCTTGAGCCCCACCAGGGGATCGGTCCAGCTTTCGCTGTGCGAGAGATTGCGCGGCCTGGCCACGCCCCCCGTCAAGGAGAGATCGGTCTCCAGGGACCAGTAGCGCGCCCCGCCGAAGACGTCGAGGAAGCCGCGCTGCTTTTCCAGCAGCCGGTAGAAAAGCGACCCCGAGATCATCAAGGTCTTGGACCTGGTGTCGGCCGAGCTGAAAAACGGCCCGGGAGTCGAGTTGCTGGATTCGATATCCGTGTAGGCCACATCGGCCACGAATCCCAACCGCCCCCTTTGGACCTCTCCCAAGAGCATCAGGGCGCCGTTCAGATTGCCCAGCACGTCGTCGTAGAAATCGATGTTTATGTTCGCCGCCGGGAGGCCGGGCAGGGTCGAGGTGCTGCCCTTGAGGCCGGCCAGCCAGGCATAGGGCGCGACCTGGAACTTCCATTCATTGCCGCCGGACCCCGCGCGGGCCGGGGCCGCGCAGAAGACAAGCCCGAGCATCAGGGCCACAATCCACCACCGGCCTAGCAGCCTTTTCATGTTTCACCTCTTATTGTTCGCGCAAGCTTTGGCAACGAGTTAGTTGAGCAGCTCTATCTCGCCGGGACGCCAGGAATGATCGAACCAGCCACACAGCGGCCCGTAGAAGCGCAGGATGACGTTGCAGCCCTTGCCCAGGGGCGGCTTGGGCCCGAAGTAGATGTCATAGGACCCGTCGGCATTGGGCTTCACGCCGCCGTAGCTGGTGATGCTGGTATACCGTTGGCCAGAAACTTCACCTTGCAACTCCCTCCCGGTGTCCAGGCCTTTTCTTGGCGGCCGGAAGATGCTCCAGTAGACGCCGAGTAACCTGAGCAGCAGGCCGCCGAGGTACGATGCCATGACTGCCGGCATTTCGAACGGGGACATGGCGACCGGAATAACGCCCTGGGCCTATGTCAGGGGCAGTCCTGGGACGGGCACAACGGGCAGTGGCCCAAAGCCGAGCACCTTTGTTCAGGCTATACGCACTCGAAACAAAGCTCCTAACCGGGCCCATTTATCATTCCGCTTCCCCCTGTCTCACGGACCGATTAATCTCTCAGAATCGCCTAGGTCGCACGGGCCCATACTTGGGGTAGGGGGCGGACCGTTCGCCCCTTCCTGCGGCGTTATTCGCCTGTCTGGTGGGGTTGAGTTTAGGTTGCAAGTCCTCTATCTAACCTCATCGTGGCCACCGAACTGCAACTTGTAGCCGATTAACTTAAACGATATCGCTTTGCGATTATTTAAAGATTTTACAAGCGTCAACGTCGGATGTTTCTCTCGAAACCAACTCTATTCAACGATTTCCTTGCTGTAGCTTGACGCTCATTTTGAAAAAATTACTTTTGGCTCGCCCGACTCCAGGCGCAGAAGGCGGGCATCTATGTCGGCCAGCAATTTATCGTAAACGTCTTGCCCGATGATGCCTTGCTGAAATGAATCAATCACATGGTTCTTTTCAGTCAAAAGCAGATGGCGGTGCGCCCACTTGAACTCATCGGCCTCAATGGCCTCGTGGTCCAGGTCCAACTCACCGATCTGGACTTGCTCCTCCTCCATCCGTTTTTGATATTCCTCTCTTAGGCAATCCCGCACCTCTTCCTGGAGGAAATGCACATGGGACATGCGGTCCAGTTCCTCTAGGGCTGCGCTGGCCGCCTGCAACTTTCCGCGGGTAAATTCATAGGCCGCGCGATGCTCGCGCCCCTGCACGATGCCCAGCCAGCGCAGCAGGGGAGAGACCGTGGTGCCATTGACCATAATAGATATCAACACCACCCCAAAGGTCATGGTGACCAAAAGGTCTCTGTGGGGAAAGTCCAGTGGCAAGCTGAGCACCAGCACCATGGGCAGAGCGCCCCGCAACCCGCCCCAGGTAAGGACCACACTCCAGGACCAAGGCAGCCTTTCCCGCGTCTTGGCCAGCAGGCCCGATACCGCGAATATAATCAGCCCACGTCCCATGGTTACGGCCAGATAGGCCACCAAGATCACCTTCCAGGAGCTGAACAGGGCATCCAGGTTCAATTCCAGGCCTATGAGCAGGAATACGATAGAGTTCAGGGCAAAGGCCACGTATTCCCAAAAGGCCTCCACCGCGACTCTGGTGGAAGGGGTCATGCCCACTCGCGCGCCGTAATTGCCGCAAAGCACCCCGGCCACCACCACCGCAATTACGCCGGAGTAGTGAAAGTGCTCTGCAATGGCGAAGGAGCCGTAGGCCGCGACCGTGGTCAAGGTAATTTCGATCATGGCGTCGTCAATGTGTTTGAGGATTTGCGAGACCGCCAGGCCCGCCGCCGCTCCGATCAGCCCGCCGAAGATGACTATCTGGAAAAAATTAGAGGCCAGCTGCCCCGCCGTGATGCTGGCGCCCGACACCAGGGAAATGCTCAGGGTAAAACAAACGATGGCCGTGCCGTCATTGAACAGGCTCTCGCTGTCCAGCAGCATGGACAAACGCCGGGGCGCCCCGAGGCTTCGGAAAACCGACACCACGGCAATGGGGTCGGTGGCCGCGATGAGGGCGCCGAACACCAAGGCATACTGCCATATGAAGTCCTGCTCCAAATGCAGGGTGTTGACCACGGGGACCAGGATGATCGTGGTCAAGGCCACGGCCGCGGCCACCCCCGGTACGGCCAGGGAAACCACGGCCGAGCGGTTGCGCCAAAACTCACGAAACTCTATGTGGAATGCGGCTTCGAACAGCAAACCCGGCAGGAATACCGAAAAGAGCAGCTCCTTGGTCAGATGAGGAGGCGTAAAAAAGTTGAATATGCCCAGGAGCAGGCCGCCCAGGACCAGAGCCACGGTATAGGGCAGGTGCAACTGGCGCACCGCGACAGCCACCCCGGCCGCCACCGAAAATAACAGGATCAGTACCGTCTCAACATTCAAAACCCTACACTCCGATCAATGCCGTGACTGACTAAATCCCTCCCGTGTCCACCTTGGGGGCTAAGCAGCGATGCGCCCAATCACCCGCCGCAGCCGTTCCGAGACTTCCTGAGCCACCTGATCCAGCTCCGGAATATCCATCACCCCCAGTGCCGCGACCGGGTTAAGGGCAGCCACCTGGATGCCCCCCTGATCGTCCTGATAAACAATGAGATTGCAGGGCAGAAGCAGGCCGACCTCCAGATCGGCCTGCAAGGCCCTCAGCGCAAAGGGTGGGTTGCAGGCGCCAAGGATGATGTATTTTCGGAAATCCTGATCCAGTTTTTTCTTGAGAGCGGCCTGAATGTCTATCTCGGTCAGGACGCCAAAGCCCTCTTCTCCGAGGGCATCCTTGGCCATTTGCAGCGCCTCATCAAAAGAGGCCTGCACGCTGGCGCGGAAGGCTAGCTTTTTCAGGTTTTCCATGTTTCCTCCTAAATTCACCCCGTCAAATAGGCCTTGAACCTATTCTAGCAGCCTTGCCGAATCGGATTCGGCGGACACTGGGCGTCTTGTTTGGCTACGTCTCTGCGAGCCGGTGCCGGGATATATCTTTGATTTGCCGGGCATTAGAGGCCAAACTGCCATCTATCCGACAAGAATAGTAGTATTTCAGTACAAGATTTATGACAATTCGTATTGGTTGGGAATTCCTACCCGCGCATAATTGAAACTAGGCAGACGCCATCCCCACCAGTTTTTTCTCTCCGACCTAGTTAAACGGTTTCTGCTCTTCATTCTCACTCATTCGGGAGGAACCCTTGAACTCTCGCGGCATCCTTTTCGCCCTTGTGCTGGCCCTAGTGCTCATAGTCGGAGGCGCCGGCCTATACGCCATGATGGGCAGCATGGCCGGTCCCCCGGTCCAGCGCGCGCTGATGGCGGGCGGCTCGCCGGGGGAAAGCCTCAAGGCCTCGGCGGTGGTCTTTGCCCCGCCCCGGCCCCAGGACGCCCCGGCCGACATCCGGGAGGGGGTCATGCTGGGCTACAACATCCTCATGGACACCCAGACCTACGCCAAAGAGTACGTGGGCAACCAGCTCAACTGCCGCAACTGCCACTTCAACGCCGGGCGGGAGCGCAACACCCTGTCCCTGGTGGGGGTGGCGGCCAAGTACCCCAAGTACCGCAAGCGCCGCAAATACGTCACCGACTTGGTGACCCGCACCCAGGGCTGCTTCCAGCGCAGCATGAACGGGAAGACCCTGCCGCCCGAAGGCAGGCACATGCAGGCCATCATGGCCTACTACCACTGGATCTCCAAGGGGCTGCCCATCTACGCCGACATCCCCTGGCTGGGCCTGAAGAAGCTCAAGAGCGACCACAAGCCGGACAAAGCCCAGGGCCAGGCCGTCTTCGCCCAGGTCTGCTCCCGCTGCCACGGGGACGGCGGCCAGGGCACCCCGATCGCCCCGCCCCTGTGGGGCCCCCAGTCTTTCAACGACGGAGCCGGCATGCACAAGATGAAGAACTTCTCGGCCTTCACCCATCATTTCATGCCTAAGAACAACCCCACCCTGAGCGTGGCCCAGGCCCTGGACGTGGCCGCCTATGCCACCAGCCAGCCGCGCCCACACTTCGAGGCGGGGAAGTAGGCCGTGCTGTTCCCAACCTTCTACATGCCTGCTTTGGGGCAAGGCATGAGCATCGCACTGGTGGCGGTGGTGCATGTGCTGATCAGCCACGGATTCGCCATAGGCCTGTTGACTCTCATCGTGCTCATGGAGCAGCTGGCCCTGCGCAGGGGCGACGGCGAGCTGGAGGATCTAGCCAAGCATCTGCTCAAGCCGGCGGTGATCATCATCACCGCGGTGGGCGCGGTGACCGGGGCAGGCATCTGGTTCACGGTGAGCGTGCTGGCCCCTCAGGGCATCGGCTCCATGCTGCGGGTATTTTTCTGGCCCTGGTTCATCGAATGGATCGCCTTCACCCTGGAGGTCCTGGTGCTGCTGCCCTACTATTTTTTGTGGGAGCGCATGCGCGCCAGGCGGGCCGGACTGCACGTGGCCTTGGGCTGGTCCTACGTGGCCATCGCCTTCTGCTCGGCCTTCCTCATCTCCGGCATCCTGGGCTTCATGCTCACCCCGGACGGCTGGGTGCAGAACCAGCGCCTGGTATCGGCCTTTTTCAACCCCACCTTCTGGCCCCAGCTGGCCCTGCGTTTCCTGGGAGGACTGGCCCTGGGCGGGCTGTTTTGCCTGGGCATGGTGCTTTTCAGCCGCAAGCCCGGCGCCGAGCTGCGCCGGCGGGTGATGCGCCTGCTGGGCGGCTGGATATTGGCCGGAGGCGCCCTGGCCGCGCTGGCGGGCTGGCTTTATTTCAGCGCGGTGCCTCGCACCTATTCGGTGCACAAGGTTTTCGCGGTGCTCACCTCGCACCTGTCTCAGGAAGGCTGGCTGCTCTGGCTGGGCAACCTGCTTGCCGTGGTGATTATCGCCGGCGCGGCGGCGGCCGCCCTTTTCCGCCTGCGGCTGGCCGCCCGCCTCTTGATAATCCCGGCCATGATCCTGGCGGTGGGCCTGGTCATAGAGTTCGAGCGGGCCCGCGAGTTCATTAGGGGCCCCTACCTCATGCCAGGCTACATGTACGCCAGCCAGGTCCCCCTGACCCGCGCGGAGCAGGTCCGCCGCCAGGGCATGCTCTCCCAGGCCGCCTGGTACGCGGCCCAACCGCCGGGCCTGGAGCCGCGCGCCCCGGCCGGGCACGCCCTGTTCATGGCCAACTGCGGGGTGTGCCACAGCATCGGAGGCCTCAACGACATCCGCGACCGCCTGGCTGGGCGCACCCAGCCCTCGGTTGGGGTAATTGTGCGCCGCACCGAGCAGATGGTGCCCTTCATGCCCGCCTTCGCGGGCACCCCGGACGAGGCGCTGACCATGGCCGCCTACCTCTACGAGCTGTCCGGCTCGCGCCGCTCCATGGAAGCGGTGCCGCCCATCGGCCGGAAGGCGGGGCGGCATGAATAACCTGCACGACCTTCTTTTGGCCAAGCCCTTTGGCGATGGGGCAATGGAGCTGCTCCTGTTCGGCTCCTTTGCCTTGCACCTGTTGTTCGTGCTCCTGATGCTGGGCACGGCCATGATCGCGGTGTTCTTCTTCGCCCATTCCTGGCTGACCGGCTACCGCTTCGAGTTGCGCTGGGACAAGCGGGTGCTGCGCATCCACCTGGCCCTGAAAAGCCTGGCCGTGGTGCTGGGGGTGGCGCCACTGCTGATCATCCAGGTGCTCTGGAGCGTACCCTTCCTCACCGCCGCCGCGCTGTTGGCCCCCTACTGGCTGGGCCTGCTGGTGTTGATGATCACCGCCTTCCTCTCCCTGGACACCATTGGCCACAAGATCGAGGTGCGCCCGGTCAGGCACCTTATTTTCGGGGTGCTGGGCCTGGCTGCCCTCATGGCCGTGCCGGCGGTGTTCACCGCGGTGCTCACCCTAATGGAGAATCCGGACAAGTGGGCCCGGGTGGCCGCCCGGGGCTTGGCCGAGGAACCGGTCCTGGTGTTCCACTGGCTCATGCGCTACCTGCATATTCTGGGCGCGGCCGCCCTGTTCGGCGGGGCCTTTCACTTCTTCTTTTCCACCAAGGGCGCCGAGGATCGTCACTATCACCTTTCCCATTGGATGGTGGTGGCGGTGCTGTTCCAGGTGGTGGTGGGGGTGCTGCTGCTGGGCAGTCTGCTGGACCGGCTGACCCCGGCCATCATCGCGGCGGTGAGCGTGGGGGTGGCCGCGGCCATGGTCTTGGTGGGCCTGGCCTTTTACCGCGGCTCCGAGGCCCGGGAGGGGCGCATGAAGATCGCCCTGGTGCTCTTGCCCATCATCCTGGTTTCCATGCTGTTGGCCAGGCAGTTTTTGCAACACCAGGCCGTGGCCCCGGTGCAGGCCACCCTGGAGGCGCGGGCCCAGACCCAGCGCGCCCTGCTGGCCCCCTGGAAGGCCTCGGCCCTGCAAGGCTTCCAGGCCCACCTGGCCACGGTCTACGACGACGGCGAGACCATCTACGCCAACTCCTGCGCCTTTTGCCACGGCGACGGCGGCGGGGGCGACGGCCCCGAGGCCGCGTCCCTGATCATTCCCCCCGAGCGCATCAACGCGGTGCGCGCCCAACGGTCCTATCTGTACCAAGTGGTGGCCAGGGGCATCCCCGGCTCGGGCATGCCCTACTTCACCGTTTTCGACCGGGCCAAGCTGGAGCGGCTGTTGGATTACATGAACCGGCAATTCGGGATGGTTTCGCCGCCTCCCGCCCAAACGCACGCCAGCGACCCGGCCGCGGCGGCCCGAGTCTTTGCCGGCACCTGCGCCACCTGCCACGGCACCAACGGCAAGGGGAGCGCCTTTGGCCGGGGCTTGCGCCCGGCACCGCCCGACCTGACCCGCTATGGCCTGACTCCCGAAAGGGCCTTTGCGGTGATCAGCAACGGCTACGACGGCACCGTGATGCAACCCTTTGCCCAGTTGCCGGAGGCCACCCGCTGGGGCCTGGTGAGCCTGGTGCAAAAGCTGCGGCGGCCTGGGTCCGGCCCGGATTGATGAGAGAAGTTCGATTCAGTTTGCCTGCCATTGGATATTCAACCTCGTCTCCAAGGGAGGAGATCATGAAGCACTTGTTTTTCATCCTGGCCCTGGCCGCGGGCCTGTGCCTGCTGATGGCCGGGACCGCCCTGGCCGCAAGGCCCTGGGAGCATCCTGTGATCAAGGCGGCCGGCGAGATCGTGTCTTTGCCCAAGGCCGAGGTGCAGCCCGACCCCGCCCTCAGCTACAAGATCGTGTTCGACATAACCAAGGGCAAGGCGGAAAAGGGCAAGCTGATTCCCGGTCTGGCCAAGGTGGCCCGCCTGATCAACGTTTTCGCCTCGGCCGGGGTGAAGCCCGACAAGCTGCACTTGGTGCTGGTGATGCACGGCCCGGCCACCGAGGCGGCGCTGGCCCCCGCGGCCTATGAAAAGAAGCACGGCTTTGCCAACCCCAGCTTGGCGCTGCTTGATCAGCTCAAGCAGGCGGGGGTCAAACTGTATGTATGCGGCCAGGGGCTCAAGGAGCACGACATCGCCCACCGGGACGTGAACCCCCAGATAGAGATCGCCCTTTCGGCCCTTACCGTGCTGCCCACCTACCAGCTCCGGGGCTATGCCTTCTTGCCCTTCTAGCCGCTGCGGCCGTCCGGCCGTTATGGCGGCTTCGGGCGGCGGATGAGCCGAGGGGGAGTAAATGACCCATAGGGGAGGAGATGACCCAAGATGAATCGATTGAGGAAAACCTGTTTGGTGCTGCTGGCCGTGGCCTTGACCGCCCTATTGGCCGGCCAGGTGATGTCCGCCACCGGCGCTGACGATCAGATGTTGCTGCGCCAGGCCAAAGCGGTCTTCGGCACACTGCCGGACAAGATGCCCGGAGCGGATACCGACACTCCGGAGATGGCCGCCCTGGGCAAGCGGCTGTATTTCGAAACCGAACTGTCCCTGAACCGTAGCGAGAGTTGCAACACCTGTCACCGTTTGGATCAGAGCAAGGGCGGGGTTGACTATCTGCCCACCTCCAAGGGGGCCATGGGTCACTTCGGGCCGCGCAACGCCCCCAGCACCCTAAACGCCGGTTTCCAAATCGCTCAGTTCTGGGACGGCAGAGCCCCCACCCTGGAGGCCCAGGCCACCGGCCCCATGCTCAACCCCATGGAGATGGGCATGCCCGACGTGGTGGAGGCCATGGCACGCCTCAAAAAGATGAAGGGCTACCGCGAGGCCTTTGCCAAGGCCTTCCCCAAGGACAAGGAGCCCGTGAACGCCAAGAACTTCGCCCACGCGGTGGCGGCCTTTGAGCGCACCCTGATCACCAAAAGCAATTTCGACCGCTTCCTGGCCGGGGACGCCTCGGCCCTCTCGGCCAAGCAGAAAAAGGGCTTGCGGCTGTTCATGAATCAAGGCTGCGTGCGCTGCCACGAGGGGCCGGTGTTGGGCGGCATGCTCTTCCAGAAGATTGGGGTTTACCATCCCTACTTCGACCAAAATGACCTGGGCCGCTACAGCGTCACCAAAAACCCGGCGGACCGCTACGTCTTCAAGGTACCGGTGCTCAGGAACGTGGCCATCACGGGGCCCTATTTCCACGACGGGAGAGTGGGGACCATCGGCGAGGCGGTGGACCTGATGGCTTGGCTGCAACTGGATCAGCAATGGCAGCGGAGCGATATCCACGCCGTGCTTCTATTCCTGAACAGCCTCACCGCCCCGGCCCGCTACCAGGCTCCGCCGGTGAAGGTGGCCTTGGCCGGCAGCTGGTGGAAACCCCGCGACCCCAACCATCTGCCCCAGGGCCCCGAGGGCGAGCAGGTGCGCCGTGGCTTTGAGCTGCTCAATCGCACCAACCTTCATCTGGGCTCGGGACAGCCCCACCTTGACAAACGCTACTCGGGCAACACCCTGGACTGCGCCAACTGTCACTTGAACATGGGGACGCAGCGTTTCGGCAACCCCTGGGTGGGAGTCACCAAGCGCTATCCCAGCTACCGCGCCCGCAAGGGCGGCATGGGCGACATACAGGACCGGATCGACGGGTGCTTCCAGCGCAGCATGAACGGCCGGCCCCTGCCCAAGGACAGCCCGGAAATGAAGGCCATGGTGGCCTATCTGACCTGGCTGAGCGAAGGCGCACCCAAGAAGATGTTGGGCAAGGGCACGCCCAAGCTGAAGTTCCCCGACCGCAAGGCCAACCTGGCCGCGGGCAAGGAAACCTACGCCACCTATTGCCTGACCTGCCACGGTGTTCAGGGGATGGGCTATCAGGGCCTGTACACCTACCAGCCCAAGTACGTGGTGCCACCCCTGGCCGGGCCGGGCGCCTACAACAACGGCGCGGGTATGAACCGCCTGAGGACCGCGGCGGCTTTCATCCGGGCCAACATGCCCCTGGGAGCCACTTACCAGCATCCGGTGCTCACCACCGGCCAGGCCTATGACATCGCCGCCTACTTCAACAGCCTGCCCCGGCCCCTCATGAGCCCGGCCAAGCTGAGCACGGACTACCCCGACAAGAAGCAGAAACCGGTGGATTCGCCCTATCCTCCCTGGGATGACGGATTCTCGGCCGAACAGCATCGTTTGGGGCCCTTCCAGCCCATCATCAAGGCCCATGACAAGAGCAAGGCCAAGTAAGTGAACCAAGCAGCGGCGGTCCCGGCCCCAAATCCGGGATCGCCGCTGACCTAAAAGGAGAGGGCGTATGTTACGGAAACTGGTTTTTTTGTGCACCCTGACCCTGGCCCTGCTGGCGGCTTCCTCCGCCCTGGCCACCCAGGTTTATCCCCCCTGGGCCGGCACGCCCGCCAACGGCAAGAAATTCCATCTCCGATGCGTCAACGACATGGCCGACCTGCACGGCGACGTGGTTGATCCGCAACTGGTGGTTTTCTTCGCCGGGAACCAGTTCATGGTCACCCATGACTTGATGAAGGCCTTCCAGAAGAAGTATCCCCAATACAAACGCATTTATTGGCAAACCCTGCCGCCGGGCATTGAGGCCCAACAGATAGAGCAGGGATCCCTGGTCGTGGGCTCCCTGCGCATAGCCCTGCAACCGGACGTCTATACCCGGGGGCGCGGCCGCATCATGAAGATGCAGAAGGAGAAGGGCTGGTTCGGCCGCACGGTGGACTACGCCCGCAACCGCCTGGCCATCATGGTTTACAAGGGCAACCCTAAGCACATCAAGGGACTCAAAGACCTTGGCCGCGACGACGTGAAGGTGTCCATGCCCAACCCCCAATGGGAAGGCATTGCCACGCCCATACAAAAAGCATACGTGGCCGCCGGCGGCCAGGCCCTGAAAGAAAAGATCATGCAGGCCAAAAAAAAGGCCGGCACCACCTGGCTGACCCGCATGCACCACCGCCAAACGCCCATGCGCATCATGCAAAAGAGAGCCGATGCCGGGCCCGTCTGGTACACCGAAGCCTATTTTCAGGGCATGATAAAAAACCCCATCGCCATGGTCCAGATTCCCGACGCGCAAAACCAGTACGTAACCTACACCGCCGCGGCCTTGAAAAAGGCGCCTCATCCCCAGGCGGCCCAGGACTTCCTGGATTTTCTGGTAAGCCAAGAGGGGCAGGCGGTGTACCGCAAATACGGTTTCCTGGCACCGCATGGCAAGTAGCCGGCCACGGTTCGCGCCAATGCCGCCTGGTTGAGCCCAGTTTGCGCGCGGCGTCGGTCTCCGCCGTGAAGAGGGGAGTGCATACTAATTCTAAGCACCATTAACTTGGACGCCAGCAAGCAGGGTTGTGCCTTGCATGACCAAGATCGAAAGAAATTTGTTGCGTGGGGTGCTTTTAGAAAATTCGTACCCAGGGGCCGAACCGTAATTAATTGAAAAAGGGATTCCCCCCTTATCCCCCCGTGGATTTGGCCTACTATCTAAGCATTCGGCGATCTCCTGGTAAGTAAGCCCGCGCTAGAGCCGGAAACGCAGGGCTTCGGCCAGGTCGATTCTGTTCGAGGGTTTGTTTGATCTACCCGGCATATTTTCACCCAGCACAACACATACGCTTGTTTAGTATTGCATCAACTATGTTAGCTACACACAAACTAAAGGCGCTGATTCCATTCTTCATACGAAAAAAAATGGGGACAACGTGCTTGATCAAAAGGGAAAGGGGCCAGCCCTTCCGGGCCAGCCCCTCGTTACTTTTGGTGCGCCCGGCCTGATTCGAACAGGCGGCCTACGGATTCGTAGTCCGGCGCTCTATCCAGCTGAGCTACGGGCGCGTTGTTTTGCCGCCTAGGGCGACGAAAGCGGATTATAACAAAAACCGCCGAATTGGCAAGCCGCAATCGACCTTTATCTTGCCTAGGCCAATTCCTCCGCCGCCTCGCGCATGAGCCGGGCGATGGGCAGCCCCTGGGGACAGGCCGCCTGGGCCGGGCCAAAGTCCGTGTTGAGCAGCGCATCGGACCCGCCGGGCAGGGCCTCGGCCAGGGTGGCCCGGGCCAGCTCCAGGTCGCGGTGGCTGCGGGCGTACATGAGCCCGCGCATCACATCGGCCACGGGCGCGGCGCCCGCCAGGGCATCCTCGCAGATGCCCGCGCAGCCCGCGCAATAGCAGCCCGCCGTGGCCTGGGCATAGGCGGCCAGGGCGCGGCGATCGGCCGCGCTGAGCGCGGTGCGGCTCATGGCCGCGGCCGCGTTGGCTTGCAGGATGGTCACGTTGGCCATCTGGGAGCAGATGGCCGCGATGCGCTTGTCCTCCCAAATGGCCATGAGCTTGGCCTGGAAGGGGCTGAAGCCCTTCTTGAGGAAGCGGCCGCCCAGCTGCACCTCACCCTCGGTGTCGTCGGCCACCGGGCCGCCGCCCTGGGTCTTCATGGCGGTCAGACCGATGCCTGCCCGGTGGCAGGCCTCCACCGCCTGGTTCATGTCCTGGCCGTGCATGATGCGGTAGTTGTAGGTCATCATGATGCCGTCGATGAAGCCCATCTTGGGCGCGGCGGCCAGGCAATCGGCCATGTTGCGGTGGGTGGAGAAGCCGAAGAGCTTTATCTTGCCCTCCTTCTTCATCTTGGCTGCCCAGGCCTTGATCTCCGGGCGGTCCACCTCGCTTGGCTCGCTGATGGCGTGCACGAAGAACAGGTCCACGTAGTTGGTCTGGAGCCGTTTGAGGGACTCCTCCAGGTTGGACTGCAAATCTTCGGGCGTGCGGCGGTGGGCCTTGGTGACCAGGAAGATGCGCTCACGCACCTGAGGGAAGCGGGCGAAGTAGCGGCCGATGCCCTCCTCGCTGCGCCCTCCGGTGTAGGAGTAGGCGGTGTCCCAGTAGTCGATGCCCAGCTTGAGCGCCTGGTGCAGCACCAGTTGGTTGGTCACGATGTCGAAGATGCCGCCCAGGGACAAGGCGGCGACCTCCACCCCGGTGCGGCCGAAAGGCCGCCGGGGCACGGTCATCGGTGCGGCGGCCAGGGCCGCGCCCGGCCCCAAAAGCAGGGATGCCGCCCCTGCCGCGCCCACGGTCTTGAAGAAATCCCTACGGCTGTTGCCGCCCTTTTTCTCGGCCATGCTTCCCGCCTTCAGTGAGGGTTCGCCCCGTTCAGCCACCTTCGCGGCGGCATTTCAATTCCTTTAATTATAGCAGGAACCTGGCAATCATTTGGCGCGGGACAAGAGCACAAGCCAGTGACATTCAAAGAAGAGCTAAAAATGTGTCGGGGCTGGAGCGCCGTCGGCAACGCGGTATCCCGCCGTCTGACGAAGCCGGTGGCTCAGTGGGGGCCCGCGCCTTTGAGCAACAGGGAGTGCCTGGGCTCGCGGGTGGCGTTCTCCGCGCTAACCCGGATGGCCCGCTTGCCGCTCACCGGGCATTCGTGCTGGCAGATGCCGCAACCGATGCAGCGGGCCGGGTCCACATAGGGCCGCTGCAAACGCACCTGCACCGCCACCGGGCTGCCGGGCGTCGGGGTATGCCAGCCCGGGCCGGGCTCCAGGGAGAGCGCCGCGTTGGTGTTGGCCCGGATGCGCGCCCGGACCTCGCCCGCGACCAGATAGTAGTCGCCCGTGGCCAAGGCCCCGGGCCGTAGCGCCCGGCCGCTCACCGCCAACTCGCCGCCGCCAGCCTCGCCCGCGCTAAGGCCGCTGATCACGGTCTGATAGGCCACCCTCGTAAAGATGGCCTTGGGGCTCACCGGGCAGTTCTCCTGGCACACGATGCAGGGCCGGTCCATGGCCCAGGGCAGACAGCGCCCCCGGTCCACAAAGGCGGTGCCCAGGCGGATGGGGCCTTGCGCGGCGTACTCGCCCTGGCCCAGCTTTTCGGCCAGGGATATGGGCCGGATGGCCGCGCTGGGGCAGATGTGGGAGCAGGCCACGCAGCGGGGCTGGCACCCGCTGGTGCCGATGGTGTTGTTAAGCACCGGGGTCCACAGCGCCTCCAGGCCGAAGGATGGCCCGGCGGGCTGCAACACGCCGGTGGGGCACACGCGCATGCACTGGCCGCAGCGCAGGCAGCGGCGCAGGAACTCGCCCTCGGGCAGGGAGCCGGGCGGCCGGATGAGGCGCGGGTCCCAGTTGGGCCCCAGCAGCCCGCCCAGGCCCAAGAGCGGCGGCGCGGCCAGGCCCACGCCCAGCCCGGCCAAGACCCGGCGGCGGCTCAGGTCCGGGGCCACCTCGCCCGCGGCCGAGGGCTTGGGCCGGTAAGTGATGGCGCTCTCGGGGCATTCGCTAAGGCAGTTGAGGCAGAGAACGCACTCCTGGGGGCGCAGACGCCCGGCCGGGCGGCAGGCCCCTTCGCAGAGCGCCTCGCAGTCCATACACCCGCCGCAGCGCGCCTCGCGCTTGCCCACCTTGTACAGCGAGAAGCGGGCCAGAAGGCCGAAGAGCGCTCCGGTGGGGCAGACGTAGCGGCAAAAGAAACGGGGCCGCCACAGATTGAGCAGCAAGAAGGCCAGGAAGATGGCCCCGATCATGGCCGCGCCTTGGTAGAAGCGGGGCTCGGGCCAGGCGATGCGCAGGGGCATGTCGGCCAGGGGCAGCAGGGCCAGGTTCACCGAGCGGCTGGCTAGGGGGATGGGGTCCAGCAGGCCCGCCAGCAACGAGGCCCCGCCCCGGGGCGCGGCCATGCTCCACACCGCCCACAGGGCCAGCAGCACGCCCACCGCGATGAAGTAGAAGTCCCTGCCCTGCCCCTTACGGGTGGCGGCCAGCACCAAGGCGATGGCTATTGCCCCGGCCGCGAAGGCCGCGCCCTGCCCCAGCAGAAGCCGCGCGGCCAGGTCGCTGGCCGCCGCGCCCAGGAAAAAGGCCAAGAGGAAGTACTTGATCTGTTGGGCCGGATGGGGGGCGTTGCGCCGGGCGCGTTCCTTGGGGTCCTTGCTGTGGTTGCCCAGCCAGCCGATGAAATGGTGCATGGCCCCAAAGGGGCAGACCCAGCCGCAGAAGAAGCGGCCCAGCAGCAGGGTAAGGGCCAGGGTGGCCGCGCCCCAGAGCAGGCCGCTGTAGAGCGAGCCCCCGGCGATGAGGGTGGTCAGGCCGGTGAGCGGGTCCAGCTCCAGGAACCAGTTCACCGGCCAGCCCCGGAGTTGCCACAAGCGCTCGCCCACCGTGGCCACCACACAGAACCACAGGAACAGGGCCAGGAAAAAGGCCTGGCTTATGCGGCGGGCCGTGGTGATCTTCATCAGCCCAGCTCCACCAGGCGCGGCTTGAGCGCTTGGTAATCGGTCGTGCCCACCCCGGCCTTTTGGGCCAGGCCCAGCCAGGCCACCTGCGAGGGGCTGAGGCCCAGCAGGCCCACGGCCACGCTGTCCACGGCCACCTGGTCGGTACCCAAGATCATGGTGCCCGTGGGCTTCAGGTCCTCCAGGGAGCCTCCGGTGGGGCCGTTGCGGGCCAGGGAGACCACCCCGTCGGCGATGACCAGGCTGGGGGTCACCATGCGCCCCAGCTCGGAGATAATGCCGTTGATGTCCTGGTGAAACACGTTGCGGCGGCCTCCCAGCAGGCCGTACCAGTTTTTCATGGTGGCCGAGGCCTGGGAGCGGTGGTGGTCCTTGACCGGGGCCAGGCCGATGACACGGTCCACCCCCTCCAGCGGCCCCCAGAGCAGGGGCCAGTTCTGGATGAGCCGCCCGCCGGGCAGGCTGTAGGACGCGAAGGCAGCCGGATGGGGCAGCATCACCCGCGCCCCGGCGGCCCGGGCGGCCGGGCCGATGCCCGAAAGCTCAAAGCAGGAGGCCGGGTCGTTGATGGGGTTGTCAGTGACGATGACTTCCCGAGCCCCGGCCTTTTTGCACAGGCGCACCAGCTCGGCCACCAGCTCGGGGTTGGAGGTGGCGCAGAGCGCCGGGGGGCTGGCAAAGGCCGCGTTGACTTTGATTAGCACCCGCTGCCCCGCGCCCACGAAGGCTCCCAGGCCGCCCAGCGCCTCCAGGCCGGCCCGCAGGGCGGGAACCCGGTGGCTGCTTTTGACGATGGCCAGGCGCCTCTCACGGCCTCTCACGGCATAGGAGGGCAGCTTCACCGAGGGGGCCGCGCCGCTGGTGGCGTCCGGGCCTTTGCCGTCATAGCCCCACCAGGCCAAAGCCCCCACAGCGGCCACGCCCAGGCCCGCCTTGGCCGCGCGCCCAATGAACTCGCGGCGGTCAAGATCCTTGCCCTGGCCGCTCACGGCTTCACCTCGCTCAGGCGCTTATGCAGGCGCATGGCCAGCTCCAGGGTGGCCTCCTGGCTCTCGGCCCCGCGCACCCCGGCCACATACGACCCCTGGGGCCACACCAGCTCCCACACGCCCAAGAGCTCGGTGAGGCGCGCGCCGCGAATCGCTCTGGGGGCCGGGGCCATGCGCCCGCCGTTGGTCTCCAGGAAGCGGGCATAGGCGGCCGCCTCCTGCTCCGCCGCCTCGGGGCCGGCCCGTCGGGCCAGCCAGGCGATGCGCTCGGGCGCTCCCTGGGGATAGGAGGCGATGAATATCTGGTTCAGCCCGGCCATGCCAAAGGCGTCCTTGGCCAGGAGCACCACCGAGCCGGGCTTGAGGCCCTGGGGCGGGAAGAGCGCCGCCTCGCCGGGCACGGCGGCGGCCTGGTCCTTGGGCAGGGCGGCCACGATGGCCCGCGCCGCCGCGTCCAGGCCCTTGATGAGCCCGGCGTCCGGGGCCGAGGCCACGGCCTCCAGATACCAGGGGCCGTCGGCCAAATACAGGGCGTTGCTGGTGGCGTAGGCGTTGGGCCCCAGGCCGGGCGGGGTGGGTCCGGGGCGGCGCTGGTTGCTGAACACGCTGAAGGCGGCGCGGGGGTCTTTCATGCGGTAGAGCATCAGCTCCAGCCAGGCGGCCGGGTTGCCCTTCAGGGCGTAGCGCCGGGTGTAGAGGCGCTGGAACCCGGCGGCCAGGTAAAGCTCGGCCTTGCCGTCGATCTTGTCGGAGAGGGTGGCCGGGTCAAAGGAAGCGCCCGCCTCGCGGGGCTCCAGGCCGGGCACGGCCAGGGCGGCCAGGGGACCGGCGTCGCCGCCGGGCGCGGCCGAGCCCCAGCCCCAGGAGGCCGGGTCGTAGCGGCCCTGAGTGTATAGCACCCCCAGGGCCACCAAGGCCAAGGCAATGAGCACGGCCAGGCCCGTCAGGCGCTGGGCCCGGCTGGGAGCGGCGGCCCTAGGCGCCATGCCCGCCCCCCATGTTCATGGCCGTCCGGCGGGGATCAGGAGCTCCTGCCCCCGCCGCCGGAGGACTTGCCGCCGCCCCTGCCCCGGCCGGAGCTCCGGCCGCGGCGCTGGCCGCCAGAAGGCTTGCCGCCGCCGCCGGAGCGGCTCCGGCCACGGCCCCCTCCCCCGCCGCCGCCGGGGCGGCCGCGCCCGTCATTGCGGCGGGGAGGCCGCCGGTAGGCCGGGGTGTCGTCGGGCAGGAACATGTCTTCCTCGGCGAATACCACGGGAATCTTGTCACCGAGATACTCCTCCACGTAGGGAAGATGGGTGGCGTATTCGTCGCAGCAGATGGTGATGGCCTTGCCCACCGCGCCGGCCCGGGCCGTGCGCCCGATGCGGTGCACGTAGTCCTCGGGATCGGCGGGCACGTCGTAGTTGATCACGTGGCTCACGTTGTCGATGTGCAGGCCGCGGGCGGCCACGTTGGTGGCCACCAGGATCTTGAGCTCGCCCTTCTTGAAGGCCTCCATGAGCTTGAGGCGCTTGGGCTGGGTGATGTCCCCGCTGATGCCCTCGGCGGGCAGGCCGTGGGCCTTCAGCTTGAAGGTCAGCATGTCCACCACCCGCTTGGTGTTGGTGAAGATCATCACCCGCTCCCAGTCCTCTTTTTTGAGGAGGCCCAGAAGCAGGTTGAGCTTCTCATAGGCCGAGCAGTGGTACATCTCCTGGGTCACTTGGCTGACCGTCTTGGTGTTGGAGACCACCGAGATCTTGGCCACCGGGTTCATGTACTCGTAGGTGAGCTCCATCACCCGCCAGCCCAGGGTGGCCGAGAAGAGCATGGTCTGGCGCTGGTCGTACTTGGGCAGGCGGCGGAGAACCCAGCGCAGGTCGTCCACGAAGCCCATGTCGAACAGGCGGTCCGCCTCGTCGATGACCAGGAACTTGACCTTGCGGTAGTCCAGGATGCGCTGCTTCATGTAGTCGATGAGCCGGCCGGGCGTGGCCGCCACCAGATCAACCCCCTCGCGCAGGGCGTCGGCTTGCTTCTTGTAGTCCACCCCGCCGAACACGGCCAGCATCTTCAGGTCCATGTGCCGCCCGATGGCCTGGGCGTCCTGCAAAATCTGCAGGGCCAGCTCGCGGGTGGGCGAAACGATGAGCACGCTGATTTCGCCGGGCTTGCGCTCTTTGTCGCGGGCCAGGTGGGCGAAGATGGGCACCAGGAAGGCCGCGGTCTTGCCGGTGCCGGTCTTGGCCTCGCCGGCCACATCCCTGCCTTCCAGGCCCAGGGGAATGGCTTTCTCCTGGATCAGGGTGCAGCGTTCATAACCCGAATCGGACAGGCCCTTGAGCAGCTCGGGGGGCAGGTCGAAGTCGGAAAAGGGGGTGCCCACCGGGGCCTCGGGGGTGCGGGGCTCCTGGGGTTGGGTCTGCTTTGCGGGGCTTTCGTCCTTGATCATATTTGTCAATAATTCCAATCCGTGACGGTGGCGCTATCAGCGCGTGTAATTCTTGTCTCTTATATCCAGCCAAGTGCGGCATCCGGTCTTTTCGCAATCCACCGCCTCGGAGAAGTAAACCATCTTGTTGTCCAGAAAGTACACCCAGTGCGGCGTGGCCTTGGCATTGGTCCAGGCCACCTCGCTCAGGCCCAGGGTGAACATGCCGGTGAGCACCCGGCCGGTGCCTTCGCTTAGGCATACCTGGGACTGGGGGATTAGCTCGTACTGCAATACCAGATAATCTCGCTGGTGGCCCGGAAAGCGCACTCGCTTGACGGCCTCGGGCTGGCCCAGTTTGGCCTCCACCTGCTTGGGGGTCATGCCCACCTGCACCTTGGCCATTTCCTCGGCCGCCTCATGAGCGCAGCCGGCTATCAAGGCTATGGCCAATAGAATGAACCACACACCTTGCCGCATCGTCTGTCTCCTCTTGCGCCGTTAGCGTCCGGCGCTCTTGCCGGCCCGCACCGCCACCAGCTCGGCGATGATGCTGATGGCTATCTCCTCCGGGGTCTCGGCCCCGATGTCCAATCCGATGGGTGAGTGCACCCAGGCCAGGGTCTCGGACGACACGCCCTCCTCGGCCAGGGCCCGGTAGATCATCTCGCGCTTGCGGCGGCTGCCGATCATGCCCACGTAGGCCGCCTTGTGCCTCAGGGCCTGGCCCAGGACCTCCTTGTCGTAGAGGTGGCCCCGGGTGACGATGACCACGTAGGCCTCGGAGCCCAGCTCGTGATCCGCCAGGACCGCGTCCAGGGGATCGTTCCATATCTCCGCCGCCTGGGGGAAGCGCTGCCGGTTGGCCCACTCGGGCCGGTCGTCGGCCACCACCAGGCTGAAGCCCGCCATGGACACCAGGGGGGCCAGCTTCTGGCTCACATGCCCGCCGCCGAAGATGTACACCGTGGGCCGCTCGATGATGGGCTCCAGGAGCAGCCGCTGGGCCGGGACCTCCGGGCTCAGCCAGAGTTGGGGGCCGTCGGCCCCGCTCAGGCGCTCCAGCTCTTGGCCCAGGGCCGGGACCAACCCGTTGTCGCCCAGGGAGCCCACCGCGCCGCCGTCCGCGCCCAACAGGAGCTTGCGCCCGCCCACCGCGTCCATGGGCCCCGGAGCCACCAGGGTGGCCAGCAGGCTGCGCCGCCCCCGCGCCGCCGCCGAGGCCGCGGCCCGGTAGATGGCCAGGGCCTCCTGGTCGCCCGCGGTCAGGGGCTCCAGGTACACGCTGACGTCGCCGCCGCAGATCATCTCCATGTCGGCCACGTCCTTGCCCTGCAAGCGATGGTGGGCCAGATCGGCCCTCCCCTGGCTCAGGCAGGCACGGGCCTGGGCGATGATGTCCGCCTCGAAGCGTCCGCCGCCGATGGTGCCGTAAAATCCAGAGTCATAAACGAAAAACTGGCTGCCCCGCGAGCGGGGAGCCGATCCGGTCGCCTCGACAATGGTGGCCAGGCACAAATTCGAGCCCGAGGCCAGATGTTCACACACAGCTGCCAGAAATTCGCGCATATCCAATAATCCGCGGGCCGGCCATCGGCCGCCCGGTTGAAGATTCTCCTGCCCTAACTATAAACCATCGGAGGGATTTTCGCTGGTTACATATCCGATGCGGGCTCTGGGAGCATGGGGCGGGCCACCAGCACCGAGCAGGGGGCCCGGCGCACCAGCTTCTGGGCCACCGAGCCGAACACCGCCTCGGCCAGGCCGCTGACCCCGGTGTGGCCCAGGACCAGGAGCCCGGCCCCGGTCCCTTTGGCCAGGGCGGCCAGCTCGCGGGCCGGGTCGCCTTCGATGAGGCGGGTCTCCAGTGTAACCTCCTCGGCCTGGGAAGCCAGGGCCTCCAGCTCTTGCAGGCTGGAGGCGCGCAGGCCCTCGCGCAGGGCCATGGTGGTCTGGGTGACCGCCACCTCGTCCATCAGCGGGCTGGGCGGCATGAGAGGGGGCAATACGTGGACCAGGAGCAGGCGCGCGCCCTGGCGCTTGGCCAGGGCCAGGGCCTGGGCAAAGGCCTCCCCCGCGCCGGGGGAGAAATCGGTGGCGGCTATGATCAGATCGAAAGCCATGACCTCCGGCCTAGGGCGAGGTGGGCGCCTTGGTCAGCAGGAAGCGCAGGTCGTCGTCCGAGAAGTAGATGCCGCCTCCCAGGAAGAAGCTGGTGTCCCCGCTCTTGCTGAATATGTCGTCCACGCCCGCCGACATGTAGAAGTAGTTCCAGAAATCGTAGTTGGCCGAGAAGCGCACCCGGGGCGCGGTGTCCATGCGCCACTCGAAGGCCTCGGCGGTCAGCCGGATTTTGTCGTCCCAGAGGTAGTAGTCGGCCCCGATGCCGCCGGTGCTGGAGAAGATGCCCGCGCGGAGCACCAGATCCCAGAAGCGCTTGCCGAACTGGGCGTTGAAGGTCAGGTCGTCGCGGTTGTAGTTGACCGTGTTGGAGTGGGTGGTGGTGACATGCCCGTCCTGGTCCACGGTCTTGTAGGAGTCGGTCTCGGCCCGCTTGCCCCGGGGGTCGTCCACCACGCCGATGAGGAAGAACTTGTCCGCCTTGGGTTGCAGGCGCACGTTCAGCTCGCTACGTAGCGACTCCTCCTTGAACATGTACTCGCCGCGATACTCCACGAACACCCGCCAGGCGTCGGCCCGGGCCAGGTAGTCGTTGATGGAGGTCAGGGCGTCGTCGATCTTGGTCACCGTGGTGTCGTCGTTGATCAGCTTGCCGATGGTGCCTTCGCCCTTGGCGATCTTGTTGCTCACGTCCTTGAGCGAGGCCAGGGTGGAGTTCAGGTCCTCGATGGTCTGCTTGTTGTTGACCAACTGGCCGATGGTGCCCTCGCCCTTGTCCACCTTTTGCATGACCGAGGTGAGCGCGGCGATGGTGGTCTGCATCTGGCGGCTGGCCACCTGGAAGTTCTTGATGGTGTCGTTGAGGGCGGCCTTGTTCTGGGTGCTGATGTCGCTCAGGTCGCCGGTGAAGCGGTCCATGTTGACCACGATGCGGTTGAGGCGCTGCTGGTTGTCGGCCACCACCGTCTTGAGGCTGCCGGTGAGCTCCCGGAGATTGGCCAGGGCCTCGCTGATGTTCTGGGCCGACTCGGGCGAGGCGATGGAGACCTTGAGCGAATCGGTGATGTCCTTGATGTTGTCGGCAACCTCGCCGATGCGGCTCATCACCCGGTCCAGGTCCGTGGGCACTTCGGCCCGCGTGATCTGCTCGCCTTGCTTGAGCTTGGGGGCGCCGGGGCTGCCCGGCTCCAGGGCGATGAACTTGTCGCCCAACACGCCGCGGGTGCGGATCAGGGCGGTGACGTCCTCGGCCAGGGGCACGTCCTTGCTGATAAGCATGGTCACCCGGGCCTTGCCCCGGTCCAGGGCGATCTGCTGCACCTGCCCGATCTGGATGCCGGCCATCTCCACCGGAGCCATTTTCTTAAGGCCCGAAGCCTGGTCGAAAACGGCGTAGACCTTATAGCCCTCCGGGCCGCCGAGCTTGAAATCGCCCAGGCGGATAGTCATGTAGGCGAGGATGGCCACGCCCACCAGAACGAAAATGCCGACTTTGGCCTCTGTGGAAACTCCGGCCATGATGCCTCCGGTCCCTTCGGCTCCCTAGTATAACCCATCCGGCGCCGGACGCCGGTTTATATAACCTCTATGGGCCCTTCGGCCCGGCCATGCACGAACTGCTGCACCACCGCGTTGTCGCTGTTTCTGATCTCGTCCGGGGTGCCCTGGGCGATTATCTCGCCCAGGTAGAGCATGGCGATGTTGTGCCCCACGTCATAGGCCCCCTCGATGTCGTGGCTGATCACCACCGCGGTAATGCCCAGGCGCTCCTGGGTGTCCTTGATCAGGCGGTTGATCGCCGCCGACAGGGGCGGGTCCAGGCCGGTGGTGGGCTCGTCGAAGAGGATGATCTCCGGCTCCAGGGCGATGGCCCTGGCCAGGCCGACCCGCTTGCGCATGCCGCCGCTCAGCTCGCTGGGCAGCTTTTCCTCCACCCCGGGCAGCCCCACCATGGCCAGCTTTTGGGACACCGCTTCCATGATCTCTTTTTCCGAGAGCTTGCTGTGCTCCCGGAGAGGAAAGGCCACGTTGTCCATCACGTTCATGGAATCGAACAGGGCCGCGTCCTGAAAGAGCATGCCGAAACTGTGGCGCACCTGGTTCAGCTGGTGGTCGCCCATGCGCACGATGTCATTGCCCTTGACCAGCACCTGGCCCTGGTCGGGCTTGATCAGGCCGATCATGTGCTTGAGCATCACGCTCTTGCCGCCGCCGCTGCGCCCGATGATCACCGTGGTCTTGCCCTGGGGAATGCTCAGGTTCACGCCCTTGAGCACCTTGAACGAGCCGAAGGCCTTGTGGATGTCGACCAGCTCTATGATGTTGCCGTTGGTGCCCATGGAGCGTCCCTAGAACATGATCGCGGTGAGCACGTAGTCCGAGGCCAGGATGAGTACGCTGGCCAGGACCACCGCCTGGGTGGTGGCGCGGCCCACCCCCTCGGCGCCGCCGGTGGTGTAGAAACCCTTGAAACAACCCACCATGGACAGGATCAGGCCGAAAAAGGCCGCCTTGGTCATGCCCATGGATATGTCGGAAAACTCGAGATATTCGATGATCTTGCTGATGAAGATGCCGTGGTTGATGCCCAGCAGGTGCACCCCCACGATATAAGACCCCACGATGCCCACGAAGTCGGCGATGATGGTGAGCACCGGGAGCATGACCACCCCGGCCAGCACCCGGGGCACCACCAGGTACTGCACCGGGTTGACCGCCATGACATAGAGGGCGTCCACCTGTTCGGTGACCCGCATGGTTCCCAGCTCGGCGGCCATGGCGCTGCCCGCCCGGCCGGTGACCATGAGCGAGGTGAGCACCGGGCCCAGCTCGCGGGTGAGGGCCAGGGCCACGGTGGAGCCCACCAGGCTCTCGGCCCCGAACAGGGAAAAGCCGTGGTAGCTCTGCAAGGCGAACACGCCGCCGGTGAAAGCGCCGGTGAGCAGGGTCACGTTGATGGAGCCCACTCCCACGAACTCGAACTGCTTGAACAGGAGATGGAAGCGGAAAGGCGGCCGGAAAAACCACAGCACCGTCTGCAGAAAAAGCAGGAGCAGCTCTCCCGCTTCATCCAGCATACCCAGGAACTTAGCCCCTACATACTCAAAGGGGCGCAACAGGTGCATGGCCGACTCTCCAAGAAGGGAAGATAGTTAAGCTCCCGCCGGCGGTGATCAGTCCTTAATCACTATAGGGGGCGGGCTGGGGTCCGTCAAGAAACGATAAGCTTATGATGAGCTATGTGCCGTGTACGCTTGACGATAGGGCAATCCCTTGATAGGTTTTCGTCTATAGAGGCCGGGGGGTGCCCCATCGGTGGCTGAGAGCTTCCGCCCAGGGCGGAGCGACCCCTTGAACCTGATCCGGTTAGTGCCGGCGTAGGGAACGGCTCGCCCGATAAAGTAAGCCCATGGCAAACTATACGAGCGGGGCCGCCTACCACGGCGGCCCCGATTTTTTTTGGCGAAGAGGAAATGGCCCCATGAGCATCTCGCGGGTGTTGATCATCGCCGGTTCCGACTCCGGCGGGGGAGCGGGCATCCAGGCCGACCTGAAGGCCGTGGGCGCCCTGGGCGGACACGCCAGCACGGTGATCACCGCGCTGACCGCCCAAAACACCATTGGGGTGCGCGCGGTGCACCCGGTGCCCCTGGACTTCGTGGAGCAGCAGTTCGCCGCGGTGATCGAGGACATCGGCACCGACGCGGTGAAGACCGGCATGTTGCACTCGGCCGAGCTGGTGGAGCTGGTCTCCGGCCTGCTGGCCGGGGTCAAGGCTCCGGTGGTGGTGGACCCGGTGATGGTGGCCAAGGGCGGCAGCCGCCTGCTGGCCGCCGAGGCGGTGCAAGCGGTGCGCTCCATGCTCCTGCCCCGGGCCACGCTGATCACCCCCAACCTGGACGAGGCGGCCGAGCTGCTGGGACGGCCCATCACCGACCGGGCGGGCATGGAGCTGGCCGCCAAGGAGCTGGTGGGCCTGGGGGCTCAGGCGGCCTTGATAAAGGGCGGCCATCTGCAAGGCGAGCCCGGCGACCTGCTCTTCGACGGCAGCCAGACCTATTTCTTCTCCGCCCCGCGCATCGACACCCCCCACACCCACGGCACCGGCTGCACCCTGGCCTCGGCCATCGCGGCCCTGTTGGCCCAGGGGTGGGAGCTGGCCCCGGCGGTTGAGCGGGCCCGCCTGCTGGTGCGCCGCGCCATCGCGTCCGGGTTGGCCATCGGCCAAGGCCACGGCCCGGTGCACGCCCTGGCCGACCTGGCCCCGCGCCTGGCCCTGGGCGAGTGTTTGGCCGAGATGGACGCGGCCCTCGAGCGCCTGGAGACGGTGGACGGCCTGGCCTCCATGATCCCCGAGGTGCGCGGCCAGTTGGGCTACGGCCTGCCCGGCGCCTCCTCGGCCGCCGAGGTGTTGGCCGTGGCCGGGCGCATCAGCCACATCGGCACCCGCCTCAAGGCGGTGGGCCCGGCCCGTCTTGGCGCCTCCAGCCACGTGGCCAAGATCGTTTTGGCGGCCATGGCCAAGGACCCGGCCATGCGCGCGGCCATGGCCTGCAACTTCTCCGAGGAGCTGGTGGAGCGGGCCAAGGCCTTGGGCTGGAGCGTAGGCGAGTTTTCCCGGGCCGAGGAGCCGCCCGAGGTCAAACGCATGGAAGGCTCCACTCTGGAATGGGGCACCACCCGGGCCATCGAGGTCATGGGCAAGGTTCCCGAGGTAATATTCGACCGCGGCGAAAACGGCAAGGAGCCGGTGCTGCGTCTTTTGGCCCAGAGCCCCGGCGAGATCGTGGATCGCCTGCTGCTCTTGGCCGGCAAGGAAGGTTAAGCAGATGGCACAGACCCAGTTGCAAGCGGCCCGCGCGGGCCAGGCCACCCCGGCCATGGAGACCGTGGCCGCGGCCGAGGGCATGGCGCTGGACACCCTGATGGCCCTGGTGGCCGAAGGCAAGGTGGCCATTCCGGCCAACCCGGCCCACACCAGCCTCAAGCCCTGCGGCGTGGGCCAGGGACTCAGGGTCAAGGTGAACGCCAACCTGGGCTCCAGCCCGGACCGCTGCGATCCGGCCGAGGAGGCCGCCAAGCTCCACGCCGCCCTGGAGGCCGGGGCCGACGCGGTGATGGATCTCTCTACCGGCGGAGATTTGACCCAGATGCGCCGCCAGGTCTTGGAGCTGAGCCACGCCCCGGTGGGCACGGTGCCCATCTACCAGGCGGCGGTGGAGGTGACCGGCGAGGGCCGGGGCATCATCGACATCACCGCGGACGACGTGTTCCGGGTCATCGAGCAGCAGGCCGAAGAGGGCGTGGACTTCATGACCGTGCACTGCGGGGTGACCCAGCAGGCGGTGCAGCGGCTACGGACCGAGGGGCGCATCACCGACGTGGTGAGCCGGGGCGGCTCCTTCCTCACCTGCTGGATGCTGGCCAACGAGAAGGAGAACCCGCTCTACGAGCAGTACGACCGGCTGCTTGAGATCTGCCAGAAGCACGACGTGACCCTCTCCCTGGGCGACGGCCTGAGGCCCGGCTGCCTGGCCGACGCCACGGACCGGGCCCAGATCACCGAGCTGATCACCCTGGGCGAGCTGACCGACCGGGCCTGGGACGCGGGGGTGCAGGTGATGATCGAGGGTCCGGGCCACGTGCCCCTGGACCAGGTGCAGGCCAACATCCAGCTGCAAAAGCGCCTGTGCCACAATGCGCCCTTCTATGTGCTCGGGCCGTTGGTGACCGATGTGGCCGCCGGGCACGACCACGTGGCCTGCGCCATCGGCGGGGCCCTGGCCGGTTGGGCCGGGGCGGACTTCCTGTGCTACGTGACCCCCAGCGAACACCTGGCCTTACCCGGCCCGGATGAGGTATACGAAGGGGTGATAGTCACGCGCATCGCGGCCCACGCGGCGGACATCGCCAAGGGCAACCAGGAGGCTATCGCCCGCGACCGGGCCATGGCCCAGGCCCGCAAGGCCATGGACTGGGAGGCCATGTTCGGCCTGTGCCTGGACCCCAAGACCGCGCGGGCCATGCGGGCGGGCTCCCCTCCGGGCGAGGAGGAAGTCTGCACCATGTGCGGCAAGTATTGCGCCATGAAGCTGGTGAACGAACACCTGCACGGCAAGGGCTAGGCAGGGCGAGCGAGGGGGAGAGACATGGGACTGGTGGTCTTCAGCGATCTGGACGGAACCCTGCTGGATCACCACACCTACTCCTGGGAGGCGGCGCGTCCGGCCCTGGAGGCTCTCTCCGCCGGGGGAACCCCCCTGGTGCTCTGCTCCTCCAAGACCCGGGCCGAGATGATCCCCCTGCACGCCGAGCTGGGCCTGAGCGGCCCCTTCATCGCCGAGAACGGCGGGGGCGTCTTCGCGCCGCCTGATTGCGTGGTGGCCAAGGGCGAGACCTGGATCGACGCGGGCGGCGGCTGGCGGGTGCACGAAATCGGCCTGCCCATTGCCGAGGTGCGCGAGCGGGCCAAGGGCTTTTTGGCCGAGCTGGGCCTCACCGGCTTCGGCGAAATGAGCGACCGCCAGGTGGCCAAGCTCACCGGCCTGAGCAAGGAGCAGGCGGCCAAGGCCCGCGCCCGCGAGTTCAACGAGCCCATAATGCCCCCCACCAGCGAGGAGCAGGGCCAGGCGCTCATCGCGGCGGCCGAGCAGGCTGGCCTGCAAGTCACGCGGGGGGGCCGCTTCTGGCATCTGCTGGGCGGCGGGGACAAGGGCAAGGCGGTGCGCCTGCTCAAGGTGCTCTACGCCAAGCGCGACCCGGTGCTGAGCACCATGGCCCTGGGCGACGCGCAGAATGACCTGTCCATGCTGGAGGCGGTGGACCACCCGGTGTTGGTGGCCCGGCCCGACGGCAGCCACGCGTCCCTGGAGCTGGAGGGCCTGACCCGAGAGCCCCTGGCCGGACCGGCGGGCTTCAATCACGCGGTGCTGGCCGTCCTGGGCGAAGGGGCCTGATCTTGGTGGAACCCTCCCGCGCGGGCCAGGTGCTGCGCCTCTTGCTGGAGGCGGGCGGCGAGCGCTCGGGCCAGGAGATGGCCGAACTCCTGGGCTGCAGCCGCGCGGCGGTGGCCAAGGCGGTGGGCGTGCTGCGCGAGCAGGGGGTGGACATCAGCGCAGCCACCCGGCGGGGCTATCTCTTGCAAGGCGAGCCGCCCCTGGTGTTGCCGGCCATGGTGGAGGCCCGTTTGGGCGCGGGCTCCATGGGCCTGCCGCTGTACTACTTCCCGGAGATAGACTCCACCAATCTGGAGGCCCGCCGCCGGGCCGAGGCGGGCGCTCCCCACGGCGCCTGCCTGGTGGCCGAGCACCAGACCCACGGCCGGGGCCGCCTGGAGCGCCGCTGGGTCTCGCCGCCGAACACCGCCCTGCTCTTCTCCCTGATCCTGCGGCCCGACCTGGGCCTGAGCCGCATCTTCGCCCTGAACAACCTGGTCTCCCTGGCCCTGTGCCGCGCACTGGAAAAGCACGGCGGCCTGGCCCCGGCCATCAAGTGGCCCAACGACGTGTATCTGGAAGGCCGCAAGCTGGCCGGGGTGCTCACCGAGTTCACCAGCCGGGCCGAAACGGTGGACCACGCCGTGGTGGGGGTGGGGCTCAACGTGAACCAGGAGGCCAAGTGGCTGGCCGGGCTGGACCAGCCGGGCATCAGCCTGCGGGCGGCCACGGGCCATGCCTGGCATAGGGCCGAGCTTTTGGCCTGGGTGCTGGCCGAGATGAGCGCGCTCTACGAGCAGTTCGTGGGCGGCGGGGCCGAGGAGCTGGCCGCCGAGTACGCCGGGCGCTCCCTGATCCTGGGCCTGGAGGTCTCGGTGCGCGAGGGTAAGCTGGTGCGCCAGGGCCGGGCCACCGGCTTCGCACCCAGCGGGGCCCTGCTCTTGGAGGAGAACGGCACGGTCTCGCCCATCCATCACGGGGACGTGAGCCTTCTGGCCTGGGAGGGCAAGTCCTAGCCCGGCCCCGCTTTTTCCGCCCCAAAACAGCCACTCACCGCTTGCGCCCATCCCGCCTGGCTGATAGATTGTCAACCTGATTTACACGAGGTTGACAATCATGAGCGACAGCTTTGCAAGCCAAGTGAATCAGGCCGCCGACGACGCCCGTCATGGCCGCCTGCCCGACCCCTCCCAAGCCGCCGGTTGGATCGAGCCCCAGAGCCTGAGTGAGCTGAGCGCGCTTATGGCCGCGGCCAGCTCCTTGCGGGCCACGGCCGAGGGCGACATGGTGGAGTTCTGCGCCATCGTCAACGCCCGCTCGGGCCGCTGTTCGGAGAACTGCTCCTTTTGCGCCCAGAGCGCCCACTATCCCGGCAAGGCCGAGGTGTACCCCCTGCTGAGCGCTGAAGAGATGGTACGCCGGGGCCGCGCGGCGGCCGAGGCCGGGGCCCAGCGCTTCGGCATCGTGACCAGCGGCCGGGGCTGCCCCGAGGGCGAGGCCCTGGACGAGATCTGCCGGGCCATCGAGGTGCTCACCAACGAGGGGATCATCGCGCCCTGCGCCAGCCTGGGGCTCCTGGAGCCCGAGCAGGCCCAGCGCCTGCGCGCGGCGGGCCTGGTGCGCTACCACCACAACCTGGAAGCGGGCCCGACCCACTTCGCGCGCATCTGCACCACCCACGCCTATCAGGACCGGGTGGACACGGTGCGCACGGCCCAGGACGCGGGCCTGGAGGTCTGCGTGGGAGGCATCGTGGGCCTGGGCGAGAGCCCGGCCGAGCGGGTGGAGCTGGCCCAGGCCGTGGCCGAGCTGAGGCCCGAGAGCGTGCCGCTCAACTTCCTCAACCCCATCCCCGGCACCCCCTTGTCCCACGTCGAACCCCTGAGCCCCACCCAGGCCCTGGCCGCGGTGGCGGTGTTCAAGCTGTTCAACTCCCAGGCCACCATCCGCACCTGCGGCGGCCGCCAGCAGGTCCTGGGCAACCTGGCCCCGCTGATGTATCTGGCCGGGGCCGGAGCCACCATGGTAGGCAATTACCTGACCACCGAGGGCCGCCAGCCCTCCGAGGACCTGGCCGACCTGGCCGCCCTGGGCCTCAGGCCCTCCGACAAGCTGGTGAGAGAGGCATCATGAGCAAGACAAACGACATTCTCAAGCAGGACATCGAGCACCTCTGGCACCCCTTCACCCAGATGCAGCTCTGGCCCGGCGAGCCGCCCCTGGTCATAGAGCGCGGCGAGGGCAACTGGCTCATCGACATTGACGGCAACCGTTACTACGACGGGGTGAGCTCCCTGTGGGTCACGGTGCACGGCCACAAGGTGCCGGCCATCAACCAGGCCATCCGCGACCAGCTGGACCTTCTGGACCACTCCACCCTGCTAGGCCTGAGCCATCCCCCGGCCGCCCGCCTGGCCGCCGAGCTGGCCAAGATATGCCCCGGCGATTTGAACAAGGCCTTTTACTCCGAGAGCGGCTCCACGGCGGTGGAGATCGCGCTCAAGATCGCCTTCCAGTATTGGCAGCAGAGCGGCAGGCCTGAAAAGAAAAGCTTCGTGGCCCTGGGCGAGGCCTACCACGGCGACACCATCGGCGCGGTGAGCGTAGGCGGCATCGACCTGTTCCACCAGGTCTACGGTCCCCTGCTCTTCCCGGTGCACCGCTTGCCCCAGCCCTTCTGTCGCCGCTGCCCCCTGGGCTTGAAGCATCCGGAGTGCGGCCTGGCCTGCGCCGAGGCCCTGGAGACCATGCTGGCCGAAAAGGCGGATGAGATCGGGGCCCTGATCGTGGAGCCCCGGGTGCAGGGCGCCGCCGGGATGATCATCCAGCCCGAGGGCTACCTCCGGCGGCTGTGGGAGATATGCCAGGCCCACGACGTGTTGTTCATCGCCGACGAGGTGGCCACCGGCTTCGGCCGCACGGGCAAGCTCTTCGCCTGCGAGCTGGAAGGGGTGGAGCCCGACCTGATGTGCCTGGGCAAGGGCATCACCGGCGGGGTGTTGCCCCTGGCCGCCACCATGGCCACGGACCAGGTGTACGGCGGCTTCCTGGGCGAGTTCGACGAATTCAAGACCTTTTTCCACGGCCACACCTACACCGGCAACCCCCTCACCAGCGCGGCGGCCCTGGCCAACCTGGAGCTGATGCGCGCCAACAACGTCGTGGAGAACACCGCCCCCCTGATTGCCCGCCTGAGCGAGGGCCTGGCCGGGATCGCCGCCCAGGAGCATGTGGTCCAGGTGCGTCAGCAGGGCATGATGGTGGGCATCGAGCTGAGCCAGGACAAAGCCACCGACACGCCCTACCCGCCCGAGGCGCGCATGGGCCACCGGGCCATCATGGCCGCGCGCCAACACGGGGTGATCATCCGGCCCCTGGGCGACACGGTGATCCTCATGCCGACCCTGGCCAGCAGCCTGGAAGAGATCGACCTCCTGCTGGAGGCCACGGGCAAGGGCATTGCCGAGGCCACCGGGGCGGCCGCATGAGCCCCTACCCCGCCATGGAGGCCCTGGCCTCGCGGGCCGCGCAAAACCAGGCCTCGGGCCTGGCGCGGGGCCTGGTGTCCATGGGCCCCTCCTGCGGCCGCTGGGTGGTGGTCCAGGGGCGGCGCTGTTTGCTCATGGCCAGTAACGACTACCTGGGCCTGGCCGGGCACCCGCGTTTGGCCCAGGCGGCGGTGGAGGCCGCCGGGTCCTGCGGCACCGGCTCCGGGGCCAGCCGCCTCATCTCCGGCACCCTGGACAGCCATCTGGAGCTGGAAAAGACCATCGCCGCCTTCAAGCACGCCGAGGCCGCCCTGTTCTTCCCCACCGGCTACACCACCAACCTGGGGGTGATCTGCGGCCTGGCGCGGGAGGGCGACCTCATCGTCAGCGACCGGCTGAACCACGCCAGCCTCATCGACGCCTGCCGTTTGTCGCGCGGCGAGGTGCGCATCTACCCGCACAGCGACGCGGGCGCGGCGGCCGAGCTGCTGGCCGGCGGCGATGGCCACGGTCTCAAGCTGCTGGTCACCGACGGGGTGTTTTCCATGGACGGTGACGTGGCCCCGCTCCGGGAGCTGCGCGAGGCGGCCCGCCAGGCGGGCGCGCTGCTGATCATCGACGACGCCCACGCCACCGGGGTCTACGGCGACACCGGCCGGGGCAGCCTGGAGCATTTGGGTCTGGAGCCCAGCCCCGAGGTGGTCATGGTGGGCACCTTCAGCAAGGCCCTGGGCGGGCTGGGAGGCTACGTGGCCGGGGATCGCGCGGTGATCGACGCCCTGGTCAATTACAGCCGCCCCTTCATCTACTCCACCGCGCCGCCGCCCAGCCAGGTGGCCGTGGCCCGGGCCGGGCTGGAACTGGTGGACGCCGAGCCCTGGCGGCGCGACAAGCTCAGGGAGCTCTCGGCTCTGCTGCGGACCGAGCTGACCCAGGCCGGGCACACGGTGCTCAGCCAGGAAGGGCCCATCGTGCCGGTGCTGGTGGGCGAGCCCGCCAAGACCGTGGCCATGGGCCACGCCCTCACCGCGCGGGGCATATACGCCCCGGCGGTGCGCCCCCCCACGGTGCCTCCCGGCTCCAGCCGCATCCGCCTTACGGTGACCGCGGCCCACGAACCCGAGGACATGCGGATGGCCGCGTACGCCTTTGCCGAGGCGGCCAAGGAGGTGGGGATTTGAGCGGGCGCGGGGTGGTGGTAATCGGCACGGACACCGACGCGGGCAAGACCATGGTCTCGGCCGCCCTGGTGGCGGGGCTGCGGCAGGCGGGCATTGCGGCGGGATACTTCAAGCCCCTGGCCAGCGAGTGCACCCCCGGGCCCGAGGGCCTGCCGGTGAGCCCGGACGTGTTCTTGCTGCACCGCCTGGTGGGGCTAAGGGAACCGCTGCACAGCCTGAACCCGGTGTGCTTGCGCGCGCCGCTTTCGCCCCTGGCCGCCGCCCGCGAGGAAGAGGTGGAACTGTCGCTGGAAGCCTCGGCCGCCGTGTGCCGCGAGTTTCTGGCCGGCCAGGAGTTCGGGGTGATCGAAGGGGTGGGCGGCCTGCTGGTGCCCATCGCGGCGGGAGCCACCTTCCTTGACCTGGCCGTGGAGCTGGGGTTGCCGGTGGTGCTGGCCGCCCGGCCCGGCCTGGGCACCATCAACCACAGCCTGCTCACCATCCAGGCCCTGGCCCGCGAGGGCCTGCACGTGATAGGCTTCATTTTCAGTAGCACCCAGCCTGCCGATCCGCACGACCCTTCGGTGAATCAGAACCACGCCTTGATCGTGGAGTACAGCGGCGTCCCCTTCCTGGGCACCCTGCCATATCTGGGCCCGCGCGAATCCATCGACGGCGTGTCCCTGAACCAGGCGGTGCGCGAGCATCTGGAGCTCACACCGCTGGTGGAAATGGCCAGGCAACACCATGCTGTTGGACAAATTCCTGCCCGCTTTTGACGTACACGCCCGCTACCAGACTTTTTTGCCAGCCCCGCCGGAGAGGGTTTATTCCCTGCTCCTGGACCTGGACTGGAGCCGCTCGCCCCTGGTCCGCTGGCTGGTCCTGCTGCGCGGCCTGGGCCAGGCCAAGATCAAGCTCATTCCGACTGATCCGCAAAAACCTGGGTTTACGGTCTTGGACGAGGAACCGGGCCGGGAGCTGGTGGTGGGAATGGTGGGGCGCTTCTGGCTGCCCACTGCCGAATTGCTCCGGGTGAGCCCTGACGAGTTCGTGGATTTCGACCGCCCCGGTTATGCCAAGATGGCCATGAACTTCTTGGCCGAGCCCATGGACAACGGCAAATGCCTTTTGAGCACCGAAACCAGGGTGCTGTGCCTGGACTCCCGCGCCCGCCGCTACTTCCGCTTTTATTGGAGCCTGATCGGGCCCTTCAGCGGCCTGATCCGCAAGGAAGCCTTTCGCCTGGTGCGGCGCAGCCTGGGGGCCTAGTCCCTCCAGAACTCGGGTAGGAACAAGACGAGAACGGTATAGACCTCGAGCCTCCCGACAATCATGGCCAAGCTCAAAAGCCATTTGGCGGCCGCGGGGAGGTGGGCGTAGTTGTCCGCCGGGCCTACCGAGCCCAAGCCCGGGCCGATGTTGCCCAGGCAGGCGATGGAAGCGGTGAATGAGGTGACCAGGTCCAGCTCCATGACGCTGAGGATCAGGCCCACCACGATGAAGCAGGCCACGTAGGCGCCCATGAAGCCCCACACCGAGGCCACGATGGAGCGGTCCACGGTGTGATGTTCCAAACGCACCGGGGCCACCACCCGGGGATGCACCAGGCGCTTGAGCTCGGCCGAGACCTGCTTGAACACCACCATGATGCGCATGACCTTGGGCCCGCCGCCGGTGCTGCCCGCCGAGCCGCCCACGAACATCAACACCACCAGCACCCCGATGGCCACGGGCTGCCACAGGGAGTAGTCGGTGGTGGCGAAGCCGGTGGTGGTGAGGATGGTGGCCGCCTGGAAAGCCGAGAGGCGAATGGCCTCCCACAGGCCGTCGCCCGCCTCCCAGTCCAGGGCCAACACCGCCACCAGGGTGGCCGCCGCCCAGAGGTACATGTAGAAGCGCCATTCCTCGTTGCGCCAGAAGGCGCTCCAGCGGCGCTGCCAGAACATCTGGAAATGCAGGGTGAAGTTCATGCCCGCCAGGAGCATGAAGACCGTCACCACCACGTCGATGTAGTCGCTGTGGAAGCCCGCGATGGAGGCGTTCTTGGTGGAGAAGCCTCCCGTGGCCATGGTGGCGAAGGCCTGGCACACCGCGTCGAACCAGTCCATGCCCCCGAACATTAAGAGCACCACCTCCGCGGCGGTGAGCGCGGCGTAGACCTTCCAGAGCACGCTGGCCGTGTCGGTGATGCGCGGGGCCAGGCGGTCCGGGGTGGGGCTGGGCACCTCGGCCTTGAACAGCTGCATGCCGCCCACCCCCACGAAGGGCAGGATGGCCACCGAGAGCACGATGAAGCCCATGCCGCCCAGCCAGTGGGTGAGGGCCCGCCAGAAGAGCACGCATTTCTGGCTGGCCTCCACGTTGGTGAGGATGCTGGCCCCGGTGGTGGTGAAGCCGCTTATGGACTCGAAAACGCCGTCGGTGAAGCCGCTGAAGTCGCCGGACAGTGCGAAGGGTATGCCGCCCAACAGCCCGGCCACCAGCCAGGAAATGCCCACGATGGCCATGCCCTGACGGTGGTTGAGCTCGCGGGTCTTTTTGTCGCGGAACAGGAAGAAGAGCACCGTGCCCAACAGCAGGCTAAGCCCGGTGCCGATGGCAAAGGCGCGCCAGCCTGGCTCGCCATAGAGCAGAGCAATGCCCATGGGCATGAGCATGAACAGCCCCGTGCCCACGCACAGCACCCCGGTCAAGGACAGGACGTAGGCAAAACCCACGGGCCAACCCCCTCGCGCGGCCTAGAAGAACTCCAGGCGCACGGTCAAAAGCTTCTCGACCTTTTTCAGCACCTGGCGGGTTACGAAGATGACTAACTGATTGCCGGGACGCACCACCGTGTCGCCGGTGGCGATCTCCACCTCGCCATCCCGGATAACCGCCGCCACCAGCGAGCCCTGGGGCAGCTTGACCTCGGAGAGCGGCTTGTTCACCAGGGCCGAAGTGTCCTGGGCCTCCACCTCGATGACCTCGGTGTCCTCGTCCTTGAGCGGAGCCACGGCCAACACCTTGCCCGCCCGCAGGTGGCGCAGGATGGCGCCCACCGCCGCGAAGCGGGGGCTCACCACCAAATCCAGGCC
Source organism: Desulfarculaceae bacterium (assembly GCA_020444545.1). Classification (NCBI taxonomy): domain Bacteria; kingdom Pseudomonadati; phylum Thermodesulfobacteriota; class Desulfarculia; order Desulfarculales; family Desulfarculaceae; species Desulfarculaceae bacterium. The sequence continues at coordinate 93,106 of JAHLKT010000002.1, read as the reverse complement.
CAGGGAGCTGACCAGGGGCACGTAGCCAAGGTGGGCCACCCGGGCGATGGTACGGCGCGCGCCCATCTTGCGGCCCAGCAGGGCGATGAGCACGTTGTTTTCCTCGTCGTCGGTGACCGACGCGAACACGTCGGCCGCGCCCACGTTCTCTTCCTCCAAGAGCGAGAGGTCGGTGCCGTCGCCGTTCAAGATGGTCACGTCCTCCAGCTCGTCCACCAGGGCCTCGCAGCGCTCGGCGCTCTTTTCGATGATGCGCATCTTGATGCCCATCTCGCGCGCCCCGGCGGCCACCAAGCGGCCGATGGCCCCGCCGCCCACCACCACCAGGTTCCGCACTGGCTGGTTGGACAGGCCGAAGTGGGCCACCACCTGGTCGGTGTTCTCCCGCCGGGTGACCACGTAGGCCAGGTCTTCGGACAGGATCACGTCGCCGCCGCCGGGGATGATCACCTGGCCGCCGCGCTCAATGGCCACCACCAGATAGCGCGGGCCGCCGGCAATGCGCAGCTCGTGCAGGGGGCGGCCCACGTGGGGGCAGGTGGGCGGGATCTTGAGCCCCAGCATCTTCACCTTGCCGCCCGCGAAGTCGGTGACGCTGCTGGCCGCGGGCACTGCCAGGAATTCGAGAATCTGGTTGGCCACCTCGCGCTCGGGGTTGATCACCGTGTCCACGTCCAGGCTGGCCGTGCCCACTTCCTCGAAGAAGGCCAGATAATCGGCCGACCGGATGCGGGCGATTAGGGTGGCGGCCGGGGCCAGCAGACGGGCGAAACGGCAGGCGGTCAGGTTCACCTCGTCGCTGTTGGTGACCACCAGCACCAGGTCGCACTGATCCACCCCCGCCGCGCGGAGCACCGCCGGGCTGGAGCCGGTGCCCACCAGGGTCTGCACGTCCATCTGCTCGGAAATCTGGCGCACCCGCTCGGGCTGACGGTCCACCACCACCACCCGGTGCCCCTCGTGGGACAGCCGGAGCGCGGTGTGGAAGCCTACCTCGCCTGCGCCGATGATCAGAATCTGCACGGACCCCTCCGGGCGTTTAGCCAAACAACTCCGGGCCGCCTATCACAGCGGCCCGACGCCTAAACTCTATCATTGCCCCGCGTGGCTGGCAACGCCTTGGCCCCGAGCCAGGGCGTCCAGATGGGCGGCCAAACGCTCCATGAAATGGGCGGTGTCAAAGCTCGCCGCGTGGTCGGCCAGGGCCTGGGGATCGAAGCGCTCCAGCATGGCCTCCAGCTCCTGCATGGCGGCCAAGAGGGCCCCGGCGTGCTGGTGATGGAAAAACAGGCCCGTGGGCGCGCGGCCGGCGGGATCGCCGGGCCCCACCACCGTTTCCAGGGCCCCGCCCCGGGCGAAGGCGATCACCGGGCGGCCCGAGGCCATGGACTCCAGGGGGGTGATGCCGAAGTCCTCCTCCCCGGGGAAGAGGAAGGCCTTGGCCCGGGCGTAGAGCCCGGCCAAATGCTCGTCGCCCACCCAGCCCAGGAACTCCACCGTGGGCCCGGCCATGGCCTTGAGGCGGGCCTCCTCCGGTCCTCGCCCCACCACCTTGAGCCGCTTGTTGGCCCTGGTGCAGGCCTCCACGGCCAGCTCCACCCGCTTGTAGGGCACCAGGGCGCTGACCACCAGGTAGTAACCCTCGGGTTTGGCCGCCGGGGCGAAGCGTTCGGCCTCCACCGGCGGAGGAATGACCACCGCGCCCCGGCCGTAGTTGCGCCGGATGCGCCGGGCCACGTGGCGGCTGTTGGCGATGAAGTGATCCACCCGCTGGCAGGTGGCCACGTCCCAGCGCTGCATACGGCGCCTGAGCAGCGGCATGACGTAGCGCGCCGCGCCGCCCCGGCCCGGGCCGAAGTACTCGGGATACATGTCCCAGATGTAGCGCATGGGCGTGTGCACGTAGCTCACGTGCAAGGCCCCGGAGGGCGCGCTGGCCGCCTTGGCCACGCAGTGGCTGGTGGAGAGCACCAGGTCGCAGGAGGGCATGCTCAGCCCCTCCATGGCCCGGGGGAACAGGGGCAAATAGTGCCGGTAGCGCTTGGCGGCCAGGGGCATCTTCTGCACAAAGCTGGTGTGGATGGGACGGTCCTCGATGATGGGGCTCACCGAGCCGGGAATGTGCAGCAGGGTGTAGAGCGGCGCGTCCGGGAACAGGCGGCACATGGCCTCCAGGACCTTTTCGCCGCCGCGCATCCCGGTGAGCCAGTCGTGCACCAGCACCACCTTGGCTCCGGCCAGGGCGGGCGCGGCCGGGCTCACGCCCCGAACCTCTTGGCCACCCGGCGGTAGATGCGCAGGGTGGTGAGCGCGGTCTTTTGCCAGGAGAAGCGGGACGCCTGCTGGGGGCCCGCTTCCCGGAGGCGCGCGGCCAGGGCGGGGTCGGCCAGCACCGTTTCCATGCCCTTGGCCAGGGCCTCGGGCTCGGGCTCCACCAGCAGGCCCGCGTCGCCCACGACCTCGGGCAGGGAGGCCCGCCGCGCGGCCACCACCGGCACGCCGCAGGCCATGGCCTCCAGGGCCGGGAGGCCGAAGCCTTCGTAGAGCGAGGGCATGACCACCGTTGAGGCCGCCTGATAGGCCCTGGCCAGCTCCGCGTCTTCCAGAGAGGGCAGCAGCACCAGGCGCTCGCTGGGCTTGGCCCAGTCCGCCGCGCCCGCCTTGGCACCCACGATCACCAGGGGCGGCACCTCGACTCCGGCGGGCGCTTGCTCGCTAAGCAGCTTATGCGCCGCCACCAGGCCGCCCAGGTTCTTGTGGGGCTTGGGGTTGCCCACACCCAGGATGTAGCGGGCGGGCAGGCCAGCCGGGGCCTCCACCGCGCCCTGAACGGGCCGGAAGGCTTCGCCCGCCGCGTTGGGGGTGATGACGATCTTTTCCTCGGGCACCCCCATCAGCTCGATGAGGTCACGCTTGCTGTGCTCGCTGGGGGTGAAGACGAACTGGGCCCGCTTGGCCGCCGGGGCCACCACCCACAAATAGAAAAGCCGGTACTTGAGGCCGTGGTCCTTGGGGAAGCGCAGATGGATCAGGTCGTGGATGGTGAAGACCATGGGCCCCTGAAACTTGGCGGGCGGGGCATAGAAGGGGCAGTGGTAGACCTCGGGCCTGAGGCCGTCCAGGAGCTTGCGCAGGCTGAGCTGGGCGCTGATGCCGTAGGGGGACAGCTTGCAGGCCATGGCCAGCACCCGCTTGTCGGGGGGCAGCATGGCCGCGTGCTCGGGCTTTCGGATCAGAGCCCCGACCTGCAAGTCGGGGTCCTCGGCCAGCATGGCTTGGAGCAGCTCCAGGGCATAGCGGGCCATGCCGTGCATCTGGCCGGTCAAAAGCCTTAGGTCGTAGATGAGTTTCAAGGCGCGGTCCTCGGACCGGGGGCGCTCCCCCCGGCGATCAGTCCTGCCGGTCCTTGGGGTGGTTTATCACCTGGCGCACCGCGTAGATGGGCTTGGCCTGGGCCTCGTAATAGGTGCGCACCTGCATCTCGCCCAGCAGGCCGATGCAGATGAGCTGCACCCCGATGAACAGCAGCAGGATGGCCAAAAACAGGCCCGGCTTGCCCCAGAGCGGCACCCCGGCGAAGAACTTGAGGCAGGTGTAATACAGGCCCAAAAGGAAGCCCGCCCCAAAGGCGAAGAGCCCCCACAGGCCGAAGATCTGAATGGGCCGCGTGGCATAAGAGAGCAGGAACTTAACGGTGATCAGGTCCAGGAGCACCCGGGGGGTGCGGCCGATGCCGTACTTGCTCTTGCCCGCCGTGCGGGGGCGGTGGTTCACCTTTACCTCGGCGATGTTCACCCCCATGAGCGAGGCGATGGCCGGGATGAAGCGGTGCAGCTCACCGTAGAGGCGCACGTTCTGGATCACCTCGGCCTTGAAGGCCTTGAGGGTGCAGCCGTAGTCGTGCAGCTTGACCCCGGTGATCTTGCTGATCAGTCCGTTGGCCAGCTTGGAGGGCAGCTTGCGCGAGAGGTATTTGTCCTGGCGGTCGTGGCGCCAGCCGGCCACGAGGTCATAGCCCTCAGTGATCTTTTCGATCAGCTTGGGGATGTCGCGGGGGTCGTTTTGCAGGTCGCCGTCCATGGTGACCACGATCTTGCCGGTGGCGTGGTCGAAGCCCGCGCTCATGGCAGCGGTCTGGCCGAAGTTCTTGCGCAGCCTGACCACCACGTCGCGGGGCTCGCCCTCGGCCAAACGGGCCAGGATGGCGAAGCTGTCGTCCCGGGAGCCGTCGTCCACGAAGATGACCTCGTAGTCCAGGCCGGTGGGGATCAGGGCCGCGTGGACCTCCTGGTGCAGGGCCTCCAGGTTGGCGCTCTCGTTATAGATCGGTATGACGACTGATAAATCCACTTAGATGCTTCCTTGTTCCCGCGTCCGGCGCGCCCGGCGCCACCACAAGGCGGCCAAGGCCAGGGGCCCCAAGAGCAGCGTCTCCCACCCCACGGCCTTGAGGTCGTGGAGCACGATGGCCCAGGTGAAGCCCTCGCGCTTCACATCCGGGAATATAGCATGGTGGGAAAGCATATACTCGCCGGAAAAGGGCCACAGCAAGGGTATCCCAAAGGGCGGCCTGGTGTCCACGTTGAGAAAGTCGAGCAGCACGTGGCTGGCATAGGCGGCCAGGGCTCCCACGGCCAGCCATTTGCCCAAACCCCGCCCCCGGCCCCAGAGCCAGGCGACCAGCCCCACCGCGATCACCGCGCCGATAGAGTGGCTGATGCCCCGGTGCCAGACCGCGCCGTTGCCGCTGAGGAGCCCGGGCAAAAAGTCCAGGTCCGCCACCACGCCCACCCCGCAGAAGAACACCACGTCCTTGACCGGCCCCAGCAGGGTGCGGCCTCCGGTGGCCGCGGTGCCCGCGGCCAGCCCGGCCAGGGCATGGCCGATCGGCGTGGGCATGGCTCAGGCCCCGCTCATTTGAGCAGGCCCATCTCCTGGTACCAGCGGTAGGTGGCGCTCAGGCCCTCGTCGATGCCCACCTTGGGGGCGTAGCCCAGCTCGGCCTTGGCCTTGTCGATCTTGAAGGCCCGGTTCTGGCGGTACCAGTCCACCCGGCGGGGGAAGATGGGCGGGGTGGCGTTGAAGGGCTTGTAGAGCTTCTCGAACACGTGCCCGGCCGCCACCAGGGGCCACACCGGGTAGTGGGGGATGCGCACCTTCATGTTCATGGCCTGAGCCACCCGCTTGACCAGCTCCTCGATGGGATAAAAGTGCTCGTCCGCGATGAGGTACGCCTCGCCCAGGCCCTTGTCCTCCTCCTGGGCCAGGAGGAAGGCGTCCACCAGGTTGTCGATGTACAAGGGGTGGTAGAGCGTCTTGCCCGAGCCGAACATGGGGAACACGCCCTTGGCCACCCGGCTGTAGATCATGTAGAAGCGTTCCGGGTCGCCGGGGCCGTAGATGGCCGCGGGCCGGAGGATGGTGGTCTTCATGCCCTTGGCGAACCACTTTTGGGCCACCACCTCGCCGTTGTACTTGGTCTGCTGGTAGTAGTCGGCCGGCTGGATGGGCGCGTCCTCGCCGCCAGGCGGGTGATCCACGTTGCCGTGCACCCCGCAGGTGGAGCAGTAGACGACCTTCTTCACCCCGTGCTTGGCGGCGGCGGTGAATACGTTCTGGGTGCCCCCGGTGTTCACCTCATCGTAGTAGCTCTCGGGCACGTTTAGCTCGCGGAAGGCGGCGGCCAGGTGGTGCACGATCTCCACCCCCTGGGTGCAGCGGTCCACCAGGGCCGCGTCGGTGACCGAGCCGATGTGCACCTCGGCCCCGGCGTCGCGCAGGTTCTGGGGGATCAGGCCCTCCTTGTAGTCCAGGGCCACCACCTGGTGCCCCAGGCCGATGAGCCGCTTGACCAGGGCCGAGCCGGTGAAACCGGTGCCGCCGGTAACCAAAATCTTCATGCTCTATCCTCTGCGTCTCGTGGAGACGATCAATCGGTATCCCCGAAAAAAGGGCAGCAAATTGTCCAGCCAGACCCAGGCCTTCATAATCGGGTAGGCCACGTCCACCAGACCCTTGCCGCCCTGTTGCCAATCAGCCTGGGTCACCACCGTCCCCTTGGCGGTGGCGGCCTGGCCATGGGCCGAACCTTTTTTGATCACATACCCGAAGTTGAGCGCCGTGTCCAACAGCTCGGAGAAAGTTTTGCAATAGGTGCGCGCCTGGCTCAGCTCGAACCAGGGCGCCAAGAGGGCCGGAAGGCTGTCGCGGCGGTAGCCGGGGCGCAGATGGCCGTGCCACTGGTCGGTGAGCCCGATGGCGTGGCGCAGGGGCCAGACCAGAGACCAGCGGGGCTCCCGGGGCACGTTGACGATGAGCTGGCCGCCGGGCTTGAGGATGCGCCCCAACTCTGCGGCAAAACCCTGGTCGTCGGGGATGTGCTCCAAAAAGTCCACCACCACCACGCAGTCGAACTCGGCGTCTTTGAAAGGCAGCGGCCCGCCGTCGATGCGCTCCACGCGGCCGCCCACCAGGGAGCGGATGGACTCCACTGCCTCGGGCGCCAGGTCCGCGCTGGCCCAATCGCCCCCGCCCTGGCGGAGCAGCAGGCTGATCACCCCGTTGTCCGCGCCGATGTCCAGGCAGCGCTTGCCTTGGGTGGGCTCCAAGAGCCCCTGGATGGCCGCGAACTTCTGCTGCTTGAGCACCGAGCGCCGGTACAGGCTCAGGGCCCAGTTCTCGCGGCTGGCGCTCATGCCCGCCCTCCCAAGCAGCCCGCCTCAACCTGGGCGTAGAAGTCCAGGAGCTTCCTGCGGTAGGCGGCCAGGCTGTACTCGGCTGCCACACGCTGCTTGGCCGCGCGGGCCAGGGCCCGGCCCCGCTCCGGGTCGGCCAAGAGCTCGCCCAGGCCCCGGGCCATGTCGCCGGGAGTGGGGTCCACCAGCAGGCTGATCTCGTCGTCCAGCACCTGGGTGTGGGTGGGCAGACGGGTGGCCACCAGGGGCCGCCCCGCGTCGAGGTAGGAATATATCTTCATGGGTGTGTTCTCGCCCTGAATGCGCGGGCTCACCAGGATGTTGGCCTGGTAGAGATAATGCCCCAGCTGGGCGGGCGGGCGCGGCCCCAGGAAATGGGCGTGCGCTCCGATGCCCATGGCCTCGGCCTTGGCCTGGTAAGCGGCCACCGCGCTGTCGCTGCCCCCGATCACCGCCAGATGGGCTTGGGGGTGTTTTTGCGCGGCCAGGGCGAAGCCCTTCAGCAAGAGGTCGATGCCCTGGTAGGACTCCAAGTTGCCCACGTACATGATCACCGGGCCGTGGTAGGTCAAGCGCTCCTCGGGCGGCTCGGCCCCGGGCTCCTCCAAGAGGCTCACGTCCTCCAAACGGCACACCGGGGCCTTGGGGCCGTGGGCCAGGGCGGTGTCGGCCAGGGATTGGCACACCGCCACCACCCCAGCGCTGCCCCGTACCGCCGCGCCCTCCAAGCGGGCCAGCAGCCCGGCCAGGGGCTTGGCCGCGGGGAACTTGTCCGCGATCTGGGCCGACATGCAGGAGTCCATGTCATAGACATAGGGCAGGCCGAAAAGCTTGTGCAGGCGCAGGGCCATGAAGGCCGCCTCCTCCACCGCGTGCACTAGGTCGAAGCCGCCAGAGGCCGCCAGCCGCCGGGCGGCGGGCCACATGTACAGATCGCACACGATCTTTTGCCAGGACGGCCCGGGCGGCACGTTTTTCACCCAACCCGGCGGGCTGATGCGGTGCAGGGTCACGCCGGGCAGCGCCACCTCGCGGCCCTCGTGGTAGCAGAGCATCTCCACCGCGTGGCCTTGGCTCGCCAGGGTGGTGGCCAACAGGCGCACCGCGATAGGGGTGCCCCGCTCCTGATAGAAGGGATGCGGCGCGAGCAGAAGAATCTTCACGATGCCCGCTCCATGCGCAGGATCACCGGCGAACCCAGGAGAGCGGTGAGGCCCATGCCCAGGGCCACGCCCTCGGCCGCGCTGGTGAAGCCGGAGGACTTGAGCTTGCGGTGCAGGGCCATGGGCCAGAAGTGCTGCCGCCGCCGCACGGGCTTGCCAAAGCCCCGGGCCGCGAAAAGCTCGCTCACCTCGCGGTCCCAGAAGCTCACGTAATGCCTGGTGTGGACGTTGTCGTCCAGGGACTCCTTGGCCTTGAACAGGCTCTCGCCCAGGATGTTGAAGCTCCGCTTGGCCGGGTAGTCCACGATCACGGCGCGATCGGCCACCCGGCAGAGCTGGGCCGCGAAACCGGCAGGATCGGCCACGTGGGTGAGCATCCGGTAGCTGAGCACCAGGTCAAAGGAGCGTGGCTCAAAAGGCAGGTCCATGAGGTCGCAAGCCACGAACTCATAAGAGCCCGGCTTCAGGCGCTCCTTGAGCAGGGTCTCGCAGCTGGGGTCGCTGCCCGCCACGGTGACCTGATAGCCCGCCGCGATGAGCGGCGGGGCCAGTTGGGCGTGGCCGCCGCCAACGTCCAACACCCGCGCTCCCGGCCAGGGCGCGGCCAGCTCCAGGGTGCGGGCGCCCTGCACGGTGAGAAAGTAGGCCCCCACCGGCCCGGCGAAGCGCTGGGCGTATTCGTGGGTGGCCGTGACCTGATCGGCGTCCTCGCGCATGGCCCCGCTCACTTGAGCTCCTCCAGCACCGCGTAGGGCTCCAGGGCCCGGGTGATCTCGGCCTCTTGCCGGGCCGCGTCCCAAGCCAGGCGCGCGGCCATGATCCCGGCGGCCGCGCTCAGGGCCGCGTCGCTGGGCCGCTGCACCTTGCCCAGCATGGTGCGGCGCAAACTGACATCGGCCAGGCTCAGGGCCATTTCCTGCTCCACCGCCCAGGCCACTTCGCAGCCCAGCACCGTGGGGCTCTCGGCCAATGGCTCCAGCAGCGCGGCGTCGGCCTGGCCCACAGCGGCCACCTCGGCCGCGCGGGAGCCGTAGCGGGCCCGCAAATGCTTGGCCGTGGCGGGCGGCATATCGGCGGGCAGGGCCTCCCCGTTGGGATCGCCGCCCCACAAGGGGGTCACGGCCAGCTCGGGCGCGGCCTTGCCCATCTGGCCGGCGGCCCGGCTCACCGCCTCGGCGGCCACCGCGCGGGCGGTTGTGTACTTGGCTCCGCTCACCGCCACCAGGCCGGACTCCTCCTCGACGAGCCGCTTGGTGGCCAAGCCGCCTCCGCCCGGCGCGCGGCCCGGCTCGGCCAGGGGCACCAGGCCCCAGTGATAGAAACTTATGTCCTCGGGCCCCAGGTTCAGGCCCGGGCAGCCCTGGTTGAACTCCACCAGGAGGTCCAACAGCTCCGCCGCCTTGGGCCCGGCCGGGCGGGCCTGTTCCGGCCAGGGGCGGTAGGCGGTGCCCAGCATGGTGCGCCCCTGCCAGGGCACCATGAACATGAAGCGATGCGCCCCGCACACCGGGTCTTGCGCCGCCGTGCGCGGCGAGCGCACCCCCATGAGGGCCGAGCCCAGGCTGTCCTTGAGCACCACATTGATGGCCGAGGCCAGGGCGGGCCGGGGAGCCTCGCGCCCCAGAAGGGCGTCGTTGAAGACCCCGGCGCAGAGCAGCACCACCGAGCCTTGCACCGCGAACTCGGCCCCGCTCAGCTCGTCGCGCACCCGCACCCCGGTCACGTGGCCATCCTCGCGCAGCAGGTCCAGGGCCCGCGCGTAGTTGGCCGCGCTCGCGCCCTCCGCCGCAGCCGATTGCACATAGGCCAAGGTGAGGCGCTCCGAGTCGGCCGACACGCCCTCGTACCACATCGCCGCGCCGGTCACGCCCTCCAGGGGGCAAGGCCCCAGCAGGGCGCGGGCCTCGTGCTTGCCCAAGAGGCGACCGCGCAGTTTGTGGTTGTTTATCAGGTGGTTGTACAGAGTGAGCGCCACAGCGAAGGCCGGGCGCCCCTGCTTGCCCAAACCCTTGGTGGGCACCAGGCAGGGCACCGCCTGCACCAGGTGAGGGGCCATGCCCAGCAGGTTGGTCAGTTCGCCAGAGGAGACCCGCAGCCGGGCCAGGTCCAGGTTCTGCAAGTAGCGGAACCCGCTGTGAATAGTCTTGAGGCTGTTGGCGCTGGCCAGAGCCCCGAAGTCGCCGGATTCGATCAGGGCGGTCTTCAGGCCCCGGCGGGCGGCCTCCCAGGCCGCGGCCGCGCCGTAGATGCCCCCGCCCACCACCACCAGGTCGAATCGCTCCCTGGCCAGGCTGTCGATTGCGCGTTGCATGGGTCGGATTATATAGAGTTGGCGGGGCGTTGGCAATGCGCCCCGCTTAGGAGACTCAACGCGGGACCGAGGCGGAGCCCTCCAGCTTTTGCAGGCGCTTGGCCGCCCAATCCGAGGCCTGGGGCTGTGCTTTTAGCAAAGGCAGGGCCGCTTCCAGGCGGGCGCGGGCCGCCTTGGGCTGGCCGCTGGCCACCAGGGCCTCCACCTGGCTCCTCAGCCCCGGCGCGAAGGCCGGGTCCAGGCGGCCCAGCCAAGCCAGGATAGAGGCGGCCGGGCCGGGGCGTCCCTGGCGGCGCATCAGCTCTCCTTGGGCCCAGAAAGCCCAGCGGGCGGCAACCGCCACCTGGTCCAGGGCCGAGGTGGTCAGCTCCACCCCTTTCAGACTGAGCGGCGACCCGGCCAAGGGGGTCAGGCTTATTTCCCAGCGGGCGTCCGGCGCGGCGGCGGGCAGCTCCAGGGCGATGGCCTTGCTCCCCGGCCCGGCGGCCAGGTCGGCCAGTTTTAGCTCGCGCTTGAGCAGCGGTCCCTTTTGCCCCAGCGGCCCCTTCGCCTGGGCCGTGATGACCCCCAGCGGCCCCTCGGCCATGAGGGGAAGCTGGTCCCAGGTCAGGCGCACCCGCGCCACCTGGTCATAGGCGGGCAGCAGCTCGCGCACCGCCAGGCGGTAGGAGGGTGGGCTTTTCTTGTCCCCGGGCCGGGCCGCGAAATCGAAAGCCGGATGCTTTTGGTTCAGGCCCAGGCCCGCCTTAAAAGAATATGGTTCCGGCACATAGCGCCGGGTCAGGGACTTGGCCAACAGGTCCGGGTAGAGCCCGGCCCAGGCGGCCAAACGGGCGGGCCGCTGCCGGGGATCATCCTCGCGCAGCACCAGCCGGGCCAGCCGCTCCAGGGCCGTCTCCTGCCCGGCCAGCAGGGGCGCGGCTTGAGAGGTCAGGCCCTGGTTCAGCAAGGCGGCCGCGGCCAGGGCCCGGGGCAGTACCGCGCCGGGCATCTGGGCCTGGGCCTGGGTCAGCAGACGCCCGGCCAGTTCCCATTCCCCCCGCTCCAGGCAGCTGAGGCCCAGCTTGAGGGGGTCGGCGTGCACCCGCATATACACTTCGCCCGGGCTCTCCAGCCACAGGGTGAAGGGATAGACCCGCTTCAGGGGCAGAGGCCAGCTGACCGGCCTGCCCTGCCAGCGCCAGGTCTGGCCCGGCTCCAGGCGAACCCGCCTGCGCCCCGGCCCCTGCACCATCTTGACCTCCACCGCCTGCCGGCCCAAGTTGATCAGCTCCACCTCGGCGGCGATGAGCTCCCGCGGCGGGCGCAGCACTCGCACCGCCCTGCCCGGCCCCCGCACCAGGGCGTCTGCCCCCTGGGCGCTGTAGGCCGGATGGTTGGTGTAGACCACGGCATAGCCCGCGCCCGAATCGGCCGGAGGCCGTTCCAGGCCCAGGCGCTCCTTTTGGGCCAGGTTAGGCCGGGCGGCGTAGAGCTTTAGCAGGGGGTCCACGAACACCGGGAACTTGAAGCGGCCGGGCTGCTTGTCCGCCGGGCGGTCGTAGCCCAGGTCGAACTCCTTGATCAGTAAAAATCGCTGGTCAATGCCCTGCATCAGGCGGCCCATTTCGTTGCGCGGCACATGCCCCCACTGGAACCAGTGGCGGTCCTCGGCGCTAGAGGAGAACAACACGTAGTTTTTGGGGCCCGCGTAGGCCTCCGGGTCGTGGGAGTGCAGGAACTCGGCTTGGGGCGGGGTCTGGGGCGGACCGTAGCCGCCCAGGTAGAGCTTGTCGCCCGGCGCGAAGTTGGCCTTGAGCCAGTGCTGGGCCGAGATGCGGGTCTCCTCCTGCCAGAAGAGATAGGCCCCGGAGATGCTGTGCCCCAAGGGAATCAGGGCCAGGGCGATGGCCGCGCCCACCCACAGGGCCCGCCGCCATCCGCCGGGCAGGCGGCCCCAGCCCCAAGCCAGGGTGTACAGGCCCAGGCAGATCAGGGGCGGCACCAGGGAGGTCAGGTCGCGCTCGGCCAGGCGGTGGGAGAACACCAGCACCACCAGGTAGTAGAACAGCGGATAAGAGGCCACCACCCACAGGGAGCGCCGCCGCTGCCACAGGGCGATGGCCAGGCCCACCGCGAACAAGGCCACCAGCTCCCAGCCGATGGCGTCGCCAAAGGTATGGGCCGACCAGGTGAGGCGGTCGCCGATGGGGCTGTTGAGCAGGCTTATCTTCTCCGCGAAGTGGGGGCGGGTGAAGTTGTGCACCTGCTCGGCGTACTTGAGGATGGGGTTCTCGTGGCCCAGCACGAAGCCGGGATAGCCCAGGATCATGCCCCCGGCCATGGCTCCGGCGAAGGCCGCCGGCCAGGCCAGGAGCCAGCGCAGCTTGGGGGGCCGGTCGCGCAGCACCACCAGCAGGTGGGCCAAGACCAGGCTGGCCAGCACCAGGCCGCCGTTGGCCTTGGTGGTAAGGGTGAGGCCCATGGCCAGCCCGGCCACCGCGTAGCGCCACCAGCGGGGATCGGCAATGAGGCGCACCCCGGCCCACAGGCTCAGGGTGACCGCCAGGGCCAGGGGCGCGTCCACGGTTAGGTAATGGCTATGCACCACCAACAGGGGGCTCACGGCCAACAAGAGCGCGCCGGTCAGGGCGGCGGCGCGGCCCAGGTTGCAGGCCAATATGAGGCGGTATAGGGCCCAGATGTTCAGAGTGCCCAGCAGGGCCACCACCAGGCGGCCCCAGAGCAGGTGGGGGATCACCGCCACCTCGGCGTAGGAGGGCCCCAGGAGCAGGGAGAGCTTGCCCACCAGGAACTGGGCCGGCGCGTAGCTCCACCCGGCCAGCAGGTAGAAGGCCTGGTGCCAGATCACGGGATGGGGGTAGTAGAGGCTGCCGCCCGCAAAGGCGGCCACCATGCGGCTGGTCCATTCGTCGGGGTGCATGTCCCCGGGCCAGTCGAGGCCCCACAACCGGAGGCCCAGGCCCAACAGCATGACCAGACCCAGGAGCATCCCCGCCCAGGGGACGCGCCGCCCGATCTCGTTGCACCGCCGCCAGATGGCCAAGTGATCCTCCCTCCCGCGCCCGGCCCCATCGGCCCTGTCTGAAAGCCTATCTTGGCAGAGGCGGCCCGTCCAGGGAAGCCCTTCGCCAAGGGGCAGCCACGGAGGGGGCCGCCGCCTAGGGGCCCATCTTAGCCCAGCCCCGCTTGCCCCACAAGAGACCGCAGGAGTTTTAGACCGCACAATCAATGCCTTGGCATTATTGACATAGCCCCCACCTAAGGGTTTAACTGGGAATTGATCCTCCTGGTGTCCGCAAAGGAGAAATCTGCCCATGGCCCCAAAACGCAGCCCCATCGTCCCCGTGCAGGCCAATGCCGCCCTGTGGTGGACCCTGGCCGGGGCCGCCTTGGTGATTCTCCTTCCTTGGCTGCAACGCTGGCTATACATCTATCCCGAGCTGGACTACCGCCTGTTCCTGGGCCGCGACTTCCTGGAGCTCACTTCCCAACGGGCCTACTTCTACCGGGGCCTGGCCGAGGGCAAGCTGCTCTTGTGGGACCCGCTCATGGCCACCGGCCTGCCCTTCATGGAGTATCTGTTCGACCTGTTCAACCCCCTGTCGCTGCTCAACACCTTCTTCCTGGAAGGCGGCCTGCTGCGCTCGGACTACCTCCAGGTGGTGCTCACCGCCTACTGCTCCCTGGCCGCCTTCGGGGCCTTTATGCTGGGGCTCCAGCTCGGCCTGGGCCGGGCGGCGGCCACGGTCATGGGCGTGGTCATGGGCTGCATGGGCGTCGTAACCGCCCACAGCGAACACTCCATGATGATCCAGACCTTCTGCTGGGCGCCCCTGGTGCTGTTGTTTTTGCACCGGGCCCGCCATGGCAAGAGCCTCATCAACGCGGCCTGGGCCGGGTTGTTCCTGGGCTGGAGCTTCATGGGCGGCATCCCCCAGATCTTCTACTATGTGGGCCTGGGGGCCAGCATCTACTGCCTCTACGCAGCCATCGACGAGCTGCAAACCAACGGCTGGCGCTCGGCCTGGCGCCGGGGAGCGCTGCCTTTCCTGTTAATGGCCGGGGCCTCGCTGATCTGGGCCCTGCCCAACCTGGTGCACCTGGCCCAGACCCTGGGCGACCCCATCGGGGCGCACGACACCCGGGCCCTGGTGGGGGCCCAGCGGCGCGACTTCATCGCCCAGGGCTCGGGCGACTGGTGGGTGCTGTTCTATTTCCTGGCCCCGCGCCTTTTGCAAGGCCACGCCGAGAACACCGCCTACGTGGGCCTCATCCCCCTGGCCCTGGCCATGATGGCCGTGGTGTGGGTGCGCGGCCGGGAGGCCGGCTTCTACAAGCTCCTGGGCCTGTTGGGCATCGTCTTGATGATGGGCAACAACCTGGGCCTGCACAAAGTGTTGGTCGACGTTCTGCCCGGCTACGGCCTGTTCCGGGAAACGGTGCGCTGGATGTTCCTGCTGCACCTGGCCCTGCTGGTGCTGGCCGGCTTCGGCCTGCGCTGGCTGATGACCCAGGCGCGGCCCCCGGAGCTGGCCGCGTTGCGCCGGGTGCTGGCGGTGATGGCCGCCATCATCTTCGGCACGCTCTTGCTGAGCATGGCCGTGGAGAGCAGCGGCCTGCTGCCCTACCCTTGGCGCTACACCCTGCCCCTGGCCAGCCTGCTTACCTGGTTGCTGTTCAATCTGGGGGTTATCTGGTGGGCGGTGGTGCGCCGCTCCCAGGAGGCCTCGCCCCGCCTGGTGGCCCTGGTGCTGGTGGCCCTGGTGGCCCTCGACCTGGGCTTCTACCACACCCCGGTCATGGTGGGCGGCGACCCGGTGCGCCGCAGCGACCCCACTCGGCCCAAACCCGCCCAGGAGGCTGCCTACCGCGAGCTGGCCCGCCTGGCCGGGGGGCCGGAGCGGGGCCGGGTGCTGGCGGGGCGCGGCCCCGACGCCATGGGCTACCAGTACCCCATCTATCTGACCCATCTCGACTTCATCAACCCGCCCGGCGGGTACATGGACCGCCGCCTGCCCCTGGGCTTCTGGCAGACCTGGCGGCGCTCGGAGAGCAACCCGCGCTTTTTGAACCTCTGGGCGGTGAAGCTGGTGGCCCCGGACAGCCCCATGGTCGATTCCCATTGCGAACAGTGGTTCCTCTGCGGCTACAGCCAGTCGGCGGTGCGCCTGGACCAGCCCGGCCCGGTGGCCAAGCTGCGCCTGGTGGCCGAGGCCCCCTTGGCAGGCCAGGCCAGGCCAGGCGAGGAGGTGGCCCGGGTGGCCCTGGCCGACCAGGGTCGCATAACCGCCGCCTGGCCCCTGCGCCTTGGCAAGGAGGTCAACGGGCAAAGCCTGGAGCTGACTGCTCCGGCCGGGGCCAAGGGCGACACCATCATCCTGAGCTCCACCCATCCCAAGGCCATGATCCGCCTCTATGGCCTGGAGGCCGACGGCCGCTTCCAGTACGACCGGCCCAACCTGAAGCCCGGCCCCCGGGGGATGCTGGTCAACCGCGACTACCTGGGCCGGGCCTGGTTCGTGTCCCGCGCGGCGGTGGTGGAGCCCATCTGGGAGTATTTGCACGTGCTCAAGTCGGCGGACCCCTCGCGCACGGTGGTCTTCCGCAAGGCCCCGCCCGGCTGGCGGGCTCCCCAGGGTCAGACAGCCGATCCCGGCGGCAGGGTCGCGGTGGAGAGCTGGGACAGCCAGAACGCCAGGCTCAAGGTCTCGGCCCGGCGCCCCGGCTGGCTGGTGCTCAGCCAGAGCGCCTACCACGGCTGGTCGGCCCAAGTGGACGGCCAGGCCGCGCCCATCCGCCAGGCCTACGGCTTCTTGCAGGCCGTGGCCGTGCCCGCCGGAGAGCACCAGGTGACCCTGGTCTACGACGAGCCTTTGGTCAAGGCCTCCCTGGCCGTGCCGCCGCTGCTGGTGCTGGGTCTGGTCGGGGGCGGACTGTGGCTGCGCCGCCGCAGGAAGGCCAAGCGGGCCTAGCTCCGGTTCTCCACCAGGATCACCCGGTAGGCGCCCAGGTCTTTTTCCGTGAAAGGCTCGCGCTTGTTCTTCAGGTCGCGGCGCACCCGCTCCAGGGCCGCGTCGTCAATGCCCTTACGGAACAAATAGGCCTGCCGCGCGGCGTCCTTCACCGCGTAGTAGTAGGGATGGTAGCGCTGTAAAGAGGTGTCGTAGCGCCGGTCCATGGCGAAGATGAGCTTTTCCTGGGTCAGGAAGGTCAGCCGGTTGCCCACCCAATAGTCGGCCCATCCCCGCGTCACCTTCTCTTGTTGCAGATAGCGCAGCAGGGGCCCGTAGGGCTCGCGCCAGGAGGTGGTGCGCCAAAAGGCTGGATGCAAACACACCACCAGGGCCGAGGCCAGCAACACCCCGGCCAAGGCGCTCCCGCCCACCCACCCGGCCCAGCGCGCCCGGCGATACAGGGCGCGCACCCCCCAGGCCAGCAAGAACGGCCACCACAGGATGCTCTCGAAGAAATAGCGCACATTGTTGCGGTCCACCGTGGCCGTGCTGAAGATCAGAGCGGCCAGGAGGGCCAAATAGGAGACCGCGCAGGCAAAGGCCAGCCAGTCCTCGCCCAGGGCCGCGATCAGGCCCCGCTTGCGCGCGGCCACAAGGCGCGAGCCCAACGCGGCCAGGGCGGCGGCCAGAGTGGCCCCGAACAACATCCAGGCCAGCCACGCGGCGGCCAGGGGCGGGTGGGGCGACCAGGCCTCGGGCACCATGCTGCCAGCCACCACCTTCAGGTTGGCCCAGAGGCGCTCCGATCCGGCGGGCAGCAGGGGCGGCACGTAGCTGCCCCAGGCGGCCATATCGCTGTGCCGGTACCAGACGTCGCCGCCCTGCTTGAGGACCAAGCCGCTCCCGAAGGCCAGCAGCCCGCCCAGATGAACCAGGCCCGCCCGGCCCAGGCGCTCGCGCCGGAGTTGGCGGGCCCCGCCAGGCGGACGCCGCCGGGCCCGCCGCAGGCGCGGCCCCAGCCAAAGCAAAAGCCCCAGGCCCATGAAGCCCAGGGCGATGGGTAAATCCTGGCGCAGAGCCAGGTGGGGGTCGTTTTGCAGGCTGACTCCGGGCAGGAGAGGCCAACTCACCTCGCGCCCCGCGCTGATCACGGCCAGGGCATAGGCCAGGTAGACCAGCCCCAACCCGAGGGCGATGGCCCCGGCCAGATCCCATCCCCTGGCGGGAGCCCAAAAGGGGCGGCCGGCCCGCACCCGGCCCAGGCGTCCGGCCAGGTAGGCCGCGTGGCAGGCCAGCAGGGGGAACACCAGCAGCCAGAAGAAGGTCCAGGTCCACCAGCCCACCGCGCACAGGGCGCCCATGAGCCACAGGCGCCAGGCCCAGCGCCCCGGTTGGGGGTCGTCCAGGGGCAGATACACCCGGCTCCACAGCAGCCAGAGCAAGACCCCCCACAAGAGCACCGCGTGATAGCCGCCGTAGGACAAAAGCCCCAGGCGAATGAAAAAGGGCGGAGCCAAGGCGGCCAGGGCCAGGGTGGCCAGGGCCATCCTTGGCCCTGCCAGACGGCGGACCAGGAGCGCGGCTAAAAGCAATATCACCAGGGACAGGCCGGTCATGGCCCAGGCCATTACCGTGGGGCTGGCCCCGAACCAGGCGAAGAGAGGGGCCAGGAAAATGGCCTCGCTGCTGCCCATGTAGCCCTGGCCGTACATGTAGTAGGGCCAGGCTAGGCCCTGGGCGATGTGACGGGCCATGAGCCCCCACACCGAGTGATCCGCGTCCAAAAATTTGTCGGCTTTGAGCAACCAAGGCAGGCGCAGGTACCACGCCAGGCCGAGGAGGAAGGCGGCCGTGGGCCAGAAGGTCTTGAGTGGACGAGATGAGACCACACAGCTCCTAAGCTTTTGAAAACTCACTAAGGAACTATATTTTCGCGGGGGCTCGCCAGTCAAGACGAAGGCCGGAAATGCTTGGCGTGGCGGCGGTTTTTCTATAGACTTGCCGGATCAAAGTTCACCGCCTTCCTGGATGATCGCCACTGCCCATGGAAACCCTGGTCGTAATACCTACCTACAATGAGGCCGATAACCTGCGCCCGCTCAGCGAGGCCCTTTTCGGTCTGGGTCTGGACCTGGGAATCCTGGTGGTGGACGACAACTCCCCGGACGGCACCGGCGAGCTGGCCGACGAGCTGGCCCGGGAGAACCCCCGCATCACGGTCCTGCACCGGCCCGGCAAGCAGGGCCTGGGCACCGCCTACCGCGAGGGCTTCACCTGGGCGCTGAACAACAGCGACGCCCCCTTGCTGGCCCAGATGGACGCGGACTTCTCGCACCATCCCAGCCGCCTGCCCGCCTTGGTGGAAGCGGCCCGCACCGGGGCCATCGCCATCGGCAGCCGCTACGTGCCCGGTGGCGGGGTGAAGAACTGGGGCCTAGGCCGCCGCATCCTCTCGCGGGGGGCCAGCATCTACGTGGGCACCGTCTTGGGCCTGCCGGTCAACGACCTCACCGGGGCCTACAAGGTCTGGCCGCGCGAGATCCTGGCCCGCTTGGAGCTGGCCACTCTCAAGGCCGGGGGTTTCGCCGCCCTGTCGGAGATGACCTATAGGGCCCACCTTTTGGGCTGCCGCTTCGCCGAGGTGCCCATCATCTTCGAGGACCGCCGGGTGGGCCAGTCCAAGCTGACCGGCAGCATCGCCCTGGAGGCATTCCTCAACGTCTGGCGTTTGCGCTTCAGCCTGAACTACGACCCCAAGGAACATCCGCCGGAGTAATGCACCCTAACCCAAGCCACCCCCGCGCATCCTCCCATATCACCGCGCTGGTCCTGGCCGGACTGGTCCTGCTCTATTGGGTGGTGCGCCTCTGGCTCATCAGCAGCCCCTCGCTGAGCCAGGTGGACTACGACGAGGCGGTGACCGGGCTCATGGCCCTGGACATCATGCGGGGCAACCACCACCTGCTTTTCTGGGGCCAACCCTACATGGGCACCATGGAGGCCTATTTGGCCGCCGGGCTGTTCCAGCTCTTCGGGCCCTCCACCTTCCTGCTGCGCCTGGTGCTTCTTATCTACGGCTCCCTGGGGGTCCTGGCCCTGTTCGGCCTGGGCCGGGCGGTGGGCGGTTGGTGGACCGGGGTGCTGGCCGGGGCCCTGTGGTCCCTGCCCCCCCTGTTTATGAGCTTCCAGGGGGTTTACGTGACCGGCGGTCATCTGGAGGCGGTGGTGGCCGGAGCGGTGGTGCTCTGGGGGGTGATGCGCCTGGCCTCGGGCCGGGCCCGCCGTCCCGCCCTGTTCTCTTTGGGCCTGGGCCTGGCCGCGGGCTTGGGCCTGTGGTCCAGCCTCATGGCCCTGCCTCTGTTGGCCGCGGCCGGGCTGGGCCTGGTGCTGGCCCGCCCCGCCTGGCTGCTGGGCGCGGGCCCCTGGTGTTTGGGCGCGGGCGCCCTGGCCGGGGCTTCGCCGCTGATCCTGTGGAACCTGGAGCACGACTGGCTGACCATGGTGCAGCTGGGCGGCTCGCACTTGGAGCGCCTGGGCTCCAACGCAGCCATGCTCATGCAAAACGTCTGGACCCGCGCCCTCACCGGGGCCTGGTGGGACGGCCGCAGCGTGGCCGGGGACATGCCCTCGGCCCTGCCCTGGGTGGTGCTGCTCCTGGTCTATCTGCCCGCCGCCGTCCTGGCCCTGGCCACGGCCGCGAACTGGGCCCGGCGGGCCTGGCGGCGCCAGTGGCCCTGGCAAGGCCCCGTCGACATCATCGCCCTTACCCTGTTGGCCCTATTGTTCATCCACGCCTCCAGCGGCTACGGCCACAAGGCCATCATGCGCTACGCCGCGCCCCTTATGGTGCCGGTGACCGTGCTGGCCGCCCTGTGGCTCCGGCGGCTGTGGGCCTGGCGGGCCCCGGCCGGGGCGGTGTTGCTCACCGGGCTCATGGCCTTCAATCTCTACACCCATCTGCTCTATATGGATCGCCATCAGGACCAGCCCCGCCGCCCGGTGGAGGCGGCCATGGACAAGCTTGACGGCGAGGGGGTGAGCTTCGCCTACGCCCACGGCCGGGTGGCCCTGCCGCTCACCTTCGAGAGCGAGGGGCGCATCCTGGCGGCGGACTTCTTCGGAGCGCGCAACAGCTCCCACCTCAAGCGGGTGGACCGCTCGGCTCGTCCCGCCCTGGTCACCCACCAGCGCCTGGCCGTGCCCCCGCCCGGGATCATGGAGCAGTCCCTCAAGCGCCTGGGCGCCTGGAAGGAGCCCCTGCAGGTGGACGATTACGTGATGTGGCACGACTTCCCGCCCGCCCCGGTGCTGGCCCCGGTGCCCAGCACCTCCTGGCGGCCGGCGGGCTTCGGCGAGGGGGCCGCGCCCGTGGCCGATCGCGACCTGGCCACAGTCTGGAAGGCCAGCCCCAAACACGACTCCATGCTGTTTTTGGATCTGGGCCAGCCCCGGGAGCTGGCCCGGCTGTCGCTGTTGCCCGGCCCCGAATGGAAGGGCCGCCCGGGGATGCACTACGAGGTGCTGGTGGAAGGCTCCACCGACGGCCTGACCTGGCGAAAGATCGCCGGAGGCAAGGCCTGCATGGCCGGGTTGAGCTGGCGGGGCCGCCGGGTCAAGCTGGAGCCGGTTCCCGCCTTGCAGTTCAACTTCGCGCCCACCCGGGCCCGCTGGCTGCGCATCACCTGCAAGCCCAGCCAGCGCAACTGGCCGCCCCTGGAGGTGGCCGAGGCCTTTGTCTACCGCCCGGCGGAGCAGCCCCAGGCGTGGCCCGGCGAGGCCATGGAGCAGCTGGCCCGAGGCAGGCAGGCCCTGGCCGCCTGGCACCAGCGTCCCACCGCGCCCTTCCCGGGCGGGCACAGCGCCTTTGCCCGCTTCTGGGCCTCCCAGGTAGATTGGCCGGTGCTCATGGGGCACCTAAGGGCCGCCGCCGAAGCCGCCCCCCAGTGGGAAGAGCCGCTGCGCCTCCAACTGGAAGCGGTGCGCAAGGGACGCGAAAAGGCTGCCGCCCTGCTGAAGCACCCCGGGCGCCCCTCGCCGAAGGGCAGCAGCACCTAAGCCCCTCTCGCCCAACCTAACCCCTTGTTTTCGGGCAACCCCGCCTTTACACTCCAGTAAAGTCCGCCACCCAGGCAGGAGAGCCCCATGACCCATCCATGCCCCCAGCCGCCGCGTCGCCCTCGCCGGGAGCTACCCGCGTGAAGTGGCAGCTCCTGGGGGGCTTGGCCATCAGCGCCGCCTGCCTCATCTGGCTGTTGGGCCGGGTGGACCTGGAAGGGATGTGGATGCTCATCAAGGGCCTCAATCCCCTCTACGTCCTCATGGTGACGGCCCTCCAGGCCTGGATCTTCTATCTGCGTTCCCAACGCTGGCAGGTGCTCCTGGGCCCGGTCAAGCGCTGCCTGGTGGGCGATCTATATTCGGCCAACCTCATCGGCTTCATGGCCAACAACATCCTGCCCGCCCGTTTGGGCGAGCTGGTCAGGGCCTACGCGGCCGACCGCATCAGCGGGGTCCCGGCCTCCAGCGCCCTGGCCACCCTGGTCATCGAGCGCATCCTGGACGGCATGACCATCCTGGCCTTCTTCTTCGCGGCCCTGATCTTCACCGACCCCGCCGCCCAGGCCGGGCCCTTCAACGTGATCTATCTGCGGGCCGCAGGGCTGAGCCTGCTGGCGGCGTATTTGGGAGTGCTGGCCGTGCTGGGAGCCCTGTACCGCTGGCCCACGGCCACGGTGGGCTGGCTGGCCGGGCTGGCCGGGCGGCTCTCGCCCAAGCTGGGCCAGAAGGTGGCCGAGGTGTTGGCCCACTTCACCCAGGGCCTGGCCCTGCTGGGCCGGGGGCGTCACCTGCCCCTGCTGCTGGCCCAGTCCGTGGCCCTGTGGCTGCTCATGTACCTGGCCGGTTACCTTTTCCTCCCGGCGGTGGGCCTGCCCCACAGCCTCTTGATGGCGGCCATGGTCCTGGCCGGGGGTATGCTGGCCGCGGCGGTGCCCGCCGGACCGGGCTACATCGGCACCACCCAGCTGGCGGTGACCTGGGCCTTGATGATGGCCGGGGCCGACCAGGAGCGTGCCGCGGCCTACAGCCTGCTTTTCTGGGCCTGCCTCTACTTCCCGGTGGTGGCCGCCGGGCTCATCGAGATGACCCGGCGGGGCCTGAGCCTTTCCAGCCTGCGCTCGGGCCGGCGCTAGGGGGCCGGGGTGCGCGGGGAGCTGAGCGCCGGGCAAGTGGCCATCCGCCTGCTGTTGGTGCTCCTGGCCGGGGCCCTGGTGCGCGGGGCTTACCTGGCCTGGCCCTATCTGGACAGCGACATCGCGGTGGTGGGGCTCATGGCCCGCCACGCCCTTGAGGGCGAGTTCACGCCCCTGTTCTGGGGCAACCACTACGGCGGCAGCCTGGAGGCGATCCTGGCGGCCGGGAGCTTCGCCCTGGCCGGGGCCACCCCCCGGGTCTTGAACGCCACCGCCGCGCTGATCTCCCTGGCCTATTTGCCCCTGCTCTATCTCCTGGGCAAGGAACTGATCAACCAGCGGGCCGGTCTGGCCGCCGCCCTGCTCTCGGCCCTGGGGCCCTACATGCTGGTGGCCTACTCGGTGGTGGCCCGGGGCCTGCACGTGGAGATGCTGCCCCTGGGCGCGCTGCTCCTGTGGCTCACCGTGCGCCTGCTCAAGGCCGGACCTCTGGCATCGGGTCAGGCCGGGGCGCTCATCGCCTGGGGCCTAACCGCCGGGGTGGGGGTGTGGACCAACCCCCTGTTCGTGTACTTCCTGCCCCCCACCCTGCTGCTGCTGCTCTACCGCGCGCCGCGCCTGCTCATAAGCTGGCGCTTCTGGGGCATGGCCCTGGCCGGACTGGTGGGGGCCTCGCCGCTCCTCTATCACAACTGGCTCACCCAGGGCGGCACCCTGCACTACATGGAGATGCCCCGGCCCCACTCGGGCTTTTGGGCCAATTTGCACTTCCTGGTGCGCGAGGGGCTCCCGGCCACGGTGGGGGCGTCCTGGTTCAGGAAGGACTGGGTGCTGCCCGGCCTGGGGCCCGCCCTGGCCGCGGCCGCCGGGCTGGCCGCCCTGTGGGCCTTGGCCCGCTGGGGGGTGGACCTTTGGCGGCGGCTCATGCGCTGGGAGGGGGCGGGCGGCGGCGAGGTGCTGCTGCTCACCTTCCTGTGCATCGCCTACGTGTTCTGCGCGGTGGGCGGGGCGGATTCGGGCTCCTTTCGCTATTTGCTGGCCCTGTATCTGATCTGGCCCCTGGCCGTGGCCCTGCTTTGGGATCGGCTCACCCGGGCAGGCGGCCCCCTGGCCCTGGCCGGTTGGCTGCTCCTGGCCCTGGTGGCGGGCATGAACCTCTACACCGCCGTGGCCTTCTCGCCGCTCAACCACCCCGAACAGCGGGCCGCGGCCGAAGGCATGGCCGCCGAACAGGCCTCGCTCACCGAGGCCATGGTAGAGCGCGGCCTGCGCTACGCCTATGTGGTGGATTACTGGACCGGCATGAAGAACACCTTCCTGGCCAAGGAAAAAGTGATCCTCCTGCCCTTTGACCACGAGCGCTACCCGCCCTACAAGCGGCGCCTGCTCCGGGCCCCGCGCTACGGCCTGGCGGTGATGGGCGAGCACAACGCGGCCGTGACCCGCGAGGCCCTGGCCACGGTGGGGGCGGCTTGCCGCGAGGAGCAGGCGCCTCCCCGCTGGCGGCTGTTCTACGACTTCCGGCCGCCCGCCCCGCGCGTGTCCGGGCTCAGCCCCCAGGGCTGGAGCGTCGCGCCCGGCGGGGGCGAGGCCCTGTGGGACCGCGACGCGGCCACCCGCTTGGTGCTGGCCCAAGAGCCGGGCGCAAGCATTACCCTGGACCTGGGCCGCGCGCAGGAGGGCGTGTGCTCGCTGATGCTCTTCCCGGGCGAGCCACGCTTGCTGCCCCGCGAGCTGACCCTCAGCGGCAGCGCGGACGGCGAGAGTTGGCAGGAGCTGGCCAAGGCCCGGCCCTATCTGCCCTTCTTCTGGACCGGAGGCAAGCTGGCCATCTCCGGCCGCGCGCCCTGGCAGGAGATCCGCTTCGCGCCCCGTGAGCTGCGCTATCTGCGCCTGGCCCAGAGCGGCGAGGCCTCTGGCGACTGGGCCCTCAACGAGCTGCTGGTGGGGGTGAGCCAGGGCGAGGGGCGCCAAGCCACTCCCAGAGCGGCGGCCTCGGCCCTGGCCGAGATGCTGCCCGGCCGCCAGCCGGTGTGGGCCGAGCCAGGCCTGGCCGCCTGGCTGCCCGCCCGCCTCAGGGTGGACCGCTCTCCCCGCCACCGCCCGGCCTGGCTGCCGCGCTATTTGAACCAGGACCAGCTATTGCCCCAAGGCCATGAGCTGCACCTGGCGGTGCGCGCCTCCCTGGCCCCGGCCGCCCGCGCGGCGCTCCACCGGGCCGGCTACGCCATCAGCGAGAAGCCCCTGCCCGGCTGGGTGCTGTTCATCGTGCAGCCACGCGACGCCTCCCGGCCCTTGTATTGGGCCGGACTCTTGCCGCTGGTTGTAGGGGAATCTAACTAAAAGCCAAACCTGACGCGGAGAATCCGTTTCAGGGTCCACCAGGCGCTCTTCAGCGGATCCAGGGTGCTCTCACCGGTGCGCTCGTCATAAGGGATGAAGATCGCCTTGACCTTCTTGCCCTTGGCCATGGGCTTGAGCAGCAGCTCCACGGGTAGGGCCGAGCCCTGGGCTTGAAAGCTCATCTCGTCGAACAGGCTGGTGCGGTAGGCCCTCATGCCCGAGTGCAGGTCCGTGACCCGGCGTAGGAAAAGGATGCTGGCCAGCCAGGCGAAGCCCCAGTTGGCCAGGAAGTTGATCCAGGGCATGGCCTCGGGTTTCTTTTCCAGGCGGCTGGCGTCCACCAGGTCGGCCCGGCCGAAGAGTATTTCTTCGGCCATGGGCAGAATGCGGTCCGTGGGATAGGTATCGTCGCAGTCTAGGGTGACCACCACCTGGCCCCGGGCCGAGGTGAGGGCGCGC
This sequence comes from Desulfarculaceae bacterium, assembly GCA_020444545.1. NCBI lineage: Bacteria > Pseudomonadati > Thermodesulfobacteriota > Desulfarculia > Desulfarculales > Desulfarculaceae > Desulfarculaceae bacterium. Next base: position 67,987 of record JAHLKT010000002.1, on the reverse strand, counting down.
ATCATGGCCGGTCCGTAGCCCTTGGGCGGGAACTGGCGGATCACCTCGGCCCCGGCCGCCTGGGCGATCTCCGGGGTGCGGTCCTTGCTGGAGTCCACCAAAAGGATGTGCGTGCCGGGCGCGGCCGCCTGGATATCGGCGATTACCTTGCCCACGGCCGCCTCCTCGTTCATGGAGATCATGGCCACGGTGATTTGGGGCTGCTCTTGGTTCATGTAGCTTCCTTTCGACGGCCAACATTTAGCATATCCCGCCTCCCCGCGCCAGGCGGACCGGTTGCCAAAGCCCAATACCTCTGATAGGTTGACGGAACTGTTCTCCTGGCCTTAACCTCCAGTCGACCCGCCGCCGGATATGCCATGAAGAGCCTCGCCAAACGGCTGATACTCCTGGCCGTGACCGCCCTGTTCCTCTACCTGGTGCTCAGGAAGGTGGAGCCGGACCGTCTGTGGCAGGCTCTGAGCGATCTTTACTGGCCATTGTTGCCCGCGGTGGTGGCGGTGTATCTGGCCGGGTTCATCCCCCGGGCCCAGAAATGGCGCATCATCCTGGGCCGCCTCAAGCCGGTGGGCCTGGGCGGGGCCCTGGGCTACACCTTCGTGGGCTGCGCGGGCAACGCGCTACTCCCCGCCCGTTTGGGCGAGCTGGTGCGAGCCTACATCTGCGGCCGCCGCGAGGACATCCCGGCCACGGCGGTGCTCTCCACCATCCTCTTGGAGCGGGTGCTGGAGCTGCTCTCGCTGCTGGTGTTGCTCTGCGCGGCGGTGGCCTACACCGGCCACGGCGAGCTGTACAAGTTGGCCCTCATCGGCCTGGCCGCCTGCCTGGGGCTGATGCTGGGGCTGTTCTTTTTGCAGCGCCACCCCGGCTGGATCGTCAAGCTGGCCGGCCTGGCCCCCTGGCCCGGGGTGCGGGCCAAGGCCGAAGGCTGGCTGAGCACCTTTGTGGACGGCCTGGCGGTGGTCAAAAGCCCGGGACGCCTGGCGGCCATCATCGCCCTGGGCTGGGTGGTTTATCTCATCGAGGGCGGGGCCTACTGGCTTTTGGCCCAAGCCTTCGGCCTGGAGATAAGCTACGCCCAGACCCTGTTCGTGCTCTGCTTCATCTTCGTGGGCATGACCATCCCCAGCACCGTCGGCAATATCGGCCCCTTGCAATACTTCTGCGTGCTGGGCCTGGGCTACTTCGGCGTGGACAGCTCAAGCGCCTTGATCTACTCTGTTTTCATCAACGCCATGATGTATCTGCCCGGCCTGGTGGGGCTCGGCTACCTCCACTCCTACGGCTCCTCCCTGGGCAGCCTGCGCGGCCAGATCGGCCAAATGGCCCCGGGCCGCCAACCAAAAGGATAACCGCGTATGCGCACTTTCATCACCGGCGGGGCCGGCTTCATCGGCAGCCACATGGTGGACGCCATTATCGAGCAAGGCCCCCTCACCGTGTACGACAACCTCTCCTCCGGCTCGCTGGACTTTTTGGCCGAGCACCGGGAGCACCCCAACTTCAACTTCGTGAAGGGCGAGCTGGGCGACCTGGAGCAGGTGAGCCAAGCCATGGCCGGGCACCAGCGGGTGATCCACTACGCCTCCAACCCGGACATCGCCCGGGGCATGCTGGAGACCGACCTGGACCTGCGCGAAGGCACCCTTCTCACCTACAACGTGCTGGAAGCCATGCGCCTCAACGGGGCCAAGGAGATTCTCTACACCTCGGGCTCCGGTATCTACGGCGACGTGGGCACCTTCCCCACCCCCGAGGACTTCGGCCCGCTCATGCCCATCAGCTTTTACGGGGCCTCCAAGCTGGCCGGAGAGGGGCTGATCAGCGCCTTTGCCCACCAGTACGGCATGAAGGCCTACATCCTGCGCATGGGCAACGTGGTGGGCGGACGCCAGACCCATGGGGTGGGATACGACTTCATCCGAAAACTTAAGAAATATGCTCAATCGCTCGAAATACTTGGCGATGGCACCCAGGCAAAAAGCTACGTGCACGTGACTGACGTGATCGGGGCCATGCTCTACATCATGGCTGAAACCGACGACACGGTGAACGTGTTCAACGTGGCCACGGACGATGTTTTGGACGTGACCAGCATCGCCAAGATCGTGATCGCCGAGATGGGCCTGAGCGGCGTGGAGCTCAAGTACACCGGCGGCGACCGGGGCTGGAAGGGCGACGTGCCCCAGGTGCGCCTGGTGCTGGACAAGATTCACGCCCTGGGCTGGTACAGCAAGATGAACTCGGCCGAGGCCATCACCGCCTCCATCCGGGCCATGCTGGCCGAGGATAGGGACTAAGCGCCCGTGCAGGCGGTGATCATAGCCGGGGGCCAGGGCACCCGCCTGGGCGACCTGACCAAAGAGGTCCCCAAGCCCCTGGTGCCCGTGGCCGGGCGGCCCTTCATGGACCACCAGCTCAGGCTCCTGGCCGGGCAGGGCGTGGAGCGGGTAGTGCTGTGCATCGGCCACTTCGGCGAACAGATCCGCGCCTTTGTGGGCGACGGCTCCCGCTGGGGCCTGGAGGTGGCATACAGCGAAGACGGCCCCACCCTGCTGGGCACCGGCGGCAGCCTGAAAAAGGCCGCCCCCTTGCTGGAGGAGCGCTTTTTCATGATCTGGGGCGACTCCTATCTGCTCCTGGACTACCGCGCGGTGTGGCAGCGCTTTTTGGCCTCCGCCGCGCCGGGGCTCATGGTGGTGTGGCGCAACCAGGGGCAAAAGGAGCCCTCCAACGTGCGCCTCAAGGGCGGCATGGTGGCCTCCTATGACAAGTGGTCCCCCGGCCCGGAGTACGATTGCATCGACTACGGCCTGAGCGCCTTTTCCCGCGAGGTGCTGGAGCGCATCCCCGCGGGCGAGCCCTATGCCATCGAGAAGGTGTTCGTCGAGCTGGCCTCAGCGGGTCAGCTGGCCGCCTACGTGGTGGAGCACCCCTACTTTGAGATCGGCTCGCCCACCGGACTGGCCGAGCTGGAGCAACACATCATCGAGCAGGAAGGACAATCCCCCGCATGACCACGGAAGTGGAAACCATCATCCTGGGCGGCGGCCTCACCGGCCTGAGCCTGGCCCAATATCTGGACCACGAGAGCCTGGTGCTGGAGGCCAAGGAGCGCCCCGGCGGGCTGTGCCGCAGCTTCGTGAAGGACGGCTTCACCTACGACATCGGGGGGCACATCCTCTTTTCGCGCGACTCGGAACTGTTGGCCCAGCTCACCGGCTGGCTGGAGGGCAACCTCTTGGAGCAGCGGCGCAACAACCAGATATGGTTCCGCGACCGCTTCGTGAAATATCCCTTTGAAAACGGCCTTTACGCCCTGGAAAAACAGGATATTTTCGATTGCCTCATGGGCTTTCTGGAGCGCAGCGACGCCGAACCCTCCAACCTGGATGAGTGGTGCCGCTTCCGCTTCGGCGAGGGCCTGGCGGGCAAGTACCTGATCCCCTACAACGACAAGATATGGAAGCGCGCGGCCAAGGACATCTCGGTGCACTGGGTGGAGCGCATCCCCTCCCCGCCCACGGCCGACGTGGTCAAGGCGGCCATCGGCATCGAGACCGAGGGCTACACCCATCAGCTCAACTTCCTCTATCCCCAGCGCGGGGGCATCGAGGCCCTGATCCACGCCCTGGCCCAGGGGGTTAACCTCAAGACCGGTTTCCGGGCCACGAGCATCAAAAAGACCAGTGCGGGCTGGGAGGTTAGCGACGGCAACGAGACCTACGCCTGCCGCCGCCTCATCTCCACCATCCCGGTGATGAACCTGGCCGCCTGCCTGCAGGGCGCGCCGGACGACGCCCGCCAAGCCTGCGACGCCTTGCAGTACAACAGCATCATCCTGGTCATGCTGGGGGTGGGCCACGAGGGCCTGAGCGACAAGAGCGCCGTGTACATTCCGGACCCGGCCATCCTGCCCCACCGGGTGTGCTACATGAGCTACTTCAGCCCGCACAACGCGCCTCAAGGCAGCTCCCACCTGGTGGCCGAGATCACCGTGCCGCCGGGCGACAAGCTCCTGGCCGCCGGCGAGGACGAGCTGGTAGGCCGGGTGGCCGAGCAGGTGGCCGGTCTCTGCGGCATCACCCCGGCCGAGGTCACCGCCAGCGACGTGCAGAAGATCAAGTACGCCTACGTGGTCTACGACCTGGCCTACCTGAGCAACCGGGAGCGGGTCTACAACTGGCTGGACGGCCTGGGACTCCACACCTGCGGCCGCTTCGGGTCCTTCGAATACCTGAACATGGATCAGTGCCTGGAGCGAGCCCGCGATCTGGCCGCCAAGTTGAATCAGGAATAAGTAAAACCAAGTTTGCAATAGCGAGAGGGGCTGCCCGGTTGGGCGGCCCCTTTTATTGCCGACAGTATAAAAGAAAAAAAGAAGCAGGCAGTTAAGGGAAAGAAAATTCGCGCCGGTCCGGTCTGGCACCCCCGTTACGGGCGCGGGACACTCTTACCGGATGCGCTCCTTCTCGTCGGGTTCTTCACCGTCCTTCACATCACATACCGCCCTGCCCAGAATCCCGCAGCCTCCTCTACCTGCCCGCTCTGACCGGATGCGGGGCCGCCCGCCACAATACTCCCGCCGCCGCCAAGCGCGCGGCCATCGCGCCACCGAACCGCCCCGCTTACCCTTCCCAACCTGCTTTCCCGTAGGCGCCCCCCTCTCGCTTAACTTCAGCCCCCAAAGCAAAACCCGGCCCCCCTCAGGGAGGACCGGGTTAATTTGCGGCGGGTTGGCCGGCTCAGGCTGCCGCCTCAAGGCCTCCTATTCAAAAGGATCGCCCTTCTCAAGAGGAAAACCAGCGATCAAGTCCCTGCTCTTTTTGCAATGGTCGCAATGCTTCCAAACCTCCACGCGGTCGTTATATACCCGTGCGAACCCGCCTTTGGGGATATCCGCCTCCACCGTGGTGCTGCTGATGACCTTGCCGTTGTTGGTCCACAATTGGAAATAGGCGCCATCCAGACCCGAGCCGTGCGACCCGTTGTGGTGGGAATGCGGGTCCACGAAAAATTTGCAGTGACCCATGCTGCGCACCGGGTGGGTCATCACGCACACGGAATGGCTGGCGTGATTGTAAACCGTATAGGCGTGGGCCGGGCCGGCTACCAAGCAAAAGCCGGCGCAAATTAACAAGAGAAACAGCTTTTTCATAAGACTACCTCCTCATTCCCAAAGGGCGGACCGCGGGCAGGGCCGTTAAACGGCGAGGCCAATTGACAATCACCTTAGGTCACTAGAATTTAGCGGGTCAACCTGCCCAAAATTTTTTCATGGGCTTCCCCAAAGCAAAACCCGGCCCCCCTGGCGGAGGACCGGGCTCATATTTCTTTCTTTTTATCTATCCGGCACAGCCCCGGGGGCCGGCTGGGCGTCGCTGACTAGGCGTGTCGAGGCTTGAGCATCGCCGGCAACAACGTCAGCGGCGTTCCGGGAACGTCGAATCAGCAGGTCTCGCATTTCTTGGCGTCATCCAGGAACATCTTGACGGTTTCCTTGCTGTAGGGGTGCACCAGCATGCCGCCCAGGATATCCGGGGTAACGGTGACGATGTGCGCCCCGGCGTGCAGCCAGGTGATGACGTTGTTGACCTCGCGCACCGAGCCGATGATGATCTGGCTCTCCAGGCCTTGCAGCTCCAGCACCTCGCGCAGGCGTCCGATCTCGCCGGAGGCGTCGTAGCCCATGTTGTTCACCCGCCCGCCGAACAGCGACACGTAGGTGGCCCCGGCCAGCGCGGCCAGGAGGCACTGCTGCGCGCTCATCATGGCCGTGGCGTTGACCCGCACGTCATGCACCGTCTCCAGCTCGTGAATCACCGCGATGTTGTCGTCCTCGCCGTTGGGGCCGTGGATGGTGATCTTGATGTTGATGTTCTCGGCCAGGGCCGCGAACTCACGCCCCTGGGCGATCATCTGAGCCGGGTCGTTGCTGGTCACCTCCAGCGACAGGGGAAGGGGCGCGATCATGGCGGCGATCTCCTGGGCCCGCTTCTTCATGCCCTCGGCCCCGCCGGTCACCCCGTCCTTGAGCAGGATGGTGGGGTTGGTGGTCACGCCGCGAATCACCCCCCAGCTAAGGTACTTCTCCACCTGCTCGATTTTGCCGCTGTCCAGAAAAATGGCCATGGCCCTACCCTTGCTCCAAAATTATATTCACGGCCGAAACCAGGTCAGGCGCCCGGCGGGGAGCCTCCACCGCGCGGTTGTATTCGGCCTCGATGAGTATCGCCTTCACGCCGGCGGCCTGGGCAGCCGCCATGTCCTTGTACCCGTCCCCCACCAGCCAGCTGGCCGCCAGGTCGATGCCCTGCTCGGCCGCCGCCTGGGTGATCATGCCCGGCTTGGGCTTGCGGCACTCGCACCCGTGGCGGTCGCCGTGGGGGCAAAACCTTATCTCGTCCACCGGAGCCCCGGCGGCCAGGGCCTGGTGCATGGCGTCCAGCTCGCTCTGGGCCAGAAGCCCCCGGGCCACGTCGGGCTGGTTGGTCACCACGATGACCCGGTAGCCCGCGCCCTTGAGCCTCGCCACCTGCTCGCCCGCGCCGGGCAACAGGGAAAACTCGCTCAGGCTGCGCGGCGAGGCGGGCTTGCCGCCGCGCATCACCACCGGGTTGAGCACCCCGTCGCGGTCCAGAAAGACCGCCCGCCTTACTTCACCGACTCCCACTTCATCTCGTTTTGCAGGATGTCCGGGTGCGAGACCACCATATGCCACACCACCGCCTGGAAGGCCTCGGTGTGCGGGGTCACGGTGGCCGCGCTCATGGTGGGGATCACCACGCAGGCGTCGGCCACAGTGGCGGTGTAGCCGCCGTCGCGGCCCACCACGCCCATGATCTTGGCCCCCACCTCCTGGGCCAGCTTGAGCGCCTCGATGATGTTCACGCTGATTTGTTTCTCCGCGCTGCCCCCGCCCACGCTGAACACGAACACCCCGTCCTTGGGGCCCAGGCGGCTGGTCTTGAGCCAGCGGGCGAACACGCCGTCCCAGCCCTCGTCGTTGATCAGGGCGGTGAGCTCGCTCACGTTGTCGGTGGGGGTGTAGCACTCGATCCCGGCGATCTTGCGGAAGTCGTTCACCGCATGGTTGGCGTTGCCCGCGCCGCCGCCCACCCCGACAAAGAATAAACGGCCGCCGCCGCTGCGGATGCCCACGATGGTCTGAACCATCTTGGCGATGGCCGCGCGGTCCAGGGAGGCCGCGATCTTGCCCGCCTCATCCAAATACTGCTCGATATAGTCGCTCACGGCTTGCCTCCGGGCATCACTTGCGAAGGTTGGCCACGATCTTGGCCCCCTCGAAATCGAAACGGAAGGGGAAGTACCTCAGGCCCATGGCCTCGAGGCGCTGGATCACCTTGGCCTTGGTGCCCGGGCAATAGAACATGAAAAAGCCGCCCCCGCCCGCGCCCATGATCTTGCCGCCCAGGGCCCCGGCCTTGCGGGCCTCTTCGTAGCACTCGTCCATGAAGGGCGAACTGATGGACTTGGACAGCTTCTTCTTGGTGGTCCAGTGCTCGTGCAGCAGATCGCCGAAGGTGTCGATGTCGCCTTTTTCGAACAGCCGCCGGGTCTCCAGGCCGATCTGCTTGATGCCGTGCAGCCGTTCGATGATGGCCTCGTCGTCCTCCAGGGTCTTTTTGTTCTGGCTGGCCAGGATGTCCGAGGCGCTGCGCTCGATGCCCGTATAGAACAGGGCGATGTTGTACTCCAGCTCCACCAGCTTGCCGCCGGGCATCTTCAGGGGCTCCACGTGCACCGTGCCGTCGGTGTCGAAGGTGAGCGCGGTCACCCCGCCATAGGCGGCCATGTACTGGTCCTGCTTGCCTATGGGCGCGCCCAGGATGTCGATCTCGATGCGGCAGGCCTCCTCGGCCAATTCCCCCAGGGGCGCGAAGTCGCGGTTGTAGGAGCGTAGGGCGGTGAGCAGGGCCACCGTGAAGCTGGAGGAGGAGCCCAGGCCGCAGTTGGCCGGAACGTCGGCCACCGAGGAGAGCTCCACCTGGTTGTCCACCCCGGAGAGCCTGAGGGCCTCGCGGAAGATGTTGTGCTTGATCTGGTCAACGCTCTCCACCACCTCGGTGCGGGAGTAGGAGAGCTTGATGGAGCGCTCGAAGCGCTGGTTGATGCAGATGAAGATGTACTTGTCTATACCGCCGGCGATGAGGAAGCCGCCGAAACGCGAGTAGTAGGAGGCAAGGTCGGTGCCGCCGCCTCCCAGGGAGATGCGCACCGGCGCCTTGGAAATAATCATGCTGTCTTCCCGGGGTTTTAGTATTGGTCCGTTCCGGGAAAAAATCCCGGCCGAACCTGCTTCAGTCCACCATATTTAGCAGCTTTGCCCCTGCTACGCAACGAAAGTACGATTGTGCGCCCACCATGTTGCCGCTGGGGCCCCCGGTGTGTATGGTTCAGGCAAATGGGCCCCCCACAACCAGAGAGACCCATGCCCGCAGATGCTCCACAGACTCCCGGCGACCCCGCCGCCCTTCTCCGGCATTCCCTTTCGAGCCACCGCTGGTTACGGGTGTGCTTGCATGGCTTGATCATCGCGGCCCTGCTAGGCGGTTTCGCGGCCTTTGCCGCCGCCCGCCTGCCCCACTACGCCAACGACCACGACGCCACCCACTACTTGTGCATGGCCCACAACTTGGTGCACCACGGGACCATATCCACCCAGCGCACCCTTACCCCCTCGCCCTGGCCGGACGCCTGGCGCTCGCCGGGCTACCCGGCCCTCTTGGCCGCGGGCATCATCCTGGTGCCGGGGCTCCATGAGCTGCCTTTGCCCCAGTTCCTGCGCGACGACCTTCTGCCCCTCAAAAAGTGGCAGATCGGTTGGCTGCTCCTGGTGGCAACGGTGGCCGGGCTCTTCGCCTGGCGCATCACCGGCTCGCCCTGGCCGGGCTACCTGGCCGGGGCCATCATCGCCTACAGCCCGGGGCTGATGTTTTTCCTGAACCGTTTTTACAGCGAGTTCGGCGCGGCGGTGGCCCTGTTCTTTTTTTCCTTCTGTTTTTACTGGTGCCTGCGGCGGCCCCGCTGGTGGGTTTTTGTCCTGGCCGGGCTCTGGTTGGCCGGCGGCGCGCTCACCCGCGCGGTGCTCATGTACTTCTGGCCCGTGGCCGTGCTCCTGGTGCTGGTCGCGGCCTGGCGGGGGGCCCTGCCCTGGCGGCGGGCCCTTAGCGGGCTGCTGTTGTTCAGCCTGGCCTTCGCCCTGCCGGTGGGTGCCTGGATGGCCCGCAACCATCATTACTTCGGCCATTGGATGCTGGCCTTCCGGGGCGGGCAGGTGTTGGACATCCGGGCCAACCACGCCCTGATGACTCCCAAGGAGCACCTGGCCGCCTTGGTCTATTACACCCCCTGGACCCATATCAATCCCCTGGTGAAGGAGTCCCCCGAGCCGGCCGATTTTCACCACCCGCCCAAGTATCAAAAATTCCTGGGCCTGGACCTTTACGCCCTCACCCTGGGGCGGGTGCTCGACTTGAAGGACTTCAACCGGCTCAGGGTGCAGAACCGGGGCGACACCTTTGAGATGATGGGGCAGAACGAGTGGGCCCGCCACACCAAGTGGCTGGGGCACTACACGGTGGGCGACATGCACTCCCAGAAACGGGCCATCCAAAAGATCCTGGCCCATCCGGGGGGGCACCTTCTGGCCTCCCTGCCCCTGGCCTGGCGGGGCCTGTTCTGCGACACTTGGTGGATAGCCCTGCCCGGCTTCGCGGCCCTGTTCTTTTTGGCGGGCAGCGGCCTGCGACGGGGCGACTGGCCCTTGTTGGCCTTCGTGGTGCCTTCACTGTTCGTGTACGTCTTCCACAGCCTGGTCACCGCCAATGCCAGCCGTTTCAACTCACCCCTGATGCCGGTGCTGGCGGTTTGCCTGGCCCTGTGCCTGCACCGCATCTGGCTACGCCTGCGCCCTTGGCTGGCGGCAAAGTTTAGTAGCAACCATGCCTGAAGTTTCTTTTCATCAACTGCCCCAGGCCACCCCCGAAGCGGTGGAGGCCGCCGTGGCCCATTCCCTGGACCTGGCCAAGCTGAGCGCCGGTGACCTAGGCGAGAGCTGCCTGGTCAAGATCAACGCCATGAGCCAGGAGGTGTTGCCGGGCCGCAACTCCGGCCCCTGGGTGGTGGACGCCCTGCTAAGCCAGCTGCGGGCGCGCTTCCCGGCGCTAAGGCTAACCCTGGCCGACAGCGACGTGGCCGGCTATCCCCAGTTCGCCCGCGCCTGCCGCCACTGGGGCTACGACTCCCTGGCCTCGTGCCACGGCGCGGACTTGGTCAACCTGGCCCGCGAACCCTACCGCGAAGTGCCCACCGCCAACCCGGCCTGCCCCACCTTGTCCTTCCCCCGCGCGGTATTCCAAAGCGACAGCATCATCAACCTGCCGGTGATGAAGACCCACGTGCTCTCGGGCATCTCCTGCTGCCTCAAGAACCACTGGGGCCTGCTGCCCCGCTTGCGCTACCAGTATCACCGCCAGGTGCACCAGGTGATCGCCGAGATCAACCTTCAGGTGAAGCAGACGGTATTCAACCTGGTGGACGCCACCGTGGCCATGGAGGGCAGCGGCCCCAAGACCGGCCTGCCCCGGCCCTGCGGTCTGCTCCTGGCCGGGCGCGACCGGGTAGCCTGCGACGCGGCGGCCCTGGATTACATGGGCCTGCCCCGAGAAATCGCGCCCCACGTGGCCCTGAGCTCGGCGGCCGGGGTGGGCCAGATGGACTACGCGGCCACGGGCGACGCGGTGGAGCCGGCCGGCTTCCAGCCGCCCCAGCTGGGCCAGGATATAGTGTCCCTCTTGGAGCGCCGCCTGCGGGCCATCCCCGGCCTGGGCCGTTTGCTCTACCACCCCTCCATCGCGCCGCTCCTGGGCTGGGTGGGCACCATGTACAACGAGCAGATTTGGTTCCGCCGCACCGGGCGGGGCCATCTGGAGCGGGTGCTCCAGGGCTCGCCCTGGGGGGCCCAGTTCGCCGCGCTGCCCGGCCTGGCCGGGCGGAGGGCCTGAGAGCCGTGCGCCGCGCCTGTGCCGCCGTGCTGGCCCTGCTGTTGCTTGTGGCCGCCCTGCCCGCGAGCGCGGAGCAGGACGTGCTGGCCGGGCCCCACGCCCCCCTGCCCGGCGAACAGTGGCGGCTCTACGACAGCCGGGGAGTGAGCCTGGCCGTCCCCTCTCGCTGGTACGGCTTCTTCTACGTGGGCCTTCGGCCGCTCTACGGCTGGTGGGCCCGCAAGACCGGCCCCCTGTTCACGGAGATGGAGTTCTCCCTGTTCGAGATGGACGGCCCGCCCTTGCCGGGACGGGAGGGCCAGGTGAACACCAAGGCCCTGGGGCCCAGCACCCTGGCCGGGCGCCCGGCCCAGGCTTTCGAGCAGCACGAGCTGGCGGGCACGCAGTGGGCCCGGCAACGGCTCATCCTGGTGCTGGACCAACCGCTGGTGGACGGCAAGCGCCTGTGGGCCGTGGCTGACAGCGGCCCAGAGCTGTGGGAGCGCACCCGCGCCTGGCGCGAGGCCATCCTGGGGTCCCTGCGCATTGAGCCCTTTTTCTTCGTGCTGGGCTCGCAGTGGCGCCTGGTGGAAAAAGGCGGGGTGTATATCAATCTGCCTTGGGACTGGCGCGGCGAGGCCGTGCCCGGCGGCCGCTCCTGGCGCGGCCCGGTTGGGGCAGAGGGCGAAATGGCCGTGGGCTGGCGCAAGGGCCCGGCCCCGGAACTGAGCGGCTGGAGCCTGCTGGGGCACAGCCGCATCGGCAAGTATTTGTGCACGGTCCACGAGCGCAAGCGAGAGCAGCGGGGCACGCTGATCTTCGAGCGCCTGGCTCTGGTGCAAAAGCCGCTCAAGGGCGGCGAGCGCATCTGGCTATGGGGCGAGCTGCGCGGGGCCCGGGGCGAGCGCGACTGGCAGGAGCTGGGCCCGGCGATCAACGCCATGCTGCGCGGGGCGCGCATCGACTGGGAGCTGTTCCAAGCCAAATGACCGGGCGTCGTCTTTGGGCGCAGCCCTGAATAAGAGGTTTGGAAAGGGGAAAACTCGCGGGCCTAGTTCGGCCGGACCGGCGGGGTGCCGCGATTAGCGCCGATTAGGCGGTCACACGGTCGCCATGGGGACGGCCGGGACTCGTGCCAGGTAGCATTTACCTGGCCGGAAGGATGCGTGCCCGCCTCGCCGGGGCCCGCGCAACATGCCCTGATTCACCAACCGCCCCTTTTCCTTCCTTCACAAACTCTTTCTCTCGGCCCCCGGCCTAAGGCCCCAATTACTTTTCAATGAAGATGTCCGGCCAGCGGTCATTGGCCGCGTTGCGGCTCAGGCGCAGGGCCTTCTCCCAGGGCGTGCCCACCTTCCACAGAAATATCTCGTAATCCGCGATGTCGTGCTCGTGCCCCTTGGCCGAAGCGCCCCACACCAGCCAGCGCCCATCCGGCGACAGGCGCGGGAAGTACTCGTGGCTGTGCGCGCCGGGCAGGTCCATGAACACGCGCGGCTTCACCGGGCTGAGCCGCGAGGCCAATATCTGATTGCCCCCGTGCCCACCGTTTTCCACCCACAGCACCTCCTGGCCGCCGGGGAACCAGGTGATCTCGCAACCGCCCGCGATGGTGCGTAGCTCCTTGGAGGCCAGGTCGTAGACCATGGTGCCGCGCTGTTTGCCCCGCGCGGTGAAGGCCAGGAGCTTGCCGTCGGGCGAGAGCTCCGGGGTCTGGGCCACGCCCTGCACCGGCGGGCCGGAGGCGTCGTAGATGACGCTCTCCTTGCCCGTGGCCAGGTCCTTGAGCACCGTCTGGCCGCCGCGCATGAAGCTGATTTTGCCTTCCCCGGCCCACTGGGGATAGTTGGCGTTGTTGGCGGCCAGGCTCTCCTTGCCGCTGGCCAGGTCCAGGACGTAGGCGTCCCAAGGAATCTCGTCGCGTTCGCTGACCCAGGGCTTTTGGGAGCGGGCGAAGACCAGGCGCTTGCCGTCGGGCGAGAAGCGGGCGTAGTAATCCACCCGGTCGTTGGAGGTCAGGCGATATAGCTTGAGCTCGGGCAGGGTGAGCAGATACAGCTCGTGGTTGCCGGAGCGGCTGGAGGACCACACCACCTTGGCCTTGAGGCCCTGGGTCTGGGCGCTTATGAGCGCCTGCTGCTCCGGGCTCAGGCCGCCCCCCACCGGAGCCAGCACCATGCCGCCGAAGTGCTGGTAGAACAGGCGCGGCCCGAAGTGCACCCCGCCCACTAGGAGCACTGCCGCCGCGCCCAGGGCGACCAGCCAGGCCAGCCAACGCCGCCGCTTGGGATGGGCGGCGGGCGCTTCGCCGCCGTTGCGCGGCTTGATCAGGCTCAGCACGATTAAAGCCACGCCGCCCAAAAGGTAGTCCACGGTCTGGGTGAGCAGGTGCAGGCCAAAGGGGATCAAGGCCGCCTGGGTGGGGGCCAGGCCGGCTCCGCGCAAGGTGGCCATCATTACTCCTTCATAGGCTCCGAAGCCCGCGATGCCGCTCACCGGCAGGCTGGCCGTGGCCTCGGCCGCCACCAGGGCAAAGAGAATCAAGGGGAAGGACAGGCGCGCCGCCTCGGCGGGCCACTGGGCGGCCAACCCGACCACCAAGAGATACAGGCCCAGATATTTCAGCGCCCGGATGGCCACCGACACCACCAGCACCCGGCCATAAACCCCCTGGCCCTTGATGCGGCTCACGTCGCTGGCCATGGCCCCCAGCTCCTGGGCCCCACGCCAGCCCCAGTCGCCCAGCCTGCCGGGCAGGCGCTGGGCCAGCCAGGCCACGATCACCTCGCCCAGGGCCAGCACCTTTTCCAGCAGGAACAGGGCCAACAGGGCGATCACGGCCAACACGGCCAACAGGGCCCACAGCAGGGGCGCGTGCTGCCCAGCGGCCACGCCGTAGAGAATGATGGCCGTGAAGAACAGGGGCAACATGCCGATGAGGTCGAAGATGAAGCTGAAGGCAAAGGAGCTGAAGCAGGCGGGCAGGCCCACCTCCAGCTTGCGGTTGAGGAACACGATGTAAGCCAGGCTGCCGGAGCGCGCGGGAAGCAAGTCCACGAACAGGTTGCTCACAAAGGTCAGGGTGAGCAGATCGCGGTAGCGCGGGGCCTGGCCCTCGCCCGAGGCGTCCAGCAGGATGCGGTAGCGCAGGGCCTTGAGCAGCATGGAGCCCAGGAAGCAGGCCAGGTAGGCCCCGAACATGCTCCAGGCCAGGCCCTGGTAGAGCCGCACCCAGTCGTCCAGGGTGGTGGCCCGGGCCAGGTAGTACAAGAGCCCGCCGGTGACCAACGCGGCGGCCACCAGCGACAGCCAGGCCGTGGCCCGGCGGCGTTTGGGCTTGGTTTGGTTGGGATTCATGGCGGGCACCTAGGCGCTCTCCGGCTCCCCCCGCCTCTTGATGATCTTGGCCGGCACCCCGCCCACCACGGCCAGGTCGGGCACGTCCTTGGTGACCACCGCCCCGGCGGCCACGATGGCCCCCTGCCCGATGCTCACCCCGTCGGTGACCGTGACCGAGGCGGCCAGCCAGGCCCCTGAGCCCACGGAGATGCCCCCCAGGTCCTTGATGCCCTGTTGCCCGATGGGGATGTCGAGGCGGTCGGTGTGGTAGTCGCCGCCCCCGGCCAGATAGCACAGCGGCCCGATCACCACGCCCTCGGCCACCCTCACCGGGTTCCCGGCCACGGAGTGGATGATGACCCGCGCGTTAAGGCCGCAGTTGGCCTTGATCTCGATGGAGCCCTTCTTGGCCGAGAGCATCACCTCGTTGGCCAGGTTCACGTCGTCGCCAATGACGATGACCCGCTCGCTGTCCGGGTCGCGGGCGTCCAGGATGCAGCCCTCGGAGACCACCACCCTCTGGCCCAGGTGGATGCGCTGGGGGTGCCGAAGCACCACCCCGGCCCCAAAGGTGACCCCGCTGCCGCAGGAGCCGAACAAACGCGGCCACAGCAGCTTGCGCAGCACCAGGCCCAGGGCGCCCCGCAGGTTGGTCACCAGCATGCACAGCTCGAAGTAGATGAGGCGGCCCAGGGAGCGTGAGCCCACGATGAGCTCCTGGTAGCGCTTGAGGGCGCTGCCCCCGGAGGTGGCCATCTGGTGGGTCTTGTAGGATTCCTGCTTGGGCTCGGTCATGAAATTCCCTTGCTCAGCGGGAGGTTAGATTGCCTAGAAAAAGTATCACGCCCCCTGAAAGAAGTCTAGTTTTCGAAGAAGCGGCGGTGCCACAGGGCCGCGTTCATCAGGGCCCACAAGACGTGGTTGTGGTTGTGGGTGCCGGCCAAATGCTCGGACATGAGCCGGTCCACCGTGGCCCGGTTCATGAATTCGCTCACCAGGGGGCTGGTGGACAAGAGATCGCGCATCAGGGGCTGGAGCTGGTCGCGCAGCAGATTCTTCACCGGCAGAGAGTAGCCCTGCTTGCCCCGGAAAGCCACCCGGTCGGGCACCAGGCCCCGGATGGCCTGGCGGAGGATGTACTTGGTGGTGAAGCCCTTGAGCTTGAACCAGGAGGGCAGGCTGGCCGTGAACTCCACCACCTCGTGGTCCAGGAAGGGCACCCGAACCTCCAGGGAGGTGGACATGGACATCTTGTCCACCTTCATCAAGACGCTGTCGGCCATGGCCAGCTTGAGGTCCAGGTACACCTCGCGGTCCAGGCGGTCGGTGCTGTTGCAGGAGGAGAGCACCTTGCGGATGGGCGCGAAGGGGTCGTCGATGCCCACCTGGGCAGCCACCTCGGGCCGGAAAAGCTGCCCGGCCAGGGAGGGCGGCAGGAAGTACTGCCAGCGCAGATGCTCGCCGTCGCGGGGCAGGACGCAGCCCTCCAAAAAGCGCTTGGCCACGTTGATGGCGCCCTTCTTCTGGGGCTGGTCGGGCAAAAGGGAAGCCAGGCGGTTCAGGGTGGGGGCGCAGCCGGGCAAACGGCCCAAATACCCGGCGGCCTTGGAGGCCCGGAAGCGGTCGTAGCCCGCGAAGATCTCGTCGCCGCCCTCGCCGGAGAGCACCACGGTGGCGGTCTTCTTGGCCTCGCGGCAGATGAGCATCAGGGGAATGGCCGAGAGGTCGGTCATGGGCTCGTCGAGGTGATAAACCGCTGTCTCCAGGTCTTCCAAAGACAGGCCCTCGATCATCAGCACCGTCTGGTCGGTGCCGTAGTGCTGAGCCATGTCGTTGGCGTACTCCAGCTCGCTGAAGCTGGGGTCCGGGTAGGCGATGGAATAGGTGCGCAGATGCTCCACCCCCAGCTCGCGCATCAGGGCCACCACGGTGGTGGAGTCCAGGCCGCCGGAGAGGAACACGCCCAAAGGCACGTCGGACATGAGGCGGCGTTTCACCGCCAGGCGCAAGAGGCCGCGCAGCTCCTCCACCGCCTCCTCGGGGCGGGAGAAGCGGGGCGCGAACTTCACGTCCCAGTACTGCTTGTCCGTGAGCTGGCCGCTGGCCATGTCGAAGATGGCGTAGTGCCCCTGCTGGAGCTTGTTGATGCCCGCGAACAGGGTGCGCGGGGCGGGCACGTACTCGTAGCCCAGGTATTGGTAGAGCGCCTGGGGGTCCACCCGGCGCTCCAGGCCGGGCCAGGCCAACAGGGCCTTGATCTCGTTAGAGAAGATCAGCTTGTCGCCCGCGTGATGATAGTACAGGGGCTTGATGCCCAGGCGGTCGCGGCCCAGCATTATGCGGCGGTTTTTGCCGTCGAGCACCGCGAAGCAGAACATGCCGCTCAGGCGCTCGATGACCCCGGGCCCCCACTGCTCGTAGCCGTGCAAGACCACCTCGGAGTCGGAGTTGGAGGTGAACTGGTGGCCCGCGGCGATCAACTCCGAACGCAGGTCCAGGTGGTTGTAGATCTCGCCGTTGACCACCACGTAGACCTGGCCGTCCTCGTTGACCATGGGCTGGCGGCCGTTGGCCGAGAGGTCGATGATGGACAGCCGCGTCTGGCCCAGGGAGGCGCCGAAGGCGGTGATCTCGTGCCGGTCGTCCGGCCCCCGGTGGGTCAGCCGGTCGCCCATGGCCCGGATCAGCTCAGGGTCTTGCCAGGAAAATCCGTTGATGCCGCACATAGCGTCCTTCGCCGAGCCGGCCCGGAGGAAATCGCCGGGCGCTGGAAATGTGTAAGCCTAATGAAACCTGGCGTTTTGTGCAACATCCGAAGGTTTGACGGGGCCGGGGCCGGGTGATACCTTGAGCCCGTTAACCCCTCCGGGAGGCCGCTTGGGCAAATCCGCCAAAACCTGGTTGCGCATGGGCATAAGCCTGGGCCTGCTCGTGGTCCTGCTGGTGTTCTTCGTGGACCTGAAGCAGGCCGCGCGGGCCGTGGCCCACGCCCGCTGGGAATTCCTGGTTCTGCTCATCATTGCCTTCACCCTGGACCGCTGGCTCATGAGCTACAAGTGGCGCCTGCTGCTGCTCAGCCAGGGCTACGAGGCGGGGCACGGCGAGTCGCTCAAGGCCTATTATCTGGCTACCTTCGCGGGTTGCTTTTTGCCCAGCACCCTGGGGGCCGACGCGGTGCGGGTGGGGCTCTTCGCCAAGCCGGGCCGCCCCTCCCAGGCGGTGGCCGCCAGCATCTTCCTGGAGCGGGCCCTGGGTTTCGTGGCCGCCGCCCTGGCAGCGATCATCGGCCTGGTGCTCCTGGCGGGCATATCCACCGACCTGCCCGTCGAGTTCTTCTGGTGGTCCTTTGGGTTCCTGGGCGCCGCCTGTTTGGCGGTGATCCTCTCCTTCAGCGCCTGGGCGGGCCGTTTGCACGCCAGCGCCGCCGCCCGCTGGCGCGAGAAGAACAAGCTCCTGGCCTGGTTCTTCGACTTCGTGGCCGCCTACCATGCCTACCGCCACAAGCGCGGGGTGCTGCTCTGGTTCGTGTTCCTCTCCTTCCTGGAGCAGGGCGCGCCCATTGTCTTCAACTGGCTCACCGCCAAGGCCCTTCACATCGACCTGAGCCTCTTGCAGGCGGCGGCGGTGACCCCGGTGGTGTTCTTCCTGGCCCGCCTGCCGGTGAGCTTCTCCAGCTTCGGCGTCTTGGAAGGGCTCTACGTGGCCTTCTTCCGCCTGGTGGGGGTGGGAGCCACCCCGGCCTTCCTCATCGGCTTCCTGGTCAACGTGGGCTCCATGATCAGCGCTCTGCCAGCGGTGCCCATGTATCTGCGCGGCGGCATGCGTTCAGCCGCTGATCCGCCGCCCGATCCCGGGGCTTCTTGACGCTCCCCGGTGTGCGTGGTCTAATGGCTCTCAGGCTGGTTCCCGTCCCCAATCGCTGGTTTTATCGGAGCCTTATACCTTGGACCTAAGCCCCCTCCCCCCGGTGAGCGAACGCCACGGACCGCCCCCCTGGCTGATATGGCTGGTGGTGATCGTGTTGGGCGGCATCCTGGTCTGGCCCTGGCTCCAGGGGCGGGAGCTTAGGCGCATCGCGGCCCAAAAACGCATTGAAACCAATTGGCGGCCCGACTACCGCCTGCTGCCCCGTTTGGGCGTGGCCCACCAGCAGAGCGTGGCCAGCGGCGGAGCGCTCTCCCGCGATCAGCGCGACAAGCTCTGGAAGGAAGTGGAGGCCTACCAGGGCACCTACCCCGTGTTCTTCTGGATCGAGCTGGCTTGGCTGGAGGCCCGGGCCGGAGACCTCGACCGGGCCGGCCGCGCCCTGGAGAGGGCCAAACAGGACAACAAGCGCCTGTATCTGGACATGACTAGATCCCGCCTGTGGGACCCCTGGCGGGAGCGCTTCGGGCTGCCCTCAAGGTGAAAGCGCCGTCCCTAAAGTTCAACGGTTCGGGGCATCCCGTGGTGATGGCCGCCGGGGTGGCCTGGGGCCTGTTGGCCGCCACCCGCTGGGCGGTGGCCCTGGCCGCCACGGCCCACGGCGAAACGGCGGTGATCTGGCGGCTGCCCCCCTGGTACATCTGGCTGGGTTTGGGCGTGGGCGTCTGGGTCTTGCAGGCGCTGGTCGCGGCCTGGCAGACCCGCTGGCTGGCTCGCCAGGGCCTGGACAGATCCCGCGCCCGCCATCTGGCTGCCCTGGCCTGGCTGCCCTCCCTGGCCCTGTTTCTGGTGCCCCTGGCCGAGCTGTTGCCCCCCTTGCTGGGCACCAGCCTGGCCCCCCTGGCCCTGGCCCGCGAGGCCTGGCCCCTGGCCGCCCTGGCCGCCGCCGGGGTGGTGCTGGTGCAGACCCGCCTGGCCGCGCCGGACATCATCCGCAAGCGCGACGAGATTCACCGGGTGTGGCTATCGCCCATGGTGTTCTTCCTGGCCCTGGCGCTTTTCGCCGGGGTGGGGGCGCGCCTCACCACGGTGAGCAACCAAGTTGGCAAGTTCATGGGCGGCGACGAGCCGCAGTATCTGTTCAACACCCACAGCCTGGCCGTGGACCACGACCTGGATCTGGCCGAGAACATCTTCCTTCGGGAAAACTCCTATTTCATCGACCCGGCCAAGGTGATCGGCGGGCACGGAGGCTGGACCAAGGACGGGCGCTGGATATCCAAGCATCGCCCCGGCCTGCCGGTGCTCATGGCGCCGTTCTATTCCTGGGGCCTGTACCTGGGCCAGGGGCCGCGCAAAACCGCTACCATGGCCCTGTGGCTCCTGGCCGCCTGGATGGTCACCGAGGCGTTCTGGCTGGCCCGCCGCCAGAGCGGCCGCGACGGCCCGGCCTTGGTCTCGGCCGGGGCGGCGGCGCTGTGTCTGCCCACGCTCATCTACAGCAACCTGGCCTTCGCGGAGATCGGAGCCGCCGCCTTCGCGGTGAGCGCCTTCCGCTGTTTGGGCGCGGCCCAGCGCGGGCGCTGGGGCCTGATGCTCCTGGCCGGGGTGCTCACCGGATATCTGGCCTGGTTCCACGAACGTTTCGTGCTGCTGGCCCTTGTCCTGGGACTGTACTGCCTGTTCCGCCATTGGCGCTATTTCCGGGGCGTGCTGCTCTTCCTGCTGCCCTGCGTTCTTTCCGCCGGGCTCTTGCTGG
The DNA here is from genome assembly GCA_020444545.1 of Desulfarculaceae bacterium. Taxonomy (NCBI): domain Bacteria; kingdom Pseudomonadati; phylum Thermodesulfobacteriota; class Desulfarculia; order Desulfarculales; family Desulfarculaceae; species Desulfarculaceae bacterium. Next base: position 48,019 of record JAHLKT010000002.1, on the reverse strand, counting down.
CCTATTTCCAATACCTCTACGGCCATCCCTTCCCGGGCCAGGAGATCCACGCCCAGGGGCACTACCTCAATCCCCGGGGCATGTGGGAAGGCCTCAGCGGCCTGTGGCTGGACGCGGGCGAGGGGCTCCTGACCTACGGGGCTCTCTGGCTGGCCGCCCTGGCCGGGCTCTTCTGGCTACTCCGCCGCCGGGTGGGCGACGGCTTCTGGACCATCGTCATGGCCGGGGCGACCTACCTGATCGCCGGGCTCTTCGCGGACTGGCACGGCGGCATCAACCCGCCCTCGCGCTACCTGGTGGCGGCGGTGCCCTTCCTGGCCGTGGGCCTGGCCGCGGGCCTGCGCTGGGGCCCGCCGCGCTATGGGGTCTTCACCGCCGTGTTGGGCCTGGCCTCCCTGGGAGCCTCGTTCTGGGTGATGCGCTTCCCCTCGGCGGTGTACGGCCACAAGGTGGTGCTGGGCAGCGGGCTCCAGTTCCCACTCATCGAGAACCTCTTGCCCGCCTTCATCTACAACTACACCGCGCCCCAAGTGAACGCGGACCTGGCCCTGGTGTGGGCCTTCGTGGCCCTGGCCGCCTTGGTGGCCATGCAGCTGGGTAACCAGGTCTACGGACCTTCGCGGGCCCTGGCCGGCCTGTGCCTGGCCTTTGTCTTGGTGGGCGGAGCCGGGGCCCTGGCCGACCGCATCGGGGACGGCGTGCTAAACCTGAGCAACCCGGCCCAGCGGGTGGTGCTGTGGAACCGGCTCTCCGACCTACCCCCGGGCGGCGGCAGCCTGCACTTGGGGACCTCGGGCGTGGAGCCCTCGGCGCTCATGGAGCTGCCCCTGCCCCCGGCCCGCTACCAGCACGGCGCTGCCAAAACCGCGCCCGGCTCCAAGGAGGCCCTGGAGATCCCGGCCGGGGTCAAGCCCGGCCTCTACGTGTGGGGGCAGTATCTGGCCCTGCCGCCCGGCCGCTACCGGGCCGTGGCCCTGATCAAGAGCCCTTACCAGGGGCCGGAGCAGGCCGCCTGGCTAGACCTTAGCCAGGACAAGGGCCAGAGGATCATGACCGGCATCAAGCTGACCGGCGCTGAGCTGGGCAAGCCGGCGGCCATCGAGTTCAGCCTGAAACGCTGGGCCACCAACCTGGAGTTCCGGGTGGGGAGCACCGGCATTGCGCCGCTGAGGGTGGAGTCCATGGCCATCGTGAGGGTGGAGCCGTGAACGCCCAGGAGAAACGCGCCCCCGCCTGGCGGGCCGCCCTGGCCGTGGCCGCGCTGCTCTTGCTCCTGGCCCTGGCCCACACCTGGCCCCTGGCCGCGCACTGGAACGGCTCCATCCCCTACGTGTACCATCCCTCGCCCGGCTGGGAGCTGGTGCCGGAGATGCCCGGCGACCACTTGCAGTTCTATTACTGGTCCTGGCTCTTCGGGGACAACCTCTTCGGGGCTTCGAGCTTTCCTTCCAACCCCTACGAGTTCAACACCTGGCTGAACCCTGGGGGCACCGCGCTCTACGCCAATTTCCCCTTCTCCCTGCTCTACCTGGCCTTCCAGCCCTTGGGCAGCCTATGGGCCTATAACGCGGTGACCATCCTTTGCTATCTGCTGGCCGGGCTGGCCGCCTTCGCCCTGGGCCGCCGCCTGCTGGGCAGCGCCCTGGCCGCCCTGCCCCTGGCCTTGATCTACGCCCTACTGCCCTTCCGCGCCTCGCAGAGCCTCTCGGGCCACCTCTACGGCTTCATCGCCTTCATGCTTCCCCTGACCCTTTGGCTGCTGGAGGAAGGCTGGGCGCGGCGCTCCTGGCTCTGGGGGGCCCTGGGCGGCCTGTGCCTGACGGCCGTGGGGCTCATGGAAGGGCATTTGCTCTTCTACAGCACCCTGGCCCTGGGGCTCTACGTGCCGCTCCGGCTGCTGACCATGGGCCGCGCGGAGCAACCGGACAGCGGCGAGGACGCCTACTCGCCCGCCGCCGCCTGGTGGGTGGCCGGGGCCGGGTCGGCCTTGGGGCTAAGCCTGCACCTGGCCGCCGCGCGAGGCGGGGGCGTGGGCTGGAGCCAGCTGCCGCTGAGCCTGGGCTTGGGCCTGGTGCTGCTCTGGTGCGTGTGGCTGCTCTTGGCCTGGCTGGCCGCCGGGCTGAGCAAGCTGCCCACCGGCCAAGCCCGCGCCCTCATCGCCAAGGGCCTGGCTCCCTTGATCCTCAGCCCGCTCTACGCGGTGCAGTTCTGGCTGGACGCACCCCACCTGGGCAAGGTGATCGTGGCCGCGCTGCTCCTCTGGGGGGCCTGGCGCTGTGTGCCGCCCCTGTGGCGGGCGCGCTCCTGGCCCGGCCTGCCCGTGGGCACTTGGCCCCCGCTCGTCGCCTTGGGCCTGGGCTGGGGCTTGGGGGTGGCGGCCATGCTGGTGCAAAAGGCCCGGGTGCTGGACGCCTCCATCGCCAGCAAGGGGCGCTCCCTGGGCGAGGTCAAGCTCTTCGCGCCCCAGACCGCGGACCTGTTCCGCATCTCCCCGGCCCATTCCGAGCAGGTGGTCTATCTGGGCCTGGTGCTCCTGGTGCTGGCCGGGGCGGGGCTGCTGCTCTTGGCCTTCAGCCGCCGCCAAGGCGGGGCCGCGCCCCTGTGGGCCGGGCTGGGGCTGGTGTCCGCCCTGCTCTGCCTGGGGCCCAACCTGCCCCAGCTGCCGCTCTACGCCTGGCTCTACGACCACGTGCCCTTTTTCAACTACCCCCGGGTGCCCGGCCGCATCGTCATCTTCGCGGTGCTGTTCATGGGCCTGTTGGGCGGCTGGGCCCTGGGCCAGCTGGCCCGCGCCTGGGGCAGCCGCAAGGGCGCGGCGGCCCTGTTGGCCGTGCTGGTGGCTCTGTTGGTGGCCTGGGACTTCTGGCCGGCCAAGCAGCCCGGCCTCTGCCTGATCGCCCCTCCCGGCCCCCTGGCCGCGCAGGTGAAAAAGAGCCTGCCCATGGGGCCCGACGCGCCGCAGAGAGTCTTGGGCCTGCCCATCTGGCCGGGCGACTCGCATCAGTCCTCGGCCTATGATCTGCTCATCGTCCAGACCCGGGCCAAGATGGTCAACGGATATTCGCCCCAGGTGCCCCAGGCCTATGTGGACCAGGTGTTCTGGCCGCTCTACCCCCTGGACTTCGGCTGGGTGACGCCAGCGGCGCGGGAGGTGCTGGACAAGCTCAAGGTGGGGCTGGTGGCGTTCTACGAAGACGAGGAGGTCTACACCCGCAAGGTGTCGCCCTTCCCGCCCGAGCTGGCCCGCCGCCGCCTGGCGGCCAGCGGCCTGCTACGGCCCACCCTGCAAGCGGGCAACGTGTGGCTCATGGAGCCCACCGGCCTTAAGGGACCGGCCCGCGACGCCACGACCGAGGTCTCGCCCATCACCAGCCTGTGGGAGGGCGAGTGGCTGCGGGGCAAGGTGGGACGGGTGATCGAGGAACGCGGGGCCTCGGGCTGGGGCCTGATGTTCGAAGAAGCCGCCGCCCTGGGCGGTCCCCTGGGGCCGCGCCTGCCGCGCGCCGGGGGCAACCTGCGCGCCGCCACTCCAGGCGTGGACCCACCGGGCTGGCTGAGCCGGGGGCCGGGACGGCCCTTCCCGCCGGGGGATTACGTGGCCCGCTTCCGCCTGCGCCGGGGGCCGGGCCCGGCCGACGCGGGCCGGGTGGAGGTCTGCGACGCGGGCACCGGGCGGCTGCTCTCGGCCACTGACCTATCGCCCGAGATCCTGCCCGTGGACGGCCAGTGGCACGACGTGGCCGTGCCCTTCCGCTTGGATGAAGTGGCCCCCTTGGACCTGCGCACCGGATACAACGGCAAGGCGGCTTTGGCCCTGGACGTGGTGCTGATCAACTTCGCGGGCATGGAGCGCACCCAGGGATTCTACCCGGCCAGCCGCTTGTGGCGCCAAACCGGCGAGCTGGTGGCCGACTCCCGCGTGCCCACCGGCCTGGCGGTGCGCGGCCGGGCGGGCTGGCACCCGCCGCTGTACCTCATGCACGGGCCACAGCAGACCTACGCGCCGGGACGCTACGAGGCCCGCTTCCGCCTGGCCGGGGAAGGCGCGCTCCCCGCCGGGGCTCTGGTGGCCAGCCTGGTGGTGGCCACGGACCTGGGACGGCTGCCCCTGGCCCTAAAGCCGGTGCGCGGCCGCGATCTGTCCGCTGATTATCAGGAGATCGTGGTGCCCTTCGAGCTCAAGCGCCGGGCCGAGCTGGGCCTTCGGGTGCGCTTCGAGCAGGGCGGCACCCTGCGGGTGGCCGGAGCCTCGGTGCGCCCCCTGCCCTAGCCTTACTGCACTTCGATTTCAGCCAGGTTCACGTCGCGGCCGCCCTTGTCCTCGCCGCCCACGATCTCCACCGCCTCGGGGGACAGCTCCGGGTCCCACAACCCCAGCACCACCTTGTACTTGCCCTTGGGCGCGTCGGCCGGGATATCCAGGCTGAAGTCCTCGCGCACCACCCGGCCCGGCCTCAGGGCGGGCATGGCCATTCGGGCGTGGTCCAGATGGTGGTCGTAGTTCAGGGTGCGCCCCGGGCCGCGCAAATGCAGGTAGATGGTGTAGTCCAGGGGCACCGGCTGCCAGGCCCGCCAGTAGAAGTTGATCTCCAGCTTGCCGCCGGGCTTCACCTTGGCCTTGGGCAGGTCGTAGCCCAGGAGGGTGAGGCCGTCGGCAAAGCGGCTGACCCGCTGCAAGGAAGGCCGCAGATGGCTCAGGTTTTCCTCCACCCGGGCCAGGTCTTCCTTTTTGCTCAGCGCCTTGTACAGCGCGGCCACCTGCTCCAGCTGGTCCGGGAAGGCGCGGTAGGCTTCCTCGGCGCGCACCGCCACCACATAGGCCGCCTCCAGCTGGCCCACCTCCACCAGGGACTTGGCCAGGGGCAAATAGGCAGCCGATGAGCCGGGAGCCAGCTTCAGCTCTCCCTGAAAGGCATCCACCGCTGCCTGGTACCGCTTGTTGCGCAAGGCCACCAGCCCTCGGGCGTTCTGATACCAGGCCAGCACCGCGCGCATGTGGGCCCGGATGTCGGCCCCCAGAACCAACTTCTCCAGGTTCAGGGTTTGGCGGGTGGTGAACTCCAGGCGCAGCTCCAGGCGGGTGCCGTCGTCCTCCAGCACGAAGGGCAGGCTCACCTTGCCGCCCCCCAGGTCTCCGGCAGTGATGTCCTTTTGGGCCACCAGGCTGGCGCCCACGGCGGCCCAGGCCCAGATTGAGGCACGGGCCAGCACTTGGCGGGGCTCTCCGCCCGGCGGGGCCTTGAGGCTCAGCTCGGCCCGCCAGCTGCCCTGGGGCCAATGCGCGGACGGGCGCATCACCAGGATGGCGCCCGGCTGGCCGTGGTGACGGTAGAAGCTGCCGGTGTAGCCCCGGCCGCTCAGGCTTACCGGACGACCGTCGGCCAAGCACAGGGGCCCGCGCAGCTCGTAGGTCTTGGAGGTGGCCTGGCGCAGCAGGCCGGGATGATAGCCTGTGACCCGGCCCAGCTTGGCGTCCCACTCCGGTCCGGGCTCGCCCGCGGCCAACGCGGCGTACTCCCAGGCCACCCGCCCGTCCAAGCGCGAGAGAACCTGGGCGGCCCGCTCGGTCTTGCCCCCTCTGGCCAGGGCCCCGGCCCACATGGCCAGGGCCTCGAAGCTCTCGTCGCCCGCCGCCGCCTGGCCGAGCCAGCGCCCGGCGGCTTCCCACCGCCCGGCCTCCAGCTCCTGCTTGCCCAAGAGCACGGGGTCCGACACCAGGCGGGTGTAGAGGGAATCCCCCTCCACCAGTTCCACTCCCAGGGGATAGAGCCCGGAGACCACCGGCGGCCAGGCCCTGGCGGGCAGCACCAGGTCGCGCTGCTGGCCGGGGTAGAGCACCAGGGAGTCGCGGGGCCACAGCCCCCGGCTCAGGCGCACCCGGGCCAGGCCCTCGCCCAGGTTGCGCAGTCGGAGGCCCAATGATCTCAGGCTGCCCGAGGGGTGCAGCACCCGGCGGGCGCGGCCGCCCGCCCCGGCCAGCAGGGCCCCGGAGGCATCGCGGCTATAGGCGGGGTTGTCCAGATAGACCAGGGCGTAGGGCCGTTCCAGGCCCACCAGGGGCCGGGGCAGGGCCAGGGGCACCAGCACCTCGCGCCGCGCCTGGGGGGCGTAAACGCTCAGCGGCGGGTTCAGGCCCACCGGGAAGCCGGTGCGCGCGGCCCAGGGCCCCTCTTCCCAGCCCGGGCTGAACAAAAAGCGCTTGAGGGGCTGGCGGCGGGCCAGCTCGTCCCCGGCCGGGCCCGGGGCGCGGGAGGCGTGGTTGACTACCAGATAGTCCTGGCCCGGAGGCATTCCCGGGCGCCATTGGCGGGCCCCGGCGAACAGGTCCAGGGGCGCGCCGGGCCCCAGGAGTACCCGGGCCTTGGGCGGGAGGTTGTGCCCCAGCCAGGCGCGGGCCGCCGCCGGAGTTCCCTGCTGCCAGAAAAGATAGCTGACTCCGGCCGAGCGCCAGCCGCCCAGCACCACGACGGCCGCCAGCAGGCAGGCCACCGCGGCCACCTGCCAGGCAAAAGCGGGCAAGCGGCGGCAGAGCAGCACCAGGGGCCAGGCCGCCGCCGCGGCCAGGCCGGGCAGCCAGGCGGCGGTCCAGGCCTGGGCGTCCAGGCCGTTGGGCACCAGGCCCAGCACGATCATGGGCAGCGGGGCCAGGGCCACCACCAGGCGGCGCTTGAGACCCCGCCGGATGAGCACCGCCACGCCCAATATCCACAGCACGCACAGCACCAGGCCCTCGGGGCCCAGGAGCAGGCGGCCCTGACCGGCCAGACGGGCCAGGCCCCGGGCCAGCCAGGGCTGGATCGGACCGGCCAGGGAAAGGCCTTCCGCCGCCGTGCGGCTCGCCTCCCAGGGCTGGAGCCACAGGCCCGGCGCGCCCAGGGCCAAGCCCAGCACCAGCCCGGCCAGCAGGCACAGGGGCCAGAGCAGCCAGCGCCGCGAGAGCGAGGCCCGCGTGCTCAAGGCGGCCATGGCCACGGCGGCCAGGCCCACCGGCCACACGCCCAGGCCCAGGGTGTGGGTGGCCGCGGCCAGGCCCATGACCAGGCCCAGGCCAGCCCACAGGCCGGGGCGGGGGCGCTCCATGACCAGCCAGGCCAGCCAGGCGGAGAGCAACAGGAGCAGGCCCAGGCCGGCGGACACGCACAGGTAATGGCTTTGGGCCACCAGCAGGGGGCTCACCGCCACCAGGGCGGCGGCCAGGAGCCCGGTGGCCACGCTGTCGAAGCAGCGGCGGCCCAGGAGATAGGCCAGGGGTATCTGGGCCGCGCCCAGCAGGGCGGCGGTGAGGCGGCCGGCCAGGCGGGGGTCCAGAGCCAGCTCGGCCATGAAGCGGGTCTCGCCGGTGAGCAGGCTCAGGCCCCCGGCCAAGAGGGTGGCCGCGCCCTGCACCAGGGCGGCCAGGGAGAAAAAGGCCTGGGGCCACAGGCCGGGCCAGAAGGGCTGGCTCCAGCTCAGGGAGTCGATGGCCCGCCAGCCCCAGTCCTCGGCCATGTCCCCGCCCGGAGGCGGAGCCTCCCAGGCCAGGCCCCAGAGCCGGAGCGCCAGGCCCAACAAAAGCAGCGCGGCCAAAACCGCGCGGCGGGGAGGTATGTGCCGGATCAGACTCATGCCGGTTCATTGTGCGGCCGGGCCGCCGCCGGGGTCAAGCGGCGGCGGCCCGGATTATGACATGGGGAGCGGTCTAGAAAAGGCTTTCCATGGCGCCGTAGGAGCAGGCGGCCAGGCAGGCCTCGCACATGATGCAATGGGAAGCCTCGAACACCACCTCGTCGCTCTCGGGGTCCACGGTGAGCGCGTCGGTGGGGCAAACCCCGGTGCAGGCGGTGCAGTTTATGCAGCGGTCGCTGTAGTGGCGGATCTCCTGGATCAGGGTGTCCACTTGCACGCCCTGGTTCTCCAGGTAGGCCACTCCGGCGCTGATGCTCTCCGGAGTGCCGGAAAGCTCGGCCACGATGCGCCCCTGCTCACGGGGCTGGATGCGCGCCCGGAGGAGGTTCACCTCCAGGTCGTATTTGCGGATCAGGTTGCTGGTCACCGGCTCATGAATGAGCAGGGGGGGGAAGCTGAATACCAGTTTTTTCTTGGCCACGGCGGTCTATCCCTTCTCTTGCCTGATGATGCCTATGCCAGAGCCTCGGCCAGGGTGGCCCCGGGCAGGGCGGCCACCGGACGCGCGAGCAGGAACTGGCCCGCTTCGATGCGGCGCTTGAGCTCGCCGGCGATCTGGCGGCCCCGCGCCCGGCTAGCCATGCCGCCGGTGGGAACGCTCTTGCCGTCGATCTCGATGCTTCCGCTCATAAGCTGGGCCATGCTCACCCGGCCCAGATCGGCCGAGCGCCCCAGGGGATAGTTTTCGGAGTAATCCACAATGGGATAGGTGATGTCCTCGTCGCTCACCGCGCACTGGGCCATCACCTGCTCGTCCACCACCGGGATGGGCAGGCCGTAGCCCACGGCCAGGGAGGCGCCGTAGCCCACGATGGAGGCGGCCCTGAGATAGGCCGGGTCCATCTCCTTGAGGTTGCCGATCAGGGCCAGGGTGGCCGAGGGGCTGGCCGGCAGGCCGCCTTCCAGGCGCGCGGGCTCGGGCACGTGCTGGGTGCCGGGCCAGGCCACATAGCCCTGGGCCCCGCAGAAGAACACCCTGGTGCCGATGCCCACGGTGCGCAGCTCGGGGTCGTTGAGCAAGGGGCTCAGGGCCCCGGTGGTGCCGAAGTTGGCGTTGCCCAGGCGGCCCTTGAGCACGCCCATGTAGGTGTAGATGGTGCGCTTGGAGAAGTTCACCGCCACGTTGTAGAGCTGGTAGGAGTTGCGCGGGTTGAACATCACCGCGTCGTTGAGGTCGTCCAGGCCGAGCTCGGCCGTATACTCCTTGCGGGGGTAGCAGTCGGTGCCGTAGGTCTTCACCTCCAGCTTGACCTTCTCCCCCTTGACCAGCTTTTCGATGATGTGGGCCCCGCCGTATTTGAACAGGCCGGGGTACACCGCGTTGCGGGGCCCGTCCTCGGGCAGAGCCGTGCAGCCCAGCATGATGTCCGCGGCGGCCCAGCCGGCATAGGCGGGGACGCCATCCACCAGCACGCGCCCGCCGCCGCACTTGATCTTGGGCGTGGTCTGCTTGATGTTGAAATAAATCCCCGAGGAGCACATGGGGCCGAAGGTCCCGGTGGTCACAACGTCCACCATTCGGGCCGCCTCCTTGACGCCCCGTTCCTTCACGATGCCCACGACCTCTTCGGCCGTGGCCACCACCACCTTGCCCGCCTTGATCTTGGCGTTTATCTCCTCGATGGATCTCATGGTCGCACTCCTAATGATGCCTGCTTGAACGATGCCTGCCTAGTTGGCCGCCTCCGGCGCGACCGCGAGGCAGACGTGGTTTTTCTCCTTCTGGCGCTCCACCATCTGGGCCAGGGAGATGTTGGACAAGAAATCTACCAGAAGCTGGCCCATGTCACCCCAGACCATGTGCACGGTGCAGCCGCCCACCCGGTCGCAGTAGTTGGCGTCCTGCACGCACTCCACCGGGGCCAGGGGGCCTTCCAAGCTGCGTACGATGTCGTAAAGGGAGATGGCGGAGGGGTCGCTGGAAAGCAGATAGCCGCCCCGGGCGCCGCGCACGCTCTTGACCAAGCCCGCGCCCTTGAGGGGAATGAGCAATTGCTCCAGGTACTTGGCGGAAATCTCCTGGCGCGCGGCCAGGTCACGCAAGGGCACCGGGCCCTTGCCGGTATTCATGGCCAACTCGAGCATGGCCCTGACGCCGTAACGTCCTCTTGTGGATAGTTTCATGGTGTTCCTCTATTGGTTGCTTGGCAGCGATTCCTCTATCCAGGCGGAGCCCAACATGGCCTCGCCGCGGAAGAATACCGCCAGTTGTCCGGGCGCCACCGCGCCCTGGGGTTTTTCAAAAAGCGCCTCCACCTTCTCCCCTTGCCGCCGCGCCCGGCAGGGCACTCCGGCGTGGGAGTAGCGGAAGCGCACCGAAATAGTCTCGTCCTCGCCCGGCTCCAGGAACCAGCGGGCGCCGACGCCCTTCAGGCCCCGGGTGGCCAGCTCCGGCTTGGGGCCCACCCTCACCGCCGCCCGCTCGCCGTCCAGGCCGGTGACGTACACCGGGGCGCCCAAAGCCAGGCCCAGGCCCCGGCGCTGGCCCACGGTGAACTGGTGCAGGCCCTGGTGCCTTCCCAGCACCTTGCCCCCGGCGTCTTCCAGGTTGCCGGGGCGCACCATGCGGCGCGCGGCCATGAACTCGTCCCACCCGCCGGGGGGCAGGAAGCAGGCGTCCTGGCTCTCGGACCGCTCGGCCGCCTCCAGGCCCGCCTCGGCGGCCATGGCGCGCACCTGCTCCTTGTCCATCTCTCCCAGGGGGAAACGCAGGCGGGGCAAAAGCGACGGGCTCACGCGGGCCAGAAAGTAGGCCTGACTCTTGGCCCGGTGGCCTGCCTCGGCCAACAGGCGAATCCCCCCTTGCTCCACCAGACGGGCGTAATGTCCGGTGGCCAGGGCCTCGCAACCACGCTCTTGGGCGGCTTGCCACAACAGGGGGAGCTTGACCCGGGCGTTGCACCAGGCGCAGGGGTTGGGGGTGCGGCCGGCGGCGTAGGCCTGGGCCACCGGGGCCAGTACCTGCCGCTCAAAGGGCCCGTTCACCTCCACCACCCGGTGGGGCAGGCCCAACTGGTCCGCCGCGCGGGCCCCGGCTTGCCAGCCTTGGTCCGGCCCGGCCCCCAAGCGCAGACTGAGCCCCAAAAGCTGGTGCCCGGCCCGCTGCAATAAAAGCGCGGCCAGGGAGGAGTCCACCCCTCCGCTCATGGCCACCGCTATCACGCCCAACGTCTCATCCTCCCTGCTGTAATTCATATCATCGGCATGGTCATTAGGGAGAATATGAATATATAGGCAGGGATTTTAGCTGTCAAACAAAAAACCTTGAATATCCGTATGGAATATTACCATTGGCGCGGCCCGCATCGGCGGCCCCGCTCTAACCGGACAAACTAACTAACTTTTTATACTAGGTAATCGGGACAGATTATCTCGGTGGACTTGCTGGGCATTCGGCGGGTCAGCCGGACCCTGCTAACGCTTGAGGGCGCGGGCCATCTCCCGGTCCTGTTCGCGCTTTTTAATGGCCGCCCGCTTGTCGTGGCGCTTCTTGCCCTTGGCCAAGGCCAGCTCCAGCTTGGCCCTGCCCCGCTTGAAGTACATGGCCACGGGGATGAGGCTGTAGCCCTGCTCGGCCAACTTGCCGGTGAGGCGCTTGATCTCCCGCTTGTGCAATAGGAGCTTGCGCGGCCGGGTGGGGTCGTGGTTGTCGTAGTAGGCAAAGGGATAGGGCTGGATCTGGCAGCCCACCAGCCACACCTCGCCGTTTTTGATGCGCGCGTAGGCCTCGCCCAGGCTGGCCTTGCCCATGCGAAGAGACTTGACCTCCGTGCCGGTGAGAACCAGGCCCGCCTCGAAGCGGTCGCTTAGCTCGTAATCGAAACGGGCCTTCTTGTTGCGCGCGATGATTTTGATCTGGCCGCCTTCCATGGAGCGCCCCTAACCGGTGTGGTCCGGCAAGGGAACCCGGGCGGCGAGCACCGTGGAGAAGCGCGCGCTCATTTCCTTCTCAATGAAGCGGCTCACCTCGGCGGCGGTGGCGAAACCCAGAGCGCTCTTGGCCAGGCGGCCCCACTCCTTGGCCGAAGCCAGCCTGAGCACCTGCTTCACCCGGGGGATGGCCAGGGGGTTCATGGACAGCGAGTCCAGGCCCAGGCCCAAGAGCAGCGGCACCGAGCGGGCATCGCCGGCCATCTCGCCGCACATGGCCACGGGGATGCCCGCCGCGTGGCCCGCGTCCACCACCTGGCGGATCATGCGCAGCACCGCCGGGTGCAGGGGCTGGTAGAGGTGCGCCACGTACTCGTTGACCCGGTCGATGGCCAGGGAGTACTGGATCAGGTCGTTGGTGCCGATGGAGAAGAAGTCGGCGTGCTGAGCCAACAGGTCGGCCACGGCCACGGCCGAGGGCACCTCGATCATGATGCCCACTTCCAGCTTGGGGTCGAATGCCTGTCCCTGGTCGGCCAGCTCGGCCTGCACCTGTTCCAGCACCGCGCGGGCCTGCAACAGCTCGCCCACCCCGGAGATAAGCGGGAACATCACCCGCACCTTGCCGTAGGCGCTGGCCCGGAGGATGGCCCGGAGCTGGGTCTTGAACAGGGCCGGCTCCTTGAGGCAGTAGCGGATGGCCCGAAGCCCCAGGGCGGGGTTGATCTCCGGGGCCAGCTCCACCGAGCTGGCGAACTTGTCGCCCCCGATATCCAGGGTGCGGATGTTCACCGGCCGGCCGTTCAGGCGCTGGGCCACGGATTTGAAGTTGGCGAAGAGCTCCTGCTCGGTGGGCAGGGTCTTCTGGCTCACGTAGAGGAACTCGGTGCGGAACAGCCCCACCCCTTCGGCGCCGTAGTTGAGCGCGGTGGAAAGCTCCTCGGCCAGCTCGATGTTGGCCCCCACCTCCAGGCGGCGGCCGTCGGTGGTGTTGGTGGGCAGGTGGGCCTGGGCCAGGATCTCTTGGGCGTAGAGTTCGTAGGCCTCCTGCTTGTCGCGGTAGTCGTGCAGGGTCTCTTCGTCGGGGTTGACGATCACCTGGCCGGCGCTGCCGTCCACGATGAGGAAGTCCCCGCTCTTGACCACCTGGCTGACCCGTTCCAGGCCCAACACGGCGGGCACCGCCTTGGCCTGGGCCATGATGGCGGTGTGGCTGGTGGGCCCGCCCATGTCGGTGACAAAGCCCATGACCCAACTCAGGTCCATCTGGGTGGTCTCGGCCGGGCTGAGGTCATGGGCCACCACCACCACCTTCTCGCGGATGGTGGAGAGCTCGATGCCGTTGTTACCCGCCAGGTGCTTGAGCACCTGCCCGGCCACGTACTCCACGTCGGCCGCGCGGGAGCGGATGTAGTCGTCCTTGACGTTCTCGAAGATGCTCTTGGCCTCGGCCTCGGCCAGGCCCAGGGCCCACTCGGCGTTGATGCCCTGGGAGCGTATGAGGTCCTCGCTGCGCTGGGAGATCATCTTGTCGCCCAGGATGCCCAGGTGAGCCTCGATGATGTAGGCGTAGTCGGCCAGGTCCGGCCCCAACTCGGTTTTGGCCTTGATCAGGTCGTCGCGGGCGGCGGCCAGGGCGCCCCGAAAGCGCTCCACCTCGCGCTCGGTCTCGCTCCCGCCGGCCACCGGCCGGTAGGGCACCCGAACCGGGCTCTTGGAAACCACCAGGGCCCGCCCAATGACGATGCCCGGGCTGGCGCCCACGCCCTTCAAGGTTTTTTGCTTGGCCGTGCTCAAGATCCCTCTCCGAACAATCCGGCGAACAGCTCATCCAGGGCAATGAGCGCCTCGGCCGCCTGAGGGCCGGTGGCCCGGGCGGTCACCCGGCTCCCCTTGGGCGCGTCCAGGCCCAGGATGGAGAGCACGCTGGCCGCATCGGCCTCCTCGCCGCCCTTGACCAGCACCACCTCGACCTCGAAGCGGCGCAGGGTCTCGCAGATTTTGGCCGCCGCCCGGGCGTGCAGGCCCAGGCTGTTGGCCACCACCAGCTCCCGTTCCCGGGGCTCGGCTTCTTCTGAAAGGCCGGGGGTCATGGAATCGGCTTCTTCCTCGTTGGCCACTTCATCTCGCCGCGCCAGAATGCGGCGGTAAACTTCCTCGCGGTTCAGACCCGTGGCTCCGGCCACCTGTTTGGCCAGGGCGCTGGGTTTGAGCTCGCCTTCGGCCAGGCCCTGGTCGATGAGGCTCTCCACCTCGTCCGGGTCCGGCCCCTCGGGCTCCCCCGGCCCGATGACCAGGGTGAACTCGCCGCGCACTTGGAGCTCATCCAAGAGCCGGGGCAGCTCCGCGCAGGTGGCGCGCACCACCTGCTCGTGCAGCTTGGTCAGCTCCCGGCAGATAACCACCTGCCGCTCGCCCATCAGCTCGGCCAGGTCGTGCGCCGTGGCCTCCAGGCGGTGGGGCCCCTCGAACAGGGCCAGGGTCCATCCCGTGGCCGCCGCCAGGGTGAGTAGCTTGCGCCGCGCCCCTGTCTTGGCCGGCAGGAACCCCAAAAAACTGAACGGCACCTGGGCGAAACCGGCCACGCTCAGGGCGGCGGCCAGGGCGCTGGGCCCGGCCACCGGGCTCACCTCGTAGCCCAGGGCGCTGGCCGCCTCCACCACCGCCGAACCCGGGTCGCTCAGGCCGGGGGTGCCCGCGTCGCTGACCAGGGCCACGTCCTGGCCCTGCCCCAGAGCCTCCAGCACCTTGGCCGCGGCCTGGCGGCGGTTGGCCTCGCGGCAGGAGACCAGCCGCTTGCCGCTCAGGCCCAAATGGGCCAGGAGCTTCTTGGTGCGCTCCACGCTCTCGGCGGCCACCACCGGCGACTCGGCCAGCACCCGGGCCGCGCGGGGCCCCAGGTCCTCCAGGTTGCCAATGGGCGTGGCCACCACAAAAAGCCTGGCCATGATCAGTCCCCCGGCCGGAAGGCGTCGGGCAGATGGCGCACAACCGGCCCGTCTTGGCCGAAATCCACCGCCACCACATCGAAGCGGCAGGCCGGCGCGGGCCCGCTCAGGCCGGCCAGGTAGGCCCCGGCCGCGGCGGTGAGGCGCTCGCGCTTTTTGCGATCCACCGCCTCTTCCGGCCGCCCGTGGCCCGGGTTGCTCCGGGCCTTCACTTCGACGAACACCAAGGTGGCCCCATCCCAGGCCACCAGATCCAACTCGCCGCCCCCGGTGCGCAGGCGGCTGGCCGCCACCCGCATCCCGCCCCGCTCCAGCAGGCCCCGGGCCAGGGCCTCGGCCTCGCGCCCCAGGGCCTCGCCTCGCCGGCTCAAAAGCCCAGCTCCAAACAGCGCTGGGCCACCGGGGCGTAGGAGCGGCGGTGCAAGGGGCAGGGTCCGTGGTCGCGCAGGGCTTGCTGATGATCCTTGGTGGGATAACCCTTGTTGCCCGCGAAACCGTACTGCGGCCAAATCCAGTGCCAGGCCTGCATCAGGGCGTCACGCTCCACCTTGGCCAAGATGGAGGCCGCCGAGATCGACAGGCACTTGGCGTCGCCGCCCACCACCGCCTCCTGGGGCAGGCTGAGCTCCAAAACAAAACGCCCATCCACCAGCAGATAGTCCGGTGAGGGCGCCAGGGCGTTCACCGCCCGCCGCATAGCCAGCAAGCTGGCCCGGTGGATGTTCAGACGGTCTATCTCCGCTGGGGTGGCCCCCGCCACCGCCCAGGCCACGGCCTTCTGCTTGATGGCCGCGGCCAGCACCCGGCGCTTGGCCGGGTCCAGCTTCTTGGAGTCGTTGACTCCGCGCACGGGCCAGGGGTCGGTCAGCACAACCGCCGCCGCCACCACCGGCCCGGCCAGGCAGCCGCGCCCCACCTCGTCCGTCCCAGCCACCAAACGATGGCCCGAGCGCGCCAAAGAGCGTTCCCGGACCAGGCTGGGACCGGCGGGCGCGGCGGACATGACCTACCTGCGGGAGGCCTCCTTGATGCGGGCGGCCTTGCCCCGGAGGCCCCGGAGGTAGTAGATGCGGCCCTGGCGGACCTTGCCGCGCGTGACCACTTCCACCTTGTCCAAGACCGGGGAGTTCAGCGGGAAGATGCGCTCCACCCCCACGCCGTAGGAAATCTTGCGCACGGTAAAAG
This sequence comes from Desulfarculaceae bacterium, assembly GCA_020444545.1. Lineage (NCBI taxonomy): Bacteria > Pseudomonadati > Thermodesulfobacteriota > Desulfarculia > Desulfarculales > Desulfarculaceae > Desulfarculaceae bacterium. Next base: position 32,351 of record JAHLKT010000002.1, on the reverse strand, counting down.
TGGCCCCGGGGCCGTCGCCGCGGCGGCGCAGCACCACGCCCTCGAAGACCTGGATGCGCTCTTTTTCGCCCTCTTTGATGCGGACGTGAACTTTTACCGTATCACCGGCGCGGAACAGGGGAATGTCTACCCGGACTTGTTCCAGCGCGATCTGCTCGATGGGATCCATGTTTCTAAGCCTCCTGGGGAAACCGGCCAACTCTAACCCGGCCGGACCCGCGTATTCTACCCTATATCCTTGGCTTTGCCAGTCCTTACTCGGGCTGGGCCGCCTGTAGTTCTTCCTCTATCTCGGCCAGGAGCTTCTGGTCCTCCGGCTCCAAGGGAGCGCGCTCCAATAGCTCGGGCCTGCGAAGCAAAGTGCGCTTCAAGGACTCCTTGCGGCGCCAACGGGCGATGGCCGCGTGATTGCCGCTCACCAGCACCTCGGGCACCTCCAGCCCCCGGAACTCCGGCGGCCGGGTGTAGTGCGGATGCTCCAAAAGCCCGTCGCTGAAGCTATCCGCCGCGGCGGAATCCGCCCCGCCCAACACGCCGGGGATCAGGCGGCTAACCGCGTCCACCACGGCCAGGGCGGGCAGCTCGCCCCCGCTCAGGACGAAGTCGCCCAGGGAAATCTCCTGGTCGACCGCCAACTGGCGGACCCGCTCGTCCACCCCTTCGTAGCGCCCGCAGATGAGCACCAGGCGCTCCAGGCCGGCCAGCTCCCGGGCCACCTCCTGGGTGAAGGGCACCCCGGTGGGCGAGAGCAGGATGATGCGCGGCCTCGGCGCGCCGGGCAGGCTCTCCAGGGCCGCCACCACCGGCTCCACCTTCATGACCATGCCGTCGCCCCCGCCGTAAGGGGCGTCGTCCACCGTGCGGTGGCGGTCAAACGAAAACTCGCGCACGTCGGTCAGGCGGACCGTGATCAGCTTGGCCTTCTGGGCCCGGCCCAGGATGGAGGCCTTCAAGTAGGCCGCGCAAGCCTGGGGAAAGAGGGTGAGGATGTCGAAGATCACGCCGGTTCCTCTTCCTCCCAGCCCTGGGCCTCCAACAGGCCTTCCGGGGGATTGACCACCACCCGGCCCCCTTCCGGGTCCAACACCGGCACCGTCTCGGCGGTCACCGGGATCAAGAGCTCGGGCTTGCCCGGGCTGGCCACCACCAACAAATCGTGGGCCCCGGCCTCGAACACCGAGGCCACCGTGCCCAGGCGGCGTCCGCCGGTGGTGCTCACCTCGGCCCCGGTGAGCTGGAACCAGTAGTACTCGTCCTCGCCCAGGGGGTCCAGGTCCTCGCGCTGGAGGTAGACCCAGGCCCCGCCCAGGGCGGCGGCATCTTCCCGGCTCTCCACCCCCTCCAGGCGCAACAGGAGGCGGCCGCCGTGCAGCCGCGCTCCGGTTATGGCGAGGGGCCTGGCCGTGGCCGGGTCCGCGCCGACGAAAATGAGGCCGGCCCGGAGGAAAACCGTGTCGTCGCGGGCGAAGGAGGTGAGCTTCACCTCGCCCTTGACCCCGAAGGCTCCCGCCGCCCGGCCCATGAGGATCAGGCCGGGTTGGGTCATGGCTATTCCAGGATCTCCAGCACCGAACGCTTACGAATCTTGGTTGAGGCGGCGCTGAGGATGGTGCGCATGGCCCGGGCGGTGCGGCCCTGCTTGCCGATCACCTTGCCCAGGTCCTCCTTGGCCACCTTGAGCTCAATCACCGAGGTCTGCTCGCCCTCGATCTCATTGACCTCTACCTGTTCGGGATTGTCCACCAGAGCTTGGGCGATGTACTTGATGAGCTCCTTCATTGCGTACCTCCACAGTCGCGAGAGAGCAATACAACCAAAACCACCGCCCGGCCCCGATGGGCAGCCGGGATCAGGCCGAAGCGGTCTCGCCCTCGGGCGCGGCGGACTTCTTGGCCTCGGCCTTGAGCAGGCTGGCCACGGTGTCCGACGCGGTGGCGCCCCGGTCCAGCCACTTCTGCAGCGCCGCGTTGTCCACCTTCACCTCGGCCGGCTGCTTGACCGGATCATAGGTGCCCAGCACCTCGAGGAAGCTGCCGTCGCGCGGGGACTCGGAGTCCGCGGCCACGATGCGGTAGAAAGGTTTCTTCTTGGCGCCCTTGCGGGTCAGTCTGATTCGCACTGCCATTGATCTATACTTTCCGCCTATGCATTATTATCCGCGCGAGACAAGCTCGCTGTCTACTGCATGGACCCCAACATGCGGGCCAGTTGTTTACGCTTGCCGCCCATCTTGGCCATGCCCTTCATCATCTTGCGGGCCTGGGCAAAGTTCTTGAGCAGCCGGTTTACCTCCGAGACCGTGGTCCCGGAGCCCTTCGCGATGCGCTTGCGCCGCGAGGAGTTGATGATCTGGTGGTTGGTCCGCTCGCCCGGGGTCATGCTCTTGATGATCGCCTCGGTGCGGACCAGCTCCTTCTCGTCGGGCTGGAGGTTCTTCAGGCCCTTGAGCTTGCCCGCGCCCGGAAGCATGGAGAGCAGGCCGTCCAGGGAGCCCATCTTCTTGAGCTGCTGGAGCTGCTCGGCGAAGTCCTCCAGCGTGAAATTGTCGGTGGCCATCTTCTTGGCCAGGGCCTCGGCCTGCTCGGCCTCAAAGGCCTCGCCCGCCTTCTCCACCAGGGTGAGCACATCGCCCATGCCCAGGATGCGCCCGGCCAGCCGGTCCGGGTGGAAGGCCTCGATGGCGTCTAGTTTCTCGCCCACGCCCACCAGCTTGATTGGCACCCCGGTCACCGCCCGGATGCTCAGGGCCGCGCCGCCCCGGGCGTCGCCCTCCACCTTGGTGAGCACCACGCCGCTGAGGCCCAGCTTCTGGTGGAAGGACTCGGCCACGTTCACCGCGTCCTGGCCGGTCATGGCGTCGGCCACCAGGAGCACCTCCTGGGGCTTGAGCTTGCCCTGGATGCGCTCCAGCTGGGCCATGAGCTCTTCGTCCACGTGCAGGCGGCCGGCGGTGTCCAGGATGATCACGTCGCAGCCCGCCCGCGAGGCTCCCGAAAGCGATTGCAGGCAGATGTCCACCGGGTCCTGGGCCGGGTCGCTGTCGAACACCGGCACGTCGATCTGGGCCCCCAGCTTCTTGAGCTGCTGGATGGCCGCCGGGCGCTGGGTGTCGGCCGGCACCAGGTACGGCTGGCGGCCCATCTTGCGCAGCATGAGGGCCAGCTTGCCGCTGGTGGTGGTCTTGCCAGAGCCTTGCAGGCCCACCATCATGAACACGTGCGGGGCCTTGCCGCCCAGGTCCAGGGGCTCGGCCTCCCCGCCCATGAGGGCGGTCAGCTCGTCCTGGACGATCTTGATCACCTGCTGGGCCGGGGTGAGGCTCTTCATCACCTCCTGGCCCACCGCCCGCTCCTTGATGGAGGCGATGAAGTTCTTGGCCACCTTGTAGTTGACGTCGGCTTCCAGCAGGGCCAGGCGCACCTCGCGCAAGGCCTCGGAAATGTTCTTTTCCGAGAGCTTGCCATGACCCTTGAGGGCCTTGAAGGTCGTTGCCAGCCGGTCGCTGAGGTTGTCGAACATATCTACCGTTCCACCACGTCAACCGCGAAATGCGCGCACTAAATCACCTCCGGCCTTAGCCGGGCCGGGCAAAGTAGCGATTATAGGGCACCACCCTGGTTCCGTCAACCGAAGTGCCAAGTTTTTCCAAGCTCTTAATCAAGGCTGGCCCGATAATACCACCCCCGCCCGCTGGGATTCAATCGCCACCTGGGCCCGGACGATGTCGTTTGGCTTTCCCCCATTCCCACGGTATATACAAGGTATGTCACTAAATGAACTCCTGGCCATAGACATCGGGGGCGGCACCCAGGACATCCTGCTCTGGCGGGCCGAGCAAAACCTGGAAAACGCGGTGAAGCTGGTCTTGCCCGCGCCCACCCAGGTGGCCGCCGCGCGGGTGCGCCGGGCCACGGCCCAGAACCGCGACGTGTTCCTGCGCGGCGAACTCATGGGCGGCGGGGCCATCCACAAGGCGGTGGACGCCCACCTGGCCGCCGGGCTAAAGGTCTACGCCACCGCCCGGGCCGGGGCCACCTTTTCCGACGACCCGGCCAAGGTGGCGGCCATGGGTATCCAGGCGGTCGAGGACGCTCCACCCGGCGCCTTGGCCGTATCCCTGGGAGACCTGAACCTGGCCGAGCTGGCCGAGGCCTGCGCCCGCTTCGAGGTGGAGCTGCCCCGCCAGTTGGCCCTGGCGGTGTGCGACCACGGCTACAGCCCCGGGTATTCCAACCGCAAGTTCCGCTTCAACATGTGGCGGCGCTTTTTGGAGGGCGGCGGGCTCCTGGCCGGTCTGATCAGCCAGACGCCGCCCCCGGACATGACCCGGCTGGAAGCGCTCTCGCGCCAGGCTCCGGGCTGCCTGCTCATGGACACCGCCGCGGCGGCGGCCTGGGGCGCCCTGCAAGACCCGGCCGTGGCGGCGCGCGCGGCGAGCGAAGGGGTGTGCATCGTCAATTTGGGCAACATGCACACCGTGGCTTTCTTGGTGCAAGGGCAGCGGGTGTTGGGCATCTACGAGCACCACACCGGCTGCCTGGACACCATGCGCCTATCCGACCAGGTGGAGCGCTTCATCCGGGGCGAGCTGGGCGACGAGGAGGTCTTCGCCACCCAGGGCCACGGCATGGCCCGCCTGGCCGACGCGCCCCAAAGCCTGCCCGGCCAGCCGGTGATCACCGGCCCCCAGCGCCGCCTGGCCCAGGGCCTGGGCTGGGCCACGGCGGTGCCCCACGGCGACGTGATGCTTTCCGGCTGTTTCGGGCTCTTGGCCGCGGCCCGCAATCATTTTGGCGAAGCGGCTTTGTTGCCCTCGGCCTAAGACAATCGTTATTATTACGAGATACCCCGCGCCTTGCCAGGCGCGGCTCTTGGCGTTGGGTGGGGCGCGTGCATGTGGTGTAAGCCGAAATTCCTAGCCTGGTTGCTTCTGCTGGCGCTCCTGTGCGGCCTGGCCCTGGCCCCGCGCCCGTCCCAGGCGAACAGCCCCCTGGTGGTGCACCCGGGCCAGGATTCCTATCTGCTGGCTCCCTACATGGAGGTTCTGGAAGACCACACCCGGGCCCTCACCCTGGATCAGGTGCGGCGTCCGCCCTGGTCGGGCCGCTTCATGCCGGCCAACGACTCCCCCACCCTCCGGTTGGGAATCACCAGCGCGGCGGTGTGGCTGCGCTTTCGGCTCAGCGGCCTGGAAAAGGACCGCAGCTACTATTTAGAGCTGGACAGCGCCCAGCTGAAGCAGGTCGACGCCTTCATGCCCCAGCCCGGCACCGGGCCAGACGGCCAGACGCTCTACCGCAAGGTGGAGGCCGGCGCGTCCCATCCCTCGGGCGGCCGCCCCCTGCCCTACCGCACCTTTCTCATCCCCATCCACGGCGGAGCGCCCCCCCAGGAGGATTTCTATCTTCGCCTGACCAACTCGGGCAGCATCATCGTGCGTCCCTACCTGTGGTCCGAAAGGGGGCTGAGCAGCCACCTGAACAAGGACAACATCTTCTTCGGGGTGATCTACGGGGTGCTGGCGGCCATGCTCCTGACCAACTTCTTCTTCTTCTTGGCCCTGCGCGACCCGGTCTATTTGTTCTACGTGCTTTACGTGCTCTCCATGCTGGCCTTCGAAGCCTGCCTCTACGGCCACTGGGATATGTGGCTGGCCGGTAACGTCTGTTCGGGGCAAACCGGGATTTGGGTGGCCAGCGGCCTGCTCACCATCTTCGCGGCCCTGTTCACCCGCTCCTTCCTGCGCACCAAGCAGTACTCCCCCCGCCTGGACAAGGTGTTCCTGGCCATCATCGCCGGGGGGATCATCGTCATCGCCATGACCCTGTCCGGCTCCCTGTTCTGGGCCACGGCGCTGACCCACCTGCTGGGCCTCACCGGACCGGTGTTCGCCCTGTGGGCGGCGGTGCTGGCCTGGCGGCGGGGCTATTGGCCGGCGCGCTTTTTCCTCTTGGCCTGGTCCATCCTCATGCTGGCCACCTTCCAGCTGGCGGTGAAGGGCCTGGGCTACCTGCCCCAGGCGCTCAGCTCCACCTACACCATGCCCCTGGCCACGGCGGTGGAGGCGGTGCTGTTGTCCCTGGCCCTGGCCGAGCGGGTGCGCAACCTGCGCCACCGGGGCGAGGAGGCCGCCCGCCGCGAGCGCCGCTTCCAGCACATGAGCATGACCGACGAGCTCACCGGCCTGTACAACAAGCGCTTTTTCGACAGCCGCCTGAAGGGCGAGATGGACCACGCCACGCGCACCGGCCAGCCCCTGTCCCTGCTGGTGGTGGACGTGGATGACTTCAAGGGCTACAACGACGCCCACGGCCACACCGAGGGCGACAAGGTGCTGCGCATCCTGGCCCGCATCATGCTGGAGCGCATCCGGGCGGGCGACTTCCCCTGCCGCTACGGCGGCGACGAGTTCGTGGTGATCATGCCCGGCACCGAGCCGGCCCAGGCCCTGTTGGCCGCCGAGCGGGTGCGCACCGGCTTCCACGACCACCCCTTCCAGCCCGGCGGAGAAGCCACGGTGTGGACCAGCCTGAGCGCGGGCACCGCCCAGTTGCAGCCCGGCGACTCGCCGGAGCAGCTCATGAGCCGGGCCGACGCGGCCATGTACCGGGCCAAGCGCGACGGAGGCAACCGTTGCGCCCAGTCGTGAGCGCCCCCTTGCGCGCCGCGCCCTTATAAGGTTTAAATCAACCCATGGCCGAGACCCAAGCACAAGCCGCCGAACGGGTGGCCACGCTCTCCAAGGAGCTGCGCCGCCTCAACCACCTGTATTACAACGTGGGCGCCAGCGACACGGCCGACGCGGAATACGACCGCATGTTGGCCGAGCTCCAAGAGCTGGAGGAGCGCTACCCCGTCCTGGCCGCCTCCGACTCGCCCACCAAGACCGTGGGCGCGCCCCTGCACTCCAGCTTCGCGCCGGTGACCCACTACCGCCCCATGCTCAGCCTGGAGTCCAAGGTGGAGTTCACGGTGGTCCAGGACCTGTTCAAGCGCCTGGAGCAGATGGGGAGGCCCGAGCCTCCCATGCTGGCCCAGCCCAAGATCGACGGCCTGTCCGTGGAGTTGGTCTACCGGTCGGGCCTGCTGAGCGTGGGCTCCACCAGGGGCGACGGCACGGTGGGCGAGGAGATCACCCCCAACCTGCGCACCCTAAAAGACATCCCCCAGCATCTGCCCGGCGCGCCCGAGGTGGTGGTGGTGCGCGGCGAGGTGTACATGCACCGCGAGGGCTTCGTAGAGCTCAACCGCAAGCTGGTGGAGCGCGGCGGCGACGGCTTCGCCAACCCGCGCAACGCCGCGGCCGGCAGCCTCCGGCAGCTCGACCCCAACGTAACCAGCGAGCGGCCTCTGAGGTTCTTCCCCTTTGAGCTGTGCAATGCCGACGAGCTGGGACTGGCCAGCGACCACGCGGCCTTAAAGCTCTTGAGCGACTGGGGCTTCCCCGTGGATTGGGACCACCAGCAGGCGGGCAAGGGCGAGAAGTTCATTCAGGAGTTCCACGCCTATTACGAAGAAAACCGCGACGAGCTACCCTTTGAGATCGACGGGGTGGTGCTCAAGGTGGACGAATTGGCCCTGCGCGAGGTCATGGGCGCGCGCTCGCGCACCCCGCGCTGGGCCGTGGCCTGGAAGTTCCCGCCCCGCCAGGAAGAGACCGTGGTCAAGGACATCGCGGTGCAAGTGGGGCGCACCGGCAAGCTGACCCCGGTGGCGCTCTTGATGCCCGTGGACGTGGGCGGGGTCACGGTGAGCCGGGCCACGCTGCACAACTTTATATTAGTTCAGGAAAAAGATTTTCGTATCGGAGACACGGTGCGGATTGAACGCGCCGGTGATGTGATACCGAAAGTTGTAGAGGTTGTTAAAAAAGGAGAGCCGAGGGGCAATCCAATTTTGCCTCCGACAAATTGTCCTGTTTGCGACGGGGAGGTGGTGCGCCCTCTGGTTGAAGAAAATAGCGAGCTCGTTCCCGGAGCAAACCATTACTGCGCTAATCATTTGGCTTGCCCTGCGCAGATCGAGAGGGCTATTCAACACTACGCTAGTCGTGGCGCAATGGACATTGAAGGGTTGGGTAAAAAAACAATCATCGATTTTAGAGAACGTGGATTACTTACAGACCTGGTTTCTATCTATCATCTTAAAGAACACAAAGGCGAAATATTTAAGTTGGGAGGATGGGGTGAGTTAAGTACCAACAATTTAATTGCGGCGATTGAGAATACTAGAGGAGCCAAACTAGACAGATTCATATTCAGCCTTGGCATTCCCAACTTAGGAGACATATCGGCTCGTTCCCTAGCCGAACACCTGGGGGACCTCAAAACTATCATGGCTGCCGCAGAAGAAGAACATGAAAAGAGAAAGCTTGCGAAGCTGCCGGGACTATCAGAGGACTATGTAAAAAATGTAATTGCGTTTTTTTCAAAACCAAATGCACGTTTGTTATTAGCCAATCATAATATTACTGAGAATGCGGCTATATCTACACTTATCAAAATAAAAGGTATACAAAGGAAGACTGCCATTAAATTACTAGATACGCATAACTCTTTACAAGTAATCGCAGAGGCGGCTAATGAGCATATGCAAAAGGATAAAATTAAAGGTTTAGCTTTAGGCCCAAAGAAAAACATTCCATATATCGGCGAAACACTGAAAGAGTCCATCGCCGACTTCTTTACTCAACCAGAGACCAAAAAGGTGGCTCTAGATTTAGCCGCCGAGGTGCAGCCTACTCCCGTGGAGGGCGCGGGCCAGGCCGAGGAGCTGCCCTGGAGCGGCAAGAGCGTGGTGTTCACCGGCGCGCTGGAGGGCCTGACCCGCGAGGAGGCCTCGGCCATGGTGCGCGACCTGGGGGGCAAGGTAAGCTCCAGCGTGAGCAAGAGCACCTTCCTGGTGGTGGTGGGCGAGGGGCCCGGTTCCAAGGCCGACAAGGCGCAAAAGTTGAATGTAAAGATGGTCGGCCAGGATGACTTCCTGGGGCTGGTGGCCGAGGCCAAAGCCGCCGCGCCCGGAGAATCGCCCGGCCCGCTGTTCGACCGGAGGGGATGAGGCATGGAGATGGTGAGAGCCGTGGCCCTGATCAAGGGGCGGGTGCAGGGGGTCTGGTTCCGGGCCTCCACCAAGCGCGAGGCCGATTTGCTGGGCCTGAGCGGCTACGTGCGCAACCTGCCCCTGCGCAAGGTGGAGGCGGTGTTCCAGGGACCGCGCCCAAAAGTGGAGCAGGCTTTGGCCTGGTGTCATCAGGGCCCTTCCGGGGCCGAGGTACGCGAGGTCGACGTCTCCTGGTACGACTCGGACCCCGAACTCAGGGGCTTCGAAATCCGGCGATGAGCCCCGCCCCTGCCGCCAGGGTGTTTACAAGCGCCCCCCTGGCGGCGATAATGCCGAGATATTTGGTTCGCAACGGGAGTGAAAACATGCACCCTCAGTCTAAAACTTCGCGGCGCTGGTTGCCGCTGACCATAATCGCCCTGGCGCTGGTGTCCCTGGTGGGCTGCGGCATCACCAACACGGTGACCGACTATTGGCACGACCTCATGGACAGCCAGGACACCAACCTGCGCAAGCGGGTGGTGGTGGCTCCCTTCCTCAGCCGTCTGCCCGGCATGGAAGACCGCGCCAAGGCGGTGGGCAAGGCCATCAGCCAGCGCCTGGAAAAACAGGGCGGCGTGGTGCTGGTGGAGTTCAGCGAGCTGCGCTCCTCCCTGGCCAAGGTAAACCCCAAGATCAGCAACAGCGAGGACCGCATCGTGGACGCGGCCCGCGGCCTGGGCCTCAACACGGTGCTCAGCGGGGCCATAGTCAACCTCTCGGTGCAGTACGACAAGACCGGCATCTACGGCTTCCGGGAGAACGAGCCCTTCGGCCTGATGGAGCTGGACCTGAAGCTCATCGACGTGGCCACCGGAGTGCTCCTGGGCGAGACCTCCATCGCCAGCAGGGTCAAGCTCACCGAGACCGGTGCTTCCAACATCCGCCTGGGCAAGCCCTTCCCGGCCAAGGTGGTCAACATCCTGCAAGCCGAGCTGGTGGAGCCCGCTCTCGATTGGGTGAGCGACAAGGTTTCGGCCCAGGCCTGGGTGGGCTTCATCCTGGCGGTGGACAAGCGCCGCGTCAAGGTGACCGTGGGGCGCGACACCGGCCTGGCCATGGGCGCCGAGCTGGTGGTCTACTCCCAGGGGCAGCGCATCAAGTCCGGCAGCGGCCGCATGATCTATTTGCCCGGCCCGCCGGTGGGCCGCCTCAAGCTGGTGGAGTTCGAGTCGCGCACCGCTTGGGCCGTGCCGGTGATTCCCAAACAGGAGAAGAAGGAAGGCGAAAAAGACGCGCCCCAGAGCAAGTTCTCCTTCCAGCCTGGCCAGGTGCTGCGCACCCGCTAGATTCGGCCTGAGCAAAAAAACACGGACGGCGTGGGGATGGCCCCGCGCCGTCCTTGCATTTTTGGGGGGATGAACTAGAGCTCTTGCTTGGCCTGGCGGGCGGCGGCCAGCATCTGGGCCGCGTGGCTGCGGGCCGCCTCGCCGGTGCCGATGCCCGCCAACATGCGGCCCAGCTCTTGTTCGCGGCCGTCTTCGTCCAGGCGGGCCAGGCGGGTGGCGGTGCGCCCGTCCTCCACCTTTTTCTCCACCGCGTAATGCACGTCGGCCCAGGCCGCGATCTGGGGAAGGTGGGTGATGCAGATTACCTGGCCCCGGGTGGCCAGGCGGGCCAGCTTCTTGCCCACCGCCGCGCCGGTGGCCCCGCCGATGCCGGCGTCCACCTCGTCGAAGATCAGGGTAGGTGCGCTGTGGCGGCGGGCCACCAGGGTGCGCAGGGCCAGGAGCATGCGCGAAAGCTCGCCGCCCGAGGCGATGCGCCTCAGCGGCCGGAAGCCCTCGCCCGGGTTGGGCGCGATCATGATCTCCGCCGCCTCCAGGCCCCGGCTGCTCAGCGGCCCCTGGGGCGTGTCCATGCCCCCGGCCGGGGGCGCGAAGTCCAGGCGCATACGGCAAGCCTCCAGGCCCAGCTCGGCCAGCTCGGCCTCGGCCGCCGCGCTCAGGCGCTTAGCAGCCTCGCGCCGGGCCTTGCCCAGCTCGAGCGCCAGATCGGTTGCCGCGCCCAGGGCCTCCTCGCGGCGGGCCCGCAATTGGTTCAACTTTTCCTCGCCGCTGTCCAGGCCGGCCAGCTCGTCTTGCGCGGCGGCCAGCACCTCCAGGGCCCCGGCCGCGTTGCCGCCGTGGCGGCGGGTGATGCGCCGGATCTCGTGCAGCCGCTGCTCCACCCAATCCAGGCGGTGAGGATCGAACGACAGGCCGGCCTCGTAGTCGCGTACCTGATGGGCCACGTCCTCCACCAGGTAGAAGGCCTCGTTCAGGCGCTCGGAGGCCTGAGTAACCCGGGGGTCCAGGCGGGCCAAATCATCCACCAGGCCGCGCAGCCGGTCCAGGACCTCCATGGCCGAGCCGTCGGCCGCGTAGAGCCCCTGGTGGGCCTGCGTGGCCAGGGTGGCCACTTCTTCGGAGTTGGCCAGGAGTTGGCGCTCGGCCTTTAGCTCGGCCTCCTCCTCGGGGTTGAGCCCAGCCGCCTCCAGCTCGGCCACCAGGCTGGCCAGCTCCTCGCGCCGTTCCTCGCGCCGGGCCAGGGCCTCTTCCTGGCGAGTCACTTCCTTGTCGATCTCGCGCACCCCGGCCACGGCCTTGCCTACCTCGGCCACCTGGTCCTCCAGGCCGCCGAAGGCGTCCAGCAGCCAGAGCTGCTCCTCGGGCCTCAAGAGCGCCTGCGAGGCGTGCTGCCCCACGATGCTCACCAACTCGGGGCCCAAATCGGCCAGCAGGCCCAGGGTGGCCAGGTTGCCGTTTACCTGCACCCGGTTGCGCCCCTCGCGGTTCACCAAGCGGCGCACCACCAGCTCGCCCTGGTCGCCTTCCATGCCCTCGTCGTGCAGGCGGCGGGCCGGGTCGCTGGCCGGCTCCAGCTCGAACTGGGCCTCTAACACGGCCTGGTCCGCTCCGGAGCGAATCAGCTCCGAGTCGGCCCGCTGGCCTATGAGCATGTTAACCGCGGCCAGAATGATGGACTTGCCGGCTCCGGTCTCGCCGCTGAGCACGGTGAGGCCCGGGCCCGGCTCCATGGCCAGGCTGGAAATGAGCGCGAAGTTCTTGATGGCGAGGAAGGTTAACATTCCAGCTAGTCTGCCACCGCCCCGCCCCCAGGGGCAAGGGCGGCCTACCAGCCCTCCCCGGCCTGCTGCAGGATGGCCTCCACCCGCTTGGCGTCGGCCGGGCGGTCAACCTCGGGAGAGTCGTAGTCGGTTATCACGCAGCGTACCGCGTGGCCGTATTCCAGGGCCCGGAGCTGCTCCAGCTTCTCGTACTGTTCCAGACGGCCGGTGGGCAGGGCCGCGAACTCGGCCAGGAAGGAGCGCCGGAAGATATAGACCCCCAGGTGCTTGTAATAGGTGATCTGTTCGCCGTCGCGCGGGAAGGGCACTGCCAGGCGCGAGAAGTACAGGGCGTCGCCATTGGCGCCCATTACCGTTTTCACATGGTTGGTGTCGTTTATCTCGCCGGGGATCTTGATGGCCACCACCGGGGTGGACATGCCCAGGCCGGGCTCGGCCATGAGCGGCGCGGCGCACTGCTCCAGCACCTCGGGCGGCAGCAGGGGCTGGTCGCCCTGCACGTTGGCCACCAGCTCGTCGGGCCCCAGGCCCAGCATGTCGGCGGCCACGGCCACCCGGTCCGAGCCGCTGCGGCAGGCCTCGGGGGTCATGAGCACCGTGCCCCCGAAGGCCTCCACCGCCTGAGCCACCCGGCGGTCGTCCGTGGCCGCGGCCACGGTCCGGACGCCCTGGGCCTTGGCCGCCCGCTCCATCACGTGCTGGATCATGGGCTTGCCCGCGATCAAAACCAGGGGCTTGCCCGGGAAGCGGCTGGACCCGTAACGGGCCGGGATGATCACGTGCAGGGCCATTATTAAAATTCCGCCACGGCCTTGTTGATCGCCTCGGTCATCTGCTTGAGCTTGGCCTCGTCCCAGCCCAGCATGATCTGCCAGCTCAGGCAGCGGGAGAGGATGGCCTCGGTCTGGGGCAGCGCGGCCGGATCGTACTCGGCCGGGCCGTCGGGCCGGGCAAAGGGCCACCCGCCGCTGGGCAGGCTGGCTCCGGCGTGCAGGTGCTCCCAGTGGGGATAGGCGTGCCAGGTGTTGGCCCCCCAGGGGATGGCCGGCGCGCCGTGCTCGGCCAGGAGCTCCGCGAACTTGGCCGTCTGCTCCGGGGTCTCGTGGAACCAGGCGATGAAGGTGGCCGAGTCGCCCGCCTCGTCCAGCACCTCGCGGAAGGTGACGCCGGGTACCCGCTTGAGCGCCTCTTTAAGGGCGGCCTTGTTGGCCCGCATGGTCTCCACCATGTCCGGCAGCTTCTTGAGCTGCGCCAGGCCCAGGGCGCCTTGCAGCTCCATCATGCGGTAGTTAAAGCCGATGAAGCGGCGGCCCTCGTTGCCCCGGCCCACAGGCTTGTGGTCGTGGCCGTGGTCCTGGTACTCGCTGGCATTGAGCACCAGCTTGGGGTCCTTGCTGATGACCATGCCGCCTTCGCCGGTGGTCAGGGTCTTCACCGCGTCGAAGCTGAAGGAGCCCATGTCCCCGAAGGTGCCCACGTGCTGGCCGTCGAGGGTGCAGCCCAGGGCCTGGGCGCTGTCTTCCATCACCGCGATGCCGTGGGCGTCGGCAATGGCCTTGATCTCCTTGATGCGGGCCGGGGCCCCCATCATGTGCACCGGCACGATGCACTTGGTCTTGTCGGTAATCTTCTTTTCCAGGTCCTTGGGGTCCATGCACAGGGTCTCGTCGACCTCGCAGAACACCGGCTTGGCCCCGCAGTCCATGATGGCTTCCCAGGTGGCCACGAAGGTGAAGCCCTGGGTGATCACCTCGTCGCCGTAGCCCACGCCCAGGGCGGCCAGGCCCACCTTGACCGCGGCGGTGCCGCTGTTGACCGCGCAGCCCGCCGCCGCGCCGGTGTAGGCGGCCATCTGCTCCTCAAATTGCTTGACCAGGTAGATGCCCTGGCGCTGCTCATCGAACTCGTAGCGGAAGAGCACTCCCCGCTGCATAACCTCGGCGACCGCGTCGCTTTCTTCCTTGCCGAGCCACTCGAATCCGGGCATGGCTTATTCTCCTCAAAGGCTGCTGGGTTTAGATGAAGGCCTCGCGGTAGATGATCTCCAGGTCCTGGGCAGTGACCTGGCGCGGGTTGTTGGCGATGGGCACGGCCACGGTCATGGCCTTCTCGGCCATCTTGGGCACCGAATCCTCGGGGATGTCCAGCTGGCGCAGGCTGGTGGGGATGCCCACGTCCAGGCCCAGCTCGGCCACCTCCTCGATGCAAGCGGCCGCCGCCTCGGCGGTGCTCAGATCGTCGGGCAGCTCGGCCAGAGCGTAGGCCATGTCCGCGAAACGCTCGGGGCAGGCCATGAGGTTGAAGCGCAGCACGTAGGGCAGCAAGAGAGCGTTGGCCTCGCCGTGGGGGATGTCATAGAAGGCGCCCAGGGGATAGGCCATGGCGTGCACCGCGCCCACCCCGGCCTGGGCCAGGGCCAGGCCCGCCAGATGGGAGCCCAGCATCATGCCCTCGCGGGCCTGAAGGTTCTCGCCGTGGGCCACGGCCGCGCGCAAATGCCGCCCTATCAGCTCGATGGCCGCCAGGGCGTTGAGGTCGCTCAGGGCGTGGGCTTTGCGGCTGGTGAAGGCCTCCATGGCGTGGGTCAGAGCGTCCATGCCGGTGATGGCGGTGACGTAGGCCGGGCAGCTCACGGTGAGCAGGGGGTCCAGGATGGCGGCGTGGGGGTAGAGCAGACGGCCGTTGATGCCGCCCTTGAACTGGTCCGAGCGCCGGGTGAACACGGCGGTGAAGGTCACCTCGCTGCCGGTGCCCGCGGTGGTGGGCAGGCAGATTACCGGCAGGCCGGGCTGGGTCACCTTGTCCAGGCCCACGTAGTCGGTGCATTGACCCGGATTGGTGATGAGCACCCCGGCGGCCTTGGCCAGGTCCAGGGCGCTGCCTCCGCCGATGCCCACCACGGCCTGAGCCCCGCAGGCGCGGCCCTGGGCGGCGGCGGCGTCGGCCTCGGCCGGCTCCGGCTCGCGGGTCAGGTCGCTGAAGACTTCGCTTGAGATGCCGGCCGCGGCCAGGCTGTCCAGGGCGGGCTTGATTATATCGCTCTCGGCCAGGTTGGGGTCCAGGACCAGCAAAACTTTCTCGGCCTTGATCAGGCCCAATTCCTCGCCCAGCTTGGCCGCGCTGCCCCGCCCGAACACCATGCGTTTGATGCCCTCGGTCGCGAACTGATTCGCCATGTGAATGCAACCTTTCCCGCCCCCCGGTCTGGCGGGATGGCGGATGGGATTTTTATCGCTAAAGCCCGCCCATGGCGAGCTTTTTGATGGTAGCACAACTCCACGGCTTGTAAAGAGCGCCGGGCCCTTGACCCCCCTGAGTAGCGGCGCTAGCATGGCCCCAGAAACACCCTACTTTTCCCCAAGGCGGTGCAGCGTGCGCGAAGAAGCCCATACGGTCAAGGCATCCCAGACCAAGATACCCATCCTGGGACCGGCCAAGATACCCAATCCGGCCACCAGCATGTGCGGTCCGGACGGCAGCACCTGCACCTTTATGAACGAAAACGACCGCATCTTGGTGAACCCCTACCCCGAGGCGGTGCACGGCCGGAAAGAGCTGCCCAGCTTCGAGCTGGCCGGCCCCCGGGCCAACGTGTACTTCGACCCCACCAAGGTCAAGGCGGCCATCGTCACCTGCGGGGGCATGTGCCCGGGCATCAACTCCCTGGTGCGGGCCATCGTCTTGCAGCTCTACTACATCTACGGGGTGCGCAACATCGTGGGGGTTCGCTATGGCCTGCAAGGTTTCAGCCCCCGCTATGGCCACGAGATGATGGAGCTGACCCCGCCGGTGGTGCAGGCCATCCACGGCCGTGGCGGCTCCTTCCTGGGCATGAGCCGGGGGCCCCAGCCCATGGAAGAGGTGGTGGACTCCCTGGAGCGCTCCAACATCGGCCTGTTGTTCATGATCGGCGGCGACGGCACCCTGCGGGCGGCCCAGGCCATCTACGAGGAGATCACCAAGCGCAAGCTCAAGCTGGGGGTCATCGCCATCCCCAAGACCATTGACAACGACATCTGCTTCGTGGAGCGCACCTTCGGCTTCGAGACCGCGGTGGAGGCCTCCACCCGGGCCATCCTGGGGGCGCACAACGAGGCCACCGGCCTGCCCGGCGGGATCGGCCTGGTCAAGCTCATGGGCCGCCTTTCCGGCTTCGTGGCCGCCCACGCCACCCTGGCCCTCACCGAGGTCAACTTCTGCCTCGTCCCCGAGGTGCCTTTCGACTTGGAGGGAAAGCTGGGCCTGTTGGCTCAGCTCGGCCAGCGTCTCGACGAGCGGGGCCACGCGGTGATCGTGGCCGCCGAGGGCGCGGGCCAAGACCTGTTCGTGGACCAGGACCTGGGGCGCGACGCCAGCGGCAACCCGGTCCTGGGCGACATCGGGGTGTATCTGAAGGGCCGCATCAAGGAGCACTTCGCCAAGGAAGGCCGCGAGATCAACCTCAAGTACATCGACCCCAGCTACCTGATCCGCTCGGTGCCGGCCAGCAGCGACGACCGGGTCTACTGCGGCTTCCTGGGCCACCATGCGGTGCACGCGGGCATGAGCGGCCGCACCGGCATGTTGGTGTCCATGTGGAACAACCACTTCGTGCACGTGCCCATCCCCCTGGCGGTGGACCACCGCCGCAGGGTGGACCTCCAGGGCGGGCTGTGGCGCGCGGTGCGCGAGGCCACCGGCCAGGACTCCCTGGTCAATATCCCGATGGGAACCAAATAAAAGAGAATCAGGGCTTGGGGGGCTGGCCGGGGCTTGGGCCCTCGGCCGCATCGCCCTCGTGGCGGGCGGGGGGCAGTTCTTTCTTGTAGACCAGGGTGCGGTAGGGGAAGGGAATCTCCACCCCCTCGGCGTCGAAGCGCTTCTTGACCATCTCCAACAGCCACCAGCGGGCCGACCAGGCCTCGGCGATGTCCGCGGTCCACATCAACAAACGCAGGCCGATGGAAAAGTCGCCGTGGGAGATGACCCGCACCGCCGGCTCCTCCGGGGCCAGGCTGTCGGCCAGGCGCTGAGGGCAGCGCGCCGCCTCTTCCAGGATCAGCCGCCGGGCCAGATCGATGTCCGTGTCGTAGCTCACCCCGAACTCCACCCGCAGAAGAATCTTGGGATCGATGATGGAGTGGTTGAGCAGGCTCATTGAGTCGATCTTCTCGTTGGGCAGGATCAGCCGCTTGTTTTCCCAGGTGCGCAGGATGGTGTGGCGGAGGGTGATGTCCTCCACCGTGCCGTACTCGTCCTCAATGGTCACCTTGTCGCCGATGCGAAAAGGCCGGTAGATGGCCAGGGAAACCCCGGCGATGACGTTGGCCAGGGAGGACTTGGCCGCGAAGCCCACGATGATGGCGGTGATGCCCGCGCCGGCCACCAGCGTGCCCAACAGACCCCGCAGCTGGGGCACCAGGGCCGCGAAGAGCACCATGGCGGCCAGGTAGATCACCACCGACTTCAGGCGCAGGGTGAAGGCGATGACGGTCTGGTCCACCCGGCGGCCCAGGTGGCCCATCACCCAATTGGAGCGCTTGAGGATCTGGGTGAGCAGGCGGGAGGCGAAAAAGGCGCACAGGAACAGGAATACTGCCAGGGCCACCATGCCCAAAACAGTGCCCGGGTTCAGCAGGTGCTTGAACTGTAGCCAGTCCTGTGCCATGCGCGCCTCTCGGCTTGCCTAGTGTTTGAAGGCCCGTTGTCCGGTGAATACCATGGCCACCGGCGGGTCGGCCTGGTTGCAGGCCTCTATGGACTCCCAGTCGCGCAGGCTGCCGCCGGGATGGGCGATGCAGCTCACCCCCTCGGCCAGGCCCACGTCCACCCCGTCGCGGAAGGGGAAGAAGGCGTCGGAGATCATGATGGAGCCGGGCAGCCCGCCCTTGTCGCGCTGGGTCTCATCGTCAATGGCCTTGATCTTGGCGGCGTCCTCGCGCCCCTCGGCCACGGCCAGGGCCAGCTCGTCGTACTTCAGGCCGTGCTGCAACCAGCAGAGCTTGTTGGCGTACTTGGTGTAGGCCTTTTGCGCCGCAATGCGGGCCACGCCCACCCGGTCCTGCTCGCCGGTGCCGATGCCCACGGTGCAGCCGTCCTTAACGTAGATTACGCTGTTGCTGGTCACCCCCTGCTCCACCGCCCATCCAAAGACCACGTCCTCCAGCTCGGCCGGGGTGGCCTGGCGGATGGGCTCCACCATCTCGCCGTTGTGCTCGCACTGGGCGGGCAGGAGGTCGCCCGGCCCCTTGATGGGGTTGAAGGAGCTGGTCTGCAAGACCATGCCGCCGTCGATGAGGCACTTGATGTCCAGGAAGCGGCGGTCGCGCCATTCGGCCAGCTGGGCGATGCGGGGCATACCCAGGATGCGCAGGTTCTTGGCCTTCTTCAGGATGTCCAAGGCGCCCTCTTCGTAGTCAGGGGCGGCCACCACTTCCAGGTACAGCTCATTGATCATCTCGGCCGTGGTCTTGTCCACCGGCCGGTTCAAGACCGCCGCGCCACCGAAGGCCGCGATGAGGTCGGCCAAAAAGGCCTTCTCATAGGCCTCGGAAATGGTATCAGCCACCGCCGCGCCCGAGGGGTTGTTGTGCTTCATGATGGCGCAGGCCGGCTTGCCGGTCAGGTAGCGCAGTATGTGCAGGGCCCCGTCCACGTCGGTGAGGTTGGTCTTGCCGGGGTGCTTGCCCGCTTGCAGCATCTGGGCCTCGTCGATGGCGCTGACCAGGCCCGAGCCCGCGCCGATCAGCTCCACCTCGCCCACGGAAAGTTGGCCGGACTTCAGCTCGTAGAGCGCGGCCTCCTGGCCCGGGTTCTCCCCGTAACGCAGGCCCTTCTCGATCAGCTCGCCCTTGTCGTCGGCCAGCTTCCAGGCCCGCTTGGCGTAGACCAGCTCGGTGTCGCCCACGGTGAGCTTCACCTCGGGCGGGAAATGATCGGCCATCACCGTGCGGTACTGAGCCTTGATGTCTGCCACTGCCTATCTCCTTCCGGCCCCAAAGACCGGCGCGTGCTGAATAAGTTTATTTCTTGCCCAGGGTCTTGCCCCGCAGGGTGGCCGCTTCCACCGCGTTGTAGAGCGCGGCGCGCACCCCTCCCCGCTCCAGCTCGGCCAGGCCCGCGATGGTGGTGCCGCCGGGGCTGGTCACCATGTCCTTGAGCTCGCCGGGATGCTGGCCGCCTTCGATCAAAAGGCGAGCCGCTCCGGCCACGGTGTGGGCGGCCAGGGCGGTGGCGGTCTGCCGGTCCAGCCCCTGGTTCACCCCCGCGTCGGACAGGGCCTCGATGATCAGAAACACGTAGGCCGGCCCCGAGCCCGACACGGCGGTGACCGCGTCCATGAGCTTTTCGTCCACCACCACCACCGGACCCACCGCGCCGAAGACCTGCTCGGCGGTCTCCAGGTGGGCCTGGTCCAGGCCGGGCCCGCCGCAGATGGCGGTGATGCCCGCGCCGATCAGGGCGGGGGTGTTGGGCATGGCCCGCACCAGGGGCTGATCCGAGGGCAGCGCCTGAGCCACGGTCTCCCGCTTCACCCCGGCGGCCAGGGTGATCACCAGGGTCTCGGACGAAAGGCACCCGGCCGCGTCGGCCGCCGCCGAGGGCACGTCCGCGGGCTTCACCGCCAGGATGAACACCTCCAGCGAGCCCATCTCCGAGATCGAGCCCACCGTGCTCACCCCCAGCTCGGTGCGGAGCTGCTCGGCTCTAGGGGCCAGCTTTTCGGCCACCACTACCTGGCCAGTCTCCACCAGCCCGGCGTTGAGCATGCCCTTCAAGAGGGCGGAGCCCATGTTGCCGCCGCCGGCCAGGCCTATGCGTCCCTTTAGCGCCATGATTTTTTCTCCTCACCGGCGGTCGTCGCCGGGTACGTATCTTACTATAGCCGTTGGCGGCCCCGCGCTCCAGGGGTCAGGCTCCGGGAGGCTCTTCCAGGCAATAGCGCCGCCCTCCCCGCTGGCCGCTGGCCTGGGCCAATCCCGCCGCGGCCAGGGCGGCCAGGATGTTCTTGGCCGTGGAGTCGGAGCAGCCCAGCTCGGAGCGCAAGTCCTGGTTGGCCAGCTCGCGGCCCTGCCAGCGGGCCAACACCCCGGCCAAGGGGGCTTTGCGCGCCTCGGCGATGCCTTCCACATCCGCCAAGGCCTTCAGCCAGCGGGCCTCGTCGCCCTGGCCGCCGCAGAGATGGGGCGGCAGCGAGGCCGAGGTGATCTCCTCGCCCCGGCAGAGCACCACCAGGCGCTGCACCAGGTTGATCAGCTCGCGCACGTTGCCCGGCCAGGCGTAAGCCTTCATGAGTTCCCGGGCCTCGGACGACAGGCTCACCCGCCGCCCGGTCAAAGAGCAGGCCTGGGCTAGAAAATGGTCGATGAGCGGGTCCAGGTCCCCCTGCCGCGCTCGGAGCGGCGGCAGGTCCAGGGGCACCACCTGGATGCGGTAGAGCAAGGCCTGGTTGAACTCGCCGCGCTCAGCCGCCGCGCCCAGGTCGCGGTGGGTGGCCGCCACCAAACGAAAGTCCACGGGCAGCTCGCGACCGCCGCCCACCGGAGTGACCGCCCGGCTCTCCAATACCCGCAGCAGGCGCACCTGCACCTCGGCAGGGGCCTCGCCGATCTCGTCCAAGAACAGGGTGCCCCCGGCCGCCGAGCGCACATAGCCCGGCCGGGCCTCATGCGCTCCGGTGAAGGCCCCCTTCTCGTGGCCGAACAGCTCACTCTCCAGCAAATTGGGCGGAAGGGCCGCGCAGTTCACCACCACCAGGGGACCCTCCCGACGGGGGCTCAGGCGGTGCAGCCGCCGGGCCATCAGCTCCTTGCCCGTGCCGCTCTCCCCGGTTATCAGCACCGGAAAATCGGTCCCGGCCACCAGGGCCAAGTCCTCCAGAACCTTGGCAAAGGCGGGCGAGGAGCCCACCAGAGCCTCGCCGGGCTCCAGGGCGGCCAGGGCCGGGGCGTTCATCCCCTCCCCGGCCAGGGCGGCTAGGCGCTCCAGGTTCAT
The DNA here is from genome assembly GCA_020444545.1 of Desulfarculaceae bacterium. Lineage (NCBI taxonomy): Bacteria > Pseudomonadati > Thermodesulfobacteriota > Desulfarculia > Desulfarculales > Desulfarculaceae > Desulfarculaceae bacterium. The sequence goes on along the minus strand of JAHLKT010000002.1, from coordinate 11,209 downwards.
CAGCCCGGGCAATGCCGCTTCCATGCGCGCGGCCACGGCCCGCTCCAGGACAGGGTTGGCCATGAGCCGCTTGTGCACCTCGCGGCGCACCGCGGTCTCGGCCTCGCCCAGGGCCAGGCGCTTGCCCGCCAGGGAGAGCACCAGTTCCACCACCGCCGAGGCCAATTGCCTGAGGGCCTGGCGCTGCTCCGGGGCCAGGCTTTCCATGGGCGGCAGGGGCCGCGCCCGCTGGGCCACCCGGGGGCGGGGCGCCGCGGCCTCCCCGCCCAGAAAGGCTGCCAGGTCCGTGGCGGCGGCCAGGGCTACTCGTTGGACTGGTTGCAAAGGCTCCCCCATCAAGGCAAAGTTGTTATTTAATACCCCAGCTCGGGGCGGCCTGGCAAGCCGGAGCCGCCCTTGCCAGGCTGGGGGCCCGATGCTATAAAATCTTATTCAGGCTGTATAAATCGCCAAAGAGCCCGGAGCGAAACCATGATTAAAACCCGCCTGGCCAAGCTGCGCGCCTTCCTGGCCCAAGAGGGCCTGGACGCCGTGCTCGTCACTTTGCCGGCCAACCGCCGCTATCTCAGCGGGTTTGCCGCCGAAGACGGCCAATGGGGCGAAAGCTCGGGCTCGCTTTTGATCAGCCAGAACGCCGCCCTGCTGCTCACCGACTTCCGCTACGAGCTAACCGCGCGGGCCCAGGCCACCTATTTCGAGACCATAATCTACCAGCAGGGCCTGCCCCTGCTCTTGGGCGCGGTGCTGCCCGAGCTAGGGGTAAAGACCCTGGCCTACGAGTCCGAGGCCATGCTCGACCTTTGGCGGCGGCGCATCGAGACCAAGCTGGACGGGGTGGAGATGGTGCCCACCGAGGGCCTGGTCGCCCAATGGCGGGTGCGCAAAAACTCCGCTGAAATAGAGGCCTTGGCCGCCAGCCTGGCCCTCATGGAAAAGGTGCTGGACGGCGTGTTGGCCACGGACATCGTGGGCAAGCGGGAGCGCGATCTGGCTCTGGCCATCGCCCGCGCGGTGGAGGACGCCGGGGCCCAGGGCGTGGCCTTCCCGCCCACCGTGGCCTCCGGGCCCAACGGGGCCGAGCCCCACGCCGAGAGCGGCGAGCGCATCATAGAGCGCGGCGACCCGGTGGTCTTCGACGTGGGCGCGCGCCTGAACGGCTACTGCTCGGACATCTCGCGCACCGTGGTGGCCGGCGGCCTGGAGGCGGCGGACGAGCGTTTCAAGGAGATCTACGCCATCACCCTGGCGGCCAAGAACCAGGCCACCGCCGAGATCATGCCCGGCTATACCGGCAACGAAGCCGACGAGATCGCCCGCCAGGTCATCGCCGAGGCGGGCTACGGCTCCCGCTTCGGTCATTCCCTGGGCCACGGGGTGGGCCTGGCCACCCACGAGGAGCCCCGGGTGGGCCCCCGGGCCGACGACATCTTGGAAGAAAGCATGGTTTTCACCATCGAGCCGGGCATCTATTTGCCGGGCTACGGCGGGGTGCGCCTGGAGGACATGGTGCTGCTCACCGAGGACGGCTGCCGCCGCCTGGGGAGCCTGGACCGCTATTATGACCTCCAACCCTGATGCTCCGATCCCGGCCCTGCACCAGGCGGTGGACCGCTATCTGGAGCACCTGGCCGCCGAGCGGGGCATGAGCCCCAACACGGTGCAAGCCTATGCCGAGGACCTGCACGACATCACCGGCTATCTTCTGGCGCAGGATCTGAACGCCTGGGACAAGGTGGAGCCCCTGCATCTGGTGGGCTACCTGGCCCAGGCCGCCAAAAAGGGCCTGGCCCCGCGCACCCGGGCCCGGCGGCTCTCGGCCCTGCGCGGGCTGGTGGCTTATCTGCAAAAGCGCCAGGAGCTGGGGGCCGACCCCCTGGCCGGGCTCAGCGGCCCGCGCCTGCCCGGCGGCCTGCCCTACTTCCTCTCGCGCGAGGAAGTGGAGCGCCTCCTGGCCGCGCCCGACCCCAAGACCGACCTGGGGGCGCGCGACCGGGCCATGCTGGAGCTGATGTACGCGGCCGGGCTTCGGGTCAGCGAGGTGCTGGGCATCGGAGTGGGCGACGTGCAGTTTCAGATCGGCTGCCTGTTGGTGCGGGGCAAGGGCGACAAGGAGCGTCTGGTGCCGGTGCACGAGACGGCCCTCAAGGTGCTCACCGAGTATCTGGAGGGAGCGCGCCAGCGCCTGCTCAAGGGCCGGCGGCAAGAGGAGATATTCCTCAACAACCGGGGCGGCCGCTTAAGCCGCATGGGAGTGTGGAAGATCGTCACCAAGTACTACAAGCTGGCGAACGTCACCGGCCCGGTGACCCCCCACACCCTCAGGCATACCTTTGCCACCCATCTGCTGGAGGGCGGGGCCGACCTGCGCTCGGTGCAGCTCATGCTGGGCCACGCGGACATCGGCACCACCCAGGTCTACACCCACGTCACCACCAAGCGGCTGGTCCAGGTGCACCACCGCTTCCACCCGCGAGGCTAGCCCCTAGTGAGCGACACCCAGAAAAAACCGCCCCGCGACCTGGAAGTGATCACCACCCACGTCAATGCGGACTACGACGCCCTGGCCTCCATGCTGGCCGCGGCCAAGCTCTACCCCGAGGCCATGCTGGTCTTCCCCGGGGCCCAGGAGCGCAATCTGCGCAACTTCTTCGTGGAGTCGGTGAGCTTTCTCTACAACTTCGTGAAGATCAAGCAGGTGCCCTTTGAGCGGGTGGGCCGCCTGATCCTGGTGGACAACCGCCAAAAGGACCGCATCGGCGAGCTGGCCCGCCTGGCCGACGAACCCGAGGTGGAGGTGATCGCCTACGACCATCACCCGGACTCGGACAACGACGTTCAGGCCGATTTGCAGATCGTGGAAATGGTGGGGTCCACGGTGACCATCATGACCAAGCTGCTGCGCAAGGAGGGCATCGCCCTCAGCGAGGACGAGGCCACCATTCTGGCCCTGGGCATCTACGAGGACACCGGCTCCTTCCACTTCGTCTCGGCCACCCCGGCCGATTTCGAGGCCGCCGCCTGGCTGGTCAGCCAGGGGGCCATGCTCAACGTGATCTCCGACCTCATCACCCGGGAGCTCAGCGCCGACGAAGTGGGCCTGTTGCACGACCTCATCGAGGCGGCCGAGACGGTGAACGTGGGCGGGATCTCCATCGTGGTCAGCCAGGTGAGCCGCGATACCTACGTGCCCGAGTTCGCGGTGCTGGTGCACAAATTCATGGACATGGAGAACCTGGACGCCCTGTTCGCCCTGGCCCGCATGGAGGGGCGCATCTACCTGGTGGCCCGCTCCCGCCTGCCCGAGGTGGACGCCGGGACCATCGCCTCGGCCATGGGCGGCGGCGGCCACCCCAGCGCGGCCAGCGCCACCCTCAAAGACATGACCCTGGTGGAGGCTGGCGAGCGGCTCAAGAGCCTCTTGCTCAGCTCCATCAACCCCACCATCCTGGCCAAGGACCTGATGACCAGCCCAGTGATCACCGTGCCGCCCGAGACCACCCTCAAGGAGGCGGAGCAGGTGCTCACCCGCTACAACGTCAACGTCATGCCGGTGAGCGGCGGGGGCGAGGTGCGGGGCATCATCACCCGCATGACCGTGGAAAAGGCGGTGTTCCACGGCCTGGGCGATCTCTCGGTGGTGGAGTACATGACCCCGGGCGTGGAGGTGCTCTCGCCCAACGCCACCCTGGTGGAGGTGGAAGAGGCGGTGGTGGAGCGCCGCATGCGCCTGGTGCCGGTGATGGACGGCCCCAAGCTCCTGGGGGTGATCACCCGCACCGACCTGCTTAACACCTTGATCGAAAACCCGCTGATCACCGAGCGCCACGAGGCCCCCCGCCCGGTGCGCAACAAGAACATCAAGAGCCTCATGGGCGAGCGCCTGCCCCGGCGGGTCATGAATATCCTCAAGGAGATGGGCTCGGTGGCCCGGGACCTGGAGTTCAAGACCTATCTGGTGGGCGGCTCGGTGCGCGATCTGTTCCTCCGGCGGGAGAACCTGGACCTGGACATCGTGGTGGAGGGCGACGGCATCGCCTTTGCCCGCCGCTACGGCGAGCTGCACCCCGGGGTCAAGGTGCGCACCCACAAGAAGTTCAACACCGCCAACCTCACCTTCGAGTCCGGCCTGAGCATGGACGTGGCCACCGCCCGCCTGGAGTACTACGACTCCCCGGCCGCCCTGCCGGTGGTGGAGATGTCCAGCCTCAAGCTGGACCTTTACCGCCGTGACTTCACCATCAACACCCTGGCCGTGGTGCTCAACCCCGAGGGCTTCGGCCAGTTGGTGGACTTCTTCGACGGCTTGCGCGATATCAAGGAAAAGGCGGTGCGGGTGCTGCACAACCTTTCCTTTGTGGAAGACCCCACCCGCGTGTTCCGGGCGGTGCGCTTTGAGCAGCGCTTCGGCTTCCGCATCGGCAAGCTCACCGAGGGGCTGATCAAGAACGCCAACAAGATTCAGGCCTTCAAGCGCCTCTCCGGCAGGCGGCTCTTCGGCGAGTTCCGCCAGATGCTGGAGGAAGAGCGGGCCGTGGACTGCCTGCGCCGCCTTCGGGAGCTCAAGCTCCTGTACGTGTTCAACCCCGAGCTGAAGATCTTGCCCAAAGATGAGGAGCTGCTGGAGGACCTGGAAGAGGCCCTGGCCTGGCACCGCCTTTCCTTCCTGGACCAGCCGGTCAGCCAATGGCTGGTATACTACCTGGGCCTGGGCGACTGCCTGGAAGCGGATCAGCGCCAGGCCCTGGGCCGCCGTTTGGGCTTTTCGCCCAAGCAGCGCGAGGAGATGGAGGCCGAGCTGCAACGGGCCCTGCAATCGCTCAACCTGTTGCAGCGCAAGAAACCCTGCGCCTCGGAGATATACTTCCGGCTGCATCCCCTGGCCCCGGAGTATCAGTTGTTCATCATGGCCAAAGCCACCCGCCAGTGGGCCAAGCGGGCGGTGAGCCAATATCTGACCAGCCTGGCCCGGGTGCGGCCCGAGCTGGGCGGCGACGACTTGAAGGCCATGGGCTTCAGGCCCGGCCCCTTGTTCAAGCGCATCTTGGACCGGGTGCAGGCGGCCCGCCTGGACGGCGAAGTGCTCACCAAGGAGCAGGAGGTTCAGTTGGTGCATAGCGAATTTTCTCCGGAGGAGTCGACGGCGTAATGGGTGGCATAACCGATTTCCTCATCAAGGTGGCCGTATTGGCCCCGCCCATCCTCATGGCCCTCACGGTGCACGAGGCCTCCCACGCCCTGGTGGCCTGGCTTCGGGGCGACGGCACCGCCAAGATGCGCGGCCGCCTGAGCCTAAACCCCCTGCGCCATCTGGACCCGGCCGGCACCCTGGTGTTCTTCGTCACCGCCTGGTTCGGGGCGGGCTTCGGCTGGGCCAAGCCGGTGCCCGTGGACGGACGCCGCTTGCGCGATCCCCGCCGCGACATGATCTGGATCTCGGCCGCCGGGCCGGTGAGCAACATCCTGTTCGCCATCGTCATCGCGGTGGTGCTCTACTTCCTGGTTAGCAGCGGGGTCTTCGCGGGCTACGCCACCTGGAAGTGGTTCCTGGCCCAGATGTTCCTCACCGGGGTCACGGTCAACGTGATCCTGGCCTTTTTCAACCTGATCCCCCTGCCGCCCCTGGACGGCTCGGGCATCCTGGCCGGGCTCCTCAGCCCCCGGGCGGCGATGCGCTACCAGGAGCTAAGCCGCTACGGCTTCGTCATCCTGCTGGCCCTGATCTTCTTGCCCCGCTGGTTGCCGGGGATGCCGGACCTCATCAGCATCCTGGTTCTCTATCCGGCCCATTCCGTGCTAAACCTGTTGTTGCCCTACTAAAGAGGTGGGCCGGGCATGGATGTAGCCGTCAAACTAGAAATCTTCGAAGGTCCCCTGGACCTTCTGTTGCACCTCATCCGCAAGAACGAGGTGGACATCTACGACATCCCGGTGGCCCTGATCACCCATCAGTACCTGGAGTACCTGGACCTGATGCGCGATCTGTCCATCGGGGTGGCCGGCGACTTTCTGGTCATGGCCGCCACCCTGCTGCACATCAAGAGCCGGATGCTCCTGCCTTCCTACGACTCCAGCGAGGACGAGCAGGAGGACGACCCCCGCACCGACCTGGTGGAGCGGCTCAAGGAGCACCTGCGCATCAAGGCCGCGGCCGACAAGCTGGAGCAGCGGGTGTGGTTGGACCGCGACGTGTTCGCGCGCGGGGGCGGCCACAAGGAGCTGGAAAAGGCCAAGGCCGACCAGGAGGAGGTCATCGAGGCGGGCGTCTTCGAGCTGATCGAGGCCTTCCGCCAGCTCATGACCCGCCGCCACGAGCAGATGGTGCTGGAGCTGCCCAAGGACCGGGTCTCCCTGGAGGACCGCATCAGTCAGATGCTGGAACTTTTGCGCCGCCGCCAAACCATGACCTTTGAAGAGTTCTTCGAAAAGGCGCGCTCCCGGCCCCAACTGGTGGTCACCTTCCTGGCCCTCCTGGAGCTGACCCGCCTGGGCCTCATCCGGCTCTACCAGGAGCGGATGGCCGCGCCGCCGGGCCAGGAAGCCCAGTGGGGCGTGCTGCGCGTGTATTTCCAAATTTCGGCCGGAGAACGGGAGAGCGAGGCTTGAGCCGGGACACCAAAAGAATCGTGGAGGCGCTGCTGTTCGTCTCGGACAGCCCCCTGAGCCTGGCCCAGATCTGCCAGGTGATGGAGGCCGAGGACCGGGCGGCGGTCAAGGAGGCCCTGGACCAGCTGATCGAGGAGTACCAGCAAATGGAGCGCTCCTTCGAGCTGGTGGCCGTGGCCGGCGGCTTCAGCTTCCGCACCAAGCCCAACCTGGCCTACTGGCTGCGCAAGCTCCGCAAGCAGCAGGTCACCCGCTTGTCCAAGGCCGCCCTGGAGACCCTGGCCATCGTGGCCTACAAGCAGCCGGTCTTGAAGGCCGAGGTGGAGCGCATCCGCGGGGTGGAGGTGGGCGGCATCCTGCGCACCCTCATGGAAAAGGGCCTCATCCGGGTGGCGGGGCGCAAGGACCTGCCCGGCAAGCCTCTGATCTACTCCACCACCCGCCGCTTTTTGGAGGTGTTCGACCTTCAGGACCTGAAGGACCTGCCCACCGTGGAGGAGCTGGAGAACCTGGCCGGCATCGACGGCGACCCCACCGACGACGAAGCCCCGGGCCTGCCCCTGGGCGTGCCCGCCGCTCCCTCCCTGGACGATCTCATCCCCTTGGAGACCCCGCTTAAGCCCCTGAGCGAAGCGGAGCAAAAGGTGCTGGAGGAGGCCGCCGCCGTGGCCCGCCAGCCGGTGCGCAAGCCCCTTTTGGAGCCGCCCCAGCCCGAGGGCGATCAGGCCGCCGCGTCCCCCGAGCTCCAGGAGGCCGCGGCGGAGGAGGCTGCCGCCCCCGAGCCCGAGCCCACCGAGGAAGCAGCCCCGGAGGCCCCCTCCGAGCCCGAACCCGATCCGGATCCGGAGCCCGAACCCGATCCGGAACCCCGTACGGCCTGAGGCCCATGCCCAGCGAACGCCTGCAAAAGATTCTGGCCAAGGCCGGCGTGGCCAGCCGCCGCGCGGCCGAGGAGATCATCGCCGCCGGACGGGTGGCGGTGGACGGCGTGGTGCAAGACCAGCCCGGCGCTTCGGCCGACCCGGCCAGCCAGCGCATCACCCTGGACGGCAAGCCCCTGCCCCCGCCCGAGCACAAGCAATACTGGCTGCTGCACAAGCCCGCCGGGGCGGTGAGCACGGTGGAAGACCCCGAGGGGCGGCCCACTGTGTTGGGCCTGTTGCCCCCGGAGGCCGATGCCCGGCTCTATCCCGTGGGGCGGCTGGACTTCAACTCCGAGGGGCTCATCCTGCTCACCAACGACGGCGAGCTTGCCCAGCGGCTGATGCACCCCCGCCACGAGGTGGAAAAGCGCTACCTGGTCTGGGTGGAAGGCCGCCCGGGCCAACGGGCCCTGGAGGCCCTGCGCACCGGGGTGGAGATCGGCGGACATAAGACCGCGCCCGCCAAGGTGGGCATCAAATCCGCCACCAAGAGCGGCAGCAAGCTGAGCTTCACCCTCATCGAGGGCAAAAAGCGCGAGATCCGGCGCATGTGCGCGGCGGTGGGCCATCCGGTCAAGCGCCTGGTGCGCATGTCCCTGGGGCCCCTGCGCCTGGGCGACCTGCCGGTGGGCGCCTCGCGCCAGCTCAAGGGCGGCGAGTTGGCCGCACTTAAGCGGGCCGCAGGGCTTAAGACCTCTTGCAAAGCACCGGATGATGGTGTAAAAAAGAGCCCTCGGAGCGGCGGAAGCCCCTCTGGGAAAGCACATAAAGGCCGGTAACTCAGCGGGAGAGTGCCATCCTCACACGGTGGAAGTCACGGGTTCAAATCCCGTCCGGCCTACCATTATTAATATTAAGGAGTTAGCTTCTATTTGGGGCTAACTCCTTTCCGTTTTTCGGCGTGAAAATGTAGGCTATCTGTAGGCTATCCGCAGGCTATTTGGTTTCCCCCAAATCATAGCAAGTTGAACACATCATCATCAATCTCGGCCCCAATGAGTTCTAGGCAGCGCTTGGCATGCCGGTAGCCGTCAATCCGACTAACCTTTTTGTTCCGTGACGGTAATCACCCGACAATTTAGGCCTCATACGATACTCCCTGACGGAAGATTGTTATTTTCATGCCCCAAGAGACGCAGCAGGGCTTCAGTTACAGCTAGGCCAAACTCCTGGTCATTGACATGCCAGGGTAAAATCGTCGCCTTTTCCCCGAGGTGGGATTGCACCGCCTCGATGAACGTCGTCATATTACCCGGATCGTGAAAGGGGCCCTTTTCGGCGCCAAAGGCGGAGAGCCCCTTGGCCGGGATCATGACCTCCACCGGACCAGAAGCTCCGGCCCGCAGGTCGCCCAAAACAGCGGCCATTTTTACCAGCTCCTCTGTCTGACTATTGACCACGGTTATGGCCGCGTTGTGCGCGTGATACTGGCGCCCCGGAAAGCGCCGCTCGGCATGATGCATGGGGCCGGTTACCAGAAAATCGATGTTGCCCGGGATCAGAACGGTGGGCAGGCCCCGGGACAGGCCCACCTTGGCCCGTTCCGGCCCGGCGTCATAATCGCCGCCAAATGCATGGTCGGCCAGTTCGTGAAGCGATAGATCCACCACTGCGTCGACCTGGCCGCTGGCAATGAACTCGTCCATGGCTTGGCCACCTGAGCCAACGGTGTGGAAGATCACCACCTCGAAGCCGGCCTGCTCCAGACGCGCCCGGACCAGTTGGGCGCAGGCCTCGGTGGTGCCCAGGGTGGACAGGGCCACCAAGGGGCGGACCGGGGCGGTCTCTTGGGGCCCGGCCCGCAGCATGCCGGCCATGGCCAGGGCCGCGTTGCGCAGCACCATACGGGTGATGCGGTTGAGGCCCGCCAGGTCGCAGACCGCGTGGTGCATCATGATGTCCTTGGTGCCCACAAAGGCCCGGGTGTCCCGCGAGGCCATGGTGGAGATCATCACCTTGGGTGCGCCCAGAGGCAAAACGCGCATCACTGCCGTGCCCAAAGTGGTGCCCATGGACCCTCCCAGGGCCAGTACCCCGGCGATTTCGCCGCTTTCATAGGCCTGCTTGGCCAGGGTGGTAGCCCCCGCGATCATGAAGTCCAGGGCCTTCCCCTCGTGCCCCACCTTCTGCACCTGCTCCAAGGTGGTCCCGGCGGCGGAGGCCACCTGCTCCCGGCTTATGTCCACGGGAACCGGGCTTTGGCCCCGTATGCCCGCGTCCATGACTCGCACCGCCGCACCGGCCCCGCACAGGCAGTCGCGCACAAAAATGGCCTCGTTGCCTTTGGTGTCCATGGTGGCCAACAAAAGAACCCGCGGATCGTCCCCCATAACCATCTCCCCTACCCCCCCTCCAGGCTGCCAGCCCGCATGATCCCAATCACCCTGGCGCCTTTTTATAAAGGCCCCATGAATACAGGTTCGCCGCTCATTGCCGCCCAATCCTCAGAAAATATGCGGGCTAGGGCTCGGATTCCGGAGCTTGGCAGGCCGTGCCGGCCTCGCGCCACAGGGCCCAATGGCTTTCTGGAGGAGCGTGCAAATAATCGCGCATGGGCTGGCATTTGACGCGGAATATATGAAAAAACGGACCGGGCAGGTTGAGGGGGCATAGCGTTTCAAAGTTGGCCATGCCCTTGGCTACGATCAGATCGGCCCGGGCCACCAGCTCCTTGAACTCCTGGGAGGCCAGGTTCCATTCCACCCCGGCGCCATCGACTCCGGTGTCGGCCAGATGGGGGAACATCGGCATGAGACCGGAGGCTCGCAAGTCAAGCCGGGTGAGATCATTGAGGGCCGGGCCTCCCTTGACCACCAGGACCACCCGTTCAAAATGGCGGGCCAGGTGCTGGTACAGCGGCAGGTCGAAGAATATCTCGCCCGAGTTGTCGGTGAGGTAAAGGGCCGTCCCGCGCTTTTGGGCCAAGAACTGATCTAAACGGGGGATGTCGTTGCGATGCAACTCCACCCCAGCGGCGAGGTTGCGCTCCACCTCGGCCATGGCCTCGTGCGGCGGCTTGAAAAAGTCCAGGCTGTTGCCCAGGGCGGCCAGTTTGACCAGGGACTCCAGGTCGGCGCCTATCAGCTTCCGCGCCCGGGCGGCGACCTGCTTGCCGGTGGCCTGCTCCTTGGCCTTGAAGTCCTGGTAGGGGTCCTGGACTCCGGTCTCTTGCCGAATGGCGCGCAGGATGCGGTTGGCCACCTCGGGCGAGGACAGGCGCGGGCCTTCGCTTTGCCCCAGTGCCGCCCTTGCCGCCGTTTGAGCCCGGCGGCGCAGTTCAGGGTCGTCTCCGGCAGCCAGCTCCGCCGCGGTATTGGTCAGCTCTTCCAGACACAGGCGGCACGTGGGAAATGGCTTAAGAAATTGCCCCCGCTCAAAAGGCGACTGAGTCATGCCCTCCCTATCAATTCACCCTGATTATCTTCACCCTCTTGCCCAGCCACTCCACGGGCAGGTATACCCGTCCGCTCTTGCCGCTGGCCGCCACCTGCTTCTCCACGATCTCCTCGCCGTAGAGCTCGAAGCGCACCGGCCGTACCCGGGGTTTCTCGGCTCCCCGGCGGCAGGTCGGTTTGGCGGCCCGCTCCATGACTCCCCCCTACTTCCCCAGACCTTTACGTTTCAGGGACATGAGCACTCGCTCCGGGGTGATGGGCAGCTCGTCGATGGTGACCCCGGTGGCG